>NZ_QSTJ01000004.1:157476-410316 GCF_003438665.1 Bacteroides sp. OM08-11
CATAATATCAATACGTTATTTTTAAAGTTAAACATTGTGTTATCTTCTATTTGCAAACAAACAAGAATTTTCTCAAAAGGAATTTAAAGATTGTATCAAATACTATCAAAAATATCTCAAATCGTACATTACTATTGACATTCAACGATTTATATTTAACAATTTCCCGATTTATTTCGTCAATATACGCAAATCCATATTATGTCGTGCCATTAATTGTGCTATATACAAGGAACGAGGAAAAAGGTTTATCTCGTTTTGGCCTTCCCAAATTCCGTCAAGACGATCAGTAAAATGTCCCGGATATTTTTGTCCTTTCATACCTATATTATAATTATTACCTGAAACCCATGGATTTTGAACAGCTGCTCGTTTTGTACGACAATTCCACAAAACTTGTGTTACCCCTGCCCAGCCATGGCCACTTCCCATCTGACCACGATCTTGAACATTGATTTCTCCATCGGTCATTACATTATCATATAGAGTACCTACCGCCCAACGATGGTGGGGACCAATATCCGCATAAGTTTGGTAAGCAGTACAATTATAGAATACATTAGGTCCACATACACGAGCACCCGTTACATAATCGTGCCGTCCCTCTGTACTTTGGCAGTTCATAAAAAGATTTTGCTGTCCCCAGTTATTAAAAGAATAGCGCAAACCACCTGTTATCACAGATTTAGCTTCAAGAGACCGACAATCTATAACAGTAACATTCTTCGCAAAACGTTCACAACTTACTGCAGAATATCCCATATAACGACAAGTCAGATTTCGTGCCCAACAATTTTCAACCTTATCAAACTGTACCCCTATCCAACCGTGTTGATTATCTTCATAATGCTCGAATTCTGATTCCAAACACATATTACTCACACCAACCTCGCTAATTCTACCTTCAAAACTATATTTGAAAATCTCACCACCCCCATATTTATCTTCCATTTGCATTACAATCGGGTTATCGATATAGACCCGATTACCTTCAATCTTCACAATTTCACGTTCAAAAGAAAGATTGTACTCTTGCGCTGTCCATTGACGAGTACCCTTACGTTCTACAATCTGATCCATTTTTAAATCGTGTATCCACTTTTGTGTACCAGGACGATAAACAATTATACGATCACCAACTTTGTAATTAGTAGATGAAGAAACATTAAAAGAATGAGAACCTACTGGTACAAAACTATCTGTAATCTTAGTACGGGTACCAGAAATTTCTTCTATTCTCCCTTTACCATTTACTTGAATTAAAGAAAAGCGTTCTTTCCCAACAGCCAGTAGTCTAGTTTCATTTATATTTTCACCTTCTCCCATCAAAATCACACCACTTGTATTAATATGAATACTTCCATGAATGGGATATACTCCCCGTTTTAACAAAACAGTTCCTCGATGTCCATTTTCATCCGGCTTCATCCTAGACACTTCATCAATTGCCTTCTGAATATTCTGCCGATTATCAGTATTCGCTATCGGATAAACGACCTTAGTTATTGAATAATAAGGAATAGATTTATCGCTATGATGATAACCTACCCGACTAAAATCCGGAATAGTATTCCCTTGTTTATCCGGATAATAAACCAATTTACCTTCTGAAGTAATTTTTACGAAGCTTGATTGCCATGCCGGAGGTAACTTAGTCTGTGCAGAAGTTCCAATACAAAACATAATTGCCAAAACTCCACTTAACAACTTATTCATGTGTTTCATCCTATTTTTATTAATGATTAGTATATAATTGCAAATCTATTTTTTCACCGACAGAAGTATGTATTTGTAAATATCGACCATATAAAACATCAACTTTCTTTCCATTACGGCTTAGTTGCACAGGTTTGTTTGTCCAAGGATTTTCAATTTTACAAGGCCGACCTTTTTCACTAAAAAGTTTGACTTCTTGTACCTTACCATTTTTTAAAGATGACGTCACCAGAAATGCCCCATACGCTCTTAAATTTGTAAACGTAGCATTTCTTCTCCTATTCCAATTCGGAAAAACACGTATAATACCCTCATAACTTTGAAGTAACATTTCATTGATAGTCAATGGAACAGCAGCAAAGGTTTCAATACCTCCACCTCCTTGTACAATCCAACAATTAGGATATACATTCATCTCTATTCGTTTCTTCATATTGGCGAGAATTTTATCTCCAGGATAACCAACACGAACAGCTCCAGGATAACAAGTCTCAATACCATTATTCGATGTGTTTCCCCAATCATCTGCTATACGTTGTTTTTGTGTCCAGTGTTCCACATCATTTAATAAAATATGATTAAAGATAGAATCTGTTATAGGTCCGGCAACTCCTCCTGGCAAAATAAGTCCATGGATAGAAACCCGATTAAGCCCTGAAGGTTGAACCTCCCTATCCTTCGGTCCTCTTTCCATATTTTTCAAACTTTTACGTCCATCTTTTAATATGCCCACAGGATATTCACTTAAGTTATCCAATATATTTTTCCAATGTACCTGACGTTTTCTGTCTACCATCAAAAAGTCACTCATATCTAATATCCCCTTAAATAACATCCGTACAAGCCCTAATGAAAGTGTAGAATTAAAATCGCCCAGTTTATCGCGCCAAATTCCCCCATTACGTTTATTAGGCATTACTTCGTTAAAGTGATCCATACGAATAACATAACGTCCATTTTCCATTGACAAATAATCTTCCCAAAAATCAGCACATGCCAATAAGTAAGGGTATACTTTTTGAGCATAATCTCTATCATAAGTGCTATAATACCGCATCAGCATGTTACCAACACTGAAAACTGCATTTATCTTTTGCCCCAGAAATTTATAACCGTCATCGATCGTATTTTCACGAGTTGCATATTTTTCCTGCATTTCATCTGGTGTCAATGGCCACATTGACGTACACAAACCTTTCGGTCCAATTCCAACCGGATAATAAATACCCCTACAGTTCAATAAATTTCGGGCATGCATCTGTCCAGCCTTCATATAATCTAATAAAGGTTGGTCAAAATTATCCGTTAAACTAATATGATTGGATGAGAATGAAGCCCAATATGGTGCCTGATAATTATAATTCAAATGATAATCTCCACCCCAGGCTGCTTCATCTCTAGTAATAAATGGTCCCCAAATCCCCGGTGCAAATTTCCCTTCACGTGAGGAACAAGCAAATAAATATTGCGACTGATAATAATACTTTTCAAAATAGCGATCTCCAATATTAATATATGATTGCTTCCAAAAATTCTGCCACCAAATTCGATGATTATTTTTCAGTAATTCTATAGTATCATCTGTTACTTGTTTTGCCTCTGTAATAGCCTTCTCTTTCCAGTCTGGAGTATCATGGTTAGTATAAACAGCAATTACCAACCTTTCCTTTTTATTAGGTTTCAGTTGTAATGTCTTGCTTGTAGTATTCATTGCCAATATTATATGAGTAGGCCAATGCAATAAGTCTGAATTTTCAAAAGAACGACTTACCCATGTAACAGGTTCTATTCCTTGTGCATTTACAGATGTATTACCTTCGGCTGCCCACAAACGCAGACGGACAGTCTGTTCCTTATCAGATTGTAATTCAATAATTACTTTATTTTCTGTGGCTGCTACCCATGCCGATAAATTTACCTTACAATCACTTGTCGAAAAGAGTGCAGAAATTTCAGCACTTTCTGGCAACTGTTCTGCATAATAGGAAGCATTACGCAATCCTTCAATAGCAATATCCAAGCCACCGGGAAGTGCAATACCTCCTGGATATACCGGATATGCTCTCCAAAAATCATTTTTACCGATATAAAAACAAAGATTATCCGGTGTACCTCCCATCGTGATACCAATATCTCCATTTCCCGCTAAAGGTGCATCCGGGGTCTTTATTGTTGGTACATTTTGAGGAGGAACAGTAAATATTGCTTTATAACAATCTATAGACTGCTGACCTTGAGTATAAGTAATACTCAATAGAAATATTAAAACCAAAAAGAAAGCCTTACGTGTATTCATAGTCTCATGCTTGTTTTACACAAACAAAAGTAGACTGTTCCTACCAATAAGGCTTGCATTATTATTTCATTCGTTTGAAGAAATAACTCAAATATAGAAAAATATTTAAATTCAAAGATTTACAGAAACTGTTTGTCCTTTCTCTTCTAATAAAGGAACAATAATATCTTTATTCTTAAATTTCAATTTGATTATTTCTTGCAAATGAGTCGGATCGGCACAATTCAGCTTATATTTACCTTTTGTTTCTTGGAGCATATAAATACCCGGAGTTAAAATTTCCAAAGGACACCCAGAAGTCAATGTTATTTTCAAAGGTCGATAAGCCGTTATCCACCAGGTTGAATTTTTCTTTGTATAAACAGCTTGCGCAACTTCATCATTACGTATCAACTGAATAGCAGATAAATCAAACAACTTAGTCTTCTCCTGATTTGTAGTCGGAAGCATCAAATACTGATACGTACTTTTCTGTGGAGAAACGCCATGTTCTAAATAAATTGAAACAATATCACCTTCCACATCTTTAGGGCGATACATTTGCATTACATCATGCCATTGACCTGTACGATGGTTGACCTCAGCAACACAATTTTTAGGATTATTCCATAAAATATATCCCATTTGATTATGGAAGAAACGTTGTTCTTCACCTGAATATGTCTGCTTATCACCAACACTTCTCCATTTTCCTTCTTGCAATATAGTTAACTCTCCCTTTTTATGACATTGTTCAATAGAAGTAGTTACAACTAAATTACTATCAGCCTTAATACCTGCACCAAGACAGAGCACAAAATCATCTGTAAATACCCATGACTTATAAGCTTTTATACCTGCACGGTTTATTTCCATTGATGCCATTCCCTGTTTACCATCAGAAATTCCTCCTACAAAAGAAGATTGATTACGAGGCTGATAACTCTTAATTAAAGGCATAGGCGCGTCTGCCTCAAAAGCTGTTACCCCTGGTATCTTCCGCCAATCCCACAAAGGAAAGATATCCAAATACTCTTCACCATTTTTATATATATACGTAGCACCATCTGCCATATAATATCCCTGCATATTATCACCATTCATCATTTCAACACCTACTACACGTTTGGATGCCATTTTTACAGAAGCCATCCATTGAGGACGACGATGAATGGTATAATCTGATTGCCAGAAATGCTTATGACCGATTAATGAGTTTACCTGTCTGGAACTATAATTTTCATCTAATAAAGTCTTAGCAACTATTGAGCATTGTTCTGATTTTCCACCACCTAATTCTGAAGCGGCAAAAGCAAGACTTAAAGCTTTATGTATCTGTGCATGATGGAATAATTGACGTCCCAAAGCACTAACGTCCATTTTTCCCTTCCACAATACCCAACGATAACCTTTATCTATCAAAGCACTGATAATTCCTAATTGCTGTTCATCAAACGCTAAAGAAGTACCAGCAAATACTCCGGAAAAGAAACTCATTCCTGACACAAAAGAAAGTCCATAATTACCAAACTGTTGCTGTGAACCATGTTGATGGAAACACCAGTCATCCTTAATCCCCTCAGCACCACCAGTCACAATTTCAGATGCAATGATATCACGTGCCTCTTTTGTCAAAGCAACGTCATTTTGTAGTAATGCACGCATCATTACATTTCCTGCAAGCCATACTTTATTTTGTCCGGTCATACCAAATTTTGCATTCTCCATTACAGATATGGCAGCTTTTTTCTCTTCTGGAGTCAGCTTCTGTTCAAATAAAATAAATGCAGTACCTAACGTTTTAGGAATACCAATTTGATTATACCACCAGTTAAGACAAACCGGTTTAACCCGAAACCAATAACCTAATGCTTTATGGATCACAGCCTCTACATTTGAAGACTGATAATATGGAGTCTGCTGGGAATAATATAGTTTTACTAATTCTAAAATGCGTTCCGCATGTATTTTAGGCTCCCATCCTGAACGTTTTTTATCTTCATAATTAATATCTGGCCATCTTCCGTCCTCAGATAAGGAAGATATATACAACTTCATCCTATCCATACTCAAAGGATATCTTTGATGAAGTTCTACAACAGCCTGATCTGAAATTTCCTCTTCGGGAGGAATGGAAATAAGAATTGATTTTAAATGAAAAGGATCCTCATCTGACGGTATCAGCATATCTGAAAAGTTCTGCTTAATACGCAGCAATTCATCATGAGAAACTGCTCCTACCGTCAAAGACGACAGAAGTAGCACTATACTTACCATTATTTTACGTATATTCATAATTAAATTATTTTTTCAATTGATCGGTTTCCATAATAACAGCAGCCCATAATATACCAGCAACAGCCTCTTTGGCATTCAGTATCTTGGGTACAGTAACGTATTCTACAAAATTCTTTTTAATTGTTACACCATCACACGCTCCTATTACATCCAACAATCCTCGCTCATTTACTTGCACAAAAGGAAACAAACTATGATATCCTCTTTGAGCAACTGACATATAATCTTTAGCTTTTAATAGTCCTAGTTGTATACCACGCTGAATAGAATAAGTAAACATCGCAGAACCTGAAGGATCTATAAAATTTAAAGGGTTATCGCCTTTATCAACAACCATAAACCACCCCCCTGTTTTTTCATCTTGAACATTTTTCAGTCCTTTACACATCTTCAAATAGATATCAAGAACTTCTTTGTAATTCGGATGCGATCGAGGTAATATTGCTAATAATTCAGGTACAACCAATGTATACCACCCCATTCCTTCACTCCAAACTTCAGGCGAAAGTCCGGTCGTCTTATCAGCCCAAACAGCTTTTTCTGGTTCTGTAGTCCAAGCATGAAGCACCAAACCATCTGGTCGTTGTAAATGCCGGGCTGCTGCAATGATGTTACGACATGCTATATCATAACAATAATCTGCTTCTCCTACAAATTGAGCACAACGAATTAAAAACATTTGCATCATAAAAACGCCATCAATCCACATATTCGGACTACGGTTTCCATGCCAAAACTGTCCATCGGAACTTGGATATAAATCCACTGCTTTCAATATCTGTAATGCCGCCTTCTTATATTTTTCTTCACCAGTACGTCCATACAAAGTACAGAAAGCAGAACCTGTCATGAAATTATCTAAGTTAGTTAAACCACCTCCTTTATAATTACCTTCTTCATCCAGGAAATGATCTATATACTTCTTAATATATTTCAAATATTTATCATCTCTCGTAAGTTGTCCCAAACGATCCATAGCTTCAAACATATACCCCTGAACGTAAGTGTAATCTTTCCAATAAGCCATACGATAATCGGGATAACGTACCATTACTGTTTCTGATAAAGGTAAAGCCAAGAAAGGAAGTTCCATACCCGACTGATAATTTAACCTTGCATCAGCAACACCTTGGGAAGTAGTACGACGATATTTTATCGTTATATCCTGACTGACCAGCATTGTTACCTCACCTTCAACAACAGTCCCTGTTGTATGCTGAGTAACAACCCTGTTTTGAGCACTTACAGAGAATGTCATACTTAAAATACAAACTCCTATTCCTATACTCTTGATCAGTTTCATAGTATTCTAAATTTATACAGTATTACAAATTCAGATCCACAGCAAAGGATTACGTACCGGCAGATTACGAATTACTTCATCTGTTTCTGGAAAATGTTCCAATTCGCTCCATGCAGAAAGCCATTCCTTATTTCCTGTTTGTAATGCTCCAAAAATCAAGAAAGGATGAGCCACAGGCCATTCATCCCAATACATGACATCGTGTACAAAAGGCCACGAGGTCTTATCAACAACATATGGAAAAATAAAATCAATTCCTTTCAACATATTCTTAGTATTATCTACAGAAAAAATCCAAAGATTATCCGTTGTAGTAGAAAGAGTCTGACAAATTGTAGCCATCGCATCTAAATTAAACAAAGAATATCCATAGGGTTTAGTACGTGCCGTTTCACGCGGAAAACTACCATCCTCAGCCATCTGGTTCGGAAGAAGTACTTCTTTATAACGATCGCTACAGAACCTAATCATATCCTTATTATCAACGTAACGTGCAAAAACGGCAGCTTGCATCACCCAACAAGTTCCATGATTATTTTTGGCATTCATTTCATCAATTCCATAAGGATGAGTAGACATCCACTTCAAATAGTCAGAGAACCATTTTTTAGAACCATTAATGTCTTCCTCTGAAAGTACTCCAGCTTTCTCCAACTGTAGTAATGACTGAGCCACTTCCATAAGGTGTACTGTATCAATGATCCCAATACCACGTCCTGTAGCAATACCTTTTATAGCCTGAGCATATTGCAAGCTGGGACGCATCAATGTCTCCTCATTGATAAACCAGGCGCGCACGTGTTTCATGACTGCTTCCACATATTTTTTATCTTTAGTTAAAAGATATGCAGAAGTCAAATTTCCAACAATAGAACTAAAACGTATCATTGCATGACGATGAGCTACAAAATTATCAGGATTCGTTTCACCATCACGACGTATATACGGACCATCCAAATTCAAAGAGTCAGGCCACCAATAATCACCCTCCGAGTAAAAATCATGAACATCACCTGCGCTACGTTCCGCAATAAAAGAGGTAATTGTTACCGGTTCTTCCTGAATATTTAAAGTAGCACGCTCTAAAATACCTCGTTTCAGTACATCCTCTACATACTCTTTATCGTTTTTCTGTGAAGTACAAGAAAAGAATACACACAGAACAGATATAAATATAATTGTTTGTCGCATATTATTTTATCGTTACAAAAGAAGTTTGAACATGATCTGCTTTTACAGCTACACACGAAGTCCCCTGATTAGTACGGACTCTAATTTGAGCCCGTCCATTTCTAGCTTGTACTTTCCGTGAACCTGTCACTGTTCCTTGATTTTGAATCAGTTCTCCATCACCAGCTATATCAAAATAGACAAATATTCTTGAATCAAGACATCTTGTTCCTTTTTCATCTACTAATTGGGCTTCTACTTCGACTACACCATCACCCACAGGGGTATTTTTCACTTTAAATGCAGTTTCTTTCCCCCATTTTTCAGTTTGATATTCAAAAACCAATTCATCATTCAAGGTTTCCTTTCCTTCTACAACAACCGCCCGAAGTGTATTTTCTCCTTTTTTAAACCTTACATTCCAACGTAATCCGGCAGCAGGAAAATCTTGACTGTTACGTCTACGAACACCTAAACTTTGTCCATTTAGAAACAATTCAACAACCTGGCAATTAGAGTAAACTAACACTTCTTTCTCCTCACCATCTTTTCCCCATCTCACCGGCCAACCATGACCATAAATATGCAACATAGGTTTCTCGGTCCAATAGGATTGAAAAACATAGTAACTTTCTTTCTTAGTAAAATCACGTTCTATTACACCTTTTTGATTGACATATGGTACTGGATTTTCCGGACGAACGGGAGTAGAAAAGTCTTTAAAAGGCCAATAAGCAGCACCCGTCAACCATGACATATTTTCCTGCTCTTTCAAATGCCAATCAATCAGCTTCACAATATAAGTTTCCGACCAATCACCTTTCTCCAAAACTAATGCTGAACCATTCAAAGCCACATCACCTTCTGCTTCTCCCTCTTTGCGTAAAGGAGCTACAGCCTCTGCATGACGTCCGGCATGGCTATCTCCTCCCCACTCTACATGTAAGAAATGTTTTACTTTCTCCATTTCATCCTTGGAAAAATTCTGGTAATCCTTATAATTACCACGATACCATCCCGCCCAGATTGACGGAGAATATACGTCTACAATATCACTACAAAAAGCGCAACGACGAATAGCTGTCTTACGACTTCCATCCATATGATGAGCAATCGTATTCAATTCACTCATCAAACTACGTATCTCGCTTTGTTTATATTCCGGGAAATCATTAGGCCAATCATTTTCATTACCCAATCCCCAAATAATAACAGCAGGATGATTATAGTGTTGAGTAATCATATTATTCAACATACGTTTAGCCTGATTACGATAAGTTTCATTACCGACTCCACCACGGCACCAAGGTATTTCTTCCCAAACAAGAATTCCTAATTCGTCACAAAGATTGAGAATGATTTCAGATTGCTGATAATGCCCAAGGCGTATAAAATTAACGCCCATTTCTTTCATCATCTTCATTTCCTGTATCATTTGTTCTTCAGTCATAGCCGCTCCCACACCTGCATGATCTTCATGACGATGAGTACCTCTTAATAAAAGACGTCTGCCATTCAAAAGAAAGGGGCCTTTCTCTACAAATTCAAAAGAACGAAAGCCAAAACGCTCGCTAGCAATCATCTTCTGCCCATTAGCCGTTATTGTAGCTTCACAGGTGTATAAAAGAGGAGAGTTCACATCCCAAAGCTGTGGCTTATCCAGCTGTATATTCATCAAATCCAAATTTCCCAACGGAGTAATATCCTCCAACCGACGAGTGGTTACAATCTCCCCTTTAGGATTTTTTATCGCAATCTCTACAGATGCTTTACGGACATCTACTGGGTTATACAACATTCCAGATATAGAAAGATTAGCTTTCTTCATCTTGGCATCCAGTGTCGGTACTATCTTCAAAGAAGAAAACGAAACCTCAGGTAAATATACAAGATTTAAATAGCGATAAATACCACCATACACATTAAAATCCGATAAATCAGACGGGATCATTTCTGCATCCCGCGTATTATCACAACGAATACTCAAAGGAATTTCTCCCTTAAACCGATCAGCCTCTTTACTCGCCAAAAAAGCTTGAACAGCATCTGTTATATCAATATTCCAACTATCATAACCACCTACATGGCTACCGACTTTTGTCATATAAATATATACATCCGTTTTTTGTCCGGCTCCTTCAAATTCCAAAACAATTCTTCCATTCGGATAAGGGTTATTTAACTTCAAACGGGTTTTATACCACCCCGGCCCTTGATAATAATTCACATCTGGATCAACAGCATCCTCAGCATTAAAACAATGGGGTAACGTTACCTTCGTCCATATCGGTTGTTCTTCTGGTTGTCCTTTCTTTACCGGACGCACCAACTCCCATATATTTCCAACATCTTGCCGAAGAAATTCCCAATTATCCGTCAAACGAATTTTATTGTATGTTGTGGGCACTTTTGCATAAAAGTCCCCCACAACATAACAACATATCACCAACAATAATATAAAACGCTTCATACCTATTGAAATCTAAATTTACAAAATAGCTGTACCTTCCTTCTCTAATTTTGCCTTCTTCAACAATGCCTCCAAAAAATAATAATCAGCATACACCAAAGGTACATCTCGTTCAAAATTACGTGCTCCTGTACTATGAAGTAATAAAAATCCATAATCACCATTCAACTTTGCACGATAATTATTGCTTAAACTTTCCACAATCGTATCTGCCCACTTTTTGTACTGTTCCCCTTTTTCTGCATTATACATAGAGAGTTCATACATTGCACATGCCATTACAGCAGCTGCAGATGCATCACGCGGTTCATTCGGAATTTCTGGGGCATCAAAATCCCAATAAGCTATCATATCATCAGGCATAGTGGGATTAGTAAAAATATAATTGGCAATATTCTCTGCCTGAGTCAAAAACTCAGGAAGTTTTGTTTCACGATAACACATCGTATAACCATATAATCCCCAAGCCTGACCTCTTGACCAAGCAGATTCGTGATTATATCCCTGATGAGTATGTTTATGGAGGACATTACCTGTAATCGTATCATAATCTATCACATGATAAGAACTGTAATTATCACGGAAATGATTTTTCATAGTTGTACGTGCATGATTGGTAGCAATATTATAATAAACAGAATCTCCAGTTTCCTTAAATGCCCAATATAACAGTTCCAAATTCATCATATTGTCTATAATAACCGGACATTCCCATTTGTCACGACTGTGATCCCAAGAACGAATACAACCAATCGTCGGTTTATAACGTGTAATCAAAGTTGCCGCCGATTCCAATAAAATATCCTTATAAGCAGCGTCTTTTGTCAAACGATAACCATTACCAAAACTACAATACATCTTAAATCCCATATCATGGGTACCACCATTAGTCTTTTGATCCTCAATTGGCGCTGTAAAATCTTCCGCTTTCTGTTTCCAATAATCATCTTGCGTATACTCATACATATACCACAACTCTCCCGGGAAGAATCCACTAGTCCAATCTCTAGACGCTACCATCTTAAAAGAGCCGTCATCAGCTATAGTACGTGGAGACACCAATTTCTTTTTCGGCGCCTCTTCTGACACAGCAGCATTCACAGAGTCAATCTGTGTAAACGCATACTTCAACTGCTGACCGGCAAAATCAAAACTATCCTTTATAACATCTACTTTTTGAGGTGTTTGGCTACAAGCTCCACAAACTACCAATAAAGAAACTAATCCTGTCTTAAACTTCATCATACTTTATTTTTAATGTTTATATTCTAGGGCACTAAGATAGGCGATTTATCCCAGCGTAATTTTAAATATTGTCTTATTCGCTTGAAATTCTATTCCAAAAGCAGCAAGAGACTATAATTATCAGACATTTTCATTATTCTCATGATGTCTTTGTACCCATTCAGAAGGAGAATATCCATAAAATGACTTAAAGCAATTCGTAAAATATGCGTGACTATTAAAACCTGTATAAACAGCCACTTCTGAAACTGTATAGTCTGATTCTAACAATAATTTAGCTGCTACCTCCAAACGTTTATTACGAATAAGTTCTGTCGGTGAAAGTTCTGTTACAGCTTTCAATTTCCGATATAAATTAGCACGACTCAAGCCTAATTCCTGACTCAATAAATCAATACCCAATTCAGGATTGGATATATTCTTCTCTATAAGTTCAAAGAAACTCTGTGTAAACCGATCATCCCCCGATACAATTTCAATCCCCATAGCCTCAGGAGAGAACTTTTTACCATAAAGCTTTTTCAGCTTTTCTCGAGACTCCAATATATTGTTAATACGACATATAAGCACATCCATACAAAATGGCTTTACTATATAATCATCGGCTCCCACTGAAAAACCTTCTTTGATATGAACCACCATAGATTTTGCTGTCATCAAAATAACAGGTATATGCCCCAATTGTAAATCCTGCTTCACGCGTGAACATAACTCTAATCCATCCATTTTAGGCATCATAATATCGCTAAGTATCAGATCCGGATACTTTTCAAGACTCAGCTCCAAAGCATCTTTTCCATTATCGACGTCCAATATGTAAAAATAGGGTTCAAGACACTCTTTGACATACCTTCTCACCTCATCGTTATCTTCAGCCAAAAGGATAGTCCATTTCTTTTCAATATCAAAATGCATAGCTTTATCCACGGGTATCACGTCCTCTACTGTCTCCTCCTTCACCAATTGATCTTCTTCATAAACAAAACTACTAATGGGAATATAAACATTAAAGACAGTACCTGTTGGTTGATTTTTGGAGACTGTGATAATTCCATGATGCAAATGTACGATGGATCTCGTCAAACTCAGACCAATACCTGTACCTACATTTTCCTTATTATCATCTTCTCCCTGATAAAAAGGAGCAAATATATTTTTTATCTCCTCATCAGGAATTCCCTTACCAGAATCTGCTACAGACAAACATACAAATTCCGTATTGACAGGCAACTTACTTAATTCCGACTGATATTCGGCAGGCAAAGCAGAAGAGGATATTTGGGATAAAGAGAATACCACTTTACCACCATTCGGCGTAAATTTCATAGCATTGGATAATAAATTAAATACTACTTTTTCAATTAATGTTTTATCAAACCATGCCATTAATTGTTCTACTTTCCTCTCGAATGTAAAATTTATGGATTTTTTCGCAGCCAAATGGTTAAATGCATAATATATCTCCAATAAAAAAAGATACATATCACTTTTAATAATACGCAATTTCAGTTTACCCTCTTGATTCTTACGTAAATCCATCAACTGATTTACCAATAACAACAAGCGCTGGGCATTACTGAATATCAAACCGAGTTTATTCTTTACTACTGAAGAAAATTCTGGCATAGCTACCAACTCTTGTAATGGAGCAATAATCAGGGTCAACGGGGTACGAAGTTCATGCGAAAAATTAGTAAACATACGAATTTTGGCCTGATGAAATTCTTCCAATTGCTGCTGTTCTTTTTGCTGGAATTGTAGCTCACGTTCCAACTTCTGTTTCTTGAAGATATAGTACATGATTAACACCAGTACAGACACAAAAGTAACAACATAAAACAGATAAGCATACCATGTTTCCCAAATAGGAGGATGAACAACAATCCTTATTTTACGAGTCTCTTGACTCCATACTCCATCATTATTAGATGCTTTCACCTTAAATTCATAAGTTCCTGGACTCAAATTTGTATAATAAGCCTCCCGACGGTTACCAATATAATTCCAATCTTTATCATAGCCTTCCAAAAAAATAGCATATTGATTTTGACGAGCAAATACAAAATTCAAGGCACAATAACCAATAGATATATTATTCTGGCTATAATCCAAATCTATCTCCTTTACATCATCCAAGACAGAAGACAATATTCCCGTTTCATCTCCGACTTCAATAACCTCGTTATTCACCACTAACCGCGTAAATACCAAAGGAGGGACAAAAGAATTCAATTGTAGTTCCTGTGGATTAAAAGTCACAAATCCATTATTTCCACTAAAACAAACCTCACCATTAGGCAAAAGCATACCACTATGAGGAGTAAACTCATAAACTCCAATTCCATTCAGAGAATTATAATTTATGAATTGTTCCTTTTCCTGGTCAAATTCAGATATTCCGTTACTTGTACTAATCCAAAGTTTATGATCTCTATCTTCAACGATGGCACAAACATCATTATCTATCAATCCCTGTTCCCGAGTAATAGTCTTAAGAACTCCTTTGTATTCATCATATAGAGAAATTCCACCTCCAAAAGTACCAATCCAAATACGATCGGAAGCATCACGAATAATACTTGTCACATAATTATTCAACAAACTGAATGGTTTCTTGGCATCCGTATTATAATAAGTAATCTCCTGCTTATTAGCATCATACTTGACCAATCCATTATTACGCGTTCCTATTAATAAAACTCCATCCCTCAATTTAAGAATACAACGAGAACTTGCTATCTGACAAGAATCCTTCCCATCATGAAGAGGGAACTTATCCAAAAATATTTTTTTCGCTGACAAATGTATCAATCCTGTTTTCGGATCAGAACCTACGATCCATAGTCCTCCATCATGAGCGGGAGTCATGGCATAAATAGACATTTCCTTCGGTAACTGATAATACAACTTATATTGTTTCGTACGGGTATCAAACTGATAAATAGTTCCTTTATTCGTACCACACCAAAGAGTATTTCCATCCAACAACAAACCTTTGATTATATTTTGACTGTATTGCAACCGGGATGAATTATCTATCGGATAATAATAATATTTACTATTATTCAAATTATAATCAAGCAAACCACGCCCTTCAGTAGCCATATATAAACACCCACCCTCAGTACAAACCATACTCCCGTAAATACCAAACAAAGCATCAAACACAGAAGTAGGATCATGAAAATCAAAACGATTATTAAATCGGCTTGAATAACTGACACCACCAGCATAAGTTCCGACCCATATTGTCTGGCTACTGTCTACAAATAAAGAATAAATAGAAAAATGGCTTAAATTACCTCGTTCCAATGATGCATCCGTATGCTTCCAAAAAGAATTATCAGAAAGATTCATTGAATAAAGCCCGTCAAAAGTTCCAATCAGTAGCCTATCATGAGATTCAGCAATACAACGGATGCTATTCGTCGTTAATATGCTATTTCCTTTATGATAAGTTATAATATTCTCTTTTTCAATATCTATTCGAAACAATCCGCCGGCATTACTTCCTCCCCAGATATGTCCTTCCAAGTCTTCATAAAGTGTACCAACATAATTATCGGGCAAACGCAAATTAGGAGTATCCATAGTAAAATGCTTTTGCTCTTTCATATTCATATCACAGACAAATAATCCCTTAGTAGCAGTCCCAATCAGTATCTGATGTTCCTTTGTTTCATGAATAACTGAAATATACTCATCCTTGATTTTACCATTCAAGTCCAACCGCTGAAACATATCCATCTCACGTACATAAAGATACAATCCTCTGGAAGTACCTACCCACAATCTATTACGGCTATCAACAAACAGGCTACGTATATCTACTTTCGCAAGTGCACCATGTTTCTTATCAGAATACCGCTTGATGTGATTGGTTTTCAAATCCAACTTATTCAATCCACGTGCCGTACCCACCCATAAATTCCGATTCTTATCTTCTACCAGAGATATTATATTATTATCACTCAATGTCAATGAATCTCCTGGCACATGCTTGTATACAATAAATTCACTACCATCATAACGGTTCAAACCATTACGTGTAGCAAACCACATAAAACCTTTAGAATCTTGTAATATTTTAATAACAGAAATTTGAGACAAACCATCTTTCAAATTCAAATTTGAAAAATAGAATGTCTCATTATCATTCTGAGCAAATATTTGCAAAATAGTTAATAATGAAAATAGCAATAGAACAAATTTCTTCATGTAGTAGTTTGTGTTTTCAACGTATTATTGTGACACAAAAGTACGCTATTTTTTCATTATGCAAAGATTATATAGTTTTTTTTAGAGCGATATTAACTTCTTATTTAGTTAAAAGCTCCGTAGCACACCATAATAAAGGAGCATGTGCATGTAAATCTCCCGTAATCTGTTTACGAGTCATATAATGATTCTTATCATTCTTTATATTGGTACCTTCACAAACATTTGTCAATTCATCATCGGCATTCAGATAAGAAACCAATGCTAACCAACCTTTCAATGCAGCAGACTCATAAGTTTTTTTATCTAACCAACCATGTTTTACTCCCACCAACATAGCATAGGTAAACATAGCTGTACCCGAAGTTTCTTTATAGGATGCCGGCTCGTCTATTAATTGATGCCACATGCCATCTGGATCCTGATTCTCCAATAAAGTTGCCATCATCTTTTTATAAGCTTCCATGATAACAGTACGGTTGGGATTATCTTTTGGTAAAACAGCGAGAAGACGTGACATTCCTGCCGCCATCCAGCCATTTCCACGTGCCCAAAAGAAAGGAGCCGTAGGAGCATGATAGAAAAGCCCATTAGGACGTTGTATTTTTTGCAGATACATTACCATTTCAGCAGCAGCACGATTTATATATTTACGATCACCTGTAGCAAGATAGGCTTGTGACTGAATAGTAGTAATCATAAACATATCATCAATCCAAACACGAGTTTGCCAAGAAAATCCCTGATCTGCATACGCTTTCTGTTCAGGTTTAGCATCAGCTGGCACTTCCCATTGAGTATCAGCATATTTCATACCTAAATCAAAATACTTATAATCTCCCAATTTCTGCATATAAATTTCCAAAGGTACAGAACCAAAGACATTATAGTCTACATGTACCATTTTGGGCAACATGCTTTTTTCAGTAGTAAATAAAGGTTCGAAACGATCCTTCAGACGTTGTTGCATATCCTTATCTTTGATAGCTTTACTAAACCACAATGCTCCCAACCACGCACAAGCATCAGGATAAGTAATATAATTAGGAGCTTTTTCTGCACGAGGATTTCCAAACCGAGTATGTGGAGTTATAATAAACTTATTTACAACACGTGTACCTATAACTTTAGGGTCAGCCTCTTTTATACGTTTCTTGGAAAGAACATCTTGAGCATTCATTGGATTACACACCATAAGTATCCCCACAGCCCAAACGAATATTTTACATTGTTTCATCACAGTATTACTTTAAAATAAGATTTATATTACAAAAACAAAGATAACGGCATTTCTCCAATCTTTTTTGCAATATTGTACCAAATATTATAAATTTTGAACCTACTAAATAATTCAATACTACTTAGTAATAAAATTCACTATAACAAACGTTTACGCTGTTTTTCTCCTACATACAAAGCCAGTACCAAAGCCAAGCCAAACACAATGAGAACTGCATGTAACCCCGGTGGTGTATCACCACTACCATAAGAATGCAAACCGGAAAGGTAATAGTTTACTCCAAAATAAGTCATTAATACTGATGCTAACGCAAAAACAGACATCACACTAAAGGCATAATCTGAACGCAGATAAGAAATAAAACGGGCATGCAGAACAAAGGCATAAACAATCATTGTAATAAGAGCCCAGGTTTCTTTAGGATCCCATCCCCAATAACGCCCCCATGATTCATTCGCCCATACGGCACCCAAAAAGATACCAGCAGTCAATAAATACAGACCAATATTAAGAGAAATTTCATTAATAATCCGCAATTCACGAATATGAGGGTTCAACAACACCGACTTCTTGTCTGACGCCATAAACCCCAATGAAAGCAGACCTAACAGGAAACTCATGCCGAAGAAACCATAACTTGCAGTAATGACCGCTACATGTATCATTAACCAATATGATTTCAGTACAGGTACTAAAGGAGTTATCTCAGGATCCATAAAATTGAGATTAGCAACAAACAGAATAATACCAGCAAAGAAAGCAGCCAATGCCAAAGTCATTGATGAACGACGGATAAACAAAAGTCCTGCCAAGACTGTAGCCCACGCCACATAAACCATCGATTCATAAGCGTTAGCCCAAGGAGCCCGACCAGAAATATACCAACGTATACCAATACCAAAAGTTTGCAATAGGAATAAAACTACTACACCTACCATTAACACAATGGTAACTACCCGAAGCCAACGTTTGGATTTCAACAAAAACCAGACAGAAACTAAAAGAAGCAATAAACCTACGGTCATATATCCCACAGCCGACCAAAAGAATAATTCAGCACGATTATAAAACAATTCCCATGAAATTTGTTTATCTGTCAATAAACCTGTTGTAGTTCGTTTTTGCTGATACACATTCATCATAGATAATACTTCATTTGATGCCGACCAGTCACCTGTACGCAGAGCATTGTAAGACTCCGCCAAATACCAAGGGAATATTTTAGAAACAAACATAGAGTCTCTACCCGAGAATTCTTTCAAATCATCACCTGGTGAATACCACTTACCATCCACATCTTCCGGTAAAGGGAAAAAAGCTAACATCTGACCTTGCTGCAAAGAATAAAGGATATTTGCCTTTTCATCCAATTTCAATAAATCCTTTTCTATCCGTGAACGTTCTGACACAGGACGAGAATATGCACGTTCTACGGCATCAGCAATAACATAACGTCCTTCTTCATCAAATAAATCAGAAAAACGAATATATTTATCTGAAGGTAACTTTAATTCTCGAGCCATTTCTTTGTTGGATTGACGAATAAAAGGTATATTACTCCAATAAGAAGGATTTATAAGAAAACCGAAAATAACCTGTTCTGAACGTAATCCCTCGAAAGTTTCACTTCGGTAAAGTTTACGCAGCAGTTTAGATGTATAGGTATTTATAGGTTCAATACGTCCCGTAGGACATTGTATCTGCATGCGCCCCCATTCCTCTGCTTGTGCGGCAGGAATAGTATTTTTTTCTAATTGATTAGAGATTACTTCCTGAGCAGACAGACAGGATGGAAAACAGCATAACAACAATACCGGTACAGCCTTTTTTAATTGTCTGGCTAATTGGCGAAAACGAGATTTTGGGTCTACCACAGTCAACAACATCCCCACAAGAAGCAACAAATATCCTATATAAGTAATACCTGTACCCCAACCATCATGATTTACAGACAAAACAGTCCCTTGCTCATCCGAATCGTAAGAAGATTGATAGATACGATATCCTTGTTCATATATCACCTTGTTCATATAAATATGTTCAGCACGTGTATCACTATCAGAAGAAATCGTAAGAAAACTCTCAAAAGAAGACGGACTGTGCGATCCCGGATAACGCAATAATTTAAAATCGTCTAGGTGAATCGTAAAAGGCAATTCATGTGTTCCATCCGTAAGATGCAACTGAGAAGTTGTTTCTCCCTCCCGAATATGTACGATCCCCTCAAAACCAAACAAATTTGTAACCAAAGCTCCTGTCAAAATGACGATAAAAGAAACATGGAACAGACATATGCCATACTTACGTTGTTTCCAAAGTTGCATACGAATACCAATTACAATAAATTGCATTACCATTAGCAACTGAAGCAAATAAAATATGGGTTGGTTATAAATCAGTTTTCTGGCAACAGAGGTACCCTGAACTTTCTCTATAAAAGTTGCCACTGCTAATACAATAGCATATATCACCAACAGTATCAAGGCAAATCGCCAAGATATAAACATATTCTTTACAGAGGAAAGAAATTTCTTCATATTATTGTTCTATAGACACATTCAAAGTATGCAGCAACTCAGCCAAACCATCAGGAGTAAGCTGCTGAGCAGAATCCGATAAAGCTTTCTGTGGACAACAGTGCGATTCAATAAACAAACCATCCACATGCAAAGATAATGCTTTCTTGCAAACTGAAGCCAATAATTCACGTTTTCCAGCAATATGACTCGGATCACAATAAAAAGGTATATTGGGAAAATGCGCACGAAATCCATCCAAACACTCCCAAAGAGGAGCATTTCGATAAGGAGCACTATCTATTGTACAAAAGCCACGATGGATCACACGAATATCTTGCACATCTGAATGTTGAAGCCGTTCAACTGCTCCAAGCCAAAGTTCAATATCCGGAGATACCGGGTTCTTTATCCAAACAGGAATATTAAAACCGCGTAATGCTTCCGCCAACTCGTGCATCATAAATGGATTTACAGTTGTTCGTGCACCAATCCATACCATATCTACTCCCGCTTTCATAGCAACCTCTACATGGGCAGGCAATGCAACCTCAGTCATAACTTTCATTCCCAACTCCTGTTGTATCTCATTCAGCCATACTAATCCGCGTTCACCCACTCCCTCAAATGTACCATATCTAGAACGGGGTTTCCATAAACCGGCACGCAAGATATTAACTCCTATATTTTTTAATCCTCTTG
Source organism: Bacteroides sp. OM08-11 (assembly GCF_003438665.1). NCBI lineage: Bacteria > Pseudomonadati > Bacteroidota > Bacteroidia > Bacteroidales > Bacteroidaceae > Bacteroides > Bacteroides sp. OM08-11. The sequence continues at coordinate 178,630 of NZ_QSTJ01000004.1, forward strand.
CCGTTTCCAACATCTGCATACGATTTTCTGCGCTACATGGGCCGGCCACTAATCCTATTTTATTCTGCTCCTTCATCATTTTAGTCTAAAAAGAAACCGGCGCACTATCCTTTTATTAAGGATACAAGCGCCGGTCTATCAATCACTTATTAATCTTCTATAATCACACGGAAACCGACGTTATATACTTTCTGCCAAGGCAAATATGATCTACGGTAATAAGCTGTACATGTTTTTGGGTGATCTGTCCAAGAACCGCCACGTACCACTTTCTCCGTACCACTTCCCTGATTTTTCTCACTATATGGATAAGGTAAATAGTCAGAACGCGTCCATTCAGAAACATTCCCCTGCATATCGTACAATCCAAATGGATTAGCTTGATAACCGCCTCCCTTCACTTGCAACATGTTACCATCATCTACACCATTTTCCTTAGGTTGGAAAGTATAATACTTATACCACGAATCAGTTTCTTTCATTGGTTGTGGATTTACTCCACGAACAGCCATCTTATTCAACTGCTTATCTGCCATATTTTCAAATTTAGCAAAATCCGTATTCAATGAACCATACCAGAAAGCATCGTCACTACCGGCACGACATGCCCACTCCCACTGTACTTCTGTTGGCAATGTGATATTCTTACCAGTCTTCTCACTTAACTTCTGGCAGAAAGCCATGGCCTCTTCCCAACTGACACGAATAGCAGGTTGCTCCGGTTGGTTAGCTGGATATCCCTGATGCACATGGTCTTTCCACAACTGTCTGTCGAAACGGCTATTATGCTCTGGGAAAATAGTACGGAATTGCTCGTTACTGACTTCTATTTCCCCCATCCAGAATGCTTTCTTCACCACTTGTTTATTAGCTGGTGAATAATCTGAATGTCCACGATTACTACCCATCACGAATGAACCGGCAGGAATACGAACAAAGTTCATTTTTATACCCGGAGCCAACTCAATACTCATCTTCGAATCACCTTCTTTACTAATCATTGTCTGAGCCATGATCTTATCAAAAGGCCATCCTTTTACTTTCACTTCCTTATCCTTATACTCTTTCTTTTCAGGTTTCACAGGAGTCGGTTTCTCTCGCGATTCCAGATATTGAGCATACGAACGGATTTCAGCCTGCCAGTCTACACCAGCATTTGCATATTTATCAGCTAACTCTTTACGACGACTGATCTGTTCAACCCCTTTAAAGATATTAGCTTTAAACTTACCATGATAAGGAGCATTAAAATCAATCCAGTTATAGATCGTTTTCCATTCCTTATCAGTCAATTCCACACCATGATGTCCAGTTCTTAATATTTTGACAAGTTGGCTGGCAGAAGCATGATATTCATATGGATTTAGAACTTCAATTTCTGCCTCCGGTCCTTGACGATAGACATATGGATGCAAATTCAGATAACTTTCACCAAATCCAGAGAATTCATCAATACGTCCTCCTCTAAAATCAGCCAATTTATTGGAACCGTCATGACAAGAAACACAAGCACGATCCAAAATAGGCTGTACTTCAAGATCAAATGTAAAAGAGCGCTGTCCTCCCTCGGGTATAGTAATCTTATGAGGAGGAATGGTAGATGCCTTTACTCGTTTCGGAATAGGTAATTGATTTTGATCTTCATGACAACCTACACAGGATACAGTTTCACCCGGCATACCAGTCAACCAGCTACGCATCCACTGTACTGCACGTCCTTCAGAATCCAATGGTTGTAATGCGATCGGAGTATTAGCAGGAATCTTAAAGATAGCAGAACCATCTTCTTCTACAGGTACAGTACCTAAAAGACGTTTGATATCCCAACCACTCTGTACTCCTTGTGCCCAATGATCAGACGGAGTCTTATTATAGGCATATTCATAAGCTAATACACGGAATGATTTCACTGTACCACGAGGTACTCCTTTCAGACCCTCACCTTCATAAATATCCTGAATAAATACGGTAGCTTCTTTGTCTCCCGGAACAATCTTATCAGGTATTACAGGAGGTACTGGAGTCTTCTTTACAGGAATAGGGCAAATCAAACCTTCACCTTCAAACTCTGCAATCAAGGTCAGATTATCATAAATATCAATCAAGTAAATACCCCAAAGTGAATTTTCATCTAGTTTGGCAGTAACCAAAAAATATTTATCCGTCAAAGGATAAGGTTTGATAAATTGTGGCCATACACCATCCACCAAACGGTCTTTTACAATCGGTTCAATTTTACGATCCCGAAAAGGCAGTTCCTGCAACATTCCCTTTTCTGATTTACGACTTTTTGATGGATCAAACAACATCAGACGTCCTGAACGTGCCACACCATGATGGCCAGAAATAACACCTATAAACTGAGAAGCATGCCCCGGAAGAGGTTTTGCATCAAAAATACTATTCGGGAAATAAGAGCCACTACCATACAAAGACTTCTGCTCTGTACCATCAGGATTCATGTGCATTACAAAGCGAGAAAAATAATGTGTCAAATCCGTATATTCCCAACGAGTATACATGATACGGCCATTATTCATAACTGTAGGAGCCCAGTTTGCATCCTGATCAAAAGTCAGTCGACGCAAAGAACGGTCTTTCGGATCATAAAGGCACATATTACCTACTTCATCATTACCATTTACACAAGGTACACCATTATATCCAATATTGGACACTGCAATAAGCTTACCGGAAGGTAGATAAGTAGCATCAAAGAATTCCAAATCTTTTTCAGGAGTCTCTATCAGTTTCTTCAAGCCTGTACCATCCAATCTCACCTCGAATACCTGCCATCGTTTGTCCGTATCTACCATAGAAAACATCAAACGTTCAGCATCCCAATGCAATTTCAAATCAGGAACCGAGGAACCATTAGTAGGCTTAAAAATAGTACGAACCTTAACATCTCCACGCAAATCAGACAGTTCTACAATTTCAGCATTAAATCCTCCACGAGGAGCAGAGGTCTGGTTAGACCAGTTGTTATTTTGAGTACCCAAAGCACGAGGGTTTATCTGACGTGCACTAGTACCTATCTTATAACGACCTACAATAATTTTATCCACGTCCAACGTCGGATTTGCTAAAAGGATCTCACGTTTCAGATCTAAAGCTTTCTTTGCATCCTGTATGGCAACAACATCATTTTTATAGATACCAGCAAATCCTTTTCCACAAAGTTGTTTCAACTGAACTAGTTTAGTCTGGTTAATATTTGCATCAAAACCAGAAATTTTAACCATATCATTGTAAGCATCCTCAATGGCGCGCAAATTGATCCAACTCAAAGAACTCTGCAACTGATATACTTTCATGGCATCTTGTGCCAAATTCAAATAACCAATAACCTGTTCATCCAATGAAGATTTGGAAGAAATCTGCGCAATTTGCGCATTAAAATAAGACTTATCTTTCAGCAAGTTTACAACAGAAGTTACTATGTGTTTCTCAATAGAAGCATCATATGTTGTAACCAAAGCTTTCATATCACTACCGGCAAAAGGCAAGAACCAGGTAGATTCTGTCGGATATTTTTTCACGATATCTGCTGCGGCTTCTGCACCAGTAATACCTTGTAAACGGAAAATAACCGTACCCGACGAAGAACGGTTCTCTAAACCGATTTCCGCTTCAAAACGTACATATTTCTTATCCAAAGGAACCACAATCTGTGCATTGGCATTAGCCATAATCGTACGATCATAACGTTTACCTTTCATGATAACTGGTTCACCTTTGGCATTTCCCTTCATGCGCAAACTACCGCTACCTGTTTTTTTAAAAGTATCCTTCAAATCATTCAACCAAACAGAAGAACCATCTGCTGCAATAAGTTTGGCATTCGCCCATATTGCCTGATCATCACTGGTTCCGTCTACTGTTCCCCATGTGTACAACACCATTTCATCAAGTCCTGTCACATCCGCAGAAAAAGGCTCTGCAGCAGCCTTAGCTTTTATAATTTTTGATGCAACTGGCAAACAAGTCTTCTGCATTTCAGCATTAGCCTGATTTTTAGCTACGGCAATACTCTCCGCCCACGTAACAGGCGCATTTACTTTTGCTTTCCGCTGTGCCATAGTCGGAAATACTAAAGCAATGCATACAGACATTACTATCAGTTTTTTACTCATACTACCTTTTTAAAGTTAATATCTCTATTTCAAATCCGGTAACCGAAAATTCTTCAGATAACAGGCTGCAGAAACCAAACCAATATTCTGCTTGTCATTCAAAGTCCATACGGCTTTACCTTCTCTATCTAGCTCAATTAATTGTGGTACGTCTACAACTGTTCCTCTCGTATGTCCGCACCAATTACAAATCAACAAATTTTTATTACTCAACTCCAAAATTTGGGCTACAAACCATAAAGCGGCCCCTTTTACTTCTTGAGAAGTTACTCGTTTTAGTTCCTTACCTGTATTGCGATCTATAACAATATAATAGTGAACATCTCCACAAGGTAACAACAAATTACCATCCGACAGTTCCAGTGAAGAAAAAGCTCCTCCATCTATCTTATGTTCAGCAATCAATTTACCTTTCCGGCTTATTTCTATAACCTTACGTTTAGCCATAACCGGTATCAAATAATTTTTATTTTTCAACTGAAATACCTGCCTAAATTGACTATGAGGCTTTTCTATACCCAAATCAAATGTAGTCTCATTCACCTTTCTCCCCTTTTTATCCAGCTCAATAAAACGTGCAGGATTTCCACAGATTCCCAATAAAAATCCACCATTACGCAATATAGTGGCTGACTGGAGTTCTGTCTTATCCGGTGCAGGAAAATCCCATACTACTTGATGATCCCATGTCACCACCTTTGCACCTTTCTTATAAGAATATAAAACGTTACCATCTTTAGTCAAAGCTACCGTATTACATTCTTCCCCTTTCTCTAATGAATGTTTCCATTCTACCTTTCCAGTCTGTTTATCTACAAGCAGGATAAATGGATTCCCGGAACCGGCAACCAGGATCTTATCCTGTGCTGCCGCCCGAAAACCACATAAAAAAATAGTTATAACAAATATATAAAACCTCATCATGTTTTATTTTGCAGTCGTTGTTACTTATTTTTCAATTCATTGAACAGTTCTAATGCCTGTGTTGGTTTCATATTGTCATGTACTACTGCACTAACTGCCTGTATCATTGCTGCAGGAGCTTCTGACTGGAATACATTACGTCCCATATCAACACCGGCCGCACCTTCATTAATAGCTTTATAGCATAGTTCAAGTGCTTCCAACTCAGGTAACTTCTTACCACCTGCAATCACTACAGGTACCGGACATGCAGCAACCACCTTTTCAAAGCCATCACAATAATAAGTCTTCACGATATTCGCGCCATTTTCGGCTGCAATACGAGAAGCCAAACCAAAATAACGAGCATCGCGTGCCATATCTTTACCAACAGCCGTTACTCCCATTACCGGTATACCATAACGAGTACCCTTATCCACCGCCTTATACAAGTTTGCCACCGTTGTAGCCTCATGTTCTGCATCTCCAATAGACAACATCACTGCCATTGCAGATACATTCATACGAATAGCATCTTCAACATCAATCAATACATTATCATTCAATGATGTCAGAATAGAAGTACCAGCATCAGAACGCAAACAAATAGGTTTATTGGTAGTAGGTGGTATTACAGAACGAAGAATACCACGAGTACACATCAAGCAATCAGCATATTCAATCAGCGGAACAATATTCAAATCAATACGTTCCAAACCGGAAGTAGGTCCCATGATAAAACCATGATCACAAGCAAGCATCACCGTCTTACCAGTTCTAGGGTTAAATATACGAGACAAACGGTCTTTCATTCCCCATGGAAGATTTTCCGCCCCTTTTACATGAAAGCTCTGATTGGCAGAAGCAACTCCTAAACCAAAATTACAGCCTTCTCTCAAATCATCTAAATCAGCCATATCTTAATTTCTTTCTATCTATCTTTAAGTTTACTTATAACGCTTTTGCAAACGCATCAAACATACAAGACCACGAAGAAGCACCCGAATCAGCATAACCAATAGAACGTTCGCCATAGTTACGGGCACGTCCAAAGTTTGCTTTCATGTTTTTAGTTGCTTCAGCTCCCTGTAAAGCTGCTGCTGCACCAGCTTCCAAAATTGTTTTAATATCACTTGAATCAATACTCTGCATTGCTTCTACAGCCGGGATCAAGGCATCCATCATAGTTTTATCACCACGTTGCGCCTTCGTCTGTTTTTTTACGCCGGCAAGCCCACCAGCAAACATTGCTTTCACAGCTATTGCATCCAGCTCCATACCTTCCACGTGATCGCTCATTCCCAGGAAAAAGCCTCCTAACAAGGTACTGGTAGAACCACTAATCTGCAACATCACGTTAAATCCCATATCGTTCAGCATCGTCTTGAATTCTGTCCCTTTTTCAGCAGTATCCACAATGGCAGTCATCGCTTGTACAATAGCTGTACCATGATCACCGTCACCCAACACCGCATCTAATTTGGAGAACTCATCAGCACGCTCCGTAATGCAAGCCAATGCATTACGGAGCATTTTTTTAAAATCTTCTACTGTCAGTTTATTCATGTTTACTTTCCAATAGTCGTCCAATATGGAGCATTCGACATTTTATTATTCAGATAATCAACATGATCGGCATCCAACAAACCAAGGATCATCTGGAAACCTGCTTGTTCCTGAACTGTCAGCAATTCACCGATACGGCTTGCTGCTACCTCAAGACCGGCATTCTCCAAAACCTGATGTGCCTTGCGATATACGATATTCATTTCCATGTGAGTAGTAGCACCTACACCATTGATTATCAACAATGCTTTGTCACCAGCTTTAGGCTGCAATTTCTTCATCAACAGACCAATCATTTCTTCTGCTGTTTCATTCGCTGAAACCAATTTTTTACGTCCGCCGCCACCTTCACCATGTTGCCCCATACCGATTTCTATCTCCCCGTCAGGAAGTTCTGAAATCATCATTCCATTTTGTGGATGTGTACAAGACTTCATAGCAACTGCTAAAGTTGCAACCTTTTTGTTGAAACGCTCGCCAATCTCAATAATCTCATCCAAAGATTTTCCTTCTTCTGCAGCAGCTCCCACAATCTTAATCAAAGGAACACAACCCGCCAATCCACGACGATCGTCATCGGGAGCATCAAGTCCGGCACTGATATCATCATGGGTAAGAATTGTCTTCACCTTGATACCTACACGTTCCGCCAACTGACATGCCATATTTGCACTCATCACGTCACCTGAGTGGTTCAATACCACTAACAAAATACCAGCCTCACGCTTGAATAACTGTAAAGCCTGAAAAACACGTTGGGCACCCGGAGCAGCAAAAATATCTCCCACTACCGAACAATCCAACATACCTTCTCCTACAAAACCACTTAATGCAGGTTCGTGTCCCGAACCACCCAAAGTAATAACAGCCACTTTATCTTCTGACTTGGCATGTGCACGTACAATGATATTTTCTCCTCCAATAGCTACTTGATCACTATATGCCATCACATAACCTTCCAATAATTCAGAAGTCAGATTATCCGGGTCATTTATAAATTTATGTATCATATTTTTTTTATTTAATTAAACTGCATCAATTCCAAAGCAATACCCTCTTCTTCAATGAATGCAATGGTCAAACTTTCATTAACAACTGTCTTGGGAAGTAAAACTTTCGCATTTTCCAACTCTTTATCTAGATCGTCAACTTCGTATGCAATATGAGCCAATTTCTGAATTTTTTCAGGCATCCAGCTATCTTTATCAAAACGAAGAAATTCTATCTTATTTGGACTTTGGGCAAAATCAGTCAGGTAAACCTTCATTCCCTCATTATAAACTTCACCCGGTACCGGTTGTTGAACAGGTATTCCAATATGATTTATCTTTCTCATGGTATTATGTTTTATAAATTACAATGCAGCTTTTGTATTTGTAAAGCGTAAGCCATCATTGTCATGGTAGCATGCCCATTCTTCAACAATAGCACCCTCAGGACCTGCCATCATGAAATGATAAGTTTCCAATTGCTTCAGACGGAGAACATCTCCCACTTTCTGAACAACAAAATTCTTACTCTTGATAGGACCATGACCTACCGGGATTTCAGGAGCATTCGGGGTTTCATCACCTATCTCAGAGAAATTATAAACCCAACCATGATTTACCATCCAAGATTCATGCTTCGCCGGGAATTTCGTTTTTACGTGCGCATGTTCCGGTATCATTTGTCCAGGTAACAAATAGATATTATGAGCAAAATATCCATATTCAGGATCATTAATCCAGAAAATACCACCCATACCTACATGTTCAAAATCACCCAAACCAAAATCTGTAAACCAGATATCTTTTTCCATCAATGGAGTGAAAGGATATCCATAGAAATCAAACATATCAAGAAAAGCTTTTTTAGCAGCTTCTTGATCAAACTTACCATCTTTGTAGAAGTCAGCATTCGTGTACTTCTTCTGATACGTAGCTTTTTCCTGTGTCATAACTTGTTCTGTTTTTTTAGTTTCTGCCGTACAAGCAACCATTCCCATACCGCAAACGGCAATTAATGCCAACGTTAATACTTTCTTTACTTTCATATTATTTTTATTTATATTGGTTTTTCTATTGAAGTATTCCCATTCCTTCTATTTCTATCAGCAACTCCGAACGGCATACATCTGTTAATGTATAGATAACAGGTAAATTAGGATATCTCATTTCCACTACTTTTCTGGCTTTTTCCAAATCCTCCCAATGTTTTACATATACACGAAAATTTATCAACTCACTATCCATAGTAACCGGAACACCAGTATGTTTCAAATTCTCTGCAGAAACCAGGTATTCGATATTTTCCAAAGTTGTCAATGTTTGTTCTTCTATACCAACCCCATCCAAGCTAAGTTCTCCACGGATGGCTGCTGTTCCTGATATATAGATAAAACCATGATCCTCTTTCCATACAGCTTTAGCACGTTCAAACTTAGGAGTTGTCTTCTGTTGCAATACCGTTTCTCCCAATAACACATTCTGAGAATAAGCATGTGCAGCTACCTGTAATGGATTATCCACTCCTACTACCAGTACTGTTTCATCCTCACAAAGAAGCACATCCATATCTATCATAATACCTCCCCATTGAGTACCTATCCCCGTTGCTGCTGGGTAACCTGTTTTCCATTCTACATTTTCATAGAACAAAGAACGCGCATCATTGAAATCTTGATAATGCTGATGCCCAGAAACATCATATTCCGTAATCTTCTCAATATAATTCCATTGACGAACAATAGCAGAAACCGGCATTTGTTCCTTTTGTAACACCCGGTTAATATGTGCAAAGACATCATCGGACTGCTCACGAATACTTTGATGCAGCACATCAGCTATCACTCCACCCAGAAACAACCGTTTACAGCCTTCACGTTCTACTATTATATAAGGTATATCAGTATAATTCCGATAAGAAACCACATCCAGTCCAGTCAACACCACTTCATGCACTTCCATAGCGATACCTTCCGTATCGACAGGTTGGGCAACATAACTTACCAAAGGTCTTTCTGCAGGGAATACTCTTGCTACAGCCTCCTTCAAAAAAGCAAATTGGGAAACATACTCTTCATTGTCCGTAGATGCCCCAAAGAAGACCATACGTACAGGCAAATAAATTGCGACATACTGTTCCAACAACTTAGCTACCATTTCACCCAAAGGTGCTTTTTCCGTCTGAAAAAAACGATGTATTATCTCTATATTTTCTTCTTTAGCAATCATAGTTTTCTTTCTGTATACAGTACATATCATCAGAGTGAATTCACATATTCAGCAAGTTCATCAGCTTCTTTCGATGATATTTTCTTGTCTATACCATGTTTGTATACTTCAAAAACTTCTTTCATCGTAGCCGCTCTTCCATCAAATAAGTAAGGAGCAGTGCGCCACACTTCTCTTAAAGTAGGAGTATCCCAACCTTGCTCAAACTCAACATCCTCACCTATACGATGCATCTTCATATCCGTATAATAAGGTCCGGAATGACATTCGTCACATTTAAATTTTTCAAAGACCTTACGTCCCCGTTTTGCTTTCTCTGATAATTCCCCATTCACTAAATAAGGACTTGGGAGCGGCTTTAAGGACAAAAGATATTCATCTACGCAAGTGGCATATTCTTCAGGCAGATCTATAAACTGAATAAATTTATACCCAGTACGTACAGCTACATAAGAAGAAGCGCGTATTCCAGAAATCATAGCCGGAGGAGTAACATGAGAAAGTAGTAAACTCTTGCAGTTCTTTGAATTACCGATACCATCATTCATCAAATCCCAATTCATAGCATCCATACGGGCATCACCGGGATGACAACCATTACAAGATTGCCAATTCTGAAAACAATATTCAGCATCATTAAAATACTTTTCTCCTTTATGTATACGGCTTTCCACTCTATTCTTCACCATAGCAATCGGTTGAACAGAAGCAGAATTCAAATTTACTACATTCAAAGTATCAGAAAAATAAGTAGGCACCACAGCATTCCCATCCTTAATCATAAAACATCTTGGACCGTTACCGACCAATGCAATTCTTTGACGCATACCATACAAAAAACGTAAATCATAAGCCAAAGCATCTTTCTGTGGATACTGCTCAAATTTTTGTACGAATGCCGGATAATCTATCACACTAATTTCATGTGTTCCCGAATGGCTGACTACAATTTTGTCATCCGTACATTTCACATCCCAGATACCGGCAGCACCACGTTCGGGTTCGTCCAGCAATACAGGACCTTCAAAATTCAGTGTCTCCAAATTCACAACACTCATAGCACTCGTATTCATCCATCCTTGCTGTAACTGCGAAGTAGGTACTTGAAAACGTCCCAAATTATGAGTAATCAACAAATAACGTCCGTCAGGCGAAATAGTCATTCCCCGCAGAGCATTACTTCCATTCGCCAATTGTATATCTTTTATCTTTTGAAAATTATCCTTATCGATTACCGATACACAAGCCGCTACAGTATCTACATCCGCACGCTGTGCCGGAAGAAAATTCGCGACAAACAAATGCTTACCTTTAGCATCTGAAACTATAGATTTAGGCTCACGCAGAACATGTACCGTTCTCAATATCTTCTTTTCATTTTTATCTATCTCAGAAACTGTTCCTGCAAACTGATTACAGACATACAAATTTCCTGTTTGCGCATCCAACAACGGTGCACATGCACCTGAGGCTGTCGCTATAAAACTTTTATCCAACGGATCAGAAGTTGAAAGGAAATAAACCCCATTTTTATTTTCACCCGCCACCGTTACGATAATCCGTTCACCATCTATAGCAACACCTGTAGGTATTTCATCCAAACTCCATTCCTGCAAACGTTCCTTATAATCAGACGAGTAAATCGTCACTTTCTTATTACCCTTTTGTGTAACAACCATTCCTGATTTATATGGAACTATACTTGTTATAAACAATGGATCACCTTCAGGCTGTTCCATTGTATGAGTAGTAAAAGCAAACGCAACTACCACTAAAACGATAGGCAAAACAATTTTTGTTAATTTACAGTTTCTATATTTCATAGTTATCAAATTAAGCTTTTTAATCACACGCAAAAATAACACAAAACAGTATACAGAGCTTATAATAACGTCTCATCGACTTGCAATAATGTACAAAAAACTTCTTCCTTATTCATTTAAGACAATGAATATAGTTTTTTGAGACAGGTCATTTTATTTTTTCGACTTGATATTAGTCTGCATAAATTCTGATGGCGACATACCATATAAAGCTTTGAAAGAATTAGAAAAATAAGAATGGCTACTAAATCCCAAAGCAGCAGCGATGTCCGAGATAGTCATATCCGTTTCTTTCAAATATTTCATCGCCACTTCCAATCGTTTATTACGTATCAGTTCGGTCGGTGACAATTCAGATATCGCCTTTATCTTACGATACAGGTTTGCACGACTGATACCTATTTCCTGACAAAGTATCTCAATGGATAGTTCAGGATCAGAAATATGTTTCTCTATCACCTCATACAATTTCTGTGAAAAACGTTCATCAGCAGAGACCATTGCGGTACCTACAACCTCAGGAGAGAAGTGTCGCCCATAAAGCTTCTTCAGTTGCTGGCGTGACTGCAACAAACTATGTATACGAATACGAAGTATATCCATACTGAAAGGTTTGATAATATAATCGTCAGCGCCTGCTTGAAAACCTTCTTTGATATGTACCACCATAGAACGTGCCGTCATTAGTATCACAGGAATATGTCCAATTCTTACATCTTCTTTCACCATTGCACAGAGTTCCAGACCGTTTCGCTTAGGCATCATTATATCGCTCAATATCAGGTCAGGAAAATCCTGAACTGCACGTTCATACCCCTTCAGGCCATTAGAAGCCTCCAATATCTCATAATCAGCTTCCAAAGACTGATGCAAATAATCACGTACACCCTTATCATCTTCTACTATAAGGATAACAGGCTTTTTTTGGATATCTCCCGGTAATCGCGGTGCAGGTTTCACCTCTACCGGTTGTGCCAAGGCCGTATCACCAATCGTTTCCATCGGCATCACATCCTTTTCCTTTTCAGTAAAGGCATCTGCCGTAGCTGGCAATTCCACAATAAACACCGTACCATCCTCACCATTTGCACGATCTTCAATCTTAATACTTCCTTTATGAAGTTCTACAATAGAATACACCAGACTCAATCCGATACCCGTTCCGGAAATATTCACGCCGGAAGTTTCAGGTACCTGATAGAAAGGAGTAAATATCTTCTCACGCTCTTCCTTAGGAATTCCACATCCTGAATCTTCCACACGCAATATAATACGGCCACGTTCTTGATCATATTCCACTTCCATGTGGATATTTTTCCCTGCAGGTGTGTACTTAAAAGCATTAGAAAGTAGATTAAACACCACTTTTTCCAACAAAGTCTTATCATACCATGCTACAAACGAGTCAGGATTGCATTTTAAAGTAAAGTTTACTTCGTTAGTCTGAGCGATCTGTTTAAAAGCATAATAAATTTCACGAATAAACTCACACACATTTCCTTTACTCACTCGCAACTCCATTGACCCACTCTGGTTCTTCTGCAAATCCATCAATTGGTTGACAAGCAACAACAAACGTTGGGCATTCTTATAAATCACCATCAATTGGGAATGCAGACTCGCACCAATATCCACTCGTCTCACCAACTCTTCGAAAGGTGTAATAATCAGTGTCAATGGCGTACGTAATTCATGAGCAAGATTGGTAAACAAACGCATTTTTGCCTGATGAAATTCTTCCTGCTGTTGTTTTTCTCGTTGCTCAACACGAAGCTTTTCACGCCAGATACGACGCATATTATAATAATAAAATATTACAAATATTATTGCGATCACTAATAAGCCATACAGCATATACGCATACCATGTTGCCCACAAAGGTGGAGCAATAATGATTTTTAATGTACGCCCTTCTTCATTCCAAACACCATCATTATTAGATGCTTTCACATGGAATGTATAAGTTCCGGAGGGTAATTTGGTATAATAAGCAGTAGTACGTCCTTCTACTTCATTCCAACCTTTATCATATCCTTCCAATCGATACGCATATCTGTTCATGGAAGAATTAATAAAGTTCAACGCACGGTATCCTATCGCTATATTATTCTGATCATAACTCAAACGAACCTCTTTCGTATAATCTAATACACAGTTCAGAATGCCAGTTTCATCCCCTACGGACACCATACGGTTATTAACCTGGAAATCCTCCAGTACAACAGGTGGTACAAATGAATTTGCAGGCATTTCGGGTGTATAGAATGTAATAAATCCATCATTCCCCGTCAAGCAAACAGTACCATCAGGCAGAGCCACCCCACCATGCAAAGTAAATTCACGTATTTGAATACCATTAGAGAATGGATAATTCCTTATATTGCCATCTTCCAAAGAATAACCTGTTATACCTTTATCCGTGCTCATCCATAACGTATTATCTGCGCCTTCTACCAGATTACAGATAGTATTACTCATTAATCCATCCTCACCCGTTACGGTCTTTTCAATATTCCCATCGTCATCCATACGATACAATCCACCTCCATAGGTAGAAATCCACAATTCATTACTCCGTGTACGCAATATAGAAGAAATATAATTACTGTTCAACCGATGTCGAATATCAGTGTTTCCCATAGTGTAAGAAACCAGGGAACCAACCATCTTCTTATTTTTCTCATCCACTGTACCTATCTCCATACGTAAAAGTCCACGCCCCCGGGTTCCAATCAATAATACCCCCGGACGCTCTTCAAACAGGTATCTTACCGAATACACAGGTAACTCCTTTCCCGAAGGATCCACCCACTTCTCGATCAACTCACCCGAGGGAGTAAAACATACCAAAGAATACTTTCCACTGGAAGCACCTACCCACAAATTACCGGAGAAATCACGTATTATAGAATAAACTGACAAAGGTGAAGAAAAACGGTAGAATAGCTTAAAAGTGCGCGTTTTCAGATCAAAACGATAGATCTCGCCTTTAGTAGTACCACACCAAATACAGTCTTTCTCTGCAAAGACCGATTTTATCACATTGGCATTATAAACGGAGTATGCCGAAGAATCAATCAGATAAAAATGAGTTTCCCCGGTAGAAATATCATAATTCAACAAACCATAACCTTCTGTTGCTACCCACAGATTATTATCCCGGTCGTAACAAGCCGTACCATAAATTCCTGTTTGTATATTATTCCAATCCCCAGGTGCATGACGTACAAAACGTGATGAAAAAGTACTCAATCGGGATACGCCTCCGGCATAAGTACCAATCCAGAGCGTACCCATACGGTCGAGACAGAAAGAATAGATAGAATAGTGTCCCAGCGGCTTAGTCCAGTCGCCATATCCACCGACCTTAGTAATCTTATTATCAAACTGATTAAAAGAATATATACCGTCATAGGTTCCCATCAGCAATTCCCCATTCCATTCAGCCATACAGCGAACATAATTATTTTTCAATCCACTGTTCTTACTCGTATAGCATACGGCGGTATACGTATGAGGGTCTATCCGTGTAACTCCACCGGGATTCGTACCCGCCCATACACGATGATAGGCATCCTCGTACAAAGATGTAACCCGACGCCCAACAAGAGAGCCGTCTTTTTCACAGAAATGCTTTATAAATTGCATCTTACTGCTACAAAGAAAAACTCCGTTTTGCCCAGTCCCTATCCAAAACTTCCCCGTACTGTCCTCCATCATAGCCGTCACGGATGGATTGCCTTTTGTAAAAGAGACTTTTTCAAAACAGTCTTTTTCCGGAATATAACGGCAAAGTCCCGAATAACTGCCCACCCATACTTGCTGATGGCGGTCTACATAAACAGTAAGTATACTTTCTGAAGAAAGCCCGTCTTTTGTATAATAGTTACGTATACTATCTGTCTCCAAAGATAAGCGGCTGACTCCATGGCTTGTTCCTATCCACAAATATCGTTCACCTTGTTCTGCCAAACTTGAAATCTCATTATCTGCCAGACTTAAAGAATCGCCCGAGTGATGAGTATATACAGTATATGTACTGCCATTATAACGGTTCAGGCCATTACGTGTACCCAACCAAAGATATCCGCGAGTATCCTGACACATCGCCATTACGGATAATTGCGATATACCTTCATTCATCCCCGCACTATAAAAAAAAGAATATTTAAAATGGTCTGCCTGTACGGAAAAAGCAACCCAGAAAATTATAAGGACGAATAGAAATTTACGTTTCATTACGGTATTAGATTATTTACCGTACAAATATAAAGAATGTATGTGACAAGCCATAATAGCTTGCCACATTTTATAATAGATAAACTAAAAAGAGACGGATAAAATAGGAATTGAGACAGACAAAAAAGTCTCAAATCTTATTTATACCCGTACTTTAAGAGTCGTTCCTTCCTCTATATTCTTCTTTACAATAATCTTTCCAGCCTTTACAACTTCTACATGCAGTTTCTTTCCGGCACGGGAAACACGGATATCAAAGTCCGAATTGAAAGCACGTATTCTATTCAAATTCATGTATTCCCATTCCTGCGGCAAACGAGGTGTCATTTCAAAGCTATTGAGTCCTACAGGACGGATACCGAAAAGTCCTTCTGTGTAAATTCTACAATACAACCCACTTTCAGCAGACAAATGGCGTTGATCTCCTTCGGGCCATGCTTCAATGGCATAAGGCACATGGTCTCCTAAAAGACGGCGATGAGAGTACTTTTTCAGAAAGTCCATACCCTTCTCCACTTCACCCGCGGCAATGGTACCACGAAGAGCATAGAGGGTAGAACGATCCCAGAAAGTCTCTGTACCTGCCTGCGTCAACAAACCGTCATTCGTCCACAAACGCGGTGAAAACAAAGCGTCTATCGTACCTTGCGCACGAGTATAAATGCCCATTACAAGCGGCATACAAATCCAGGAACGTAAAATATCATTCCCCTTATAATAGCGATAGCTATGAAATCCTTCTATTTCGTAACCAAAGTGAGCTTCAATGGCACGTTCCAATGCCTTGGCTTGCGCCGTATAGGCAGAAAGCAGTTTAGCCGGAACACCCAATTCGCGTCCCAGCAAGGCGGCAGAACGCAAAGCATCATAATATAAGGTAGAAGTACAGAGATTGGCATCACCGGCAGGAAAACGATTTTCCAGCTCATCGGAATTGGAAGCAACCACCCCGTCAGGAGTAAGTTTACGTTTACAATACTCCAGACACCATTCTATAAGCGGCCAAAGTTCACGCGCTTCTTCCTTATCCCCACGAGCCAGGGCATAGCGGGCAGCCCCGTAGGCTATCATCGCTCCATCTCCACGATCTTTAGCCCCATGCCAGAAGCTGACACCTTCGGATATTATAGAACTTGGAATAGGCTTATATTCCGAATTCATATAACGGGCGAAATGTCTGAAAGCATTCAAAGCCGATTGGTTACCAACTTCATATCCAAGAAAAGGGAAGAAAGGATTAATATATTCTGCCTGGTCATTTGCCCATACAGCAGCATAATAAGCCTCTCCACCAGGACCATGCATCAAACCGCCTTTGGTACGGTAAATACTCTCGGCTCCGCGCAATTTGGCAAAGGCAAACATACGGTTCAATACAGGATCGGGGGTATCAAGAACAAGATTTCCCCACCATTGATTGATCAAAACCTGACGCCCGTTACGCTCATCTTCAATATTGAAACCGGAAACAGCGGTATTATCCGTACCATCCGAAACCTTATGACCGGAGAATACGGCGAAGAACTCCAGTTTCTCTCCCGGCTTCAACACGAAAGTTCCTGTTTTGGAAAGAGACGCTTGGATACGATAAGCTCCATACACACCAGCTTCCTCCGGAGTAGTATAAGTTACATGCCAATCGGGTACACGCAAGGTTATCGTGTTACCACTGTTATTCTTGAAAGTATATTCTTCACAATAGCGGGCATCCTTGGGTGAGGGATAGAGCAAACGCGTTACGTGAACCGCCTTCTTCAGTTCCTTACGACGATAAATATATCCGTAGTCACTTTCTACGCGCATCAAACCGTTAAAAGTAATATCACTGACCTTTTCATTCAAAAGTGTCTGATCGTCTACAGTCACCATAGCAGGTATATTGACATCAAAACGTTGTTTCAAATTATTCTGTGTCTTGTTCGGCTTCATACGCAACATAGGAAATACCAAACTGCGATTCACATGAAAACGCTGCTGGGCATCCACCCCATAACGGAGCACGACAGAAAGCATCTGTCCACTCATTTCGACATGATCTTCGTGAGGGAGTTTACTCCCTGAAATATCCCAACGGATAGAACCGTCATCCTGGATGGTCCAACGATCTCCGGTTTGGGCACAAACTACTACTGATGCAGTAAGAAGTAACGCAAATAATAGAAGTATTCGCTTCATACATTATTATATTATTGTATTTTCAATAAAATTACAGCACTCTCAAACTGGGTGTTCAGAGGATTAGACAATCCGGTATTCATAAGTTCAGCACCCGTGAAGGTCCTACCACTGGCAGAAAAACGGGAAACGGCTCCTTTGGGAAGTCCGACTTCTTCTACCAGATACCTCTTATCAGCATCCAGTCCTCCAAGTACCACCCGAGGCACATTACCATCTTTGGTTTGATAAAGATAGACCACCGCATTCTGTTTATCGGCAGAAACATAGCTCAACGATGCCAACGGATGCTCATAAGGGGATACCAGACGGTACAACTCTCCTTGCATCACCAGCGGACGGATACTTTCCTTATATAACTTAACCGCATCCGCAATTTGTGCACGTTCTTCGGCCGTAGCTTTATCCAATGCAAGGTCGATACCGAAAGCGCCACTCAATGCCACATCTATCGCTAACTTGAGATGACGCTTACCCATGCGGGTAACATGAGCGGAGATTGTACTTGCCGGGAAGAAATGAGAAAATCCCCACTGTATCTTGATACGTCCCAGAGGATCAGTATTGTCACTGGGCCAGAAACTATGGAAATAAGGCAAAGCTCCATAGTCCACACGACCCGATCCACCGGCACAAAGCATCGCCATCACATTTGGGAATTCTTTGGAAAAACGGTTCATCAGGCGATAGAGCGCCCAATTATAATCAATCCAAAGATGACTCTGCTCCGCAGGTTGCAGATAACCAGACCCGGGTTGAGTGACATAACGGTTACAATCCCATTTAACATATGTAATATCAGGATTTGGGCGCAAGGTCTTATCAATGATTTCCCACTCATAAGCCTGTACTTCAGGACGGGTCAAGTCAAGTATTTCCTGATGGCGTCCCAATATAGGTTCACGTTTGGGTTGGGTAATTATCCAATCAGGATGTTTCCGATAGAGTTCACTTTGCGGATTCACCATCTCCGGTTCCAGCCAGATACCAAAACCGACTTTGCGTTTCAGAGCTTCTTTAGCGATATAAGAGAGGCCACGGGGAAGTTTCTTGGTAGAGGGTTCCCAATCTCCCAAGCCATGCTTATCATCATCGCGGGAATAAGGACCATTTCCGAACCAACCATCGTCCAGCAAGAAAAGCTCCGCACCTACCTGACGAGCACCATTAAAAAGTTCTTTCAAACGTTCTTCATTAAAATCACAATGGGTAGCCTCCCAGTTATTCAACAACACCGGACGTTCTTTATGTGCATCACGAATAGCGTACTTCATTGCCCAACGGTGATAACGACGACTTGCCTCTCCTTTTCCTTTCTTACTGTATGCAAAAAGAATGGCAGGAGTAGTGAACGTTCCACCACGCTCTAAATAATATTGGGAACCTAATGGATTCATACCGGTAAGCAATCTGAGATTTTTGTTCCAGTCCATATCAAATGCAAATTGGAAACTACCACTCCAACGTAAAGAAGCAGCCAATACTTCTCCTTTATTCTCATCTGCCGGAGTATTCAATGAGAGCATAAAAGAAGGTATACGCATCTGATGGGCACGTACTCCCAATTTAGAGTCCAGAATTTTGACTCCCTCTGACAAACGTTCCTCAGAAAGAGTAGCCTCACGCTTATAATTACCCATAAACTGAGTAAGCCAATACTCTTTTGCCTTCACTACCGGAGCTGCAGAAGCAAAACGATAAAGTACTACTTTTCCCTTCTCATTATGGCTCACTGTATTCCACAGTTCCATCATGCTGTTATCCCCATAACATTTAATGTAAAGATCCACGGAAAACGGATAAACAGGATCTTTCAGAGAAATAATGGTTTGAGAGACACCTTCACCCAAATCTTCTATGCGATGTCCCGTATAATGAAGTTCAGTAGAAGTATTACCATCGGCATGGGTGGCCTGTAAAGCCGGTTCGGTCAACACACCATTACCATATGGAGGATAAAATTCCCGTTCGCGTGAAGGCATTTTAGCAGGAACTTCTATTTTAGCGTCTACATCACCAAATCCCAATTGATACAGACGATTATCCGCACCAACCATGAAGGTCAGCTTCAGTTCACCAGAAGTTACGGAGAATATTTTCTTTACATTTGGATTGTCTGCCGCACGCATCAGGCAAGTGCAGCACAGGAATATAAGTAAAGTTGTAATTTTGTGCATTTCTTATTGCTTTTTGAATGTGTCTTTTAGGCACAAGTTACACGGACTTCGCGGATTTTTTATCTTTTGCATAATCACAGCGTAGCTAATTAATCCGCGAAATCTACATAATCCGTACCTAAAAATAAATACATTATTATTCAGTCATAAATTTCCAAGTAACAGTAGCTATATTATCCGGTTTTCCTTTCTCTGCTTTAGAAATAGTACCTTTCAAACGTCCTTTCTTATCACGCGTCACTTTGATATCGCGCCAAGAATATGCTCCCTTTTCATAGTCAAAAGTTTCACCGTCATCATCATACAAACGATAGGAACCATCCGCCTTACCATAATGGCGAATTTCAAGATTGACCTTCTGTCCTGCCTTAGGTGCATGGAGTGTAGCTTCCATAAAAGGAATAACCGCGCCATCCTTCACGTACACAGGTATACGATCCAAGCCGGGTGCAACCTTTATTCTCTCACCATTGCCCACATATTTACCAGTATAAAAATCATACCAATCACCTTGCGGCAATACGACACTACGTTCCTTCTGTCCTGCAAACATAGGAGCAACCAATAGGTATTCACCTGCCATATATTGGTCTTTTATCTCTTTAGAGATAGCTTCCAGATAAGGATTATCTTCCAAATTGGAATTCTTTATTTCTGTGCTGACAGCTTGTTCAGGATTGAATCCTGGTTCAAGATTCATGGCACGGAAAGGAGGAATACCGTCAAAATGATAACGGGCAAATTCCGTATACCAATATGGCATCATCTGCATACGCAAAGTGGCATATTCTTTAATTTGTCCGGCCACTTCGGGGAAAGACCAGGGTTTGGTTCCACTTGCCCAAGCATTGATCATCGCCATCGGCGAGAAAACAACAGACTGAAAACGACGTAACCATTCCTCTGCTGTTTTGGAGCCACGCACTTCAGGAGTCCACAAAACGCCACTAAAACCTGAATTAATCAAAGCAGTAATGAAGTCCTGATGACTATAATAATCATTATAAATAACATAAGGGAATGAGCTGCTACCACCGTTGGAAGCACGTACTAACCCGAAAGTACGTTGATTACGTTGTTTATAAAGGTCTGCTGTAGTACGTTGTACCCACAAACCGTATGTCTGGCGCATCTGCTCGGCAGACTTACCACTGGGGAAAGTCGCCACATCAGGCCATACGTAACGGTCATAACCGTCTACTTCGTCAATCTTATAACCACTGACCCCAATACTTATATGTTCTTTCTCCAATTTATCTTTCCACAATTGGCGAGCCTTTTCACCTGCCAAATCAGGGACTATGCCACACCATACAGTATGCGAACCGCTGACAGGATACATTGCCTTATACACATCCGATTCTGGTGACAGATAAGGATTAGTCCACAGATTAATGCGAACACCCTTATCCATCATTTCCTTTACAAAACCGGCAGGATCGGGAAAACGTCCACCATCCCATTCGAGCGTACAAGGATAAGCTTTACTTTGCCAACCCGGTTCCAATCCGATAAAATCGAGTGGATAACCCTGACGTTCAAATTCGTCGGCTTCTTTCTTCACATCTTCTGCTGTATAGAGCTTCTTGGTACGTTGAGTGAAGCCCAATCCCCAACGCGGTGGCAAAGTACCGCCACCACACAGCAGATTATAACGACGTACCACATCCATCGGTGTAGGCCCGGCAAAGATGTAAATTTCGGCGCCGGGAGCAGGAACAAGAATAGAAACCGCATCCGAGTACGGGCTGGAAGTCCACGATTTGTCCGTATTACGATCTTTGGCAACCGGTGCATTAGGACTATCCTTGCGAGCACCATAACCTGCATAAACTGTAAGATAACGGGCTGAATTGATAAAGACACCATAACCCAAACTGGAAATATAAAATGGTACAGGTGCATGTGTACGGCCATTATCCTTACCACCATAGTGATCTACGTGCAAATTCAGTATCTTACCACGTTGATGTACAGTCTGGAAGTTCAAGCCAAAGCCATATAGTTGTTCTTTTCTCTGCAATGGGATACGAAGACTGGTCTTGCCATCCTGTACCTCGCCTACAATCTCATTGGCAAGCGATGGTAAGGTTACCTCGGGCAAACGTGCAAAGCCTTCTTTCAACGGGGTAACCCCCGCCACACCCAGCAACGAATATTCTTCGGGAGTACCAACCACACCTTTCCAAACTCCAGGTTCAATCTGTTTCCAGGCTATTTGTGCATTTACCGGAAGCAGCATCAATACCGCAAGTGCTCCTAAAATCAATTTCTTTTTCATGTTTTTTATTATCTGTTAAATATTAGATTAATTTCCTAATCAGCAATAGTTCAACAAAGAAACCAAATTATAGCTTATCTGTATTGCAATATTGTTCCAAAAATTTTCAAATATATCCAAAACACTGCAATATACTATAATTCATCTTATTAGAAAAGAGGTCTATGTCCATATCTGAAACAAGCCCTGTCTATTGAAGAAGATATTTAAAACCGGAAACAAACTTCATCTCAGCAGCCAAGATGCACATCTCAACTGCTAAGATACACATCCCGGCTGCTAAGATATACATCCCGGCAGCCGAGATATAACTTTTCCTTGAAATAAACATGTTTTATCTCCTATCGGAGTATGCCTTATCAAAGGAATGAAACAGTGTCATCAATAACAACTACCGGATAACACCGGCAAAACCTCCGTTGGGAAGAAGCTTTACTTTCACCATTCCATTTGTATTTTCTACTGTCCTATAATCGAACGTATCCTTATCCGCTCCATCTGTAATCATCTTAAATGATTTATCTTTGCAAGCTGCGGGAAGCGTAAACTCCAGTTCGCGGTCCTCATTCTTGCCATTAATTCCACCAATATACCAATCATTACCCGAACGGCGGGCTATAATCACATAATCCGACGGATAACCGGCCAACAAACAACTTTCATCCCAAGCAGCAGGCACATCTTTCAAAAATTGCTTAGGTTGTTCCGGCAATGCAAGATAGGCTTCCGCCCTATCGGCAAAGCACTGGAACCCCGACTCAAATACGACTGCCAAGGCCAACTGATGCGCTACGGTAGTCTTACGGATGGCAGGTACTCCCTGACGTATCTTATTGGAGAAAGTCACCGGAGTATAGTCCATGGAACCTACTACATTACGGGTGAAAGGAACCGTCGCATTATGTTCGGCCGCACGGTCACAACGGGGTTGTTGTCCAAGCGTTTCTCCTCCACGAATAGCTTCCGTAGTCATCAAGTTCGGATAGGTACGCTCATAGCCACGTGGCAATGTAGCACCATGCAGGTCAACCAACAGATGATTATCGGCCGCGTCTTTCAAAATAGCGGGATACAACTGGATAACACGTTGCTTGTCGGAATCGAAAAAGTCGACTTTGATACCTTTAACACCAATATCACTAATACGTTTCATTTCAGCACGACGCAACTCCGGATCACACATAATACGGCGAGCCGCTATCGTGTCATTCTCATGTCCGGCGCCGGAATGATACCACAACCATACGCCTACTCCTTTGGGTTGCGCATATTTCACAACATCTTCCATAGTGCCGCCATTACCCATACGTTGCCAACTGGCATCTATCAACATATATTCCCAACCCATTTCCGCACTAAGATCCACATACTTCAACTGTTCCTTGAAGTCGCGTACGGAAGCACCATTATACCACCAACTCCAGCAAGCACGTCCGGCCTTTATCCAAGACTCGTCTTCCACCACGGAAGAAGGGTTCAGATGAGATACCATCTGGTTCTGGAAAATCGTATTCAAATTATTCCCTACGATAATGGCACGCCATGGAGTATACCAAGGCATCTGTGAAACAGGTTCTACGGCATCCGGCACAATAGGTTCATCCAATTCGGGGAAACGAATTTTATAGGCACCTTGAGTACCTGAATTATCGATATGGGTAGCCGGATATGTACCATCCAATTGGGCTTCCGTTATCATCATCCACAAACCGTTGGTCTGAAACAACATGGGAAAAGCCCAGCCTCTGCCATGCTTACAGTCTGAACGGATATCTATCCCATTTTCACAATACTGTTCATAACTGGGTTTCTTACGACTGTTCCAGTCGTATGGATGTATCCACGCCTTGCCGTTTACCGGTACGGCAAACTCTGTATGTTCAGCTTGAATGGTATGAGTTTTATTATCCGCATCAGGAAATCCGTAGCGAAAAGCGACTCCATTATCATAAACACGAACAATCAAATCGAAGTCAAGACCTTTCTCCGTACGGAATGTGAATATTTGTTCACGACAATCGTTCACCGTATTCATCTTTTTACCGGATTTCAACTGATAGGTTTCGGTAATATCTTTCACCGGAGTAACAGATACAAATTTAGCGTCTTTACCACACTCCTGAGTGTCCATCACCAAACCCAAAAGAGAATTTTCGATAGCTACCGTATCATTGTAATAGACCGAATAAGATAAATCTTTCACTCCATCCGTTTCTTTGTTTTCCAATACAAAACGGACATTATTATCCTTTGAAGTTAATTCCCATGAGTCAGGGGGTGTACAGGCGGTCATCAAAGCCGCTCCCAGCAGAATTGCTGCATTCCATAGTTTATTCATGATATTTGTTTTTAAGTGTTGTTTCATTTCGGAGTAAACATAACTACATATCCACCGCCTAAACGCATGTGACCGGTAAGCGAGTCTGCATTACGACAAAATACACGTTGTACGGCAACTGCCGCCGCGTTCGACGGATTGTCATTGAGTACAGTCCCTTCATACCATCCATCACCCAAGAAAGATAACGGGAACTGTATCATACGTTCCTGCTGACCATTCAGCACAGCCAGAAACCAGATCTTTCCACTCCTACGGGCAAAAGCAGCTACCTCACCAATCTTACTGGACGGCAGAACGATTGTTTCATCCCAAGTAGCCGGTATTTCCTTCAATACTTTGACAGCAGGGCTATCCAGCATCTTCTGAGGATGAGAGCCAAAGAATGTCACCGAAGAATTAAAGACCAAAGAGGTGGCAATCTGATGGGTCCAAGAAGTTTCCAAACGACGTTCTCCAAAAACAACTGGAGTATAATCACCCGCACCTACCACCAAACGTGTAAAAGGAAGAGTCGTATTATGGGTAGACCACTCATACTGTTTCTTACCATATTCCAGTCCACGGATACCTTCACGGCTCATCTCATTAGGCCACGTACGTACTTCTCCCGCCGGTTTATTACTGCCATGTATATTGAGCATCAGTTTATATTCTGCTGCTTCTTTCAGGCAAGCCTGATACAAATCAATAAATTCTTTCGATTCGTGGGAAAAGGCATCCAGCTTCAAGCCGACAATACCCAAACGATGACATCTCTCAAACAATGCTTTGCGCTTCTCCGGATCACGAACGTCACGTCCATGACGCCATAACCAAACTTTTACGCCACATTTGGCCGAATAATCAACCAGATCTTTCAATTGTTCATCCGTCCAACGATACCAAAAAGCATCGACCGTATTGTATTCATAACCCAATTCTCCCGCTAACTTGGAGAATTCCTTCATACCCTCCACGGTACGGGCGCCACCATCAAGCCAACACCATACAGAACGCCCAGGTTTCACCCATTCGGTATTTACACCTTTAGGAAAAAGTTTCTTGTCGGGAGCAGGTGCCAGATTAGTAATCAAATCGGTATTAACCAATCCATTCAAATCATCAACGATGACAACAGCCCGCCAAGGTGTTGTAATGGTACCTATTATTGTAGCTGGCAAAGAGAGACGCCGGGCATCTTCAAAGCTATAATCGTGCGCAAAAGCATAACTTGAAGGTTGGGCATGCCCCAATCGGGTTTCAAAACCATTGTTTCCATTCGCTTGAAAGGACATACCGGCATAATTCATCAAAGCAGATTCTGTAAGACAAAGATAACCGGAGTTTCCGGGAAGTTGTACGGTTACAGGAGGAGCAGCCCACTCTCCTTTCGTTATCTCAGAAATTTCTTTCTTTTGGTGCAAACCTTCATAATGGCAATACATGTCATGATACCAAACCTGACTGCCGGCAGGAAGAGTAAACACCGTATGTTCATCCGGTGTTCTTGCTTGCTTATTTTTTCCGGGAAGTATCAGGCGAAAAGCTATTCCGTCATTATACGCTCTGGCTTCTAAAATAAAATCTGTTTTCAGTTGTTCGTTCTTCAGTTTAAGCAACAAACCATTACTTTTATCTACAGCCATAGAATGAGAACCACGTATAGGATAGGTATCATCCGTCTTATAACTATCGGAAGATAATAATCGGGGAGAATTACAGATTTCAGCTCCATCTACCGTCATACGAATAGGAGCTTCCATCAAAACAGTTTTTCCCGATTTACGTACGTCATAAGTCAGATCATTATCTTTCAATCCAATTCGTAATACAATGGAACCATCCGGACTGGCGACTGACGATAACGTCTGGGCATTCATACTTATAAAAGTACAGTATGCCATGAACAATGTACATATAATCTTTCTCATGACTATTTATTTGTAGATTTGCATATCTCCATCCTCACAGATTATTTCCGGACGAGCATCCGAATTCTTCAATTCGAATGTAACATTCTTCAATTTCAAACCTTTTACGTGACGTGCCCATACCCCATAAGCCGGGATTTTAGGACCGAATGTTTTCACTTCGGGATATTTATCAACAGCCTCGGGAACCTCAGACAATGCATCTTCACTGGTACCTGTTCCCAACAGACGGATATGAATATTCTCCAATGTCAAGTTGGTGATATAGTGTCCGGGAATACCGGTAATCAAAATACCGGAAGGTGGATCCAACTGTGCTTTGTCGGCAGCAATAGCTTTCACATTACGAATAGTAACGTTCTCAAAAACTCCAATGGGCTGCTGCGTATCCTGAGTCTTACGGAAAACGCTCAAACGGGCACCTAGACGGAACAACATAGGAGTGCGGACTTCATCCATCGTTATATCTGATATTTCTACATTACGCAAACATGCACCATCGACAGAAAAGAGTTTGATACCTCCATTTTTAGTGTCATAGATATGGCAATTACTGATTTTGATATTCTCAAATCCCGCCATTGATTCCGTTCCCATCTTAATGCCTGCCTGATTACTCTTCAGCTTCATGTTAGTAACAATAATATCGTCACATCCCATCTTACTGGAGGTCGTTTTGAAACAGAGTGCATCGTCACCACTAATGATATCACAATTGCTGATACGTACATGCTGGCAACCGTCAATATTGATACCGTCGTTATGTGCCACTCCAAAACTACGGATAGTCACATTATTTATATTGACATTCCGGCACTGAAAATAATGGGATGTCCAAGCTCCGGCGTATTTTAAAGTCACATCTTCTACCTTCACATTCTCGCAACGTACCCAACGAAGCAGGAAAGGACGCAATCCCCAACGTTTACCTTCGGGACGTGTATCGGTTTTGATATGACGTTCTTTCAATGCAGAACCTTGCCCGTCAATGGTACCTTCTCCTTCCAACGTAACGTTCTTTGCATCTACCGCAACCATTAATGCCCAACCGACATCTATACCCAACCCCTCTGTAAAAGGATCCAGGTTATCATACGCTTTATAATCTGTAGTACCTAAAATCAGTGCATCTTTCTCCAAATGTAAAGTAACATTATCTTTCAAGACAATCGTAGCTGAAAGATAAGTTCCTGCAGGAACTACCACGGTTCCCCCTCCAGCCCGATAACAGGCATCAATAGCTTTCTGAATGGCAGGAGAATCCATCTTCTTGCCATTTCCCCGAGCGCCATATTTCTTCACATTGAAAGTTTCGCCCGCTTGCATAGCCAACGGAACAATCAGTAATAAAAGCAATAATCCCCAATAATTTCTTTTTCTCATAATATTAGTATTAATTTATGTTTGTCTTCATCTTATCTCTTTTGCAATAGAAATCGAATATATCTTATTACTACGGCGCCCGGGATGTTGCAAACTCAATTCGTTTACTCCTCTTTCCAACATAACAGGAAATACGAACTGTCCACGCTTATTTCCAATTGTTGCCAGATAACCTATATTTTCACTAACCAACTTTCCATTATTATATAAATAAGAAGGTACAGGATTTCCACCGGTATAAGAAACCATCAGATAATATTTACCCTGATGGGGAACCTCAGCCTTCCAAGCTATGGTACCGTTAGAACTTCCTTTTTCACCTTTAAATTCTACAGAGCCGTCTTCATTCAGTGTTGCCGATCCACTTAAAACCATTTCCTTAGGTTGACAAGTAATAAGTGGTTTCAAACAGCGTTGTACCAATCTTTGTGAAGCAGCAACTTTATGATTATTCAAAGCTTCCAGGCAATAACCAGTAGTTTTTCTCAAATCAAGCGGCAACACTCCTTCGAGGTTATCTAATCTTTTACCATTCAATCTTACCTCATCAGCATTGGAGATCTTATAATATAAGTTTGTTCCATCAGCATAAAAATATTCAATGGCCGGGCGCTGTTCATTCATGGGTACCCTATACAGTTCTATGCCTTTACCCGTTCCTAAATTACGACTATACAATCTCTGGTCAGGATTGTTCCAGTGTTCATGTACCCCAAGACTCCCTTGTGCCTTACCCATATAAGCAATACCGGAAGGCGGATTGCCTATATTGGCAGCTTCATGCAAAAAATTATCAGCATTTGCTGGAAGAGGGAGTTCGGAATAAATAAAGTCAAGAACTACCGATTCAATGGCTACTTGGTCGTTAGATGCCAGAAAGCTGGATGTCCAACCATTATTGAAAGGAGCACGCTTGAAACGTATAGCTTTACCATTATGTTTGGGATTGACATACATTGCGTCTACGATATATACTAATGTATTCCCTCCAATACGTTCATGAGCCATCAAATCGACTATGCAATTATAAGTACCCATCCCTCGGAAAGAGGACCAATCACGAATGGAAAGATGAAGAGGCGGTACATTTCCTACCGAACCAAATTGGTTCTTACCAGTAGAAGTGATACCTGTCTGTCCAGCGCTGTCGCGCCATTTATCCGTCGGTTCAGAATGGCGTTTCATCAAAGCCATATTAATCATATAATCCGCTTCATAGGCAGCACGTGCCAAACTCATGGCGCCTGTATCTGTTATTTCGCTGGAATAATGAATAACATCTTTAACAAAACCACCCCAGTTCTGATAATTTACATCAGGATAAATCGGCTGTACATAATCGTATATAGCAGAAATACCCCGTCGCTGTGCATCATAAATCGTAATACAATTCTGCGGGACCTTCATGATATCTACCAATTGATGCAATAAGGCATATACCGATTGCGGAGTAGCATCTATTATATTAGAACCACCATTATCATTCAGATTGACTTTAACAGCTATTTTTTCTCCCTTTTTATAAAGAGCCGCTCCTTTACCTTTTTTATAATTAAAAGTACGAAACAGCTCTTCCCATGCCTTATCGATGGTATTTTGACGAGTTAATGAAATTATTACTCCTTCCATCATATCATTGACACGCGTCTGGCTATTATTATTTGCATCCGAATAAAGCCCCCGCTCACCATCCCAAGCAGCCGCTTTAGGATCGTATGCCCAAGCCACACGCCCCGGATGGATACCTTTTGCAACCCCCATCGGCGTGTTAGGAGAATCAATAGGAGTAAAATGTCCCATGTCCGTACCATTATCTATCTGTTTCCTAATAACCTGTCCCATCAGAGAGTTGTCTACTGACATCACATATAAAGTTCCTGATAATAGGACGCCTATCGATAGTACCGACAATCCTAAATAAAAACGGCGGGAATACCATAAACTACGGAAGCGCTTCCATGTTTCCACTCCCACAAGTGTACTACTGATAAATGCCACAAAAGAAAAAGCTATGGGAGCTGCTATTTGTTGGCAAGGATATTCAATGCGACTGGGCTTGGGTACCACACGAATCAAGAACCATACCAAAGCCACTATCCCCAACAGAGGAAAGCATATCTTCAATGCAACATTCTTTTTATTAATGCCAACGATACGCCCACTTTTGGGACATGTTTTAAAGAACCACTGTTTTATTTTATTCTTCATACCATTAGATTAAACATTAATAACCTGAGACAAAAATAAGGATATAAAAATGAGACGATTTTAAGAATTCATTCAAATCCTTGAAAAATCGTCTCATAGTACAAATAGGAAATCATTTATGTGAATAAACCAACTCTATTCCTATATCTTTTCCCATATTTCTACTGTATTTTTTTTCAATGGGATTATTCCAGTGTTCCAATACTCCCAAACTTCCAACTCCGGTACCATCTTGTTCCGGATCATAAAAAGTATTGGATAATGGAGAATTGGCCATTGCAGCCTCTACCAAATACATATCACAATAATCTACATCTGCCATACGCGGGAACTCTGAACTTAGAAAATCGATACCAACAGCGTCAATAGCAACAGGATCTTGGGATGCAAAAAGCGAACAAGGCCAATCATTATTAAATGGAACCATTTTCCACTTTCCGGAAGGTGCCCCATTCACCTTTTCCGAACCATATAATCCATCAATCAAGAAAAGCATTGTTTTTTGTCCCAAATCCTTGTGAGCTATAAAATCTGTAAAAGTCATATAACGGGGCTTTCCTCCACGATCCTGGTTAAAATTATTATGTTGGTTCTTTCGGAAATTCCGGTCTATATCCGTCACTCCATACCAATTCTTGGCACAGAGCGTCACCCCTTGTCCGCCATGCCCTTTCAATAAGGACATATTTATTAAATAATCGGCTTCTATTACACAATCAGCCAACCCACGTGCTAAACGTCCATTATCTTCCGAATAAGGAATAGCATCTGCCGTATAAGTTGATTTCGTACGGCCTGCTCCACCCTCATTATCCAAATAGATGATATCAGGAAATTCGGAATGGCACTTATTGAATAATGTATTGGTTATAAAACGACTTGCATCAAATACCGTAATTTGTTCTTGCGGAATTCCCCCCTCATTTACAAGACTTCGCAATAAAGCGAGTGTGAGATGAGGAGAAGCATTCAATTGTTCACAATCTTCATGGGAAAAAGTATTGTTCTGGTTGATTTTAATAGCAATCTTTTCACCTTTCTTATAACCTTTCTTCCCTCTTTTATGTTGCTGATTGAAAGAAACAAACAAAGCATTCCATGCCGCCTTTTCTTTTTTCTCACCCGTCAGCATAAATAACGATTGATTGATCAACCAATCAGCATCTTCCTGATTATTCCAGCGATCTTCATACCAGAAACCGGTTCCTTTCTCCCAGGTAGCAGCTCCCGGAGCATGAGCCCAAGTCACACGTCCCGGATATATGCCCCGTGGAGTTCCTACCGGATTATTCTTACCCCATGCCATACGCGGTTCTGTAACCGGTAAAATGGCTTGTGCCAATAAATCTGTACTATTCTCTACCAATGTCATGGTACCAAACAGACAAAGGCACATAAAAGAAAATATACCTACAACTACTTTACGTTGACGAATAGCATTATATAGTTTACGCCCACTCCACCATGTAACAGTAAAAGAGAGCAAATAGGTAACAAACGCCGACATCATTGGAGCAGCAGTTTGCATACAAGGATAATAAGCACGTGACGGTTTGGGAATTACACGAATAAGAAACCACAAAGTTGATGAGAGTCCTAATCCCCAAAAGAGAAACATCCGCATATGTCTTGAAGAAAACTCACCTCTTTCCGTCTTTTCTTTGAAGTATAAATAAATCCGTTTCATAATCTTCTCATTTACCGCTGGTAGCTTGTTCTCTACTGTTTCCGGGATATAATTTCACTAACCGCACACCATGAGATGCAATATCCGTAACAAATTCCGTATCGGATTTTGCCACGTCTTTCTGTCGCCACAAATCACGTACAGTTTGTTCTCCACGAATACCGACAGACTTCCAGGTAAGTGTAGCTTTAGCAACAGAATTACCACGATTAAAAAAGCCTATAGCCATAGAACCATCTTCCAAAGGTTTGGCATAAATTACAACAGAACCTTTCTCACTAATTAACGTACCCTGTTTACCAAGAGGGTCTTGGTTTACTTCAATGACCTCATCATTCGTCAGAAGACTCAGTGTGAAATCATCTAACTGCGCCATATCACAACCTATCAATAAAGGAGAAGACAACAATGCCCACAAGCTGATATGAGTATATTGTTCATCGGGAGTAAGACGAGTATAATGGAGTTTTGGTCCCCAACCAACCATACCTACTACCAACATATCCGGATCGGGCCAATGTCCGGGACCCGTATAAGCAGCCCATTTAGTCTGATTAAATCCCAAACTGCTCATTCTTTCCCAAGTATCACGGATATCACCGGTAGTACGCCAACAGTTTGCCATCTTCTCCCATTGCACGGCATCTCCCCAAGGAGCACTATTTGAAAGACTGAACACAACATCACGGTTATGAGAGCGTAAAGCGTCATGCATCTCTTTCACGTGATACACATCATTCGGATTCCAATCATATTTCAAATAGTCCATTTCCCAATCCATCCATTGTTGAACATCGTTCTTTACAAAAGAAAACTTTCCATGATGATAGTTTACCCCATGTTTGGTTTGTTTGGTAGGATCCACATAACGGTAATGCTCGTTGGCATACTTTTCCACCCAGTCGTAAGTTCCGTCAGAATTGTCGCTGTAAGAACCTAAATGCCCTGCATAGGTACCCACCCACGGACCGGAATAAATACCAATCTTCAAACCCATAGAATGGATTTCATCGGAAAGAGCTTTCATGTCGGGAAATTTACTGTTAGTCATTACACCCTGATGCTTTCCACCGCGAAGTCCCTGCCAACCGTCATCAATATTGATATACTGCCAACCATGGTTTATCAGACCTTTTTCGACCATCGCTTTAGCTGAACTAAGTACCTTCTCCTGACTAACAGCGTTACCCCAGCAATTCCAACTGTTCCAACCCATAGGAGGAGTAAGCGCTATCTTATCTCCCACGACTATTTTGAAATCACGCCTTGCTTCACCCAAAGAATTACGGGCTATAAAGGTCACTATATATTCACCAGCCTTCTTCACACTTCCGGTAATTTGTCCAGTCACCATATCTACCTTCAACCCTTTAGGAAGATTTTCTACCGCAAAAGTCATTGGGCGGATACCAGTAGCCGGAATAGTATAGAGGAATTTAGAGCCCGGACGAACACCGAAAATCTTTGCTCCATTGATACGGGGAGTATCAGGAGCTTTAGGAGTCAGAATATATTTCCTTAGGGTATCTAACGGAGAAGTTGTTTCCGTAAACTTAGGAGGAGCCAAAGAGAGATCATCCTGACATGCATTATTCTCAGTAAACTGTACTTGCGCTGAGAGCGATACTATTCCACAAAAGAGTAGTACTCCCACGTTAATCATTAACTTATTCATAATATTTAATTTTATTCGACAACTACGTTATGGCTACGAATAGCTTTCACGTTCTCCTTGTCTGTAACATTTTTTTCTACTTGCAGATTTTTTATTTCAGCGCCTATCACATCATCCAGAACTATTGCATAACGACCATCTTTATTTTCTGCGTTTATCTTACAATTATCCAACACAAATCCTTTGACATGGCGTGCCCAGAAACCAAAAGCCGGTTGTATCTTCAAATCACCGACATTATAACGCCCTACTCCGATTTCAGGAGGGCAAGCCTCAGCATCTTCCGATGGATGTCCACCTTTCACCAACAGATTTACATCATGAAATTGTACATTCTCAATATATCCCGTATGTAATCCATTGGGTAAACGGAAAGTCAAGCCACCTTCTATATTTTCTGAGTCCGGTAATTTAAAACCCGCAATAATAGGAGTTGCTTTATTTTGCGAACCATTGTATGCCTTCCAACGATCACCGCGAAATGAACTTCCTCCATAAACTTCCTCAATATCTACCCCTTTTACAATAATGTTCTCTACTTCACCGATATTGGAATTGGTAACTAACAATTCTTTACGTATAGTTCCATTTTCTTTAAACACAAACGGGGCAACATTTGCTCCCAATACTCTGCCACGGTTGGATATAGAAATAAAGAAAGGAGCACGAGTACGACGCATCACGGAACGAGAATGTATCGGTCCTGTCTTACCACTATTAAGATACACGTTCTTAATATGTCCACCATCATTGGTAGAGATAGAAAATCCTGCTTTATTGGCACCCAACACATAAATATTATCAATATATAAGTCCTGAATGTCATCTGCCGTTTCAGACCCGATCTGGAACAGGTTACAATTTGTATCTCCTACTATATTACGAACCTTGTAATCGTGCGCAGGACGAGTAAAGCCTAAAGAACAGTCAGACCCCGGTTTTATGATATCATCCGAACTGACGCGAGAATAAATATTAATAGCCGTTACATCATTACATGCCATAAAATCATAGATATCCCGGGCATTTTTTGAACTGTGTTTGGCGAAATAAGTATCGTGCACATGAATACCATCCGTACCAGTTGCCAAAAGAACGAAATGACCGGCCTGATCGATATGCAGCATATTACTAACGTCAAAATTCTTTTGCCCGTCTTTTTCTATATAACAGGGTTCGTCTCTCTGAGGATCGTACCACATATCTTTATTGATATTCCACCCACCAATTTCTATATTCGTACAAAGTTTCAAAGAAAACATCTTATCAGCACGTTTTTCCGGAGAATTATTCATAACCTTGTCTGTGGTTACAAGATTACCATTACCGGTAATACGCCCTGTACCTACAATTTTAACATTATCTATACGTTCACCGGAGAACATGGCATTACGAAAAAAGGTATGACCGACATCCTGTTTAGTCAAATAATTTTCAGGATCGGCATAAGGACGAGGATCAGTAGGCGAAAGACCAGAACGATAGGCACGATCGCTAAACCAAGTCACTTCAGGTGCATCAGCACCGGGAAGCGCCTGAATAACTGCATCCGTACTAAGGCTTAACCATACATTACTCTGTAAATGTACGGTACGTACATTATAGGTACCGGCTGGAAAATATAAAATACCACCACCTATACCGTTCAACTTCTCAATTGCTTTATTCAACGCATCCGTATCATCGGCTATGGCATCACCCTTTACTCCTAAGGTTTTGACATCCCATAATCCGGAATAATACCAGGCTATATTCGAATCACCCTGATTATCTCCACCCTCCACACTAAGTTTAAAAGCATACAATTGATTAGGTTTTAAACGATAGGCAGCGCCAAAATCATCATCAGGCAATATTTCTGTTTTAACAGGCACCCAAGTTTTCCCCATATCCTCGGATTGTAAGAGTCTGACGGACTTAGCATCTTTAGGAGCAGTCCAATGAAAAGAAGTGAATGACAAGTCCCAATTCTTTTTATATGTAAAGGCTCTCAAAGTATTCCGTGTAAAATCGGTCACCGTAGTAACCCCTTTCAATGTTACAGTAGTAACCGGACTACGTAAGATTTCAGGCTTCGACGTCTTGTACTCTGCTCCAAAAGTATATGTTCCCTTTGAGGGTAAAACAACTCCATTGATACAAAGACGAATATCAGGACCATTAGATGGGCGAAAATCCAGTTCTTTGAAAATCAACAAAGTACCTTTCTTATCTATCTTTTGTAATTCGACTTCTCCTACTCTATTATAAGAATAATTAGTTCCTGTACGTCCTATAGATTGTTTGGAAAGATCACGTAAAAGTACCTCACCACGCCCTATTACATTTACTTTTGTGTTATCAAGAGTGACATCAATACCTTCCGGTACAGAGATTATAACTGTAGTCATAGGGCTACGTTGACCTGCATAAAAATCCAAAGTCAACTTACCTGCAGTTTTTATGGTGAACTCGTCACGATCTATTTTCAAAACAGAAGGCAACGCCCCTTTACGTACTCCTATCGGTAAACGCTTTCCTGAATAGGAAAGTAAACAATCACCGTTTTCAGGCATTCCCAATGTCTTTTCCTTCCCATCAACAGCCAATAGATTAAAAGTACCGACACCTGCATCAACCAATTTTTTTTTCAACTCCATCACAGTAGGAAGAGTTGAAACCAAACCTTCATTTTCCGGTGTATCTACTGTATACCGATAGGTTGTCCCTTCAAATAATAGTAAAGAATCCGATGTCAACTGCCAAGGATATATTTCCTCCGCACGCCCATTTATATTTGTTACTCCTAAAAGTAAACATGCACACAAAGTTTTTGATATCGAAGTTTTCATGTAAGATTGTGTTTGTTATCTATTCAACGATGTAAATCTATATAGTTTATAAACTCCTTTGACGGTTGATACCAATAAGGACCAGCAGCAAAAATACAAGTATCTACTCTTTTTTTCTCAATCATATCTGCATCAACAGGTTTATCAATCATTTTAAACCCTGTACGTATACGTTCGTAAGGTACTGCATCTAATGTACTTTTATTTGCAAACGCCCAAAGGTTATCTATAAACAAAAATCCCGGTAACAATTCATCTGCATTGATTATTTTCAACTGTGGCACCTCTCCGGAATATACGTTATTCGCAAAACGAACATTTCTCGGTAGTTTATCTCCCCGTCCTGAGCCTAGTTCTAATGAACAATTCAGAAAAGTGTTGTAAGCTATATCCACATTCTCTACCCGATGATAAGATGTCAACGGCTCTTTCTTCACATCAGTCTCTGGTGTAGGCCGTTCATAAACCCCTACGCGTACAAGTAAACCGAAAGCAGATACATCTTTTATATAATTATCGTAAACCGTATGTCCTTGGTTAATGATGCGAATACCAGCTGTTCCACGTAAATTATGACCGATAAAAGTATTCGACTCGATTACATTATAATGTCCATGACGGCAAACCAAACCTCCCTGTGACTCATAAAAAAGATTTCTCCGTAACACATTATGGCAAGATTTCACTGAAATAATTTCATTCTCTCCACTGCATCTGAAAAAAACATTATCTTCTACAATGGTACGTGACTCTAACTGAGATGACCAAGAATGTCCAATGCGAATAATTTCCGCACCATTGGCTCCATAGGGCTTACGTTCTCCAAAAAAATTATGATCTATCACATGGTTATTCAGATGATTGTCCGTATCCAACCAAACTTGAAGTACCAATCCTCCTATTTTTTTATTGGCAAAGTAACAATGGTCTATACGATTATTCGTTCCTCTTAAACCGACCCAGTATTCACCTTCCTTCTCTGATTTTGCTTTTTTTTGAGGATCATTGCAATCATCAATCACACAATGAGTCATTCGACAATAGTTAGCATAAATACCTTTCTCCTTTTGAAAATTAATCATATCATGTCCTAACGCCCATGCCTGATAAAAGAACAAACCTTCTAATTGTAGGTATTCTCCATAAATCTTCAAATTCAATTTACCTGAAATGATTGCTTTACCCGGGTTTTGCGCTTTCCATACGATAGGTTTATCAAAGGTTCCTTTTCCTGTAAAATCTATTTCTTCCAAATCCGTATAGGTTCCATCCTGCAAAACAACCACATCACCGGGTTGTAATTTTCCACTACCCATCAGCTGCTTCATTACAGGAATATCTCCGGGTAAGAATGTATACTCTTTAGCAAAAGAGATCTGTAAAACAAATAAAAATAAAAAAGTACATAGTTTTCTTGTCATGTTTTTCTTGATTTAGAGTTTGAAAATTCATAGAGCAAATATAGGAGATTAAAAATCAAATAAAAATAGATGTTCACTTCCGAATAGTTCTTTGAGAAGAAAGTACAAAAGAATGAAACGTTTTTATAAAGTAAGAGTATAAAAAAACTCCCTGACAAGCATTAGGCCCATCAAGGAGTATATCGTAGAAAAAGAAGTTATATTTTATTTCTTAGCAGGAGAAGAATATCGTGCATTCAACCCTTCGAGAATTTCTTGAGT
Organism: Bacteroides sp. OM08-11; assembly: GCF_003438665.1. Classification (NCBI taxonomy): domain Bacteria; kingdom Pseudomonadati; phylum Bacteroidota; class Bacteroidia; order Bacteroidales; family Bacteroidaceae; genus Bacteroides; species Bacteroides sp. OM08-11. Next base: position 216,862 of record NZ_QSTJ01000004.1, read on the forward strand.
AATATTATAAATGCTGTCAGCATACAACAAATTATCAAAACCGGTATTACTGATAATCATACTGTAACCTTTTGTTTTATTATATTGTTTTAAGAAAGCATTAATAGAATCACGCAACTGCAAGCTGTTCTTTTCATTTTCACTCATTAATTCAGACTGCAACTTGTTACTCAAATTCTGGAGATCTTGCTCCAACTTGGCGATACGATTATATTCCTGTTGAGCTCTTTCCGGAGTAAGATATGCATTATTTTGATACTTAGTCTGAAATTCACGTTTCTGTTTATCCAACTCTGTTGCTTTCTGGTTCAAAGTCAAACGAACATTTTCACTTTTCTTTACCATAGCCTCGTTTAAGTCGACACAATAGTTATATTTTGCCAGAAGCGTATCTATTTCTACATAAGCGATTTTCATTCCGGATAAGTCAGCAGCTTGTGCAGCAGTATTTGTTGTCTGATTATCTGCTTTTCCGGCACATTGAGAAAATAAAACGATTAGTGCAAGAGCTGCCAAACCGTTTACGAGGTAGTTTAATCTCTTCATAATAATTTGTAAATATAGTTTTTAGTTTATTTAGTTCATACTATCGTTTAAGGCTTTTTCCAGTTCGTCAATAGAAAAACGTGACTTTTTCTGCGCTTCTCGATCTTGCGACTGCACACACCCGATTCCTCTATCTCGCATTGCTTTATTACCACTAACATGACCGTTAGGGAATTTACCGTCTTTCACGAAAAAAACTTTTACTCCCAGTAAAACAACACAAATAGCAACTATTAACAAAGTTATCAATACTGTATCGAGCATTTTCATTAATTTTGTTACACAAAAACAAAAAGCTTTGGTTTTGTGGGTGCAAATATAGGGCTTTGGTTGGACTAAGCCTTCTTTTTTACTCTAAAAAAAAAGAAAGGGAAATAAAAGAACCAACTTTTTAACCGTATTTAGCAATAAAGAGTTAAATAAGACCTATTCTGCAACCAATCTGTAGATAGTTTTATTCTATAGAGACGAAATAAATACAGTTCAAGTACAATATAAAAGAGATAACAGGAAGAATTATATTTCAATGAAAAAGAAAAATATGGAAAAAAAAGATTTAAAACCGGCAGGTGTATTCCACTATTTTGAGGAAATTTGCCAAGTACCACGCCCTTCCAAGAAGGAAGAGAAGATTATTGCTTATCTAAAAGCATTCGGAGAACAACATAAGTTGGAAACAAAAGTCGATGAAACCGGAAATGTATTAATAAAAAAACCTGCTACTCCAGGTATGGAAAATCGGAAAACCGTCGTACTTCAGTCGCATATCGATATGGTATGTGAAAAAAATAATGATGTGGAACATGATTTCCTTACTGACCCTATAGAAACGGAAATTGACGGTGAATGGTTGAAGGCTAAAGGAACGACATTAGGTGCCGATAATGGTATCGGTGTCGCCACCGAGTTAGCGATCCTTGCTGACAACAGTATAAAACATGGTCCTATCGAATGTCTGTTTACCGTTGATGAGGAAACCGGACTTACCGGTGCCTTTGCTTTGAAGGAAGGTTTTATGAATGGTGACATTCTACTTAACCTCGACTCAGAAGATGAAGGAGAACTTTTCATTGGTTGTGCAGGCGGTATCGACTCTGTTGCAGAATTTTCATATAAAGAGGTAGATGTACCTGCCGGCTACTTCTTCTGCAAAGTACAAGTCAAAGGTTTGAAGGGTGGACATTCCGGTGGGGATATTCACCTAGGACGTGGTAACGCTAATAAACTATTAAACCGTTTCCTCAGTCAGACTTTTAAAAAATATGATATGTATCTTTGCGAAATTGACGGCGGTAACCTCCGCAATGCTCTCGCTCGTGAAGCCCATGCTATAATTGCTATTCCCGAAGCTGACAAGCATTCTATACGTACAGATCTAAATATTTTAGCTTCTGAAATTGAAGCAGAATATGCTGTAGTAGAACCAGATTTACAATTTATATTGGAATCGGAAACTCCCCGTCCCAAAGCTATTGACAAAGATACTACCCAATGCTTATTGCAAAGTATCTATGCATCACCTCATGGTGTATATGCCATGAGTCAAGATATCCCGGGCCTGGTAGAAACATCCACTAATCTGGCATCTGTCAAGATGAAACCGGGTAACATCATCCGTATCGAAACCAGTCAACGAAGTTCTATCGAATCTTCTAAACAAGATATCGCTAACATGGTACGTACTGTATTCGAAATGGGCAATGCGCAAGTATCATTCGGGGATGGATATCCCGGATGGAAACCCAACCCCCATTCTGAAATTCTAGAAATTGCTACGGCATCTTATAAACGTCTGTTTGGTATAGATGCAAAAGTAAAAGCTATCCATGCAGGATTGGAATGCGGCTTATTCCTGGATAAATATCCTACATTAGACATGATTTCCTTCGGTCCTACTCTGCAAGGCGTACATTCACCTGACGAACGTATGCTTATTCCTACTGTAGACAAGTTCTGGAAACATTTGTTGGATATTCTAAAGAACATTCCTGTTAAAAAATAAATGGAAAAGTGCTAAAATACCCCTACCTTTTTTTACTGTTCTTTTTCCTCTGCCCGTACTTTCAAATGTACGGGCAAGAGAAAAAAGATACTATTATTTTTCGTGCCATGAGCTATAATGTAGAAAACTTGTTTGATTGCCGCCATGATACACTGAAAAATGATTATGAATTCCTACCCAATGCCACAAGACATTGGAATTATCCTAAATACAAGAAAAAGCTGGATAACATTGCCCGCGTAATTATTGCCGTCGGAGGTTGGACACCACCGGCTCTCGTCGCTCTCTGCGAAGTAGAAAATGACAGTGTATTGCGTGACCTTACCCGCTACTCTGCTCTCCGAGAAGCAGATTATCGTTACGTAATGACACAATCACTTGATGAACGGGGTATTGATGTAGCATTACTCTATCAACGAGGATTGTTTAAACTACTTTCCTATCAATGCCTTTCTATTCCAAAGCCCGATAAAAGCAGTCGCCCTACACGAGACATCCTTCACGTCAGCGGATTATTACTGAATCAAGACACCTTAGATATATTTGTTGCTCATTTTCCGTCTAGATCCGGAGGCATCAAAGAATCCGAGCCTTATCGTTTGCAGGCTGCTCAAAAACTGAAAAACACAGTAGATAGCCTCATGCAAATACGATTTCAACCTCAAATATTAATTATGGGAGATTTCAATGATTATCCTCATAACAAATCGGTTAAAGAAATATTAAAGGCTACAATACCTCCTTCACATCCGAATGAATTCCTTAATAAACGATATCTCTACCATCTACTGGTACGAAAAACGAACATATTAAAACATTTCGGCAGCTATAAATATCAGGGAGAATGGGGGCTATTAGATCATATCATTGTTTCGGGAAACTTGTTATGTCTTTCTTCTTCTTTCTACACAGATGAAACGCAAGCAGATGTTTTCAACTGTCCTTTTCTTCTGACTGAAGATAAAAAATTCGGAGACAAGCAACCTTTTCGCACCTATTACGGAATGAAGTATCAAGACGGATATAGTGACCATTTACCCATCTATGCCGATTTTAGGCTGATTTACTAATCAGAGTACTGATATAGTTTCAAATCAAACCTTTGTACCATCACCAACAGATGATCGAATATATCGGATTGAATACGTTCATAATCTTTCCAAACTTTATTACGCAAAAAGAAATAAACCTGGATAGGGACTCCGTAAGTAGTAGGTTCAAGTTGACTGAGAATTAAATCCATATTCTGATTTACTACCGGAAGGCTACACAGATATCGTTCAATATAGATACGATATAGCTGTGAATTAGTAGGAATCTCTCCTTCTATCGGCTGGTAATCCGCCATCAATGGAATTTCCTTACGAATATTATCCAGCATTTCAGGCGTACAAAATTTCAAAGTAGTCATATCCAGATAAATATTCTTTTTTACGCGACGTCCACCGCTTTCCTGCATCCCTCTCCAGTTCTGAAAAGAATTATTTACCAAAGAATAAGGCGGTACGGTAGAAATAGTTTTATCCCAATTTTGAATTTTCACCGTATTCAAAGTTATTTCCGTTACAATACCATTGGCCACATTATTAGGTAAGGCTATCCAGTCACCAATACGAACCATATCATTAGCTGAAAGTTGTACACCAGCTACAAAACCCAAAATACTATCCTTGAAAACTAACATCAATACTGCTGCCGAAGCTCCCAATCCAGCAAATAACGTCATTGGTGATTTATTCATCAACACAGCAACAATAACAATACTACCTATAAAGAACAATAGCACCTGAAGTACCTGTACAAATCCCTTCACGGGACGATTTTTCGGTGTATCTCTCGAGTTATATACATCAAGCATCACCAATAGCATTCCATTGATTGTAAGAAGTATAGCTGTAATAATGTACACCACACATACTTTCTGAGAAAAATCCAACATTCCTTTACCTCGTACAAAGGCTAAAGGTAATAAATAATAAACCAATATTCCAGGTAAAATATGTATCAAATGATGTATCACCTTTCGTTTCATCAGTAGCGTATTCCACTTATGGGGTGAACGTTTAGTGTAGTGTTTCATACCACCTACAAATATTGCCTGGCATAAATAATCTAAACCTACTGATAGAGCTATCATCAGCAACGCAATAATCGTTTCATCAAAACGATCAGCAAACTTCGGACCGATTCCCCAGCCAATCAGGATTTCATTCATCCATTCTCCTAAATTCATCATACATTTCCGCTTTATCGTCAAGGTGTATAACAAACGAAGGAGAAAGATGTTTACTGCTTATAAAATTGTCCGCACCAATGCATAGATCAATATCCCCATAATTGTCGTTCCACCTACTATGGTGGGAACATAAAGACAGTTATAGTCTTTCTGATGTTTATATTTGCATAACAGACAAAAAAGCCGGTAACAAAGAGTAGCTCCTATAAAACCTACAATAGCACCTACCAATAAATCACCGGGATAATGTACCCCCAAATAAGAACGCGAATAACAAGTCACTATAGCCCATAACATGATAAACCAGTTAAGTGCACGGTTACGGAAAAGATAGAAAATAAAGAAAGCAAGACCAAAAGTATTAGCTGCATGACAAGAAGGAAAACCATAACGCCCTCCCCGATAATCATTTACAATCTGTACTAATTCTGAAAGAGGATTTTCCGGATTAGTGGGGCGAAGACGACATACTAAAGGGCGAATAACCGTAGCACATACTTGATCGGCAAAAATAATGGTTAAAGCTACCGCAATGACACACCACAACGCCATCTGCCAATTAAAATTACGCACAATAACATAGAATATAGATACATACATCGGTACCCAAATCCATTTTCCACTAAAAACAAACATAAAATAGTCGGCCCACTCAGCTCTCCATCCATTAACTGCAAGTAACAGGTCAGTGTCTATTTCCACCAATCTTGACAAAACATCAATTAATATCATTCCTCTATCACTTTAACTCCTTATTACCTTTATCACTTTCCAATCATCTTTTAGCAATATCATCATACAACTTTTGCAAATATGCCTGTCCCAACTTCAAATTCTTGCTTCTCTCAATTCCTTCATCTACTACAACAGAATTGGATTCATTATTAAATATCAACTGATTATCTGACGTTACCACACCAAAAGCATCGGGAACGGTAAAGAATGCAAAATGAGGAGATGCCGGATTAAGCATATCTTTGCTGAAAATAAATTCATCATGAGGCAATGAGAGCTGTGCCAATAAAGTAGCAGCAATATCATGTTGCGAACCATAGACATCGATGCGTCTGGGCTCACGTATGACACCACCAACCAACAATAACGGGATTTGATAACGATCTATTTCAAGATTACTGATGTACTCAGGATAAGCTCCCAAATGATCGGGAACAAAAAGAATAACAGTATTTTTCCACTGCGGTAATTCATGGAATTGCTTCACAAAATCGCCAATACAACTATCCGTATAAGCAAACGCATTCAAACGATTATTCTCCAGACGCTGATAAGGCACCTCAAATGGTTCATGACTACTTGAAGTCTGCAATACCCGAAACCAAGGTGTATTATTCCCTACCGATTTACCCTCTGCCGCCTCAGCTCTCAAATCATCCAATAAACGACGGAACACAAGATGATCGTGCGCCCCCCATTTACTCAAACGTTCCGACATGGGGAAATCCTGATCGGACACAATCTCATCAAAACCAGAAGACATCAGATAAGAACGCATATTCGTAAAATCAGCATCACCACCATAATAGTATTTCGCACTATACCCTGCTTCTTTCAAACTACCAGCTATTGCAGGAATGGACTGCGTTTTACGAGGATACTTCATGATACTGGTAGTAGGCTGTGCCGGATAGCCACTCAATATAGCAACCAATCCCCGGTCTGTACGGAAGCTGTTGGCATAGAAATTAGTAAAAAGTACTCCTTCTTGTGCCAAACTATCCAGATGGACTGCAACATTACTTTCGCCACCTAAAGTCTTCATCAGCTTGGAAGAAAAACTTTCCATGATTACAAAAATCACATTAGGACGACTTTCCGTAAACAGTGAACACAAAGAATCGGCAGACTGTTGCAAAGTACCAACCGCTATCGTATCCCTTCCCAATACAGCCGGATCAAGCATTTTCACAAATATATTGTTAGCCTCTCCGGCACTCATAAAGCGATATTGTTTACCAAAATCTTTTTGTTTGGAAAGTGATTCCATGAGACTAAAAGCCGGATTAATGGCAGCATGATTCAGGCGTTGGTCTGTAGTAAAATAAACTTTACCTACATTCATAGTAGATACCGTAAATCCTCCACGGATAGGAATAAATAACAATCCTGTCAGAAGTAATAAAACACCCGATATTCTCAAACGACGATAAGGCAACTTCATCCGATAGAAATAACGTTTTTGCAACAACAGGCCATAAAGAATAGCATATAATACACCTGCATACACAACCATTGCCATAATTCCCCCCAGCACTATCCAGGCATTAACACTTGCCACCGCATCCTTGGGAGATGAAAAGAAATAAAATAAAGGAGTAGCATCCAAACGGAATCCCCAATACTCATAAAGCAGTAAATCTACCGTAAATATAAGAGAAATCAGAATTGAGATAACAAGAAAATAGACGCTCCATATACGACGGAGAACATCAGACAAAGTCCATACAGAGACTATGAAAAGCAAACCTGGAATAGCTGTCAGATAACCGGCAAGGGATAAATCCAATGGTAATCCATGCCACATCACTTTAAACCAATCCGTCCACGAAATATCTCCGTAGAGTGAGTGATAGAAGAACATGAAAACCGGTTTCTGCAATATAAAAATACAGACAAACAATAAATATGTCTTGAAGAATCCTATAAGCCTTTCTTTCATCAATGCTTTATTTTTGAAACTATTATATTTTGCAAAAATAAATATTTTATTCTATTATTCGCCAATAATAGTCAAGAATTACAGTGAAGGATAGGCTTATAGGCTTTTTCAGAAGTTATCCGTTTACACGATTGTAATCTTCCAAAAATTTCTTTAAGCCAGCATCTGTCAATGGATGGTTCAATAATCCCTTGATAGCCGAAAGCGGACAAGTTGCCACGTCGGCTCCCGCTTCTATACACTGGATGATATGTGCCGTATGACGGATGGAAGCAGCGAGTACTTGAGTAGAATAATCATAATAACGATACATCTCCACAATCTTACCCACTAAAGCAATACCATCTTCACAAATATCATCAAGACGACCAACAAACGGAGACACGTAAGTAGCCCCGGCTTTGGCAGCCAGCAATGCCTGCCCAACAGAGAAAACCAATGTACAATTCGTACGTATACCTTTCCCCGAGAAATATTTAATAGCTTTGATACCATCAGCAATGCAAGGCACTTTTACTACGATATGCTGATTAAGCGCCGCAAGTTCTTCGCCCTCCTTAATCATGCCTTTATAATCGGTAGCAATAACTTCGGCACTCACATCACCCTTTACAATGTTACAGATATCCACGTAATGTTTACATTGGTTCTCTACTCCTCTGATCCCCTCTTTTGCCATGAGTGAAGGATTGGTAGTAACGCCATCAAGAACGCCCAAATCATAGGCTTCTCGAATCTGTTCCAGATTAGCTGTGTCAATAAAGAATTTCATGATATAAATGATTTAAAATAGTTAATGTACAAATATAACGATTTACATCATTGTTTATTCTTTATCAAGCAAATAAATTTATTGATTACGTTTTAAGTACAAATGATTAGTTATTGTACCGGGCAATTCATTTTCATAGTGGGTTACCATAATCATCGTTTTATCCCGACGGTAACAAAAAGCTTCAATGATCTTTTTTACCCGACGGCGATTGTAAGTGTCCAGTCCGTGAAGAGGTTCGTCCAAAATTAACAATTCCGGGTCTTTGACAAAAGCACGTGCCAACAATGCTAAACGTTGTTCTCCACTGGACAGCTGCAGAAAAGGCTTATCTCTCAAAGCAGAGATACCAAATATATCCATCCACCACTCACACACAGCCATTTGTTCTTCACGAGGACGCTTGTACAAGCCGATACTGTCATGCAAACCGGAAGCCACAATTTCAATAGCAGGGAGATTTTTCAAATAAGCACGATGCATTTCAGGACTGACGTATCCGATGTGCTTCTTAATTTCCCAGATACTTTCACCTGTCCCGCGTTTCCTTCCGAACAGGCTGATATCACAAGCATATGACTGCGGATTATCAGCACACACCAAACTCAATAAAGTCGACTTACCCGCACCGTTCTCACCACTCAATGCCCACTTTTCTCCACGTAGTATCGTCCAATCCAATTCTTTCAATATGGTACGGTCGTCATAGCGGATACTCACCTTATTTAATTTTATCACCTCTTCCGAAGTATAACTAGTATTTCCGTATGGCAAATCAAGAATACGTTGTTGCAGATTTTCCATAGGCGCAACAAAATCCTGCATATGAAATGCCTGCATATACATCTCACGTTCCATTTTTTCCCCTACTATCATATTATCCACCGGTACAACATGAGTTATAAAAGAAGGTATGTCATCCATCATGGAAAGTATAAGGATAATCTGTAAAGAATCCATGTGTGCAAGTCCATTCAATAAATTAAAAAGAAGTTCGCGCGTGGAAGCATCCAGTCCGATAAACGGATTGTCCATGATAAGAATACGGGGAGCAGTAAGCAAAGTCTTTGCTAACTGGAACTTACGCAACTCACCGCTACTAAGAAGAATTATTTTCTTATCGAGCATCGGTTCAATGCGGAAAAGTTCAAAAAGCTGTTGTGTCAAAACATCATTCTTTACTTCTCCCAGCAAATCGCACACTTCGGGCGTATCTTCCTGATCATGGGTATTCCAACGCTGCTGATAGTAATAGTTGGCATCTACCGAACCGTATGTATCGCGGAAAGCGATATATTTAATATTATCGTATACCGTCTTTGTAGTAGAAGGAGAAAAATCATATGCCAATTCACCTTCCCGCAAGGGATATTTCCCAGTAAGCATATCTACCAGCAAACTTTTTCCTGATCCGTTAGGACCAACGATAGCAATATGTTCTCCGGCAAGAAAATCAAGACTGACAGGTTGCGCCAAACGAACAAGCGGATTACGTGCTACGCCCCCCGCTATATGTATAGTATATTGTTGCATCATTTATAAAAGATAAGTGCCGATTGCGCCGGAACTGAAATTACGGGACCATACATTGTTCCCAAACCTTGCTCGCTGATAAATCCATCCCTGCATACTATCGTATATTTTCCCTCGGGTATGGTTACTTCAGCAACCTCTTTACGGGAATTCAATACAACATAGATATCTTCCCAAGCATCGCCACCAGCGTGTCCTTTCAAACGGTAAGCCACTACATTACTACCCTCAACAGGAATAAATTCCAAATACTTACGTACCGCATCAGCATCGCCCATACGAAAAGCAGGATGATTTTTTCGCATTTGAATTAATCCCTTATAATAAGCAAACACGTCCGCATTTACAGTCTTGCGGTTCCAATCGATAGCATTAATAGAATCGGGACTTTGATAACTATTGTGTACCCCTTTCTTATCGCGCATCACCTCTTCACCTGCCTGGATAAAAGGAATACCTTGCGAAGTAAATACAGCCGTCTGTGCTAGTTTATCCAGTTTAACAAGTTCTTCGGGAGTTATTCCGGGCACACTGGACTTTAATCTATCTACCAAGCACATATCATCGTGACAAGATACATAGCTGATCATTTGCGTAGGTTGTATCGCCCAAGGCGCTTTACTATAATTAACAGAATCATTATTGACTTGCGGATGTTGTATCGCCCCCACGATACCAAACTTAATACTTTCTTCTCCACCGGGAAATCCAGCAAGGAAAGCTCCCTGATGATCATTATCAAACGGACCACGTAAGGCATCCCGCATTTCATCGGAGAATGCCGCAATCCCCGGCATTTTATGAGTATTCGCTTTCATTGCCAATGAGTCCTCCGGAAGCTGGGGAGTTGATGCCGCCCATCCTTCACCATAGATAATGATACTTGGATCTATAGCAGAAACCGCTTTACGAATTTCATTCATGGTTTCGATATCGTGAATACCCATCAGATCGAAACGGAAACCATCAATATGATACTCGTTTATCCAATGCAACACAGACTCTATCATATACTTCCGCATCATGGGGCGTTCACTTGCCGTTTCATTACCGCAAGCCGAAGCATCGGAAAAGCCGCCATCCGGTTTATGACGATAAAAATAGCCAGGTACAGTACGTTCAAAATTACTTTCCAAAGTATTGAAAGTATGGTTATACACCACATCCAGTACGATACGGATACCCGCCTTATGCAAGGCTTGTACCATTTGCTTGAACTCACGAATACGTACTTCCGGCTTATAAGGATCAGTAGAATAAGATCCATCGGGAACATTATAGTTCTGCGGATCATATCCCCAATTATATTTATTTTCATCCAACTTTGTTTCGTCTACCGAAGCATAATCGTACGAAGGAAGAATATGTACATGCGTCACACCCAGTTGTTTCAAATGATCGATTCCCGTAGCCAACTTATCTGCATTCACTGTACCTATTTCCGTCAATGCCAAGAATTTACCTTTATTCCGGATACCCGAAGAAGGATCAATAGAGAAATCACGGTGATGCATTTCGTAAATCACAGCATCTGCTGGAGAAACCAATACTGGGCGCTTATCTTCAACCCAACCTTCAGGATCTGTTTCTTTCATATCCACAATAGCTGCACGTTTACCATTCACTCCAACCGCTTTCGCATTGATACCAGGAGTATCACCTAACCATTTATCTTTTATTTTCACATTAAAAGTATAGAACTTACCTTTCAAATCTTTCTCTATTCTGGTTTTCCAAGTACCTTCCTCCGAAGCTTTCATTGAAACTGTCTCGTACGCATGTCCACCCTCTCCCGCATCAAACAACATCAAGCGAACCTCATCTGCCGTAGGTGCCCACAGGGTAAATTGTGTGATGGCAGGCGTATATTCCATTTCTGACAAACTACCCGAACGGACTGGATAAAGTTCGTACGAAGCATATTCATTTTTAGTAGGGGTACAACTAATAACGGTTGTCGCGGCTACTCCGATAATAGCAAGTTCATTTAATTTCATGGCTTTTATTTTAAGTACTAGATAACAAATGTAATCAAACGATTATTTCTTTACTTTATCAGGATTTTTGGCTATAAAATCTTTCCATCCGTGATATCCTTTTTCTATCGTTGGCCGTCCCATCTGCAAAAAGTGACAATAGGCGGCAGCAAGTCCATCAGTAGCATCCATAAAAACAGGCATTTCCTCTTTAGAAAAATGCAAAATACGTTGCAGCATATCCGCCACTTGCTCTTTGGATGCCTGGCCGTTTCCAGTTATCGCCATCTTTATTTTCAATGGCGCATATTCCGTAATAGGAATATCCCGGCTCAAAGCGGCAGCCATAGCCACACCTTGCGCACGTCCTAACTTCAACATGGATTGTACGTTTTTTCCAAAAAATGGAGCTTCAATGGCAAGTTCGTCCGGCAAATAACTTTCGATGATACCCAATACGCGCTCATGAATATGGCGAAGTTTCAGATAATGGTCATCAAACTTACGGAGGTCGATGATGCCCATGGCAATCATTTCAGGTTTTACCCCCACTATACGTAATATTCCGTACCCCATAATGGTAGTACCGGGATCAATACCTAAAATAATCTTTTCCTTGACCGGTTGTATCACACTATCACCTCCATCAATGTAGGAAATCCCACTACTTTATCTTGAAAAGTTTTCAGCAATTCTTCATTCAGTTTCACTCCTTGTTCTTGGTGCCAACGATGTAACTTGGCAGAATTTTCTACTTCAAACTGAACAGAATAACTCTCTCCGTCATCCCTATGGCTCAATACACGAAGAATACGCGGAGCAAATAAAGTTCCGTTTTTTTCCACCTCCGGAAGATAATATTCCTGCATCCAAATCAGAAAGTTTTTTTCCTGTCCTTCCTCCACATGATAAGTAGTATTATATATCAGCATAACTCATTTTTTCATTTTGTTTCGCAAACATAGCAATTATTTCAGAATAATACATTATATTTGCGCCATCAAAAATGCGGACTCTTCTGCAAACGTTAGCAACGGGGCGTTAGCTCATCTGGCTAGAGCGCGACACTGGCAGTGTCGAGGTGATCGGTTCGAGTCCGATACGCTCCACTCAAAAGCCGTTAACTATCAATTAGTTAGCGGCTTTCTTTTATTTGGGCAATGCGGTGCGTAACAGCCTCAATATTGTATTTTAGAGAGTGCATTACCCTTTTTTGTTACCCTTTTTTGTTACCCCAGTTTTTCATTAAGCCGCTGAAAATCAGGTATATTTTCGACACTGATGGAACAGCAGATCTTCCCCTTAGAGTTGTGCGGTAGATTCTATCTAAAATCACCGAGAAGCAGGCGTCCGTCTGCAATAAACTTTATTATTAGATTCAATAGTAAACAGTACAAGTTTGCTACCCACACCAAGATCTATCCAACACAATGGAATCAATCATTGCAAAAAGCCTACATTAGTCCTATTCTGACTAATGCTGACAATATAAACAATTCAATAGTGAACCAAAAAATAGAGGAAATAAAGGATCGTTTTACCAAGTTTAAACTATACCTTTGTAGTATTGCAAAATATAATAGCACTGATATAGTCAAACTACTTCTAAACGAGTTCAACGATATGGCAAGACAAAAAACAAAGAAAGCAGCAGAAGAAGAACAAAACAAGTTCGATGATATTATTAAAGTAATCCATGATGCAGTCTATAACGATACAACTATAGCATCAGGAACATCCGACAATTATATTAAAAAAGGACTTCCTGCACTCAAATTCTACCTCTCCTATCTTGAAGATGAAAAAAATATAAAGGTAGATAGCTTCAAATATTTCACCACTGAATTTCTCACATCTTTTGCATACTATATCCATGACAATTATACGTATGATGAAGGACAATCCTATGCTATACCTACCATCAATTCAATCTTGAAATATGCAAAATCCGCCATTATACTTTGTGCTAGAGCAAATAAGTACCTTACGGAAGCTGAAATAAATTCGCTCAAAATAAAACTATTCAATGATAAATCCTCCCCCAACCATATAGCATTAAGGAATGATGAAGTTATGCTTCTATACAATTATAAACCCACTTGCAAACGTGATGAAGAAGTACGTGACATTTTCTTACTTGAATGTACATTCGGGCATCGTATTACTGATACATTACGACTAGATGAGCGAGTAGAAGAAATTGGCGGCAAATACTATATCACCCTTGCACCCAAGAAAACACCAAATAAAAAAGTAGAAGTAGGAATCATTTTTAAAATAGCAAAGGAGATATTGATAGATAAATACCACTGCAAACTTCCTTCTATAACAAAAGATATGATTAATAAAAACATCAAAAGAATTGCTTTAGAAGCAGGCATTAAAGGGGAAGAATTACAGTCTTTTCATTATCAGGGTGAATCCGAGCCTAGAGAAGTAAAGCGTTCACGCCATGAATGTATTGCCACCCACACTGGTAGAAGAACCTTTATATCTCTACTGGTTGCACGTGGATGGAATTATGAACAAATAAGCAAGTTTACGGGACAAACCATAAAAACAATAGGAGGCTACGATAAAGCTACCAATAAATATATAGATATATATAAAGATTCGCTTGCAAACCGTCCAGACGAAATAGTACAACTATGTGATGAAGAAAGCAATATCAATCACCCCCAACAAGTTTCTCTTACCCAAACAATAAACATGGATATGGATGAATTACTACAACTAATATTCAGAACAAAAGACTTGTTTTCACTGAAAGCCCTTCATCAAAACAAAGTGGATATACTCGCTTTAGAGAAAACCGCAGAGATAAATAAGTATCTAGAGGATATAAACCGCGTAGAACAGTATAAGCAACAAATATTGAAATCCTTTGAGAACACCCCCGAAGAATTGAAAGTAAGACTTATAGAAATTTTGCAGGCTACTGTCTTATTAGATCCAAAACTCAATGCGCTTAAAATTGCTATTACTATCCTACAAAAACTAGGTTTGAACTGCCAATACTCGCATAATACTTATAAGTATGCAGGAAAATCAGCTAGAGAAGCCTATATATTGGTAACAGTAACACCCAATGGAGATATTATCATAAAATAGATACGGTTATAATCCTTTGAAAACCTTATAAATGAAAGAAAAGAATAAACGGTAATAAGCATAAGAAGTAAGATATGATAAGCGGTAGCACAGTATAATGTTATATACTGGCAGCTACAGAAAACATAATCCTTATTTTCGGTAGATATACTCCAGTTATATCAAATCGGGAAAGTAAGAATTATGTTTTCGTTATTATCCGTTTTTATTCTCTACGGCAGGAAACAGCAAATTGTTTTCTGCCTTTTTTATTCTCCTTTCAAAGCCTTATTAATGAGAATAATAAAACATTAATAAACAATTTAATAAAGGAGGAATAATGAAAACAAGAAAAATTTTAGAAGTAATGAAAGTAATCGGCTTCATAGTAAATGTAATAGAACTCATAGAGTATCTGGAACATTTTTGGAGAAGCCACAGAAAGCCCAAAACAGTAAAGGGATTTAATCAGGAGTGCAAACCATGACTAAGTATGAACGTGGTGAAGCTATTCTGATAATAGTGCTTGAATCAGTTTTAGTTATTGCCAAAAATTGGAAGAAACTAAGATCGGTTTTGAGTAAGAAAGTAAAGAAAATAAAAACAGATTAAAAATGGAAACAGTAAATTTAATAATGCCATCTACAAACATGGTGGCTTTAGACAATAATTGGAAGAATGAAGCGGAGGAAGCAATTCTTATATCGGAAAAGCAGGAAGAACAGCAACCTAAACGATCTCCATTTATTGAAGCCAATACAAATGAGGTAACATTGGAACACCTCAAAAATGATTGCATCATACCTACATTTTCTAAGGATAATGAGGTATGTATATCACATCAATGTTTCATAGAAAGTATCTATGAGGCAGTTCGGGATTTTTATAAGGGAGAAAAGATAGAAGATCCCGTAATAAGAGTTAGCCACATTGTAAAAGGTAGAATCCCAGAAGCTATAAACAAAAAAGTAGATCAGCTTCTCGAATCGGACAAGACAATGTACTACGAAAGAATGATTTTCAATATTGAAGTACCTAGCGTATTTCAAGATATGAATGGAAATCGTTTGAACCTATCCATTTCAGGCAGCAAAAGCTATGGAAGGGATAACTTATCAGGCAAAAAGACAATGCAGAAATTCAGTCTGGCAGTTGGCTTTTTGAATCTTGTATGTACTAACCAATGTATTTTTACAGACGGTTACAAAGATGAAGTTAAAGCAAGTAACGATGCGGATTTATATCTGGCAGCACTTGATTTATTCAATCAGTACAATATAGCCAAACATATTCATCTGATGCAGTCTTTAAACGATACAATGCTAAGTGAACATCAATTCTGCCAGATTCTGGGAAGAATGCGATTATATAATTACTTGTCACAGAACCAACAGAAAAGACTACCACAACTTTTAATTACAGACAGTCAAATAAACAATGTAGCCAAATCCTACACTCACGATAAGAATTTTGCTGGAAGTAACGGAGAAATAAGTATGTGGAAGTTCTATAACCTGATAACTGGTGCGAACAAGAACAGTTATATAGATTCATTCCTGAATCGCAGCGTTAATGCGACAACTGTAAGTAAAGGACTGACAGAAGCATTAAAGCATGAAGATGAATCCTATAGTTGGTTTATCGAATAACCAACTTGATATGTAAGGTAACAATTTCTAGGAGGAACTACAAAACAAAGGTAGTTTCTCCTTTTTGTGTTCAATCAGGGAGTGTGTTCAAATAAATCTGTGGAAAGGTTTTGAATACACTTCTTCATGTTATCATTTTATTCAAAGATTATTATGGAAACAAAAGCTGTAATATATGCACGTGTCTCGTCTGAAAGTGATCGGCAAGACACATCAAGACAAATAGAAGATCTGAAAAGATATGCAAACCAACAAAATATGGAAATCGTGAACATATACGAGGAACATATTTCAGGAGCAAAGAAAAATGAGGAAAGAGTAGTTCTCACAGAATGCTTGGAGTATTGTAGAAACAATTCTGTAGAGTACCTGCTTTTATCTGAACTTAGTAGATTGGGAAGATCTACTTTGCAAGTTCTGAAATCATTGGAAATACTACATGAATCAAATGTATCTGTGTATATCCAGAACTTGGGACTTTATACTTTGCAGAAAGACGGAAAAGTAAATCCTATCGTTTCTATTTTGATAACCATCCTTGCTGAAATGTCTAATATCGAAAGAAGCAATATAGAATATCGTCTGAATAGCGGAAGGAAAAACTATATTATGAATGGAGGCAAATTAGGAAGGAAGAAAGGTAGTATCAAGACAGAAGAGAAAATGAAGGATGAATATAAGGAAACTATTATCCTATTAAAAAAAGGATATAGTATCAGGAATATAGCCAAACTTCAAGGGATAGGTATTTCAACAGTTCAAAGAATCAAAAATCAATTTATAAACAATAAAGAGTAATGGAAACAAACTACATTATCATCTTGGACTACTCGATTGGAGAAGTAATCAAGATAAAACTGGATAGGCAACAAATAGAAGAATCGGAGCGATACGATGATTTTGAAAGTTACTTATCAACACTTGAAGATAAATATAATTTCAGGTTAAAGGATTGCTTATGGATGTGTACTGAAACATATAATGAAAGATGTTTCGGGTTCTAAGACTGGATAAGGGAAAGTCAGACTTACTTTCTCTTATTTTTTATTCTCCTACATAAATGATATTTTTGAAGTCTATCTGTCCTAGAACAGTCTAAAAGCCTTATCTTTGAAGAAATAAATACTCAATAAGAGCGTTACATTAAACAAAAAACTTTATCTTTGCAGTGTTCGG
This sequence comes from Bacteroides sp. OM08-11, assembly GCF_003438665.1. Lineage (NCBI taxonomy): Bacteria > Pseudomonadati > Bacteroidota > Bacteroidia > Bacteroidales > Bacteroidaceae > Bacteroides > Bacteroides sp. OM08-11. The sequence goes on from NZ_QSTJ01000004.1 coordinate 234,519, forward strand.
CTGGAGAAATGGCTGAACTTAACATAGAAAGCGTTTTTTGCTTTATCCTGAAAACGAAATCGCCAATTTCAAAAGTAGAAGGATAGAGAAATGTAACGCTCATTCTGTTTTGTATATGTAATTAGGTATAGCCCATACTGTATCTGATTTTACATATCATTACGGCATGGGTATTTGTTTCTTCATATTCATTTCTACTGGGTGTTTGGCGATACCCGTTTTCGGTGAATAGCAGAACAAGTTCCATGCCTTTCTTGCATAGTTAAATCTGCTGACTTTGGGAACTTATAGGCGTATAAGGAGAATATAACTATGAACAAAAAAACACTATCTCAATTGAAACAAGATTTATTGAATCCATTAACTGATTTACAAGAAGTTTTATTAGTCTTTTATATCTCACCTAATCAACAGTTATGGCATACTTTAGCTTATGAGGCTTGTTCTAATATTTATTTTATTAAACGAACTCCAACTATAGAAAAATTATTCAACAAACTATTTGTTTGGGATATTAATGCAAATTTCATATCATCCATAATAATGAAAATCACGATCTATGCAGATGGAAGTGATTTTAATTATCAATTTATTGCTCCAATGTATCTGACACCCAATTATCCTTGTGGAAATTCCGTTCAAGAGTTTATTGATTTATTTATAGACAAAATAGACGGAAAGATTGTCAAATTGTAGATCAAAATATAATTCATAAAAGCTAAGTAACATGAAAACAAAATGTGTTTTTTTTCTAGGAATGATAATTTCATTCTTTTTATCTGCTTGTGGTAATACTAGTACTAATAAAAATCGTGAAGGTATTACACATTTAGCTTACCAAGAAACAGAAAATGGTAAATGGGGATTTGTTACAACAGAAGGGAAAATTGTTGTACAACCAACATTTCAAGGTATGCCAACTTCGGTAACTGATGATATGTTTTTTGTACCTAGGCAAAATGGTACTTATGAATTGCATAATATAAATGAACCTGAAAAAATTATAGATGTAAATTACACTAGTGTTGGAGCTTTTTACGGTGGATTAGCTCCTGTTATAAAACAAGGTGAGAATATTTCATATATCAATAAACAAGGTGAGAAAGTATTTGAACTACCTAATGAAATTATACAAGCATCTAGTTTTCAAGATGGATTAGCTGTTGTTATAAACGAAGATGATCAATTTGGATTTATCAATATGCAAGGAAAAATAATAATTCCACTTCAATATCGTTTTGCATTTCCACATCAAAGGGGATATGCTTTAGTTATGAATGATAAAAAGGATATATATTATATCAATAAGAAAGGGGAAAAAGTTTATACTATAACTGATGAAAATGGAGATAATGAAGATTATATAAAGAACACTATTGAAATTTGGGGCAATGCTATATATGAGAATTTAGTACCTTATGTTACTTCTGAAGGAACTTGGGGTGTTAAAAATATTAACGGACAAATATTAGTTCAAGCAAATGACGAGTACAAACTAACCTTTATAACAGAAAAAGGATACCCTATATTTGTAACAAATCAAGGTTTTGGAATTATGAATAAAAATGGAGAAATAGTTATAAAAGATAAATATGAACGAATTACGTATTGTAATGGGAATTTTTTTATTGCAAAACAAGGAAATGAATATACTCTTCTATCTATGGATGAAACAAAACTTATACCTCAGACATTTACACAAATATCATCAATAAATGAAAATTGTATATATGGAATTTGTAATGGGAAAAGTGTTTTATTAAATAAGGATTGTAAAATATTAGGAGAATATTCAATGCTTTCATACAAAATATCTATGTGGGCACAACGTTATTAATTTATCATAGTAATGTTTATCTCTATAATCATCGGAATTATCATCTTCTATAAGGTGATAATTCCTTTTATTCATAATCAATATCACTCATCTACTGAAAAAAGAATAACTAAAGGTTTGTTATCCATGTCCTTTTGGCAGATTCTTTTTGGTAGTCTGGTATGTGTTTATGCCTTACAAGTTGAACCAGTATATAAGCAAACGGATGAAGATGTAAGTTCTTTCGTTCAAGAATATTCAGTAGTTGGTGATTTAGTAAATGAACATACTGGTATCAATACTACTTCTAATTTCAACTATTTAATGAGTGAAGCGGACAGTTTGCATACATTTGCTATTATCTTCATCATAATAACTGTTATCTTTTCTTTGGCAATTGTAATTGGTAGCATTGGGAGAAAACTGGATAGACGGATTATTGAAGGATTAGCTATACTAAATACATTGGCTTGTTGCTGGATATGTAAGTCGAGTACTGATTTATATGAAATGATAATACGTGATGGAGTAACCTTACAAACGATAGCATGGATAGGAAGGTTATTAGGTACAGACATTTATTCTACAATGGATTTGATAATACGAAGTGTTTGGATTTTACCGTTAATACTAATTATCAAGCAATTCTATTATCATAAAACATTGAATGAATATTATGCTTTGGTGGTACCACAATCTAGTTTTATCAAGCGACAGGAAGAAAACAAAGCAGAAGAACAATCTAAATCGCCTTATATTGGATTTGCTATTGGAGGTATTGCAGTTATCATTATAGCTGTATTTGTAGTGTGGCAATGTACTAAAAATGAAAATGTAATACCAACGCTTCAACAAGAGGAAGTAAATAGTATAACAGATGCCACTCAACAACATAGCACGCAATCCACATCGGATACATACGAACAAAGATCAAACGCCATTATTCAAGAACTGACGACTAAGTATGGTGATAAAATACAAGTTGATCATAAATATCCGGAGTTATCCCAATATTGTACTTTTAGGTTAAAAGGTGAAGGTGATTATGGCTTTCCCTACCTTTTAATATATGACTTGGATAGGAAGGAACTAAAACAGTTTGACACAGAAGCTTTACCAACAAATAATGCCGGGGAGGTATTGTTGATTAATTATGATGTACTGATTAATCAAGAAAATAATACATTACTCATTTCTGGTAATAATGGTGCTAATAGTATTGGACATATAGAGTGTGTATTAGAACTAAATCCTTCTAACTGGCAAATTAGAGAGCTTTGTTCAGGAAGAGCGATAACTAAAAATGATGATGGATATATAGCTCATAGAATGGTAATGACTAAATTTATAGATTGTAATGCTACAAGTGAATATGCCTTTGTTGATATTCATTACGACTTACAAGGAAGATTAATCGCACCGTCTTATAATGGAAATACTTATTATCTGAAAGGTCAAATTAATAACAAATACCCTATTACAATGCAGCTATCAATGCAAGGCGACAAAATCTATGGTAAATATTACTATGATAAGAACGGTAGTGATAGTTGTTTACATTTATATGGTGGTGTATCAGATAGTGGTGATGTTGTGTTGCTTGAATTTAATAATAAAGGAGAACAAACGGGTGATTTCAAAGGAAGATTTACTAGTGATTCTTTCTATGGTACATTTGTTAACTATAAAGGTATTGAAATGCCTTTTGAACTGCAAAAAGACAATCACAATGTAGTTCCACAAGAAACTACACTAAAAAAATACCATAATTCTCGTTTTGGCTACAATGTCTTATATCCATCTTCTTTTAGCAATATATATGAATCTGAAAATGGGGATGGTTGTAGATTCTCTAAGGATAGTCATACCTGTTTAATTGTATATGGAATGCATAATGTCTTAAATGAAACTATTGAGGATAAATATAACGAATATAGATCCAAATCTCCTGTTTATTATAGATTAAAAGATAACTGGTTTGTCGTATCTGATTATACGGAAAATGGGGATATATTTTATTTAAAGACTGTCTTGAAGGATGGAGTATTTATAACGGCAGAATTACATTATCCTAATAATGAGAAAGGGTATTATTCAAAATTGATTTCCAAAATCTTTATAAACTTCCCAAATTGAAAATAACCCGAAAGTATCAAACGCACTAGGACAACAAGTCTTAGTGCGTTATTTTTTGTCCTTATCTGAAAATGACAAAACGCGCTTCCCTAGACGTGAAACTCTAACTAATGACAAAACATTTAAAACCTACTATCATGTGGGGGAATTTTATTAGAACATTTTTCAGTGGTTCTTTAGAAGAACCGCTGGAACGTCAGGTTAGAGATCATGAAGTTTGTCCTGATGTAATCGAAAAAACAAATGAAAGTAGATATGAATCCGATATAGAAGCATTAAAGCAGAAATTCGGTGATTCATTCTCAACTGGTCTCTCTATTGAAATCGACTTGAAGGAGATTTTGAAGATTTGTCCTCGTGAAAGAAGAAGAAGCGATTCTTATATTGGACTAATCGGTTTCTTACAAAAGAAGTATGGAATAATTTTAAAAGTAGTATCACAGAAAAGCAAAAGTAGTAATTATGGATTTTAAATTTATAGCCTTCAACATGATGTTATGTACTAGGTGGGGCAAAAATGAAATTGAAGAAATGATCCAAGGCAAATTGGACGAGAAAACAAATGGAATAATAAAGATAGAATATAATCAACTTGCAGAAAACAAGATTCGATTAGTATTCTGGCGTGATTCATTAGATGCAACTGACAAAGATTTGATTATAGATACTGATTGTTATATTGTTTCAGGTATTTCAGTATCAGCTTTCAGACTTGGAGAGGAAGAACAGCCATTGATTTATCCTTTGATAAAGATAGGGAAATATCATTATTATACACATAAAAGTGCATTTATAAGGTTTTACCGTACCTTGTTGGAATTGTTAGGGGAACAAAAAACGGAAGAAATAAAGATACGTATCTATAGTGATAGAATTGTACTTGAAATAACTTATTAGTAGTATGGCAAAAAGAATAAATAACGGTAATAACAGACTATCGAAAAAGATAGTTCTAGTATCGAAGATCTACGATACTGGAATACAAACTGATGATGAAATAGCCAGACTTGTACAAACAGACCTAGACAACTATATAGGTCTAGACAAGGTGATATTCGGAATAACTACGACTGACAAGACTATAACAGCCGTTTTCCAGAGATATACAGATTATTCCAAAGATGATCTGGCTGATGGACTTATGAAAGATGCAGACGCTTTTATGATTACTGGAGAAGGCTACAATAATTTTCATCTACCCAATCCATTTCCAATAGTTCCATTTAGCTATTCATGTTTAATGGAGCAGAAAGAGTTTAAGGCAGCATATAAGTCAAGTGCCGTTCTGCTAGGTGCGAATAAGGTAAACTGGATGAAACTTGAAATAAAGCCTTATTGTGTGGTTATGAGGTTAAAATAAAGTTTGGCTGGGGATATTTGCAAACCAATGAAATGCGTATCTCAAAGCCTTATTCCCTAATTGATGTATAAGTGTTTTTTAGTTCTCAATATGACTTGGAAAGGATGATAGATCGGTAGAGGTTTATCGTCCTTTCTTCATATAAAGCAGATCTGTTGAGGTGGCTGAAAGAACTTATACCATTGAACTAATACTAAAAAACATATCAAGATGAACGAAACACTTATTAAAAGAAAATCTGAACTCATGGAACAGATAAGGAATGAGTTTAAGATATTACAAGCATTGCAGCCTGATTTTGACAATGCTTTTTTCGATGATGAATCCATGCTTTCTTATATGCACTTCTTGGCTGATAAATATAAATGGTTGATTGTTGATGATGAACCAGAGGAAGGAGGCGGCAAATGAATGCTATCAATGTAATTCCTAGTAGTGGAAATGGTTTTACTATGAACCTTAGAAATGGATCTATTAAAGTTGATGACAAGACTGGGATGTATGTTATATCAACTGGATGCGGCTCTGGCAAAACGACATCCATAAAACAACTAATCAAACTTAAAGCCGACAAAGGTATAATGTATTGTGTAGATACAATAGCCGAAGCCGATAAGATGTATCATTGGATTATAGAAAACAATATTCTGCCAGATTCGGATGTGCTTCTTATTCATGGTGAGATTGAAGCCAGAGAAAACATGAAAGTATATTGTGAAACTCCAGAACTGATAATGAACAAGAAAGTAATCATATTAACCCACGTCAGGTTTTGGACTGATCTTATTGATTATTTTCTGATTTATAAGCCAACCTCAAAAGTACCTGCATTTGATGGGGATTTTGCAAAACTGATGGCTAGGGAAGATTTAAGAGCCTACGTTATCTTCGATGAAACTCCCATGTTCTACAAGCCTTTTGTCAGTATATCCAGAACAGTATTGGGATGTTTCTCTGAAAAAGTATCTGGCGCATGGAGATGCAAGGGAAAAGCCGATCTGGAAGAATCATACAAAGAGTTCATTGCTGATGGGGAAGATGATTTTTGTAATACAACCCATAAACTCGGAAGGATTAAAAGAGATGTGGTTCTAGAATGTATTCCTAGATATTGGGAAGGTTGGAAACAATCTGGAGAACAAAAGATGAATATATCTTTCTATCCTAAGAATCTTTGGCAATCAACTATAAATACCCATATACTTATCTATGAAGGTGCTGGAGATATTTTACTGCATGATTCCAGTTGCTTTACACTGCTGGATATACATTATAAATATAATGCCAAAGTGAATTTCCATGAGATAACAGCACCGCAAGAAAGAAGGAATGAGTTTGATCCGATTAAATTCAATGAAACGGTTAATAATATAATCGGGATATTGAAAACCAGACTTCAAAGCAAAACCTTAATTGTGGTATGGAAAGATATTGGAAAGCGTTTTGAGGATGAACCAAGCGGAGAATCTGACTGGGTGAACAAAATAGATGAAGAACTAAGATTAAAAGGTTATGTACCAGAGATGGACTATTCAATTACCTACTTTGGATCTAGCAAAACCAAAAGTACGAATGAATTTAGAAGCTATACGGGAATAATTTTGCTTGGCGATTGGAATATGCCTTATACTTTTGCCAGTTCTGTAAGGGAGGCATTTTTAAGCGAGACAACACTTGAAGATTATAGGATGTGGTATTACACCCAATTATTATCCAGAATCGGGATTAGAAACTTTGACGCTGGAGAATATGATGTTTGGTATAGCAGCGATTATAATCCTGAATTTATTAATTGCATCTCTACCTATCTGAATAATAATATCTATAATCCAATCGAAAGAGCCAAACATGAATCCGATTGGCTGGCTGAAAAGGCTGGAACTTTTAGAATCAGAAAAGAGATTGTTGCAGATATACAAAAGCTAGCAGAACATGATACATCCCTGAAAGATTATATAATGGCTAGTAGAAAAGAGACATTTACCATAGCATTGGATCAACTTTATATTATCTGTCCTAAATCGGAGAAGAAGAAAAGCAAGTATGATAACTTGAAAAACAACCTGAAAAAACTGGATATAACATTGATAATATCCTAACTATTTTCGGGAGCTTTTTTGTAATCCGATTAGCCTATATAGAGAGGTAAAAAAACTCCCAAACTTGTAGTAATACCTATTTATACACTTTTAGCGAAGCAAGAGGTTCTTTGAGAGAAGGTTCTAGCATCCTTGCCTCCCCTTCAGGGAGGTGGCGAAGCCAGATGCGTAGATGGTTCTTCTCGAAAAGGTTCTCTGTAATAAAAGTAAATTTAAAACTATAATGTTAGTTTGACTAATAGTATATTGAAAGTATAATTTGAATATAGGTAATATGGATTTTCAAATTAACCTGAATATAGATATACATCAATATGAATCTTAATCTACAATATAGTTTTTATTCAATATAGAGGAAATGGTTATATATATTCAAATTTACCATGAACCTTAAAAAGAACCGAACTTCGCCCCTTTTGAGGGGCGAGTTCTTTCAGTATCTTCATTCTTTTTAAGAACCATTTCTAGGATAAAATATAGTTTCTGGGGGTATTATTCAAGATTCCATATCACGTAGCGAAGCGGAGTGATACATTAATTATAATATTGTTTCGGTTGGCTGGATTTCAAAAATCATCATCAACCATACGCACATAAAGTTTTTTGCAAAATGTTTTGTAATCCCCTAAAAACTATCTATATTTGCACCGCTAGTTCACTAGTGACGCTCTTTCCATTTTTGGAAAGTGCGCAAAAGAAAAAAAGAAGAAAAAGAATAAAAAATAAAAATAATTTATAAGAATCAGCAAATCCGCCTAAAAAGGGTTTGCAAAAGCCTATTTTTTGAGAAAACTTTTATCTGAATAAGAAATAAGTTTGTAGTGTATAACTACTCCTTTCTTCTTAGGCAGAATGTTTCATATAATTATTTTATTTTTTATGAAAGAAATGACAGAAAGACAAAAGTCAATGGAAAAATATGGAGTTTATTTTTCCAAAAATGCAACAGCAAATGAATATGTTGCAAAGTGTGAACGGCAAATTGCTAAGTGTATAAAGTGGCAAAAGAACTTAGAGGAACTGAAAGCCGAAAAAGAAATAGAAATAGAAAGTTTTAATAAGAGGACTAAGGTGTTAACAGAAGGACTTAACGCATTATCAGAAGATGAGCGAGAACACTTTTTTAAAACTTATAAGTATAGTGCTACTACCCCTAAAGAACAAAAAGAGTAATTAAAGAAAATCATAAAAGCTAGTTACTATAACAGTAGCTAGCTTTTTTTATTACTATCACCTTAAAATAGAAGTTGCCGCACGGCGCACCCACAAAACAAAAAACTAGCTCACTAGATAAATCGTAGGGTTAAAACTTACTCTCTACCCGAAAGTCAGAGTTTTTTTATACCACCAATTATTGCATAATACGCTAATTACTAGTACCTTTGCAAAAAGGTTGTTACCCCGATTTGTTACCCTTTTAGAGATAACTAACTGATAATTAGCGCATTTTTCGACACTGGCAGTGTCGAGGTGATGAGTTCGAGTCTCATACGCTCCACAAATAAGGCATACAGTATAGCTGTATGCCTTTTTTTATGCCTATATGCCAAGTAACACCCTATTATGGCACATTCTGAAACATCAAACAATGCTTCTATTAAAAAAACTGAAACAATGGTTTCAAACAATGAAATCAAACAATGTTTTGCCCAAGAGATCCCCCCTACTATAACCTAGTAAAACCTAAAGGGGCAAAACCAACAATGGTTTACTTCATAGTAAGAATCAAAAACGAACCGTATCCTTAGGGAGATCGGCATAAATCCGGGAAGTGTGTATTATACTCCTTTCTATGACAGGGTTCATCACCATAGTGACTGCTGGTATGAATATTACAATTCATACTGTGAGCGTCATGACAAATTTCGCCATAAGAAACATAAATATAAAAAAACGAAGAAGCACCACAAGAAGCACTATCGATACGATGACGACGATGATGACGATGATTAACTTGAAATCCAAAGATTGAAACATAAAAGAGGGGACAAGCATTAAATTACGTTTATCCCCTCTTACACTCATATGATTTCTATTCTGAGATTTTCTTTAAAATCTATATGCGGCTCCAATATTAATGACACCCTGGTCAAAATCACTAACCAATTGATACTTGAATTCAAGATTCATGGCCCAACTATGGCTCAATGCAAATTCAGCCCCAACTCCCAAGTTTACACCAAACCGACATTCGTTATGGTTCCCATTGTCATCGACATGAACGTGGTCTCCATCCCAATCAACATCATACATATCAAACATCCAATTGGATAAAGTCAATCCGAACAGCGGATAAAGCTTGACATTACCGGCTACCGGAAACAGATAATGGAAATTAACGTTCACATCCAACATGCTTACATTGTCATTTTCAAAAAAATAGTTGAGAGAGGGTTCAATACGTATAGGATTGGTTATGTTATACTGATACTTAATTCCTAATCCAAGACTTTCAATCTCTGTTCCATAACCGAGACCGAAACCTATAGCCTGTTTCCCTTTCTGCGCATAAACACCGACTGACAACGAAAAAAGAGTTATTAATAAAATGAATATTTTTTTCATACCAGATTGTCTATTTTGTAACAAATAAATTATGGATTATCCACAATAAAATACTTAATTCTAAGATAGAAATATAAGAATAGCAAGAAAGCTTTAGTCTTACCAACTACTCAATTAAAAGGTCTTCAAAAAAAGAACAACTTAAAATTTATATCCCAAAGTGATGCCAATGTTCGCATTGTGCGGAGCATCTCCATCCATGATCTTGCAAAAGCCAAGCTGTGTATCAAGCCCTACAAGAATCTGTCCGAATTCTACGCCGAGGCCGATGTTCCAGCCGGCATCGAATCTATTATAATCCAATCCGTCATCTCCGAAAGTATCTATCTTTTCAGAACCGTTTACTTCAACACCGCCAACGGAAGCATTTCCGTCAAATTTTGCTTTTCCGCCTACGCCACAGGCCAAATAGGGACCGGTTGCAATAACAAGATTAGTATTGTCTGCAATGTTGAATCTGAATTGTACATTGATTGGAAGCTCAAGATACAGTTGGTTAATTTTTACGTCTGCATCGGCATCTGCAATATTTCCTTTATAATCATCTGAATACTTGGCTCCTTTCTGCGAGAAAAATAATGAAGGTTGCAGAGCCACCATTTCATTGAATTGATATTCCATTCCCACGCCAAGACGAACTCCCGGTTTGAATTTGGAGTTATCTGAATTTTCACCGATGTAACTGCTAAGGTTAAGACCTGCCTTTACATTAAAAGACACTTGCGCATACCCCAAGATACAGATGAACGCAAAAATAATTGTTAAGATACTTTTTTTCATAATGGTTGTAATAAAAAAATGTTTGTAAATAATGAATTTATTATCATGATGTTTTTGTTTATGAAACATTCAATATATTGCTTTTCTTGTTGTTTCGTTTATCTTTTCATTATATTTTTGAAGTCATTTGCGATCTGTTGTCCCATATTTACTATTGTGCTGTCCACCTTATGTGTTTCTGCTGGTGTAATTGCATCTTTATATCTGGCTTTCCCAAATTTGAATTTCATATCATCTAAAGTCCCCGATATGTTCAAGCCTAGTTTGAATGGTACAGGTGATCTCAATATGGAAATATGGTAGTTAAAGTTCATGTCCAAACCTTGTGTACCTCCTACCGCTGCCCGGTAACGATCCATTGAAATTTCAAAAGGATAGATAGTCACACTACCGTCTTTAATACTGATATTTACTGAAATACTGTCAATCAAATTCTTCTTTTTATTCTTAAAAAAGAACTTCTTTGAGATTTCCGCGAAAGTCTCACCGTCCATCAGTACAAGGCTGTCTCCTTTTACATGAATGGCCGAGCGCAAAGTCGGTATCTTGATGTTGAGGTTGGAATCCAATACCGCAGCTGCCGCCACATTGAAATCCACAGTTCCCTCAAATGAACGTAACATGGGTACGATTGTATCCAAAGAGGGTGCAAGGTCAACCAACTTTCCAATGTTGATATTATGCAGACGGAAATCAAAACCAGTAAATCCTTGTTCCGGACGTTTTGCCTGATAAACAAGCGTAGTGTTCATTTTCGATCCCAGCCCTTTCATACTAAGTTCTTTCAAGTGTACAGATTGGTTACGTATGTCTACAGCTCCACAGACATCATTGAATATCACTTTTTCATAAAGTACCCGCCGGAAATTTGTTTGTAGTTCAAAGTCTAATTTCTGAGGTATCACAAATAGTTTAAGGTTTGTGGCAGCAGTATCGGTACTTGCTGTAAGTGTATCCGAGGGGAAGGATATTGAGCGTATCAATTGGTTGCAGTCTAAGTTATTGGAAGAAACGTCCAGTTTGGCACGTAACACTTTGTGGTACTTCATAACTCCATACAAATCATAGATTGCCCCATTTGCCGTAATGTCGGATCTGCCTATACGTATGGTAGCATTACGTAAGGTTATTGTATGGTTGCCCACTGTTACGGAGGTTTTTTGTATATGTATAGGAAGTGCACATTCCGGCATGCGGGCAACCATGTGATCAAAACCTATAATGCCCTTAGGCATCCACAATGAATCACGTATTTTTTCTGCAGTAATTCCTATTCCCGCTTTATTCATTCCTACTTTGCTCTCTCCCATGCGGCAATACAAAGTGTCTGTCTCCATGGTAAGTCCTATTCGGGGCTTGCCAGGATTATATTCTCCCGGTTTTAAATTCAGAGTAGCGGAAGACTTTCCGCAAAATAAATCAAGGGAGTCTCCTAAGCTCACTTTCAGTTTGTGCATTTCCATTTTACATTCCACCTGGGCCATCCGGGTCGTGTCTTTGGAAGGAGTGGTCTTGACGGTAGCAACAAGACTTTTCATGTCAGAGCTCAATTGGGGAGAGCGAAAAGTCATGTCCTTAATTATGGCGCGTACCCCTAACCATTCATTGCCGATAAAATTCAATGATGCGTCACTTATGAACTCAAAATTCTTCTGAGTATCACGTATTACAAGTTTGTCCGTCTCAAGTTGCCCTTCGGCCTTAATACATCCCCAATCCTGGTTCTTTATGGAAGACATACGGCAGCGCACCCCCAAATCGGCTTTCATTTTCCCTTCCATGCTGATACTTTCCTGTAACGGAAAAGCTTGCTTCAGTGCATTCAGGTCTATAGTCGATTTAGTATGTAAGGTAATATCGGGATTTGTCAACAGATTATCTACTTTCATATCAGCCAATATACTGGTATTTGCCCCTTCAAAATGGAATATCTTTAAATTCAGATAGGAAGGTTTATTACGCATCAGATCTATTTGACTAAAAAAATCAACGTCTAACTTGTCTATGCCATAAGGCATCCCGGCATACTGGGCAGAAGTATCTTTAATTTTGATATCCAATGTGGCCAATGGCAATTTTTGTTTTCCATAGGTTCCTTTTAATTTTCCTTTGAAAGTAACTTCTCCTTTGGCAGATACCTTTGTTCTTTTCAAAATACTTTCCGGAATCATGTGTAATACTGTTTCCAATGAAGGAGTGTGCAACCCGTATTGCAAGTCTAAATCAAGAGCTTGTACTATTGCATCATGCCGTATCGTTCCCTTTACCCCTAATTCTATACCATTTACATTAATCAGGGCATCACGCAGAAAAAGGGTACGATGAGCGGTGTCCAATTCAATGTCTGTTCTCAAATGGGTACTGATATGGTTAGCTATCAACTGCCCATTCTGCCAGAAAAGGATATTCTTGTTTTTGAAGTCCAAGGTCAATATAGAATCCCCTTTTTTCATGTTTGCTTTCAGGTTCAAGTCCATCCCCCATATATTAGCAAAGATATGTGTGTTCCGGTCATCCACAGTTACTGTGGCATGTTTTATGGCGGCCTGCCCGATATTAAGTTCATTCACATACCTGACCGTATCCGTTGACGATGAAACTGTATTTTTCGTATTTTTGGAAAGGATGTTCCAGTTGGCAGTTCCAGTCTCGTCCTTATATGCATAAATCTTGGCACTGTCCAGGGCAAGATGATGGATGTTTACCTTTTTCCGTTGCAGATAATCCATTACATCTATTACCAATATGGCTTCTTTAAAAGACAACAATGTGTCAGTTCTCTGCCACATGGTATCACGAATGGCTTTTGAAATCAATGTTCCGTTTGTCAGTTGCAATCCGAACCGGGGAAAGGTAGAGAAGAAAGTAAGTTCTACACCTTCTATATCCAGTTTTGCATTTAAATTTTGATTGGCAGTTTCCAATACCACCGGAGTTAACTTCTCAGGAGTAAACACAAAATTCAAGGCAATCGTGATTATTATAAAAATGGCAATAATCAATCCTCCTGATATAATACCGGATATTTTTAAAATTTTCCTGGCTTGATTTTCCATACATATCTCGATAAAAAGACACTTGCAAATCTATATAATAAATTAGTAACCGATAATATCTAAAAACAAACAAAAGGAGTTTATGAACTTTTTTGGAGAATTAATGAATAGTATTACATACTTTTCAGAGTGAATAAATGCAGATTGAATCTTAATATTTTATCCCATTCCAACTCGTTAGAAATATAAAGTCTTTAATACGGAATAAAACTCTAATTGGAAAAACCTCTGTTCCGCATACGATAAATTTGATAGATGGGAAATTAGTACCACTATTTTTATGAAAGAATAATACGTATAAAAATAGTGAGCCAGTGTGATTGATAAAATATTTGGAATAAAGGATGAAAAACCTATATAGATGATAAGATCAATCTTTTGCCTGATGTAGGGTAAGTTGTGGGAACGGGTATCCTATGCCTTCTTCATTGAATGTAGTATAGACAATTTCATTGATGTCATACAAAACACTCCAGCATTGCCACTGAGACTCCCGTTAGGTACATAAATCATACGGTTGTCAAGCGTGGAAAGTCATGGTGTGAAATATCTGTATTTCCTTTATTGTACCGCTTACTCTCGGTCCGTCTATATAGTCACCCACCTTAAACACGGTTTGAAGACAAGTATAATCAGTCCGCCGGCTAAATTGGAAAGGTTACCAGAAAGTGCCATACCTACAGCTACACCGGCAGATGCGAGCAATGCCGCGAAACTAGTGGTCTCTACTCCGAGCTTACCGATTATAGCAAAAGCGAGAATCATATCCAGCAAAATCTTTATCAGACTCTTTAAGAATGTCTGTACACTGGTTTCAATCTTCCGCTTTTCAAATATTTTGGAGACTAATGCGCTTATCCTTCTAATAATAAAACGTCCGGTTACATAAATTAAAATAGCGATTAATATGTCCTTACCGGCATCCATGCCAAAATCTACTAACTTTTCCAATGACTTTTCGAGTCTTCCTCCGGCAACTGATGTGTTCAATAAAAATAAATTCATTTACAGTCCTCTATTTTTACAATTCCTATTTCGGTTAATAGCTCCATAGTTATCCACGGCAATATTATATTCCTAATAGCAGGTATATCTGCTCCACGAAATTGCCTATGTTCGTTTTTGACACTTTGCACTTTCCGCATCCTGAGAATCGCGTATTTCCACCCATTGGTAGACGCAAACGAGAATATGCAAACAAAAATTCGTATCTTACTCATAAATAGCGAAGTACATAAATACATACAACCTAAATAGACAGAAAATACCGGCTGTCCATGTAAAAATACTCTTTTCACAGGAGAAAAAGAGTATTTTTCAGGGCAAATATTCATCTTTCCAGTGAGGGAAGTTAACATCTCTCACGAAGGAAGTTAATATTCCTCACGTGAGAAGTTAATATCCCTCGCATGGGAAGTTAATATTCTGTATTCGAGAAACGTGAAACCAGTGGATATTCGGTATAATCACAGTATATTTATACCTTAATTGTACTTTTTCGGACTTTTCGGGAAGCGGACGTGTCAACATAACAGGCTATTCGAAGACAGAAAGTACCTGTTGAATATCATTTGGGCATCAATTGGACAGATTGATATATCAAACCGATCCCTACTAAATATCTATTGTCCCAAAATATCAACAGGAAATCATAAAACCTACCCCTATAAGACCCTGTACCCTCTGTGGTAAAAATACCTAACATTCGTTCAACCCAAAGCCGTACAGCCATGAATCATTTCTTATACCGAATCCACATAAGTCAGTTTAATAACCCCGGATTGGCTTCGATAGCATCCTTAGGAATGGAAATCGTATACCGCGGGTCGTTTTCTTCGAGAACATAAGTTTTACCTTCAAAGGTTTTCTCCATCCGAGGACGGGTAGTACGCCGCAGGTCGAACCAGCGGTGTCCCTCAAATGCCAATTCACGAGCACGCTCATTCAGAATTTCACCTATCAAAGCACCCTTGTCCATTTTATTGACTATAACCTCCTTGGCCAGATAGGTTTCCGGTGAATAACGTTTCCGCATCAGTTCCAATAAGCGTTTACGTGCCTCGGGTAGTTTGTCTGACTGAGCGGCAGCCTCGGCAGCCGTCAGATATATCTCGCCAGTACGGAAAGTACATAAAAAGTTATTACTTCCACCTTTCTGATTCTTCCGGTAACCATTCGCATCCGCCTTAGCGAAGTATTTGTCCAAACGAAGATCTCCTTCTGAATAGAGATTAAGCAAAGAAGGTGCGGCCAAAGATGCCTTACTTACAGAATTACTCAAAGGCATTTCCAATGCGGTGATATTCTCTACCGACTTATAATAATTGGGTAAGTTGGCGGTAGCATCATTCAACTCTTCCAAATCAGATTTTCCGGCAAGTACAGTTTCAGCGGCATCCCACGCAGCCTGCCACTCACCTTTATAAAGAGAGACACGCGACTGGAACGCCTCTACCGACAATGTATTGAAGCGATAGGAATAAGCCAACTCCCACTCCGGTTCCGAAATCAGTTTACGGGCTTCGTCGATATCCGACTGAATGGAAGAATAAACCTCCTTCACTGTATTCCGACTAAGTACCTTTTCTAAATCTGTATCCAGTTTCAACGGTATGGATTTTGTTTCCAATGCTCCCGGCTTGGTATAAGGTTGTCCATAAAGGTTCACCAAAAGAAAATGCATGTAGGCACGCAACATGAAAGCTTCACCCACCAGCTGGTTTACTTCAAGTTCACCGCCTTCTTTTATTTCCTTCCTGTTCTCTATGATGTGGTTGGCTATAAAAAGTACGTTATAATATCTCACCCACTCAAACTGTGCCGTATAAGCATTAGGAGAGAGATCATTCCAACGTTCTATATCCATGTATGTATTCAGGTCATAACTATCGCTGCTTACTTGCATTTCATCCGAACGGAAACTCGCAATACCTCGATCACTCAGTGTACTCACATCTTTATAAGAACGGGTGAGTAAAGCCCTGTATTCAGCCAACGAATTGGGAATGACACTACCGGTAGGCTGTATGTCCAGATAGTTGTCGCAAGCTGTAAACAGAAGCATACAGCCTATTATCATCAGATTTATTATTTTCTTCATTGTCCTTCGGTTTTAGAATTAAAAATTCAAATTCAAACTAAAAGTAACAGACTTAGGTACCGGAGTGGCAAAAGGATTGTACATGGATTCCGGATCCATATAATTATTATACCCCGACCCGAATACAAACAGGTTACGTCCCTCAACCGATACCGTAGCAGAATTCATACCCAAGCGTTTCGTCAGACTTTCAGGAACACGATAACCCAAACGAAGATTTTGCAAACGTACATAATTGAGTTTCTTCACCCAGATATCCAAATCTCTCCAGATGGGCTTGGCATCATACCAGTAGTATTCTTCAGGATTGGAAGCACTCGTCATAAATGCTGGAAATGCAGCATCCCGGTTTTGGGGAGTCCAACGACTCAGCACATCCCGGTTGTAGTTCTTACCATAGTCCGGTTGGATAATGTCATACGTAGGTTGAGTACGTACATATCCGCCCATAGTGAGAGAGAAGTTAGCACTCAGTTCCCAGTTCTTATAGGTAAAGGTATTGATGAACCCGCCCGTATAAGGTGCATCCGAGCTACCGATATAGGAATAGAAAGTCCGCTCTTCAGCAGGAGTGACATCCGATGAAGCAATTCCTATTCCCCACTCGTCTACCAGACGATAAAGTTCTTTCAACGTAACCTTTTCGCCTTTCGGATTATAGAACATCATATTTCCAGTCTCTTTGTCTACCCCGGCCGTTTTCAGCGCAAAGATAGCACCCACAGGGTATCCTTCACGTCCCGGAGTGGTTTGTTGTTCAGGGATATTTTCGTGCAATACTCTATTACCGTTATAAGCAAAATTGAAGATAGTATACCACGAAAAATTCTTGGTGGTTATATTCCTTGTAGACAAGTAAATCCGGAAAAACCAGACGTGCCGCTTAACAAAAACGATACGTTTCAAAAATTACAAAAACGACGCGTACAAGAAAAGCGGTGAGCTCGGTCCTTCCTTACATGCCCAGAGCCCACCGCTTTTCTTTCATTTGAATGCTATTTGAACGGCTTTAAAATATCATTCAAAAGCCATTGTCGGTTCAAAATAATTCAGTATCTTTATACAGTGTCAAGCTGCCACATCCGCCGCTTCATCCGGCATCGTGTACAGCATCATGTCCGTGTACTTGGAATTATAATTCATGTGCGCATTGAACTCCACCTTCCGGCAATTCTTGAACGGGCTACCAATAAACGGGTTCCGGTCTATCCAGTCGCACAGTTCCAGAATGGAGGACTTGTTTGAGGTGAAGTACACGAACGAATGCCCTTTCAACACGTTCAATACATCCAGATAATCAGCCAGACGCCAATACATCTTGTAGGTTCCCACTTCAGTAGAAAGGTACGGCGGATCAACCAGGAACACCACGCCCGGCACATCCTTGTAACGCTTGAACACTTCCTTGTAGTCTTCGCTGGTTATAGTCAGTCCTTCCAGATAATCCTTTGCTTCGGGATAGTCTGTCTGCCGGATATTATTGTAAAAAGTCTCCTTCCTCATATCTTCCAGACTGAGCACGTATTTCATGGCGAACAGCAGGGATGAGGACAACGTGATATAATCCACGTAGCCGTGTTCTTTTTCTTCCCTCTCAATACGGGCAAACATTTTATCTCGAACCTCCTCGGTTATACGTTTGTTTCTGGGTTCCCCTTCAGCTATCCGGCGCAAATCGGATAACAGCACATTGGTGACCGGGATATTCGCAAGCCGCTGGCGGTAGTTGTCGAAGTCATTATACACAACGGCGGCATCGGGCCTGACACATTTGGTGATATGTGACAGCAGGCCCGAGCCGCCAAACAGGTCCACAAACACGGTGCTATCCGGGAACTGTCCCAACACCTTGATAAATTCCTTCGCAAACATGCGTTTCTGCCCCACGAAAGGAAGCGGGGCGGACAAATACATCTTTTTCATTTCATTCTGCTTTAAAACGGTCGCAAAGGTCCCCAGAATAAACGAAAAACAGCGGGAAACATGAACTGTTCCCGCTGCAAGACATGTACAGCAAACTACACGTTCAGCCCGAAGCGGACCGTCTCGTCACCGGCGATCAGCGCACGGGTACCCGGGATATTGTTCTCGTAGATATGCACATTGCCCAGGTAGAGGGTGATCGACTTCAGGGGAAGTTCTATCTGCCGCGCCATCAGGTACAGGTGGTAAATGTCGGAAGGCAACCCGAGGTTCGCGTCGCTGCTGCGCTGGTAGGCGGACAGAACCAGTTCACCGCCGTCCAGCTGGAACTGTACCAGACTCAGACAGGGCGCCTGGTTGCTCTCTGCACCGGTCTCACCTAAGAAAAGCACGTAGTTCTTGCTGTTGCGTTTCTCCCGGTTGATTTTCGCTATCAACGGGGGCAGCTTCTCAAAATATGTCGGGTAACTGTTCACCAGGATGGAACCGCAATAATCCCACCAGTTGATACCGGCCTCCCGGTACCTCTCCACGTTGCGCTCCCCCTGCATGAACAGCTGGAGCTCGCTGCGGAGTTTTTTGCGGGCGATATTATGCCCCTCGAATATGTCAAGCAGGTCCGCCGGTGTCAGTGACAGCTGCTCGTTCAGAAGGTATTGTATGTTTCCCTTCTTGTTAGTCTGTGTTTTTCCCGTGGCAAGAATCTTGTCCAGGATACGGTAATACTTGTTCATGGCCATTTCCTCCTTCTAAAATTGAAACGCCCTAAAGATAAGGGGAAACAGCGCTCCAAACGGCATAAGACAGCCCGTTCACACTGCAAGCGTCTTGCAGTCGCTCTGAAACCGTTTCACCAAGGCATAAACCTTGCGCTCGCTCACTGAATATTTTTCGGACAGTACGGCCACGGCATACGAAACTTTTTCACCCTGGTCCAGCAGACGGGTATAATCCGCATACAGGTCAATATACCGGGCATCTTCCAGACGGATGCCAGCCGCCAGAAGCCTTTTCAATAGTTCCCGGTTAAAGTTTAATATCTCAATCACTTTCATATAGACTATTTTTTATTATCTTTGCACCATCTCACTTGCTTTACAACATAATAGAAAGCCTGAACGCGACAGGGGTATTTGCCCCCGGTCGTGCGTTCAGGCGTACATGTTGTTAAAAGTAGGTGAGATGATTTTTAACAGGCCGGGGGCTTTTTTCTTTCCTCCCCCGAAGGATTTCACTCCCTTGCCAGAAGTTCGGCCGCAACGGATTTACATTCCTTTCTGTACATCTGCAAGGCGTTATATTCCGCCAAATGGGCGTCGTTCCCGTCACCCTGGTTCAGAATGACAGCTTCCACCTGGTTCTGGGAATACTTCAGCCGGACAAGGCCGGCCACAAAATCATCATACAGGGCGGACGTCGCTTCAATGATCGTGCCGCCGTCCTTCTCTGATCCTTCATAAGAATAAGCCGTGCAAGGCTCCGGCACTTCCCGCCCTTCCATCACTTCCGGCACATAGTCCGGGATAACTTCTTCATTCAGGTAAACGATAAAATGCTTATCATCGTACTTTTCATATTTCTTTCTATCTAAATATGTCGCTTTCATAATCATGTGAATTTATAAAATTTCTTGTTCATTTTATTAGTAAACTCCTTTATGACAGTCGGGCAGGGCAAATCCTCCTTCTGGAAGTCTGACAGGGCCTGTTCCAGCATTACCGTACTGCCGGTAAATGAATAGAATTCGGCGTCCTTGTCCGTTTCGCTGCCATCCTTATTTTTAGCCTTCTCGAATATGTAGGTTTCGTTTTCTTCGTCGTCTTCAGTCGGTTCTATAATAGTTTCCAGTATTCGCTTATAACGGATAACAAGGCATTTTTTCGGCCGTGTCTGCTTTTCCTGCTTTGTTCCGCCGTTACCATCGTCAACGGTCACTATTACGTCTTCCTTCTCGACCTTGCTGTCTTCCACCGTGTAATCTATCAACAGGATTTTATAGTCCTGTTCTTCCTGGCCTTCTTTACACACAAGATCGGCAAAAGCCTTTTTCTGATCGAACCTCATACCTTTAAAGGGTATCTGAACTTTGCGGTTCTTTATTACCGCTCCGAGTCTTTTTTCCATATTTATATTTAATTTTCTAAGTAAATTCCTACTGTTTGCGTGAAGCGCAAAACCTATACGTGAAGCGCACTTCAGCCGGATTTCTTCGGGTGAAAGCCCTTTCTTTCTCAATTTGGCAACCTGCCGGCATAAGTCTTTCTTATTTCTTTTGCGCAATCTTCTATGGTCATGGAAAGAAACATAGCCACAAACATCAATACCGCCATTATGGACGGGGCGGACGTTCCAGTTCTTGTTTACAGGCAATAGATAATCACGTGCAAGTATCATTATTGCTATTTCAGTAATCAGGTGTAAGAAAGCCTTATCCTTATGCAGAATAACGATGTTATCGGCAAAACGGAAATAGTGCTTCAGCCCTTGTTTAACGTACTTCCTGAACTTTGATTTCAGGTATGAAGCGCCTTTGCAAAGTTCGGCCTCGTTGTCCCTGCCGGCAATATAGATACAATGCGAAACATACCTTCCGCACCAATAAGCGTATTTATCGGGATCATCCAGTATATCAAATATTCTTATAGCCAACCGGTCGAAGGATGCAAGGAAATAATTCGCTAATATCTGGGATATTTTTACCCCCAACGGTAACCCTGAAGGATAACTATCTATAAATTCGTCCAGGAACCGAAGCAATTTAGCATCTTTAATCTTCACCCGCAGGCTTTCTTTCATCAGTTCATGATTGATATTAGGGAAAAAGTGATGAACGTCAAGCTGGACGAAATAATAGGTATCCTCGTAACTTGAATTCAGGTCTTTACGGAGCAGGTTCACAAAATCATGTGTCCCTCTTCCCTTGACGCATGAACAGGAATTACGGATGAAGGAATTGCACAACAATGGTTCCACGTGTAAGCAGGACGCCCATTGTATAACGTGATCCTGAATAGGCAGTTTGCTAACGGTCCGGTTTTTCCGGTCGAATATCCGTTTATCCGTATAGGGGGAAGTACGCCAGTTTTCGGTCAGGTAGGCTTCTAATAGTGCGGCAAGGTTGCCGTCCAGGTCTTCTTCAAACTTGCGAACGGTAATCCGGGCTTTCTTATGCTCCGAAAAACCGTCAAATGCAAGTTCAAAATTCCGCTTTGTCTCAATATGCGGCGAAATGTATCCTTTACGTCTCATTTTCTGTGTCTCATTAACCGGTGTCTAAAGGCAGTGTCTTGTCTGCTTTTTCTTGAACGTCGTTGTGGTCGGCCCGGATATTTACCCAGTCTACTGACACCTCCGTTTTTAGTTTATTTTTCGCCATGAGGCGGGGTCCCTTTCCCTATAAAAATATCTTCCTTTCAGAAATAGTTGAGAGGCGAACCCCAGTTCACATTGGCATCCGAGACAGCATTGTTCACATTCAACGCGGCAGGACCCGATTGCGCCCCATTGTTCGCATTACAACCACGGAGACACAGACGGAAGCCGGAAACTAAAGGCTCAGGAAAAGGCAACCCTTTCAGGATGCAAATATAGAAAAATCCCGCACCATCAAAAATACAAATATGGAAAAAAGTCAAAGAACGAAAAATTTTTCGAGCCGCTTCGCGGCTGTCTGTATAGGGGTGACCTGACGGTCACGGGTGCTTTTGCTCACTAACGAACCCCGACGCATCCTTCTGCACCCCTACGGACCCTTCAGGCCACCGGCGCATACACCGGGACCACCGGCCAATCCTCTTCTGCTTCGCAGAGAGGCGAACCCCAGCTCACATGGGCATCCGAGACAGCACTGCCCACATTCAACGCGGCAGGACCCGATAGCGCCCCATTGCTCGCATGACAACCACGGAGACACAGACGGAAGCCGGAAGTAGCGTTGCTGTTGTTCCAGAAATAGTCGCAGTGATAGGTTGAAGCTGATCCGCCGGTTTGCGTCGGAAAATTCTCCAAATTGTCATAGCTTAATGTTTTGATGTAGCCCTCTCCTTTGGTCGGGGATGTGGAATAAGCCGTCATACCGGTTTCATTCCCGATTGTCCAGGTTCCGTAAATGGAAGGCGCAACCAGATGCGTTACGGAAGTGTCGGCATTGCAGCGGACGAATTCGTCGTCCATTTGGCGCCAAAGATAGCCGAACGGGTTTTTCAAACCGAAGAACACGGGAACAGGGGCGGCGTAATGGGTACTGCCGTCAGCCTTCAGGACATTATAGGTCGAGACACCGCAAGAGTCGCCAAGCTCGACACCCACACTGGTGGGAAGGAAAGGGCGGTAGCCGTTATAACCGTTCCAGTCGGGCATATTGGTAACACCTGAACCCAGTCCCCCCTGGAATAAGCCGTCAGCGTCTTTATTTGCGTTATAACCGGCTTGCATGTCCTGGGTGCCGAAAATGATTTCAAACAGGATTTTTACAACAGAAGTATGGCGCATTGTGCAGCAAAGCCAGCCGGAACCGTTTTTGCGTGCAGCCGTCCGCCAGTATTCTGTGTTTTTATTGGTTGCAGCTCGGCCTATCAAAGTCCTGTATGTCCCGTCCCAGTCCGTGCTGTCACCACCCCGGTAATTTACGTCGTCATTGACATAACTTGCCAAAGTGCCGGTGGTACGGTCAAGGGCGGCAAACCCATGCGCCGACATACTCGCAACCGGAATAACATAGTTATATTGGCCGGGAATAGGTGCCAGGGACACTTCCTTATATAAAAGGTTGCCGATCCGGTAAATGGCAAGATAGAATTTCTTTCCCCATCCCCACTGGTAGTGTCCCATGCTGCCGTCAAGTTTCGCAGTCTCACCATTGGCGAAGCGGTAATGGTTTGTCGGGTCAAGTTTACGGCGGCTGTGGTCATTCTTTACCAGGTAGCAGCCCAGGCCGAGAGTTTCGGGAAGGTTGCGCAACAGTTCAAGACTACCGAACCAGCCCTGGGCTTTAGGCGTTGAGTTGCCCAGGTTCCACACACGCCCGCACGACGGGGCGCTTGACATACGGACGGCCTGGCGTAAATCCATCCTGCCGGAAGCGCCCGTAATGTCGTCGAATACTTCGATCTTTTTGTCCTGGACGGTATCGGTAGCCAGGGGAAGATCATCTACTTGCTGGCCGCCTTCAAAAGCGGAAAGCATTGCAAGAATTTTTGTTTCCTGATCGCTTGTAAAAGCCATAATTTCATATTTTTAAAAGTTAGACAATTCTTATTTTACCGCCGTTCAGGCGCATTTTACCATTACTCAAACGAATCAGCGGGGGACGGACGGTTACGTCGACCTTCTGCCACAATTCCGTGTTCTGCGTCGGGATCACATGGAAAGAACTTTTCCCAGTACCGTTGACCGTCAGGTTTCCGGACGGGTCGGCGTCGGCTGAACTCCCCGATATTTTTTGATACAGGGCATTTTTCAGGCAATACGACGGGAAAAACGTTATACCGATCTTCTGACGGACTTTGTTCTTCGTGCTGATCGATACCGGGACAGATACCAGCATACGGACCGGGGCGGCATTGATATAGCCGGCGACGGCTTTAGACAAAGCGTCCATTTCAACGATTTTCCGGCTGGCTTCACTGGTTATCACGTCAGCACGTCCGGCCGCCTGGTGGGCTTCTGTTTTAGCCGTATCGGCGTCATTTGCAGCGTTGCCTGCCCGTGTGGCCGCTTCGTTGGCCGACTGTGCGGCACCGTAAAGGTTGTCGGCCGCATTGCCTGCCCGTGTGGCTTCCGCCAGGGCTTTCTTTGCCGCTTCGGTGGCTGACTTGCCGTTGGCGATACACTTCCACCAGGCCGTGTCTGTTACCGGGTGCCCGGTATTGCCGTCCTTCAGGGACAGGTAACAACTGTCTTCAGTCGTTACGAAATTGAAAAGGTCGTAACGGGCGCCGGCATTATAGGCGCCTTTATCCACGAAGGCGACCTTCCCTAATATTTTGTTTCCTTCTGCCATTTCTATTTCGGGTTAAAAGTTAAATTTCCTTCGTTGTCAATATTGAACATGTCCGCCACGATTTCATCCTGATAGTTCATTATCAGTTCCATCGTGTCCGGATCAATGTAGAAAGTGGGATACAGAACCCCGCCTTTGGCCAGGACACCCGTATCAACATACTTCTTCAGGGTGGCGTCCCACTTCCACCAGTTCCCGTTCTCCCCCATCATGGTAGGATGATCCGCCAGTTCCTTCGCCCGGTCAGCCTGAGCCTGGGCGGTAGCG
Organism: Bacteroides sp. OM08-11; assembly: GCF_003438665.1. Lineage (NCBI taxonomy): Bacteria > Pseudomonadati > Bacteroidota > Bacteroidia > Bacteroidales > Bacteroidaceae > Bacteroides > Bacteroides sp. OM08-11. The sequence continues at coordinate 259,622 of NZ_QSTJ01000004.1, forward strand.
GTGGCGGCCGTAGCCTCTACTGTGGCCTCGTTGGCCTTCCGGGTGGCTTCAAGGGTTTCGGCCTTTGCAAGGAGGGTGGCTTCCTTTACGGCGTTGGCCGTGTCGGCGGCCTCCGTGGCCTTGTCCTTTGCGGCATTGGCACCGGCGGCGGCCTGATTGGCGGCCGCTGCGGCTTCCTTTGCCTTATCCTTTGCATCGTTCACGCTGTCGGCGGCGGCGTTCGCACGGTCACCGGCGGCGATGACCTGCCCACGGACGGCCGTATAGTCCGCCGTCGCTTCCTTCGTTTCCTTTGCCGCCTGCAGGGCTTCGCCGGTGGCCGCCTTGGCGTTCTCCGTAGCTTCATTCACGCTATCCAGGGCGATGTCCTGAAGCAGGGAAACCGGTGCCTCCACGACCTTTTCAACACCGCCGACCTTCTTGTAGGCCGGAAGGGAGAAAACACCGGTCAGGTCGCTCACGACCTCAACTTCCGAAACGCCTTGCGCCTCGACGCCCAGTTTTTCCAGCACCACCGGTAAGAGTTGGGCGGCTATATAGTCCAGTTCCTCACGCTTGTAGGCCATAATCCCCCCCTTACTTGTTCAGGATGATTTCGGCCACGTCCAAAGCGGCAACCAAGGAAACGGACTTTCTTTCGGCGGCCGTGGTGGCGGAAAACGGTTCAAAACTGGTGTGCATCCGGTCGGCCGCCTTGTCGTAGCTGACGCTGCCCACGTTCTTGTTATCCTTCACGATGGTACCGTAAACGTTGGCGACTTCTTCACCGGTTTCAATAGGTACCAGGGTCGCACGGTAGTTTATCACGATACCGGTGTTCTTTACTTCAGACTGAAAAGTCTTCGTTCTTTGTTCCTCTACTTTTTTCATTTTCTTTTCCGTTTTAGGGGTTTATTATTTACGTTGTCTTCTGCTGGAACAGCCGGTGGCATTACTTCACGGATCAGGGACAGGACGGCCACTTTTGCCGGTGCCAGCAGGTATTCGTCACGGGTGACGATCCGGGAAATTTCCCCGGCATATTCAGCCGGAACTTCGACAGGTTCAGCCGAATAGAAGATTTTCCGGGCGAAGTCAGCCAGCCCGATGTCCGAAGTATTGCGGTTTATAGCGTTACCCAACGAACGACGCATATCAGTTTCTATCATTTCACCGAACCGGAGTTCCACCGGGATTTTGCTAAAATCAATCGTTTTTGTCATATTCAAAACTATTTTATTTGTTAATAATCTGCATTTAAGAATAAGCCCCTGCAACTGTTATTAATCAATACCCACCGATAAGTATATCCGATAGTCTCCCCTGTGTTATAATTCCGTTCAGGGATTTTCTGAAGGACTAATTCAACCACACCCGCATCAATGGTTATATAATCAGCGGCATGTGTTTCATTACTGCTCATTGAGCAGAACAGACCGGAAAAAATAGCGCTGCCGTCTTGTGTCTTTATTCGTGTCGGAGGCGTCCAGGTTCTTGTCTTTATAAAGTGGGAGTCCATAAGGAGGACACGGGCACCGGCGTATCTTTCGGCAACAGGCAATATCACCGTATTAAAGGTCACGTCCAGATATAAGTTTGTATTCAAGAGATATGTATTTTCCCACGAAGCCGCACTTCCCTGTAAAATAGCGTCACTTTCTTCAATACTTATAAAAGGACAATATAAATAGCCGGCTATCTTCGCATTTTTTGTTTCGATACTGCCGTCTTCCAATACTTTAAAATTATTGTTTGCTGTGACAAGCCCTTCCAGTTCAATGCGTTTAGCCTTGATCTTTGCCAGGTCTTCCGTCAAGTTTATATATGTTACCGGATCTTCATATCCGGACAGATCGAAAACGGTTCCTTCCTTCAGGTACCAAGTTACGACTGTATTATTATCGTTGTTTGTCTGCCCGGTCGGAACGTCCTTTGTCAGATAGAAAAAATTCGTCGTCGAAAAACTGCCCGAAGCGCCACAAAAAATCTGGTACCGGTATTCTTTCCAGCCGCCGGTTCCGGCGTTGTCTGTGATCCACATACTACGACCGCCGTTTCCGGTTGCGTTACTGGCAAAGTTCAGCCGGTAGCCGACCGGAATTTTGGCGGTAAAGCGGGCTTCAAAGACGGCGTTTGCACGGGACGGGGTGGAGAATGTAAAACCACCTAAACCGGGACTGGAATTTCCGACTACTTTTTGAATACGGATAACGGCTGCCTGTTCTGCCGAAACAGTCCCGAATTCGGGTGCCTTTGCCGTCCAGGCGTAAGACGTAGTATAAGTGTACCATGTGCCAGTGGAAGAATTGTAATAAACGTCCCCCACGTGAGCGGCACGAATGGCGTCGGTGGTCCAGCCGGCCGCCGGGTAGTTGGAACCCGAAGGAACCGAACTGCCTGTATAGATGTAAAGGCGCTTAACTGTTACGGCTTCGCCCCCCGAATTATTATACCGGGAAATGCCGTTCATGCCTTTTACAAACTTCACGTCTTTGTTCAGCGGGTAGCCCGTCGACTTGTTTATCGAAAGTAGAAGATTCTTATCTGTTTGTTCAATCGCAGACCAGTGACGGTTCAGGGTGACGTTGATATCGCCTACCGTCCCGTTAAAGGTGTCCGTCAGCACGTAGTTCGTGAACCTCTTTTCCACGGCGTTCATACGTGTGCCCATGCTCGTAAGGCTTCCGTCAATGGCGTTTGTTTTAGTCACGTAGGTTTCCAGCGTGCCTTCGGCGGCGCTCATACGGTTGCCCAGGCTGATAGTCGTACCGTCCAGGCTGTTCAACCGGGTGGCGTAGGTTTCCAGTGTGCCCTCAGTCGAATTCATACGGTTGCCCAGGCTGGTAAAAAGTCCGTTCGCCTTGTCCTCAAACTTGGAAAACAGTTCCAGTTCACCTTCGGCGGCCGCCAGGCGAAGCCCCAAGTCGGAAACCGTGTTATTTATGTCATCCGTCTTTCTGACGTACAAATCCAGCTTTTCTTCGGCCATGTCCAGATCAATGCCGATTTGTGTGACCGTTGAATTTATTTTATCGGTCTTTTCACCCCAAAGCCGTATATTTTCGTTTGCAGCGTCCAGTTCTATACCCAGGCCGGTAACTGTCCTGTCGGTGTTGTCTATCCTTTCACCCAGCAGGGCTATTTTTTCGGCGGTCTGCACAAACTTCGTGGAGACTTCGATTTTAAAGTCTTCCAGCGGGCGGTTGGTAAGAGCCAGCACGTCGATATACACGTCACCGGTGAAACGCAGCACGAAATCGCCCACACCATCCCACGTGCCGGTATATTCCAGGCTTTCCGTCTCGACGCTTTCCGACAGTTCAACCCGGACAAACGGAAGCCGGCCTTCGCCCTGGGCGGAACCTTCAAAACCGGCCGTCAGCGTGCCGGCGCTCTTACAAAGGTATTTGAATGTCAGGTATAAAACACTGGTAGCCGGTTCGGGCTTCCTCACGTCCTCATTTGCCTGACGTATGCCGCTGTTCTTTATGCGCAGCACGTTGCGCCCGTCCAGGTTCACGATACCGGCGACCTTTTCCTTTTGGGCGAACAGGTTACGGTTAAACATAAGCAGCTTACCGCCGGCGGTATATGCCCGGATCAGGTTTTCACGCTGCCAGCCGTCCATGTTCTCGGTGAAGCTGGCGTTCTTCAGGAAGTTGTCCTTCTCAAACATGTTGTACGTCTTGTTCTGCATATCAACACGGAAAAGGTTCTCCATCATGTCAAGCCGGGTCTGTATGTTCTCACCGTTTTTAAAGTGGAACTCACCGATCGCATAGAGGTTCTGTATAAAGGCGCCGAAGCCCGTCAGCCAGCCGAACCAGGCGTTATAAACACCGGCCAGGTTTCCAAAACGGCTTTTGACGGCGTCGTCCGGATCGGTCTTCGCACCGTAAAGCACGTCGATATAAGGGGCGAAGGCGCCCACCGTCATGTTCATGATGATGCCCTTGCGGTCGGGATTCGTCAGGTTGTCCATGCGAACCAGGACGTCACCCTTCTTTATGTCGGCCTCGTTCCCGCTGAAAGCGTTGTATGTGATCCAGTCCAGGCGCTTTTCGCCGTCGCTGTCCGATCCCATGCCGGTGGCGGAAACAACCAGTTCATAATGTTTGGTAACGTTGTAGTCGTTACCAGCGGAAGGACGGCCGCCGTAGCGCTGACATTCCAGGCAGTCATCAACCCAAAACGGGTTATAAAGAAGCCCGCCTCCGGTATCAAGGTATATCTTTTTGTTCTCCAGGTCGACGTGATCAACTTTCATCATGCCCGAAAAAACGCTGTTGTCCCCTTCGCCTTTCAGTTGGTTTATTATCATTTCAAAGACACGCAGCGCCCCCCGGATTGTAACCTCGTCGAATTCGGCGTAGGACTTCTTTTCCTTTGCACCGGCGACGTTCATAACCTCACGCAACAAGACAGCCCAACCCTTACCGTTCAGGAACCCGGAAACGAAGTCAGGCGAATTGATACTGTCATGGAACACGCCGGCGCCTTTGACATTGATACCCTTCAGGAAGTTAATCAACTCCCCGGCCGTATCCTCTATGTCTTTCCTTAAATATTTGTCGTCCAGTTCTTCGATAGCCTTTTCGATTTCCTTGTCTGTACGCAGGGAAGAATAAACGCTTTGGTTGCTGGCTTCCAGTTTGTCGCCGACACGCAGAATGTCATTGAACAGCTTGCCGCATACGCCCAGGCCACGCATGAAATTTATATACGCCTTCGCTTCGTCGGGGTTCAGGCGGCTCAACGCACGGTCGGCAATCTGCTTGAGCAGCATCTTGAAGGAGGCCACGTTATAGTCGGAAGCGGGGGTGGTCTCCCAGGAACGGACAAGGTCGGGAACGCTGCCGTTCAGATGAAGGACATGCTCCCTCACCTCGCCGATGCTGTCGTTTATCTGCTCCATGGCACCGGTGGAGAGCGAATCGCCGATTTCCAGATCCATCTGCGAGGGGAGCGTCACCTTGCGTGTGATCTTCGTCACACGGCTGACGCGGAAACCGGTCTCGGGAAAATACTCGGCACTTTCAAGACGTACGCGGCGGCCGGGATAGAGGTCAATGCCGGACGACTCGATATGGACATGGTCGGTGGGGGCCTTGTACACTGAAACGTCAACGGCATGCTCGGCGTTGTAACGGCGGACGGCGGCCAGGTATTCCTCCTCGGCAAGAGCATAGTATTCGTCAGGCATACGGATATTCCAGAGGATATACCTGTCGCCGGCCTTCGGGACAAGGCGGTCGCCGGGAAGCTGCTTGCCGTCATCATACGGCCAGATGGTGATAATCTCGAACTCACGGGTACCGCTGTCGAAATTCACCTCGAAATAGTAGGAGCCGTCCTCCTCCGTACCAAGACCGGCAAGCTCGCTGCCTTCCTGGAACGACACACGTTTGACCTTCTCCCTGATCTCGTAACTGTTAGGGTTGAAGTCCAGCGTGTCATCCCGGAAATACCAGATCACAAACTCCTTGCCGTCCTCACCCGTCACACGCTCGCTGCGCACCGAGGTCACCGTGCCCACGCGCCGGGGGTAGATGTGCGCGAAGGCCTCCCGCTCGTAATGGTGGATGATGCCGTACCGCTCCACGTCCGTGTCCACGAACTTGGAGCCGCCGGGAAGCTGCAGGCGGCTGTGGCCGTATTTCTCCGGGTCGATGTTACGGTCGCTGCCCGTCGGGAACAGGCGCGTGTAGAACTTCACCCCGTCGGCCTTGTCACGTTCCAGGCCCGTCAACCCTTTCCCGTATGCCAGGGTAACCTCCTCGCCACGCTCGCAGCGGCAGAGGTTCACCGCCCCCTCCTCCACCCACCACTCGGCGCCGGGGACCTTGCCCGCCAGCTCCTTCAGCGCCTCGTGGCAGTACTTGCCACGGTAGTCGATCACCACGTTCTCCGTGCCCTCCACGCGACCCACCTTCCATACCATGGCGCCTTCCATGCCGTCATTGATGGATTTCACGATCAGCTCCACGTGCTCCCGCGGCGGGGCGGTCAGCGTGAATACCGCCTCCGGGTCGCCGTCCACCACGTTCAGGACGAGGAAACGTTTGGCAAGGCTCTCGATCCCGTAGAACTTCACGTCGTATTTCCACTCCTGGGTACTGCGCTCACAGGGAAGGTAACGCTCCTGAAGCCAGTAACGTTCGCCGCAGAAATCCACATGGTCGTTCACCTCCAGCGCCACATACTCGTACAGGGTGAAGGAGAGCGTCAGCACATTGTCCGACTGGATCGCCTTCACCTGCGTCGAGTTGTCATCCGGAGAAAGGGACGCCTTCATTGTCCCGTTTTTGTCATATACCGTTAAAAGCATGTTCGAATGGTGTTTGAACGTTGTTTAAATGATTGGTTCGGGTTCCCGGAACTTTACCTTGAAGCGGCCTGCCTGTACCCCTTCCCTCCAGAGGTAGGTCAGCGGCGTGAAGCCGGGACACTCCAGGTAATGCACGCGCAGCGTCAGCTCCAGCTGCGGAAGATAGAGCGACAGCCAGCCTTTGTCGCCGGTTTTCAGGAAGGAGATGAAGGACATGTATCTCTCCAGCCACTCCCTTTTGGTCGGGGCGTAAAGGGCAAAGGTCAGCGTGATGTCGCGCGCTTCATTGGCCACAGTCAGCCGGTCGGAGTATTTCTCACCGTTCTCCTCGCGTATGTCCACGGCGGTGTGCGCTTTCGTCTTGCTCGCGGCAAGGATGGCCTTCAGGTTGTCACGCCCGCCGCGCTTCTCTTCAGTCAGGAATACGCCGTACTCCGTCCAGATATCGGTGCCGTTCACAAGGAACAGACCGCCCATGATTGGTTCCATGCTCATGATGATTTCATTCTTAGTCCGTCACGTATGATTCGTTTTATATCTTCCTTTATCTCGCTGAGGAAACCAGCGCTTTTACCGGTATTCTCCGCAATCTTTGCCAGATGGCCCTCGGCGCTGGCCATGCGGCCGGCCACGTCCTCGGTCTTCTCGTCAATGCTCACCCAGTGGTTCAGCCCCGAGGTGAACATGCCCTCCAGCTTCGTGCCCTGGTCCTGCGACATGGCCGCAAAACCGCCGGCACGGCCGGTCTGCGTCGTGGACTTCCCTTCCTCCGTGATACCGGCTGAGGAGAACATCTCGTCCTTCTTGGCACGGGCACGCTCGAAAATGTCCGTGTAACGGCCGCGCAGGATGTCGGCCTCCTCCTCCGACAGGATACCGTCGCTCATGAACTCGGCGAACGTCTCCTGCCATTTCTTCAGCTCGTCCGAATAGGTGCCGTTCACGATGGACTTCAGGATGGCGTTCTCCATGAACTCGTCCACGCTCGCGATCACGTCCTTGGAGTCCGTACCGAAATCCTTCAGAAGCTCCTTCATGCCGCTACGGATACCGTCGAAGGAGGTGTCCGTGATGGCTTCCTGCCATTGCTGCTGGAGTTCCAGCAGCGTGTTCGCGTCAGAGACGTACTCGTCAAGCCACTGGCTCTGGTCGTACTTGCCCGAATGGAGCTTCTCCCAGATGTCGGGAAGTTCCTGGAGCCGGGCAAGCTCCTCGGGGGAAAGGCTCCAGAGGGAACCGGTATCCCGTACCGATTTGCCCAGGTAGGCGGAAACCGTGTCCCAGTCACCGCTGTTCATGGCCTTGCCGATGTAGTAGTTGTTCGAGTGGTGCGAACTGTGGTATCCCATCTTTGCCGCGAGCATCTGGCGGTCGTTCTCGATTTTCTGCTTCTGTTTGTCATAGGCGCTCCGGTAGTATTCGGTGGAACGGGCGCCGCCGGAGCTGGCCATCTCGTCGGTCAGCTTCTCGATGGCGGTGGTCAGGTACTTGTTCGATTCGGTAAGACGGTCCACCAGCGCATTCACCTCCTTGGCGTTGCCGTGCGAGGAGAACAGGCCGAAGGTCACCGTGTCCAGAATGTCCCTCACCCCGTAGAACAGAGAACTGCCGATCTGCGTGAACAGTTCACCGGAAAGGATATTCTTCAGTATGCCGTTCACCGCGTCGAGAATGGAATCGATAAGGGAGCTGACGATATAGCCGATGCCTTCCTTCAGTACGTCAAGGATGGAAAGCACCGCCGCGATGATCTGCCCGATGATCCCGCCGTTTGAAAACGTCTCGGCAAGGGTGCTGCCCACGCTGCCCATCACACCGCCCATATTCTTCGTCGCCTCGCCCAATTTGCCCAGTCCCTGGGCCACGCCCGCAAGGGAACCGGATTTCAGGCTCTGGAGACCCTCGGCAAGACCGGTAAGGGATGACACGGCGTTCGTGCTGGACGTACGCAGGTTCTGGGCAGCCTTGTCGTTCGCCTCCGTCAGGGCGGCCACGCTCGCCGAGGCCGCGTCGAAAGCCTCCCCGGCGGTAGCCACCAGTTCCTCCGCCTCTTTCACGGCGGCAGGGTCGCCGCTTTCAGTGGCTTTCTTCAGTCTTTCCTGGGCTGTCACCAGTTCATCGGCAGCGGCCTTCTCCCTTTCCTTGGCATCCGTCAGGTCACGCAGGGTCACCTGGTAGGCGGAAAGGTCACGGGAGACATCCCTGAACATGTTCCGGTTAATACCGCCCGCGCTCCGGTCCTCCAGCTTCGCGATCAGTTCGCTGATCACCTGTTTGTCCTCGGCGGATGCGTTTTTATACTCATCGGAAGCGGCATATTTCCTCAACTTTTCCAGCGTGGGACGCAGCTGCTCTTCAAGCAGCCCGCCGAAGTTGCCAAAAAGACCGTCCCAGTCGATATCCGCTTTCAGGCTGGCAATCTCGGCGGCGGCAGTCTCTTCCTTCTGCTGGCGACCGAGACGTAATACTTCGCCATAGTTGCCCGCTTCCTGCGCCTTGCGGATTTTCTCCGCGTATTCCTGGGCAATAGCCAGCTTCTTCTGCTGGTATGTCCCGTATTCCTTCAGGTAGTCGAGCATCGACTGGCGGGCGGCGTCATTTTCCTCCCGGGTCACCTTTGCCAGGTCGCCGTCACGTGCCGCCGCGGCCTTCTCCCGCGCCTCTTTCAGGGTGGATTCCTGCTCATCGGTCAGTTTGCCCTTCTGCGCGTCCTTCCACTTCTTCTCCTGGGTGGCAAGTTCGGCGATCTCCTTGTCATAGTTCAGGCGGATCTGGCGGCGGCGTTTCTCGCCGCTCTCCTTCAGAAGGTCGATCTCTGCCTGGCGGTTCTTCATCTGGAGCTTCAGAAGTTCCGAGGCACGCTGCTCTTCCGACTGTTGCTCCTTTTTGGCGGCATTCGGGTCGGGTTTTGCATGGTCACCCAGGTCGAACTCCTTGCCGATATCCAGATATTCCTCCTGGAGCTTCCGGGCTTCAGCCAGGTAGCCGTCGCGGATTTCCTCGGCCTCACGTACCGCCTTTTCCTTCGCCTTCTCGTTATACTCCGATATCATGGACTGCGCGTCCACCTGCCCGTACGACTCGCTTTGGGCCATGTAAAGCCCCATGCGCGCGAACCAGCCCATAGAGCCGTCCACGTCTTCCGGCTTGCTTGCCTTGATCTCGTTCACCTTCTCGTCCGCCTCAGTGGCCTTGTTCACCAGGCTCTGCACCTTGGCCTGGAGGAAAAGCATCTGGATATATTTCTCACCTTTCTGCTGGAGGATGTCATACCACTGGGCGACCGTATCGTAATACCCGAAACTCTCGCCGTACTTGCGGTTCAGTTCCTCCACCTTGGCCTTTTCCTCGTCCTTCGTGCCGGTGAACTTTTTCAGGCCCCTCAGCGTGCTTTCAATCTCGAAACGGGTCTTGATCATCTGTGCACGGCCGTCGGACTCGATTTTTACCATTTCCCGGGCTTTCTCCGCCGCTTTCTCCTGCGCGGTGGAATATCGGTCCCAGGCGACGACAAGTCCCGTGATAACGGCCGAAAGCCCCAGCGTAAGCGTGGCCATCAGGGCCTGCGCGGCACCGGTGGAAATACCCAGGGCGACAGCCAGCCGGGTATTGGCGGCCGTCAGCAGGTTCTTCATCTTCACGACCGTCACCAGGCGGAAGGCGGAATCCTTGTTCAGGGTGTTGAACACCTGCTGGAGCCCCATCGTGATGGCCATCACGCTCTGGACGCGGGTTTGTATCCTTGCCAGGTTCTCGTTCTCCGAGGCGAAAAGCGACAGCGCGCCGGTAGCGGTGGTGAACAGCCCGGCAAGGCCGCTCACGCCGGACATGAAGCCCTGGAGGTTCGCGTCATCATTCGAGAGGATTTTCGTCTGGGTGTTCAGGTCGGCGAGCGTGTCGGAAAGGAGCGCGGCCTGCTGCGCCATCTTCCGGTACTCCTCTGTGTTCTGCTTCCCTTCCAAGCGCATGCGGGCCATGCTGTCCTGGAGCTCACGCAGCTGCATGGAAAGACGCTTGCTACTCGCCCGCGTCTTCTCCTGTTCAGCCTGGAGCCCGGCAAGGGCGCCTTTTTCCTCCTCAAGCGCCTTCTTCGCGGCGTTCAGTTCATCCAGGGCGGTCACCTTCGCCTTGCCGGGAGCAGCTCCCTGATAAGCCTTTTCCAGCGACTTGATGTCGCTTTCAATCTGCCCGATGACTTCCTTCTGTTCCCGGATCTTGTCGGTCAGGCTCTTGCTACCGGCCGCGGCGCGTTCTTCCTCCAGGGAGATACGTTCGTATTCCTTACGGAGGTTCCGGACGCTTTTCTCCGCCTCGCGGTGTTCCTTCTCGAGCCCTTCAAGGGCCGCACGCTCTTCTTCCAGGACCTTGCGGCAGGCTGTCACGTCGGCGGCAAGTTCCGCCTGTGCCGGCCCCGGCTTCATGTTCTGGAGCTGCGTTTCCATCCGGTGCAGGTCGGAATTCACCCGGTCGATGACCTTCCTCTGCTCCTCAATCCGCGCGTTGATGCCAGCGGCGGCCTTCCCGGCCTTCTCGGCAAGGATATCGACGGCCAGGCCGGCCTTGTCAAGGCCCCTCGTCAGGTTGTCCTTCATCAAGAATTCGATTTCTACGGGCTTCATCGTTTACAGTTCTAAATTGCTTTGAAAAAAATTCACTATGTCACCGGCTTCACGGGCGGCGGCTTCCGGATCGACCTCACCCCGGGAGGTATTTTCGGGATCACCGGATTTCACCCGGCGGCGGACATAACGCGGGGCGTCAGACAGCATCAGGATGAGCGTCTGGTAGTTCACCTTCTCCAGGATGTACTCCACCGTCCAGCCCGTGGCGCTCGCGATGTTCCAGATAAAACCGAAGGGGCTATGGGAACCTTCAAACTCGGTCCTTAACTCCCCTTCCTTCTTTGGCTCATTCTCAACTTCATCGGGTTCGCCCGATCGATCGAGCTGATAATACTCGTAAAAGACTCGCTGCCCATCAGGCTGATGAACTTCTCCAGGGCGCCCATCAGGAAACGGTGCTCCACAGCCTCACGCAGGAACCATGCCACGGGCCGGACAAGAAGACGCCGGCTCACCGGGCCGCGGCAAAGGGTATGGGCCACCATGCGGGAAACCTTGCCTCCGTTCCGTGCCAGAAACTCCAGCCGCTCACGCCCGGAAAAGGCGGAAACCTCCTCAGGGGAAACGCCCATCGAGAGGTAGAGCCTCACGATGCATATCTGGCCGGCAAGACGCGGGCGCCGCATGGTCACCCTCCATCGGACGGGGCGTTTCATGAAAGGCAGGCGCCACTCCTTCAGGGGAAGGGAGACACCCAGGTCAAGCAATGCCTCGGACGCCTCCCTCTGCACCTTTCTCGCGTCACGCTCGTCCATGCGTTAGCCCTCCACTGCCGCGGTGTCATTGATTTCGTAAGGGGAAGAGCCGTCCTCCGGCTTGTTCACCTTCAACTGGCATTCCAGCTTGGAAACCTCCGTAAGCGTCAGCTTGCCCCCAAGGTTCGCCAGAATCGTGCCGTTCGGGATGGACATCGTCTGACCGGATACGAACTTGATGGTCCAGGGACCGGAAAGCTGCACCAGTTCGGTCGGGGCCTTCCACCCGGTCGGAGCATCTTCCGGCCCTACAAGCGTGCCGCCAAGCACGGCCTTGATGTTCTTATAGTCCAACTGGATAAGGTTGAACGTAGGCGATACCTGCCCGTTCTTCTGCAAGAGCGTCAACACGGGAGCGTCGGGAACCTGCTCGGCTTCAATATCGACACTCTCGGGCTTCGTGCCGCCCCAGTCCCAGCTGCCCTTCTCGATCCAGCCGATAGTCATGGCACCGAACGTAACAACGGCGATGCCATAAATGAAATTCTTATTATTTTTCATACAGTCGTCTCTTTTTTAAAAAGGTTAATACTATGCCGGAAACCACACCGGCGATAAAGGCAATGAAGGCGATTTTAACGGGGGAAAAACGCTGTTTGAACTCCGTTTTGACCTCTGTTATGTCCTGCTCGGTTTCGTTACGGATACGCACCAGTTCCTGCTTATAGAATTCAACTGTTTGCAGCAGGCTGTCTTCCCGGACCTGCCTTCGGAAAACCTCTTCCTCATAGAACAGGCAGCGACGCATGAGTGAGTCGCAATGCCCGGTGACCGTCAGGGAATCCCCCTGCCTGCGGATATCGACCGAGGCACGCCCGTCCCGGTGCCGGTAACCGGCACCCTCGGGAAGGTCAAGGAGGTTCTGGAAGGGAATCTTCAAAGCCGCCTCCTGTGCCGGAACCGATTCCTGCATCAGGGTCGAACTCCGGCGGTCCGCCAAAAGTTCCTGCATTTTGCGCGCCGCTGTTACTGCCACGTCCGCGGACACGGCGGCGCTGTCTGTCATTCTCTCCGTCCGCACCGTGCCCTGTCTCTGAAGGACCCGGCTCTCTTTGGACGTGCCGCATCCTGCCAGCAGGAACACGGTGAGCAATAATAGGATTACGGGGGTCCACCCCCGGATTCTGTCTTTCATCATTTACCGATTGTTTACTTATTACTTTTCTTAACCGCTCGACCTCTTTCGTCAGGCATGACAGCTTCAGGATCATCTCCTCCTGGTTCGCCTTCAGGTCGGCATTCTCACGCCGGAGCTGCACGTTCTCCTCCAGAATCTTGCGGTTCTCCTCACTCAGCAGGTTGATGGACGCCTGAAGCTGGGACAGCATGTCGTTGTCACGCTTGCGCCGGCCGAACAGCCAGGTGAAGATGCTTCCGACAAAACCGCCGGGGAGGGCGAACATTAAAAAATTTATCAGGGTGTCCATCTTCTTGCCGTTTATTATTGTCTGATACCTATTGAAACAAGCCACTTACGCACGTCAAAACTGGGGCAGGCTTTGGCCGCCAGTTCGTTATGCCCCACGATACGGACATCAGGGAAACGGCGGTGGAAGTCTTTCACGTACTTCTCAAGCGCACGCTTCTGGCACACCGTACGCGTGTCCTTGGGAGTCCGGCCGTCCTTTTCACAACCGCCGGCATACACGATATGGCGGCTCACGGAATTGTAGCCAGACACGCCGTTGGTGATTTCCCAGGGGTCCACGTTCGCGTCCTCGTTGTTGTCCACCAGACGCTCCACGCCGCCATTCAGATGGAACAAGTCAGTATAACCCACCTGTTTCCAGCCGCGGCCGCCCTTTGATACCGGGTTCGTGTGCCAGGCACGGATTTCAGTACCGCTGACTTCGCGCCCTTCAGGCGTGGCCGTGCAGTGAATTACAAGATACTTCAGCTTTGCCATTGCTATTCAGCTTCTACGTCAGTTGCTACTTGTGACAATGCGATGGTCACCTTCTTCGTCTTGTCGGAATCCAGTGTCACAACCAGGTTTCCTGCTTTCGCTTTGCCGCCGGTATTCTTTTCAGCGGTAACTTTCAAACCGTCATCGGTACCAACAACTGTGAAACCGGCCGGAGCGGCACTGACACTGTATTCACCGGATGCTGTAATTGTCACTTCCTTGCTTTCTCCGGCAGCCTTGAATGACAGTTCCTCCACATCCGAAGCGAGAGTCTTTTCCGAAGACTTGAACACCGGAGATGTACGGGTATCCAAAACCACCATTTCCTCACCGAATGCGATATTCGTATCGGCTTTCATCAGCAGTTTGAAGAAATAAAGTTCACTCGCATTGGCAATCTTATCGATTTGGATCACATCCTGATCGTCCTGTAGATTGACTGCGGCGAACCAGTTACCGTCTGCATCCGGAGAACAGAGAGTGGCCACAATCAGATCATCCGGCCATGCTGCCAGTGTCTCAATAGTAATGCCCTTGTAACGTTTGCTGTTTACATCCGTTTCGGAAGCATTCTTACTCTCACGTTCGGTCAGTTCGTCATCGTATTTGTCAAAGTCGTCGACACTCATCACAAGACGGAGGTTCGGATTGCTGCGCAGGGCTTTGGGAATAGCCTTACGGACAGCCTTCAATTTATCGAGCATCGTGGTCTTACTGGTAGAAACGATGATCAATTCGGTATCTTTGGCGGCTTGCGTCAAAATTCCATTCATCAAATGGTCATCATCGTCACCGAACTCACCATTGATGTAATGATCACCCAACTCGAATTTCACCTGCTTGATCAACTCTTCCAACAGCGCATTCTGTCCCTCCGGAGGGAGTTCGGCAAAGACCAGATTTCCTTTCGGCTGCCATTTGCGCCAGATATGTTCGAAGGCTCGGGGATTAAACACTGTGAAAGCCATAAAATCCACCGGGTCCAATGATTTCTCACTGTAATTGAAGTTACCTTTCGAGTCTTCAATCTGGGGATTTTCCTTACGTTTCTGTAACATCTTACCGCTCTTGATACGCGGAAGGCTGATTTTTTTCTCCACACCGGGAATAACATAGATCATTCCCTTTTCTACGATTTCATTTCCGGTGGCGGCGAGCGTCAGGATCTTCTCCAGTACCTCACCGTTGTAATTGGTATTTCTTACTACTATTGCCATAACATACTGTTATTTACGGTTCAACTTTTCTTTGATTTCACGCTGGCGCTTGTTCCACGGACTTTCATCTGTAGGATTCACATGCAGGTCATTCATCACCTTGCGTTTCGGAGCCAGTTTTTCCAACGCCTTTTCACCGTTTTCACGGTCTTTCACCAACAAGTTTTCGTAGATGGGACGAGTGGTCGCATCAATACGGCCATCTTCCTGGGCATCATCCAACAATTTTTTCCGGGAGTTCTCTTCGTCAGCTTTCGCTTTATCCTGGAACACTTTAAGTTCACCCTTCAGGCGGGTGACTTCGGCATCAAGGCCCGGAACTTTCCCGGCCTCCGTTTCCAGAAGCCCGACTTCACGGAGGAAATCGTCATCTGTCACGCAGTTCTTGAACCGCGGACGTTTCTTCAGTTCGTCTAAATTCATGTTACTCTTGTTTTGTGGCTTGTGCAGCCGGTTATTGAATATTTGAAATACCTGTTCGGGGGTACTGTCCTCCGGAAGTGGGTCGGCATCATAGATACCATCGATAAGGCCCAGCGCCAGAGCTTCGTCGGCACGCAGCCAGTGGTCCTTCCCGTCGAAATACAACGAGCGGATTTCCTCCTTGTCCTTTCCCATGCGAGCGGCATACATCTCGCAAAGGGTGTCCTCCAGCGATTCAATCTCGCGGATGCACCCGCGCATCTCCTCCTTGTTGCCGTAACAGCCTCCCTGGACACTGTGAAGCATCAGACGGGCATAACGGCTCATCTGCACCGGCTTACCGCAAAGGGCGATGACGGAGGCCATGCTGGCGGCGATACCGTCCACATAAATGGTGATGTCGGCCTTGCTGTTTTTCAGGGCGTTGAAAATGGCGATGCCCGCATACACCTCGCCGCCGTTGCTGTTGATACGAACGTCAATCCTACCGGACAAAGCCTCGGCCTCCAGAAGCTCGCGGGCGATATCCCCGCTGCGCACATTGTCGTCATAATCACCGATGTCACCGTAAAGAAGGATACAACAGGCGTCTTTCCCGGGTATGATGTTGAAAAACTTTTTCATGTTTATAGAGTCTTTTAAGCGGGTATTCCCCGCGAAGTTTACGGTGCGAAATTAGGGGGATTAAAGCCGTTTTTCAAACCGCGTATTTATCATGCGGACTTTAAAACGCTGTCATGGAGTTTTAAAGTGTCATCATGCGGCACGCGTTTTTTTCCGCCCCTTTTCCTTATCAATTTTGCACGTAAAAAAGGAGGCAATATGACCGAACTAAGCATGCAACAAAAAAGGGAATGGGCGAAGACGCTCTACCTGAAAGAGAACCTCACGCAGCAGGAAATAGCCGAGCGTGTGGGGGTGTCACGCATCACGGTGAACAACTGGATAGGCAAGAACGGATGGGAGATGCTCAAGACATCCATCACCATCACACGCGAGGAGCAACTGAAAAGCCTGTACAGGCAGCTGGCAGAACTAAACAACGCCATCATGGCAAGACCGGCAGGGGAACGGTTCCCGAACACCGCGGAGGCGGACACCATATCCAAACTGTCCAACGCCATCAAGAAGATGGAGACGGAAGTCGGGCTCTCGGACATCATATCGGTATTCTCAGACCTGCTCAAATGGCTGCGCGCATCCGACCCCACACAGGCGAAGGAAGTGACACCGCTGCTTGATGCGTTCGTTAAATCAAAAGTTTCATAGCCATGGCAAAGAAAAGACTTACACCGCAAGACCGCACGGCGCTTGTCGAATGGGAGGAGCTGATCGCATCCATACGCGAAAATTCGGACATCAACCCTTCGGACACGGAAGCGGAAATACGTGCACGCAGGGAAAGCCTCGAAAAGGATGACGAGGAATGGTTCCGGTATTACTTCGCCATGTACTATTCATGCGAGGCGGCGGACTTCCACAAGAAAGCTACCGGAAGGTTGATAAAGAACAACCGGTGGTACGAGGTGCGCGCATGGTCGAGGGAGCTGGCGAAGTCCGCACGGTCCATGATGGAAATATCAAAACTGGCAATTACCGGAAAGGTGCGCAACGTACTGCTGATATCCAATTCGCAGGACAACGCCCAAAGGCTCCTGCTGCCCTTCATGGCCAACTTCGAGGAGAACCAGAGAATCATCCAGGACTACGGAATGCAGAAGAAACCCGGGTATTGGGAAACGGGGGAATTCACTATCATGGCGGGATGTTCCTTCCGCGCCATCGGAGCCGGGCAGTCACCGCGCGGTACCCGTAACAAGAACTTCCGGCCGGACTTCATACTGGTGGACGATATCGACACCGACGAGGAATGCCGGAACCCGGAACGTATCAAAACCAAATGGAAATGGCTGGAGGAAGCCCTGATACCGACCATGTCCGTATCGGGAAACTACCGCATACTCTTCAACGGGAACATCATCGCCGCGGACTGCTGCATAAAAAGGGCCATTGAAAAGGCAACCGAACTGAAGGGAAAGGGCATCGGACACGTGGACATCATCAACATACGTGACAAAAACGGACTCTCCGTATGGCCGCAAAAAAACTCGGAAGAGGATATAGACCTCTTCCTCTCAATGGTCAGCGCGGCGGCACGCCAGAAGGAATTCTTCAACAACCCCGTGGCGGAGGGAGAGATATTCAAGGACATCATCTACGGGAAAGTGCCGGCGCTATCGAAGTTCAAGTTCCTGGTCATCTACGGTGACCCCGCACCCGGGGAGAACAAGACGAAGAAGAGTTCCACGAAAGCAGCGTTCCTGCTCGGAAAACTGGCCGGGAAGCTCTATGTCATCAAGGGGTTCCTCGGAAGGGAGACGAACGCCACGTTCATTGAATGGTACATCAAACTGCTGGAATTCGTGAACGGGAAAACGAACGTGTACTGCTACATGGAGAACAACAAGTTGCAGGACCCTTTTTTCCAGCAGGTGTTCCAACCCATAATCAGGCGCATACGGCGGCAAAGGAAGATAGCCCTCTATATCCAGGGGGACGAGGAGAAGAAAACGGACAAGGCCACACGTATCGAGACGAACCTGGAGCCGCTCAACAGTGAGGGGAACCTCATCTTCAACGAGGCGGAAAAGGACAATCCGCACATGAAGCTGCTCACCGACCAGTTCAGCCTCTTCAACCTGATGCTGACATATCCGGCTGACGGACCCGACTGCGTGGAGGGAGGAAACCGCATCATAGACAGGAAGACGTACCAGGCAGAAAAGCCGGCCGTCATCTCCACAAGGAAGATGCGGGCGCACAACAAGTACAGACTGTAAACTTTAATACTTTACCCAAATGAGCAAATTTATAGAACTTACAGATTACGACGCGAGCATCCACCGCGAAATATTGGACGCGCTGACAAGGGAGGACAATGCCGTCGTGGAGATATGCGAGGACCGGGCCATCGAAGAGATGCGGTGCTACCTCTCCAAGCGCTATGACTGTGACAGGATATTCACCCAGACCGGAGACAGACGGAGCCAGCTCGTGCTGATGATGGCCATAGACATCGCAGTGTACCATATTTTCAGCATCCACAACCCGAGGAACCTTTCAACCCTGCGCAAGGAACGTTACGAAAGGGCCGTCGAATGGCTCAAGGCGGTAGCGGCCGAAGAGATATCCGTGAACGGCCTGCCCCTGCTTCCCGAAGAGACAAGGGCGGAAAAATCTAATTTTCTTATCAAAAGCAACCGTAAACGCGTAAACCACTGGTAACATGAGTAAAAGACAGAAAAGGGCCGGAAAGATAACCAAAAGCGGAAATCTGCCGAGGCCCGGGCAGAAAGGTCCCGCAACCATCATATTGACACAACCTAAGCGCTTCGGCATAGACATAGCGGATTATATGCTGGCCATACGCGCCTTCGAGAACGTGGATTACTCCAGAAGGTTCAAATTGTATGACCTGTATGACGACATTCTCATGGACACGCACCTGACAAGCGTCATCGAGAAACGGAAAAACGCCGTGCTCTCCTCCGTCATCGAGTTCCGGCGTAACGGAAAGCCTGACAAGGCAGTAAACGAACAGATACGCTCACCGTGGTTCCGGCGCCTCATAAGTGATATCCTGGACGCAAAATTCTGGGGGTTCACGCTCGTGCAGTTCTACCGCAAAGGGGAATGGGTAAACTACGACCGGGTACCGCGCAAGCATGTGGATCCGGTACGCAGACTCATACTGCGCCACCAGACGGACACCACCGGAACATCCTGGGACGAATACCCCGACCTGCTCTTCATCGGGGAACCTGAAGAGCTCGGGATGCTCGCAAAGGCGGCCGTATGGGTGATATACAAGCGGAACGACGTGGCGGACTGGGCGCAGTTCGCGGAAGTGTTCGGCGCACCTATCCGGGAATACACATATCCCACGGATGACGACGAGGCACGACAGAGGGCACTGGCGGATGCGGAAAGTACCGGAAGTATGTCGGTATTCGTGCACGCCCAAGAAACAATGATGGAACTCAGGGAAGCGGCGAACAAGACCGGAAGCTCAGACCTCTACGAAAAGCTCTGCGAACGGTGCAACAGCGAGATATCGAAACTGTTCCTCGGGAACACGCTCACCACCGAGGCATCGGACAAGGGAACACAGGCACTCGGGACCGTTCACAAGGACGTGGAGGAGAAAGTCACGCTTGCGGACCGGCAGGACATCCTGGATGTGCTCAACTACAACATGACCGACATATTCGCCATGCTCGGGATAGACACCACCGGCGGCGAGTTCTGCTACCCGGAAAAGAAAGTCATCGAACCGGAGAAGAAGATGGCCATCCTCACACAGCTACGCACGAACTTCAACCTGCCGGTGGGAGACGACTATCTGTACGAGGAATTCGGTGTCGAGAAACCGGCAGACTACAACGAACTGAAAGAACGACAGAAAGCCGGAGCGACCGAAATACAGAAGGCGAAAGAAAAAGCGGCAACCGCCGGGAAGCGGGAGGATGAAGAGGAGGAAATACCGGAGACCGGAAAAGAGACTCCCAAAGAGAAGAAAAACGCACTTAAAAACGCGTATAACTGGCTGAAACGTTTTTTCGGGAAAGCCCCGGGGAAAGACGGGGCAGCTTTAGAGTGGTGATGAACGACCTCTACCGGTTGGAAAACAAGCAGGTGGAAAACGTGTTTTCTTTTGATGAGGAAGTACTGGGGAAAGCCCTGAAGAACATATACAGCAAGGACTTCCATCCCATGACCGACATCGAGGAGAACCTGTTCGAGGCCACGTGGAAAACAATGAACAAAGCCACCGACAAGGGGTTCGGGGCACGAAAGCCCGATGATCCGGATTATGACTTCTACCGCGAAATACGGACGAACAACGCCGTATTTGCCGCCTTCAAGGTACATCGGGCACAAAACGACATGGCGGCACTACTGCTGGACGAAAACGGCAATTTAAGGCCGTTTGAACAGTGGCTGAAACTCGTCATGCCCATAGCGGACCACCAGATGATAGACTGGCTGCGTACCGAATACGACACGGCAGTCATACGGGCGCATCAGGCAGCCGACTGGAGACAGTTCGAGCGGGAGAAGGATATCCTGCCGAACCTCAAATGGATGCCATCGACATCAGTACACCCGGGAGCGGACCACAAAATTTTCTGGGGAACCATACGCCCCGTCGATGATCCGTTCTGGAACGTGCACAGGCCGGGGGACCGGTGGAACTGCAAGTGTACGCTCTCGTCAACGGATGAAGCGCCGACAACGGTACCGGACGAGAACGGGCGAAACAAGGCACATAACGGTCTGGAAAACAATCCGGGAAAAGACGGCAAATTGTTTTCAAACAAACATCCCTACATTACTGAGGCGCACCCGGGAGCCAGAAAAGCCGTGGACGCACTGACCAGGCGCATCAACGAGATGATAGCCGAAATGCCGGACAACCTGACGCTGGAGGAGAAAACCGACATCGCCCACAACAATCTCAGGATAGAAAAGGCCCTCGGTATCACCAAAGGCAAACCGATGACATACGAACAAGCGAACAAGGGAAAGGAAAATCCGAAATTCGGGAAAGAGGAAGGATACCGCGTAAATTGCCAGACCTGCACCGTAACACACATGCTCAGAAGGTTAGGGTTCGACACCGAGGCAAAACCCAACATCCGGCAAAGCGCATACAACGAAATGGCAAAACAAGGCATCACATGGGAAGAACGTTTCTTGAACCGGGACGGAACAAAACCGGATTATGACTATACCTATAAATGGCAGGTCAGAAAGGGATATCAAGTAATGAATGCAAACCGACTGAAGGAATACTTCAGGGAAAAATTCAAAGAGGACGGAATATACGAGATATATTGTGCCTGGAAGGGCGGTTCCGCACACGTATTCTGTGCGGAGGTGGCTGAAGGGAAGGCAAGGTTCTTCGACCCGCAAACCGGAAAGGATGATGCAAGCAATTACATACAGAGCATGAAAGCCAACCGCGTGGGAGTGATAAGAATAGACAACAAACTGGTAAATCCCAAAATCATGGGACTATTCATCACCAAATAAACGGGAAGAAAGTGCCAGCCCCTCCTCACCGTTCATCAGACGGCAGGACCGACCGTCGAACAGAATAAAGGCGGGAAGACCGACAGGCAACTCAAAACCATTCCCATCAACACACCCCACGGAATAGATGCTTCCCTCAGGGGAACTGGCTGATAAGACAACGGAGTTGTAACCGTTACTGTTTGCTAATTCCGACACTTGTTTAGGTATTTCCATAACGCAAAAAGGCACATAAAACGCCTTGTTTGCAAAAGTATAAAATTATTTTTTAAATCAGTCATTTATGGACATAAAAGAATATTCAAAGCTGATAAAAGCCAAACGCAAGGAACTGGATGACCTGATGAAACGGAAGATGCCGGTCATAGCCGGACGAATGGCAAAAGACCATTTCCAGGACAATTTCCGCCGGGAAGGTTTCGTAAACGGAGGATTACACCCGTGGCCGAAAGCGAAAAGGCTGTCCTCGGGAAGGACTGATGCGGCAGGACAGTACGGAACGCTGCTCTCCGGAAGGAACCACCTCTTCAGCTCCGTCAAATACGTGCCGGGGGATTACCGAGTGAGAGTGGGCAATGACCTCATATACGCACCTGTCAACAACTGGGGAGGAGAAGTGCATCCGACCGTTACGCCACGAATGCGGCGCTTTGCGTGGGCGAAGTATTACCAGGCTTCAGGCAAGGCTAAAAAAGCCGCTACGGGCAAAAAAAAAGGCAAAAAGAAGGGTTCTGCCGCAAGTAACGAACCGCAGGAGAACCCGGAGGCGCTGAAATGGAAAAGACTGGCGCTCACCAAAAAGAAAAAACTCCGGATCCGAATACCGCAACGGCAGTTCATCGGAGAAAGCAGAGAACTGTCCGACAGGATAACGGAAAAAACAGAAAATGAAATCAGAAACATTTTAAACTTATAAGGATATGGAAGAAATATTCATCGCGATCATGGAACGCATCGCCGGAATGATGCTGGAACTCTCCTGCATAGACGAGGATTACGGGCAACTTGAAGCGGGGGCGGAAGAGGACCACTACCCAGTCACATTCCCCTGTGTGCTGATCGGAAATACCGAATCGGACTGGAACGACCTCGGATACGGGGTACAGAAAAGCGAGTCACTCATTACCATACGCCTGGCCATCGACTGTTACGATGACACCCACTACACCTCCGGAACCTATCAAAAAGCAAAGGAACGTCTGCTGAAGGCGAAGGAGCTGTACAGGATACTCCAGGGTTTCCAGTGTTCGGAAGAAGCCAGCCCGCTGGTCAGGGTGAAGAACCGGGACTATTCCATGCCCGGAAACATCAAAGTGTACGAGACGGTTTACTCCTTCACGCTGCATGACGAATCGGCCATGCAGGAAGGCGCGGCAAGGTTTATTCTCCCGTAAAGAGCGAGAGCTGGACGGCTGTCAGGCGGGGCTTCTTCACTTTCGGGACGGGCTTCACCTCCAAGTCCTTCAGCTCCCGGCACTTGCGCCGGATAATGGACATGATCCGCTCCTCGGAAATGAAAAACTCCTGGCGGGACAACACTTTCAGGGCATCATCAAAACGTAGGCGCTGCACCTCCGTCCAGTAATAGTAACGGCGGCACAGGGCTTCATCACGGAGTTCTATCAGGTTTTTGTCTCGTCCTTTGGCCATAAGTTCAGGTATATGCTGCAAAATTAGGCATTTAACCGGGGATGTTAATAAAAAAACGCCGCATCGTGTATGAATGCGGCGTTTTTCTGTTTAGAGTGTGAACAAAATCACATGGTCATCAGTTCGGTGTCATCCTCACCCGGGACAAACGGCTCGATGCGGGTGATCACCTTGCTCTGTACCTTCACCCGTCCGCTGCCATTACAGACCGGACATTTTGCGGATAAAGGAGCTCCTCCCTGGTCCAGGTAAAAGATACGTCCCTTGCCTTCACAACGCTTGCAGGCCATGACGTGCGGCGCGATGTTCTTCGTCTTTTCCATAACTACAACCGGCAGAATGAAGGCTCGATACGGCGCCAGACACCGTTCTCGTCACGTTTATGAAAATAGTAGTTCACCGCGGTCTTGTACACCACATTGCTCTCACGGAAGAGGTCCATGATCTCCGTGTATTCACTGTCGAAACGGTCCTCCAGCTCATACAGCTTGCTCACCGACTTGTAGTCCAAATCACCCTGACGGTTACGCTCGATCATGGTCATACCGAGCTGGTACATCGGATCGTCGGTACCGAGCTCCCGGCTCATGGCGTAACGCTTCAGGTAATCCACCAGACGCTCGGCGGCGAGGTTGGCGCGCTCGTCGAAGCTCTTCACCTTGTTACTCCTTACTTCCAGCTTCATGTCACCGTCCACGATGGTGAAACTCGCCTGGTCATCCTTGCGGAGCTGCCCATAGTCACGCATCAGGTCACGGAAAGAGGCGGCTTCTTTCTCTACCCAGTCACGGAAGGCCTTCACGTCATCCACAACCGGAAACAGCCTGTTCTTCACTTCAAGCATGAACTGCGCACGAAGCCCTTCGTAGGCATCGCGACGGTTGCGCTTGTTTTCCTTCTCTTCCTGCTGGAGCTGTTTCAGCAGTTCTTTTCTGTCCTGGGCGGACAGGCTTTTTAATTGTTCTTTCAAGTCCATAACTAAAAAATTAAATGGTTGTTACTGTTGTTCATTCTCACGTTTGCGGCGGATGGCACGCAACTTCACCTGTAATGTGTCCAACGCCTCACAGTCAAGTTCTCGGAACTCCATGCCGACGATACGGCTGTCCAAACAGAAAGCGTTCACCTTGTCCCAGTCGGCCGTATCAATGCCCAGCAGTTGCATCTGGTGCAGTACCGCGGAACGCTTCTGGCGAAGAATCTTCCGAAGTTCTTCCTGGTGAGTGGGCGGCACCAGCTTACGCATCCCGGCTATGGCCGCACTGTATTCCTTCAGTGTCATGTCGCGCAGACTCGTGGTACGTCCGTCCGTGTACTGGGAAACTACGCTTTCCTTCAAAGTATCGCGGTCAGATGTCGGAAGGCGGTTCAAAAGACTATAAAACACCGCATAATTCTCGGGTTTATTTAACTGCTTGCGGCTGTTGATATCTATCTGCATGATGATGCTGTTCTTTTATTGTTTATCTTAAGGTCATTGATTCCCTTAATCACTCTCTTTACTCTGATAGTACACAAATAATCAAGAAGATGCTCTTTTTCATTATTTGTACACTTATACTGGTCGAAAAATTCAAGTATGCCCATTCTTTTCAGATTTTCATTAACTCAAACTATTCATACCACATCAGCACAACTCTATGATTTCACTCACGGCAGAGCGTAGAAGAGTACGCAAAACCGAAGGGTTTCCGCTATCATAGATGACTTCCACACAACACTCGTGGCGTGCGTTACGCGACACGACCAGCTCGCAAGTCATATTCTCTCCAAGCCATTTCTCCACCACTTTACGGACACCCGCAGCAGTGGTCACAATTAGCATTTTTTTACTCATAACTAAATTGATTTGAGTTATTATTTTATCCTAAATCCCCCTGATTTCTCGCAGAACTCAGCAAGACTTTCTACTTTATCTATAAATTCTTTACTCGGTGGTTCTTTACAAACTTTATAAGATAGAATCCTATTTTTCTCATCCTCTGTCTTTTTATCCCATTCTTCCCGGATAAATCTTTTAACGAAAACATACCCTCTAAATAGCTTCGCCATAACTTTAGCTTCGGATGCTGTAACCTTAAAACCATCGTTTGAAACAGGAGAACCCGGTCCACGAGAACCGTTATAAACATAACTACCAATATCAACTGTATTATTTCCATATCCCAAAAGATAACAAGCACCTGTCTCATTCAATATGAGCGGCCATGTGAATAACATTCCATGTGGGGAACCAGCTTCTTTGTTTTTGGGCATTAAATCGTATCCCATATTTTATTTCCTTTTTGATTTACTTTGAATTATTCAACTCTTATCCTTCCGGTGTACTGGTTTCCCCGGAACTTCATCCCCTTGGTGAAGCCGCCCGGATATCCCAGTTCCTTACTTCTCGCGTTTGCCAGCAACAAATGTTCCCGGCTAAGGGAGGCTACAAAACCTTTGTCCTTTTCCAGTCCCATCTCTCGGGCCTTCCGGGTGACGCTGCGTTCGGAAACACCGAGCATTTCGGCCAGCTCCCGGTTGAGGGTATTGTGATAGTGGCGACGCATGATGGAAAGCATATTACCGTTCCAAAAGATACGGGTGGAATATCCCTTATGCTCGACGAGCCATCCCAGTGTCCGGTGCATGAAAGTACCGTCAGCAACCTTCCGGTGCTTGCGGTACTGTTCACGCTTGTACGCCAGCACACATTCATGACACCAGGAACTCCGTCCCCCATTCTTCAACGGATAGAACTCATGCATCCACAACTTTCGGCCGCAATGCGGACAGACACGTTTACGTTTCTGCTTGTTGTTATTCTCACTCATAGCTATTTATACTACATTCATCAGTTCATATTCTAATTTCCCCAATACGGGATAATATTGATATCCGCCTTTCTCACTTGGGCCTGCATCAGCGCCATGGACAGCAACATGCAGACACGTTTGTCAGTCTTAACAATTCCGGATATGGAACCTATAACATGATCACCTTTACCGGTCACGATTGAACCGGCAATCTGCTCAAGCCCGGTCGGATGATCCTTACTTGCCGCAACGATCATAAAAGCGCTAAGATCGTTTTCCTTACAAAAGTTATCCACGTACTGGCAAAGTTCCTTTACTGCCTCTTTCTGTTTTTCTGTAATCATTTTAGTTAAATTTTAATAGTTGACAATATGTTATTTTTCAAGAATATAATCGCACTCAAGAACTTTGACACCACCGTAAAATGTCACTTTGGACGTATCAGTGATACCGAAATGTTCTTTATCCGCAAAAATCATTTTTTTCACACCGGACTTCATTTGCTGGACAACGTCCTTAGCCCTTTTATCAGTCCAGCCATGAGCGGCAAAACCCGCTTTGAACTGGTAAGTGGTCGTTACGGCACCGTTCTGGATCCTGGTGGAAACAGTAACTGTACCCACACAATTTTCTATTGTTTTCTTCTTTCCCATGATGATTATTTATTTGTTGGTTTCCAATCCACTGTTATGATCGCATCCAGTTCACCGCTGCCTTCACAGACCGGACAGGGTTTCCGCACATCCTCGCGGCTGCCTTCTTCCGTTCCCCAGAACCAGCCGTTACCCTTACAGTAACCACACTTGTGACCGGTACTGACAAAGTTCTCACGGTTCATACCCTTACCCATATAAGCAGGTGGGCAGATATCCAATTGTTTCTCGATCTTACTCATCGCGTCGTCTTTTTAATTATCTTATTTACTGCCATTCTCCAGAGCCCCCAGCTCCCAAATTACATATTTGCTGGTGGAACCGCGGTACCGCCCTTTACTGTACGCCACATAACCCTCCACCCATATCTTCAGGTCAGCATCATACATCACACTCGTGGCGGCGTCACCTTTGGGGTTTTTACCACGCGCGTGGCTGATGATGATGAACAGTTTGTCAGGAAACTCCTCTTTCAGTTGGATATAGTCACCGTAGGTCATCCGTGTATACTGGAAACTGTCAATTACAATGATATTATAGCTCTTGTGACGACGCAGACGCTCCCTGAGCGTCGGGATATCCTCCTTGATGAAAGCCAGCTGACGGCTCACTCCCGCCATACCAAAGCGCCTCAGGTTATTCTGGACCGTCAGACGCGTACCCTCTTCCAAGGAATCGATCGCGATACGATCATACTTGCACAACTCTTTGCACAACTGCATCACAAAAGAAGTCTTCCCGTTACCGCTGTTACCCCAGATAAACCACACTCCGGTACGTTCCGGGGTATCGAAGGCTTCCTTCCACTTCCCCTCGAAGGGGAACACCTCATACTTTTTGCTGAGGATGTCCTTTACACTCAATGCGCGTTTTATACCGGCCCTCTTATTATCCTTTTTTCCCTCTTCCATGGTCAGAAAAGTTTAAGTTGCCGGATATCGTCAATTTTGTCAAGAACGGCCTGGCGGGCGGCACCCTGCATCTTCCTCTGGCAGAGCATCCAGCCGAGCGCCCACAGAAGGGCATTATTACGGGTTGAAAACTGCCCCCATTTGCGTCCTGGATTGAAGCCGCCGCCGAAATTGTTCACTTGCATGTGTACGCCGGAAGTCCACCAGCCGTCCTGCTGCCCCACAAGAACATCCAGGTAATCGCGACCGTTCCGGTAAACGGACACAGTCTCGTACTCTGTCAGAACAGGATAGTCACTCCAGGGAACAGGAAGCTGACCACGACCGTCTATCCTCAGGTATTCAAATTTATTTTCCATATCCTTAAAATTACGTTTGAACGATATTTGAACGGGTTACAAATCACTCATGCGCTTCACTTTGTGGATGGAATCCTTCACGCGGCGAAGGTCATAATCGCAAGCGGCAGCCTCCTTCATCACGATATCAATATCCTGCCGGGAAGTCAACCCGTTTGCCGTACAAATGGTATAGACATCGTTCTGGTCCGTTGGTTCCAACGTGAAAAACTTGCGTCCGATACGGCTGAAAAATTCCTTATAACCGGGTTTCTGGTATTTCAGCCCGTTACTGATACGCTTGACGATATAGTCGGTACTCAGGAAAACGACACCGCATTTCTCCTCCAACTTGTTGTACAGGCTGATAAAGTAGTGGAACACCGGTTCTGTAAGTTTGTCGGCTTCATCAAACACAAGCAGGGGCACGTCCATCTGGATGATGTCATCCAGGATAAGTCCCCAGACCTCGCGGATATTGCAGCCTTCGGTACGGATACCGACTGTGCGGGCAATCTCGCGGACAAAGTCACCTTTCTTCATGTCTTCGGAGCAAAGGATATAAAAAACCTCCTTGTGGTCCTGAAGGTACATTCGGGCGGTAGTACTCTTACCACAGCCGGCCTCACCGGTTACCCAGCGGACGTTGCGCCAGCGCTGCGCATCGGAAAGCACCTCGGTAATCTCCTGGTACGCACCAGTCTCAACGACCTGCCAGCCGGGTGTGCCCACACCTCCCACCTGGGAGGCCACGTTACGGAACATCTCATCACTGATGTTCTCGAAACGACCGTTCAGGATATTGCTGACAGTGCCCACGCTGACACCTTTCAGACTACCCGCAGCCTTCGTCTGGCTCGGGTATTTGGCCACGTAAGCGCGAAGACGCTCACTGATGGCATTCTTTTCTTTCATTGTAATTTCCATAATCAATCCTATTTTTATAATCAATTTTCTTTAAAATTTTCCGACGATTTTCCGTTTGTCCACCTCACGACGACCGAGTTGGTCCCAGCTTATATTGCTGATCACTTTGGTGGAACGCCCCAGGGCGATTTCTTCCGGGGGCTGGCTGTATTTCTTTGTACGACGGTCTATCTGCCGTTGCACCTCGGCCGTGATACCTTTCAGTTTCGGAGTATTCAGACCATGTTGTTCGGGTGCCACTCCATGCTCGTACTCTATTTCCTTGGCGACCACCTGACGTTCCACGCGATCCTGTATGTTGACCTCCTGTTCCCGGCGGATGAAGGCAGCCTCGCCTTCCCCTTGATCCTGAATTGCACGGTGGATGACCATATAGGGTTCAGCAACACGCTCGAAACGGAACTCGCCGCCCTTGTCCTTCCAGTACAGCCGGACACTACTGAAATCATACGGGTCATACTTGACATAGAACTGCTTGTAAGTATTCCGGCGGCGCCATTCATGATCAGGAACGCCTGGGGAGGAATATACCTCATAGGTACGGGGCTTTCCTCCGATCGTGACCTCGATACCGGAAGAAGTGAACGTGCTCGGGCGGGAAGTCATCACCCAGAAGATATCCACCATGTCACGTGCCGTCACCGCTTCCGTCTCTTCGTTCACACTGGTACTGTACATTTCGATCCGGGAAATGCCGGTGGCCGGATGCTTCATCTCGTTCCACTCCCGGCGTGCCTCGACATATTTCTCCTTCAGCTCGGCAAGGGTATAAAGTTTGTCCTTGTTAGCCTCGATGAACTCAAGGTTCGGGCGGCTGGATGCCTTTTTGGTGGTGATGTTCTGCCCGGTAAACCGCCAGTCCTTATGCAGGACCTGGCTCTGGAAACGGCCGAAAGCCGACTCAATTGTTTTCGACTGACCGCTGTAGGGAGCGGTTGGACGGTGGATATGGCTGATCTTTGCCAGCAGACCGTCCGACACGCGCTCCAGTTTCTTGTGACCGCCTTGGTTGTCATGGACCAGCTCGTAAGGCTTGTGCCCGCTTGTCTGGAGTGCCATGCGGTAAGCATGGTACTGCGCCTCATAGTTCTCGTTCTCGCTGATATGGAAGCCCAACAGCACCTCGCTGTAGGCATCCATGACCTCGTACACGCCGATAGTGCGGACATTGCCGTGTTCATCCCTATAGTAGAGGTTCAGCTTCGTACCATCACCGTACCACAGGCTGTCGCGGCGGCAGGGAAGCTCGGTCTTGTGCTTACGACCGTAACGCTGGTGCGCCTTCATCTCCCCATAGACCGCATCATACCACAAAGGCTCGATACGGGGGCTGTTAAGCCATTCACGCAGGCTGCGGGCACTTTTCAGGGGTTTCCAGCCACGCTCCGGAGCAACACGATTGTATTCCTCGAAAATCTGCATGTCGGTATAGACAGGGACGCGGCTCCGTTTCAGCGCCACGAGGTAACGTCCGGCTTCCTCTTCGATCTTCAGTGTGTTCCTGTTACCATATTTACCGCTGACCAGTATCGCGTAGTTCTGCGGCCTGTATTGCTTCATAAGGCTCTTCAGGCGGCCCTCGCTGCCCGGAAGGGTATGCGCATACTCCTCACGCCATTCCTCAACCCTAAGAAGCAACGTTTCCCATACATTACGGCTGCTGCCCAGCATGTTGCGTTTCGGGCGAAGCGTGTCCAGCTCACTGATCAGCGCGTTAAGCACGGAAGCGTTCCATACATACTCAGTCTGGATCCGTTCGGGAAGGGGAACTTCCTCGCCGTTCTTGTCATAGCGGTACTCCTCGAAGAACCGCTCCGCATTCTCGTCTTTTTTCACTTTGCTCAAAATCATTTCACGTATCATTTTCTGTTCAGGGTCACCGTACTTGGCAACAAAACGTTTCTGGTATTTATCGGGAAGGGAGGAATAAATGATTTGTGCATGGGAACCTTCTCCACCTCCACGATGGGAGCGTTCAATAGTACCACGTTGTAACTGTTTGTCAAGAGCGCCCCTGGTGATCACCGGATCAACTCCACAAGTCAGTTCCTGATAGGTTACGTGCAATGTTTTCTTGTAATATCCCATCTCCCTGTTCGATTATCACTCCTCCAAATCATTCAAAGGGATATGCTTCTTTACCAGTCGTACTGAGGCCCCGAAGTTTAGCACGAGGGCAAGCTCCATCAACGGGTGCTCAAAGACCAGGGAAAGCAGGATCCCGAAACTCAGACAGAAGTAAAGCACGCAAAGGCGCTGCTTACAACTCAGTTGCATAAACCAGCGCAACTGGTCACCGAACAATGCCATCAACTCACTTTTCATCGCTGTCCTTCTTTTGAGGGTTACCACCTACCTTAGTTCCACCGCGCTCAATAGCGAGCTTACGGATAGAACGGGCCAACTTACTATTCTTGCGGAACGCAAGGGAGTGGGAAACCATTTCTCGGGAACAACCCAACAAACCGGCTATTTTACCCACCTCACTGTATTCTACGACTATTCGCTCTTTCATAATTCACTGATATTAAATTATTATAGCGGGCGGTCGCGGACTCGAACCGCGGACCATGACCTCTCCCTTGCAGGAGCTTGGTGTGTTCTACCAACTGAACTAACCGCCCGGAAAATCTATCGAAGTTCTTGTATGGCATCCTCCGGAACACATATCACAGTCCAAACCTGGCCATCTTTCATATAATCGACATTATATTCACGACCGAAAGTACAAATGTTATAGTCCCAGTCGCGGATTACGCCATCAATAACTTCACCGTTTCTCTTGGTGATTCTTACACTTTGTCCCTTTTTAAATTTTGCTTCCATTACATCTTCGTTTCAAAGTATATCAATATCAATTATATCCAACACGTTAGATGTTCTTAGGCTATTCACGACAAGGGTGGCTAATACTATACTGTTTTCTGCCATCCACCTCTTTGCTTGCCTAACAGCCACTTCCTTGCTGTATCCATCCGGAATAAAAGCCCCCAGGTCATTATAACTCCGATCTGTCAATTCAAAATAGTACCGTTTCATAACTTTCTATTTAAGTTCTTCTATCGTAGGGGTAATCCGGTAATCAAAACAGGAACGGCAATAAGCCAACCCGCACTCGTTCTCGCAGACTACAATGCCGGTCAACGCATCAACCTGATAGGCGAAAATATTTTCGTCCTCATTCAACTCTTTAAGAGTGGCAGAAAACAGGTCCATTTCTGCCCAGTCAACAGTTACTTTCAATGCTTTCATTTTCTTCTTTTTATATTTCTCATTGCCACCTCAAGCCTTTTTTGTAGCTTTGGGGCGGTGTTCACACTTTGAACACGTGGCAAATATAAATCATCTTTCGCAAATTGCAAAACAATCTGCGAAATAATTTCGCAAAATATAAAAAACAATGAATAAAAAAGAAAGATTAGAGGCTATTATAAAGCATTATAGTGACGGAAAGCCCTCTGTTTTTGCAAAGTTAATAGGGGTTGCTCCCTCAACCATAAGCTCGTGGCTGTCGCGGGATACACTTGACTACGATCTTCTTTTTGCAAAATGCGAAAATATATCATCAGAATGGCTTTTGACTGGTAGGGGAGAGATGATTAACATACAAACTGCCACTTTTAATAATAAAACTACCCTGCCACAAAAAGAAAGTACGGGAATAGAAGACAAATTATTAGCAATTATAGCAGATAAAGATGCCACTATCCGAGAGATGGCCGAGGAAATAGGTGTACTTAAGCAAACAATCGTGCAACTCAAACAGGAAAGTGCGGGGCGTGTTTCGGATGCAAGGAGTTCAACACTTGCAGGTGTCGGATAAAACGAGTTTTATGGGGTAAAGGGGGTAAAACATAGTAATATATTGTTTTTTAGAGCAATAAACTAAAATATAGGGGAGTAAATAATTATATATGAAATATTATTTACCCCCTGCAATAGTTTATAAACAAAGGAAAACAAGGTACTAAAAAGAAATATTCATAGAAAAATACTCTCAAAACAAGAAAAAAATGTCCGTCCAAATGTCCGTCCAATCGAAACGTTTCGTTTTTCCAACGCCCAAAATGTCCATCCAAGTGTCCGTCCAAATGTCCGTCCTTTCTGTTTTTCCAATCGTTCAAACCGTTCAAATAAGTAGTAGCTTCTTTCAAATGTACTATTTGAAAAGGATATCACCCAAAGGACACAAAAAAAGCCGCAAAAGCGGCTTTATAGACGTTCTAAGACTGTTTTAAATCTTTCTGGTAGTCTTTATCAAGTGCGACTGGATAATCATCGCACGTTTCGTGTATTTTACGGCTCCATCGGTCAAACCGGCATGTAACAGGCTGCTCTTGGTGATGCCGACCTGGCTCTCTGTTAAAGTATCAAATATGGCAGAAATACTACCGAAATAGAGGTTCTTTTTCTCATAAATCAGGTGTACATGGATAACTTTAGTCATATTATATTGCATTTACTTTTCTGCAAATATACCAAATATCATTTATATAGAATAATTTTAATAAAAAAATAGGAGAGAGTAGTATGCACTCCCCTACTCCACTTGTATAAACCGATCTTTTTACCTACCTTTATACATAAGAGCCGATCGGAAACAAATCAGGAGAGTAAATCGACAGCACAATGTCCAATTTCTCCCCTAACCTACGTTCAATGTAAAGCATTTCATTTGAACGGCGTTCAAACGAGACTCAAATGTAAGCCTAATGTAAAGCGATGTAAACGCTTCGTTTTTCCTGTCCACTCTCCCCTACTCTACCATAACACTTTGACAACCAAAGCAATTAAGTATTTTCAGGCCAATCACATATTGACACGCTTCGTTTTTCCCCCCTTACAAGCTCACCTCCACACCCTTGTTTTCCATACTCGCCCAGTTCACGTTCATGGAAGTAAAACCGGTTTCAAGGGGAAGCATACGTAAAGCAATCAAATCGGTACCTCTGCGATAGTAATAATCTACCCCCAGGTTGATGGCCTGATTTAATACTGAGAAGTCAAAACCGACATTCACGGACTGAGTCTTTTCCCAACGCAATTTTTTATTAGGAGCAGAATTGATATCAATCATATCTTCCGAGATACCGGGCAAGATACTTTCTACCCTATATTTACCCAATAAAAAAGGCGAAGTGTTCTTGTCGATATTTCCCTGTAAACCGTATGAAGCACGGAACACCAGGTTATCAATCCACTTTGCTTCTTGCATGAACGGTTCTTGAGACAGGCGCCACAAAGCGCTGACCGAATATAAAGGCAGATAGCGATATTTTTTATCTACCCCGAAGAGATCGGAACCATCGAAACGGATACTTCCACCAACAGTATAACGATTCAGCAATGAATAAGATGCCGTAGAGTAGAATGATACGTAGGCATTTTCCTTATAAGTAGTCTCATGGAGCGGAAAAGAACTGGCATAACTCTCATCAGGAAATACCACCGGTTTCGTAGTCAGCGTTCTACGGTCGAAACCATATCCAGCAGAGAACAAAGTTTCATACCAGGTTTTACGCAACTCGGTACCCACCATCACTTCCAGCTCATGAATATCATTAAAGCTGTCACGATACTCTCCCATAGTTTTCCAGGTAATCTGGGAGTTGCTGTTCTCGTACTTTTTCTGTACTCCACCCTGAGGCAGGAAATACTTTGTTTCACCGTTTTGATCATAATTACTCTTTTTATAAAGAGAACGCATAGCGTAACTGTCCCAGTCTGCAATTTCCTCTTTGGAAGCCTTGTCCAGCTGATAACCGAACTGGGATGTTATCTTCAGCTTATCATTAAAACGCAACTCAGCATCGAATATGGAAGAGAAAGAGTTCACAACGCTCTCAAGAGATGTATTTCGCCGCTCTTCAAATATATTGAATTTCAAATCGGTATCCGTATTATTCTGGATATCATAGTCATAGTTATAATTTCCATCCTTATCGTAAAGTTCGAAATAAGGGTTGGCCTTACGTGAGTAGTAAACCGGATTAGACATACCAAACTTATCTGTTGGATAATCGGTATTCTTTCGACGGTTGGCAAACAGAGAAACTCCCAGTTTCAGCATACGGTTCACCTTATAGGATGTTTTACCCACAACATTGAAACGATCCATACTGACACCTTCCATATTTCCATTTTCTTTATAATATCCCAAAGAAGTATAGTACGTCACTTTTTCTGTACCTCCGGAAAGGCTCAAATTGTATTCCTGGTTAAAAGCATCCCGGAAAAGAATATCACTCCAGTTCGTATTAATACCCTTCAAACGATTGATATCCGCCTGTGCATCTACACTCAACGCATCCCATCCGCCAGATTGGAAAGCAGACACTTCATTGTATTTAGAAAGGATATTATATACACCTCCCTTTTTGTTCTCGGGTGAGTAGTTATTGCGAATCATATCCAATTCCAATCCCACTTTTTCCGATGCATTCATTAAATTCAGCCTATCCAAACTCAATGTAGGTGTATAGGTAAATCTGGAAGAGAAATTAACGACCGGTTTACCTACCTTACCCTTTTTCGTAGTAATCACAATAACGCCATTGGCAGCACGTGCACCGTAAATAGCGGTAGCAGCGGCATCTTTCAAGATGGTTATATTCTCAATATCGGCGGGATTTAATCCAGCGATAGAAGATTGCCGCATATTAGTTATATCGCTTAATTCCTCTTGTTGGGGAATATCCGTTCCTTCAAGGGGAATACCATCCAATACCCATAGAGGATCTTGTGTTCCATGCAAAGAGGCAGTACCACGAATGCGTATCTTTGCCGGAGCACCCGGAGCACCGGAAGTCGGAGTAACAGCAAGTCCGGCAACTTGTCCGGCAAGTGCCTGATCGATACTTTTCACCGCACCGATAGTCTCATCCGAGATATCAAGTTTTGAAACAGCCGCTGTCAATTTACGACGTTCCACGGTTTGATAACCCGTCACCACTACTGCATCCAGCATATGAGCAGAGACATGGAGGGTGATTTCGTACCGATCTTTATTTGGAACAAGTTTCACTTCCTGAACATCATAGCCCAAATAACTGCAAAACAAACGGGTAATTCCGGAAGGAACTGAAATAGAAAATTTACCATCTATGTCGGTAATAACCCCAATTGCAGCCTGAGCACTTCCTG
Organism: Bacteroides sp. OM08-11; assembly: GCF_003438665.1. Lineage (NCBI taxonomy): Bacteria > Pseudomonadati > Bacteroidota > Bacteroidia > Bacteroidales > Bacteroidaceae > Bacteroides > Bacteroides sp. OM08-11. The sequence goes on from NZ_QSTJ01000004.1 coordinate 295,365, forward strand.
TTTTCTTCAAGTCTTCTGCCACTATATAGACAGAAGCACCAATGAGTGGAAGGTTATCTTCTGAAGATATTACCACACCTTGTACCTGCCTGTCTGTAGCAAAAACAGAAGACAAAACTCCCACAAGGCATAGTAAAACGATTAATAAACGTTTTTCCATGTGTTACAATAAAAAAATTAATACTCTATTGAAATTGATTATATAAATGGAAATTTAGGGGCGTAACGCTCTGACAAGGTCTCCTCTCGGATGACAGTGTTTTTAGGCGCGGATGATACGGATTTTATGCTACGCCCCTAAATTATCATTTAATTCCCAGCGCCGTATTTATGCGCAAAACTAAGTCCTTATAATGATATTTCGTCGCTATATCCGATATTCCCAAGCGGCTTTGCAGCAAATCCTTGATACGCAGCAACTCACCACGTTTCACAGATATCGCATCCGATACCCGGTTTATCTGCGAACCGTAAAAGTTAAGTTCACGGGGAGCACCCATGCGGTCGGAATTCAATGCGCGGCGCGCATGTTCATCGCAACTACAAAGAGGGAGACGATTATCCAACAAGAAATGCCCCTCCATCAACTTCTTGTTTATTTTTACCCCTTCGCTCTCGGAAGCGGCCGTAATCAGAGCATCCACAAAATTCTTTTGCAAGGCACGTGTCATAACATCCGGCACTGTTCCTCGCTCCGTGGTGGCAAAGATACCACGATGCAAACCATCCATTAACTCCACTACCGTAAAAGCTTTCTTGCCATTGACCGATTCATTTTCTAACATACGTATCAGACGATTATTAGCTAACAAATCCCAAAGGATATATGACTGTGCATTCTTCAATACCTGAGTAGGGGCATTCTCTACCACTCCCAGCGGAGTATTACGCAATAAATAAGTGTACTCCCCCACTTCTGTATCAAACAACCACTTCGGATACGTCAGCACCTGATCCAGCAAGAACTTTAAAGCCGCCTGCTGCCTTTCTCTCTCCACAAAAGTATAGGTTTTCTGTCCATCGCCCACCGTGGTATTCTCCAAATAGATACCACCGATATTGGCAAGCACATGATAGAGGTAATTGTTCCACTGATTGATTACCGCATAATACAAGCGAGATGCTTCCTCGTAGGTCTGTCCTTTTTCTCCGGTAGTAGTCCATTGAATAATCTGAGGCACAATACGTTTTAAATTTTCGATACCCAACAGAGACGAGAGAATGGCATCATCCCCCAAATCTTCAATCTGCGCACGAGGGTCAACCGCATCACGAACATCCTGCGCTTCGCTGTATTTGTACAGACGATCCGTATGGCGCCCCAAAAAATCGGCAAGCAATTCCTTTTCCGCTTCCGGAGTCTCTTTTCCATACCAACGATAACCATATTCTATGGCAAACATATCGTAGGGTCCGATATGTGGGGAAAGTGCCGTAATGCCATCCTCCGGTTGTGCCACATAATTAAAACGAGCGTAGTCCATTATAGAAGATGAGGTACTGTTCATACGATCCGTAAATGTTTTGGAACGTAACGAATCTGTCGGGAAAGCCCAAGAGGCTATCATGTTATGGCGCAATCCCAGCGAATGCCCCACCTCATGGCAGGCCACAAAACGCATGGCATCCCCCATCAGTTCGTCCGATAATTTCACCCCTTGAGCTCCGGAGCGTACAGTTCCCGTTTGTACCGTAATCCACTCCTGAAGCATACTCAGGACATTGTGCCACCACATAATATCCGCCTCCAATATTTCTCCCGAACGCGGATCAAGAATAGACGGCCCCATTGCATTGGCTTTGGTAGAAGCGGCGTATGTCAAGACGGAATAATTTACGTCATCTTTATCCACGTTCATGCTGTCCGTCAGTTCTTTGGCTATAATGGCATTCTTAAATCCGGCACGCTCAAAAGCAACCTGCCAATCCTCAATACCTTGCTTAATGTATTTCCGCCAACGACGGGGAGTGGAATTTTCTATATAGAATACAATCGGTTTGGCGGGTTCCACCAATTCACCACGAAGATAGCGTTCACTGTCTTCCGGCTTCGGCTCCATACGCCAACGGGTAATAAACGGTTTCTTATCCACACGTTGCTGTCCGTCGCTATAGTTCAACAGCGGGTTGGTAAAATAACCTACGCGCGGACTGTCCAGACGCCCCATCATCGGTTTTTCGGGGAGTAATAACAAGGAAGAACTCACCTCGACCGTGACAAACACTGTTGTGGTTCCCTCAGTCACCTTTGTAGTCAGTTCGGACGTTGCCACCACATTATTTTCAAAAGACTTAATAGAAAGTATACGCGACAGGTTCTTTATGGCAGAAGTGCCCAAGTTTATATTGGTAAATACATTGTTGATACTGGTTTCCGTACCATCATAGATATCATTCACCTTCACTACCATTTTGGTAGAATCACTATTGAACGCTTCTATTTTGAAACCTGCTATCAACGGAGAAATATAATTGTCTAGTACCGATTGACGTATAGCATCTTCATCAGGAGCCAAAGGCAAAGGACGGCTTTGGCGTACCAATAATTTATTGGCGGCCTTATCCAATTCGAAACGTACCATCTGGTTTTCATAATTCGTGCCACGATTGACACCCGCTTCATTCAGTTCGGAAGGCACACGTTGCAACTTGTTTACCACCAACATATCGCGCCCTAACAAATTTGCAGGCACTTCGAAATAATAATCATTTTTCTTTTGGTAAACATTAAACATACCCTTGCGAACAACAGCCCCGTCACCCGTCAACTTTTCATAAGCACTTTTAGATGGAATACTGTCTTTTGTATCATTTTTCTTTTTCTTCCGGAACCATCCCGTTGTCTCGGGAGATGCAAAATCAGTTTGTCCGGCACGTAAAAATACAGCGGGTCCACACATCAGGACACCTGTAGCAGCCATAATAGGCAGGAATGTTTTCAATCTCATCAATACAATATCTATCTTTATAATATAAACTCCTGTCTGTCAGCAATTCTCTTCTTAATCGCTTTATCAACAAAGCATAAACAGACATTTATTCTACCTCCTATAGAATAATAATGGGGCGCAAAGATAATAAAAGTATGTTTTAAAAGTTACAAAGCAATGTATATTTATGATTTTTCCATGAACAAAAAGAATACTTATGTATTATTAAGAAGTTAAGCGATATTAGAACTCTACACATACTTTCCATAGATCGTATTTTTACAGAGTAACTACTAAATCGCTATGTTTTTAAATAACACCTTGATCTGAAATCCATTTTAAATTCACCTGTATGGTATTTTCTATACAAATTGGGAAAATAATATGAAACGACTAACCACAGAACAATGATAAAATTGTATCTTTGCACCGTTTTATGCACTTAGAAAATAAATAAAGGAAAGATATGATAGCTAAAATCAATCAGCTTCTGCAAGAAGTAGAAACACTGAAAGCCGCTAATGTAGAGGAACTGGAAGCACTCCGCATTAAATACCTTAGTAAAAAGGGAGCCATTAATGACTTGATGGCAGACTTCCGTAATGTAGCAGCCGACCAAAAGAAGGAAGTAGGCATGCGTCTAAACGAACTCAAAAACAAGGCACAAGAAAAAATAGCTGCTCTGAAAGAGCAGTTTGACAACCAGGACAACAGTTGTGATGACCTTGATCTGACTCGTTCGGCTTATCCCATTAAAATGGGTACACGCCATCCGCTCACCATCGTAAAGAACGAAATTATCGACATATTTGCCCGTATGGGTTTTAGCATCGCTGACGGTCCGGAAATAGAAGATGATTGGCATGTATTCTCTTCCATGAACTTTGCCGAAGATCATCCGGCACGTGACATGCAGGATACTTTCTTCATTGAAAATAATGCAGAAAACGTATCACACAATATCATTCTGCGTACACATACCTCAAGTGTACAAAGTCGTGTCATGGAAACCTCACAGCCACCTATCCGTGTATTGTGCCCCGGACGTGTTTACCGTAACGAAGCTATCAGCTATCGTGCACATGCATTTTTTCATCAGGTGGAAGCCTTATACATAGACCGTAACGTATCGTTTACCGATTTAAAGCAAGCACTGTTGCTCTTTGCCCGCGAGATGTTTGGTAACGATACCAAGATACGCCTCCGCCCTTCTTATTTCCCTTTCACAGAGCCGAGTGCCGAAATGGACATCAGCTGTAATATCTGTGGTGGGAAAGGATGTCCTTTCTGTAAAGGTACAGGATGGGTAGAAATCCTAGGTTGTGGAATGGTAGATCCGAATGTATTGGAGTTGAACGGCATTGACAGCAAAATATACAGTGGATATGCTCTCGGTATGGGTATTGAACGTATTACGAACCTGAAATATCGTGTCAACGACTTAAGACTCTTTTCAGAAAACGATACGCGTTTCTTGAAAGAATTCGAAGCCGCCTATTAATAAAATAAGAGAAGGTGTGTCATAATGAAGTGGATTTTATCATTTCGTTCTAACACACCTCTTTTTTCTTAATTATTCCCTACATCAAAATCCAGCATCATGAAAGATAGGCTTGTCACTTCCGATTATTGCTTCATACTGGCAGCAAACTTTCTGTTGTACTTCGGTTTCTGGCTATTGATTCCGGTATTACCTTTCTACCTATCAGAGGTGTTTGAAGCCGGAAATTCTACCATTGGCATCATCCTTTCCTGCTATACTGTGGCTGCCTTATGCATCCGCCCGTTCTCAGGATATCTACTGGACAGTTTCGCCCGTAAGCCACTCTACCTGCTCGCTTACTTTATTTTTATGAGTATGTTCGCAGGATACATCATCGCAGGTTCACTGACCCTTTTTATCTTGTTTCGTATTATTCATGGAATATCGTTCGGAATGGTAACGGTAGGCGGTAATACGATAGTCATTGATATCATGCCTTCCTCCCGACGCGGTGAGGGACTGGGTTATTATGGTCTATCCAATAATATAGCAATGGCGGTAGGTCCCATGTCAGGGCTTTTTCTGCACGATGCCGGAATGAGCTATACCACCATTTTTTGCTATTCAGTGGGGGCATGCCTATTGGGCTTTTTCTGTGCCATGCTTGTGAAGACACCCTACAAACCACCTGTAAAGCGGGAACCAATATCACTTGACCGTTTTATCCTGCTAAAAGGAATACCTGCAGGCATCAGCCTATTGTTGCTTTCTATCCCATACAGCATGACGACTAATTATGTAGCTATGTACGCCAAAGAAATCGGTATCAATGCTACTACCGGTTTCTTCTTTACCTTTATGGCGGTTGGTATGGCAATCTCGCGTATCTTCTCAGGGAAAATTGTGGATAAGGGAAAAATAACACAAGTCATTTCCACTGGACTATACATCGTTGTTGTCAGTTTTTTCCTGTTATCGGCTTGCGTGTATATCATACAATGGGATACCAGAATATGTAATGTCACCTTTTTCACTGTTGCTTTATTGTTAGGTATCGGTTTCGGTATCATGTTTCCGGCTTACAATACCCTATTTGTCAATCTTGCCCCTAACAATCAGCGTGGTACAGCCACTTCCACCTATCTCACCTCATGGGATGTGGGTATCGGTATCGGTATGCTGACTGGAGGATATATCGCAGAAATCAGTACTTTCGACAAAGCATATTTTTTCGGAGCTTGCCTCACCATCCTCTCCATGCTTTATTTCAATTATAAAGTAGCCCCCCATTATCATAAAAACAAATTACGATGAGAAAGAAAGAACGTTATGAGAAAATAATTGCTTGGTTCAAAGAAAACCGTCCTGTGGCAGAAACCGAGTTACATTATGATAATCCGTTTGAATTACTAATCGCAGTAATCCTTTCGGCTCAATGTACGGACAAGCGGGTAAATATGATAACTCCCGCTCTCTATCGTGATTTCCCTACCCCGGAGGCACTTGCCGCCACTACTCCCGAAGTAGTCTATGAATATATCCGTAGCATATCCTACCCCAACAACAAAGCGAAACATTTAGTGGGAATGGCAAAGATATTAGTGAAAGACTTTAACAGCCAGGTACCCGATACATTAGAAGAACTCATCAAGTTACCCGGTGTGGGACGTAAAACCGCCAATGTCATCCAGTCTGTCGTTTTCAACAAGGCTGCAATGGCGGTAGACACACATGTATTCCGCGTCAGCCATCGTTTGGGACTGGTTTCAGACAAGTGTACCACTCCTTTCAGTGTAGAAAAAGAATTAATAAAACACATCCCAGCTGTAGATATTCCCATCGCGCATCATTGGCTTATCCTACATGGACGTTATATCTGTCAGGCGCGTACACCTCAATGTGACAACTGTGGTTTACAATTACTGTGCAAATATTATTGCCGGAAATATAAAGTAAGTAAAGAGAGTAGTGATACAGAAGAATAAATGACTATTTCATAGCGAAAAAAAGAAATAAACATTAACTTTGCGCTCACAAAAAAGATTCAGTAACACTTTTAAATAATATAGAGTATTATGACAATTGATCAATTTAACTTTGCCGGAAAAAAGGCATTCGTTCGCGTGGACTTTAATGTACCCTTGGACGAAAACTTCAACATTACAGATGATACCCGTATGCGTGCCGCTCTTCCTACCCTAAAGAAAATTTTGGCTGATGGCGGTAGTATTATCATTGGCTCTCATCTCGGTCGCCCGAAAGGTCCCGCTGATAAGTTTTCCTTGAAACACATCTTGAAACATCTTGAAGAGTTGCTGGGTATCGAGGTGCAGTTTGCTAATGACTGTATGGGCGAAGAAGCTGCAGTAAAGGCTGCTGCTCTGCAACCAGGTGAAGTGCTGTTGCTCGAGAATCTTCGTTTCTATGCTGAAGAAGAAGGAAAACCACGTGGTTTAGCAGAAGATGCAACAGACGAAGAAAAAGCTGCTGCAAAGAAAGCCGTAAAGGAAAGTCAGAAGGAATTTACCAAAAAATTGGCTTCTTACGCTGATTGCTATGTAAATGACGCATTCGGTACCGCTCACCGCGCACATGCTTCTACGGCATTGATTGCCAAATATTTCGATAAAGACAACAAGATGTTTGGTTACTTGATGGAGAAAGAAGTGAAAGCTGTTGACAAGGTGTTGAATGACATCCATCGTCCATTCACAGCCATCATGGGTGGTTCCAAGGTTTCTTCTAAAATTGAAATTATCGAGAATTTATTGAACAAGGTTGATAACTTGATTATTGCTGGTGGTATGACTTATACCTTCACCAAGGCTATGGGAGGTAAAATCGGTATTTCTATCTGCGAAGATGACAAGCAGGATTTGGCTCTCGACCTCGTAAAAAAAGCTAAAGAAAAAGGTGTAAACCTTGTTTTGGCTGTTGACGCAAAAATCGCAGATTCATTCTCGAACGATGCTAATACTAAATTCTGCCCGGTAGATCAAATTCCTGACGGATGGGAAGGTCTGGATATCGGTCCTGAAACTGAAAAGATTTTTGCCGATGTTATTAAGAATTCCAAAACTATCCTTTGGAATGGTCCTACTGGCGTATTTGAATTTGAAAACTTCACTCATGGTTCACGTGCAGTAGGTGAAGCTATTGTCGAAGCTACTAAAAACGGTGCATTCTCACTCGTAGGTGGCGGTGATTCTGTAGCTTGCGTCAACAAATTCGGTTTGGCAAATGGCGTATCTTACGTTTCTACCGGTGGTGGTGCGTTGCTTGAAGCCATTGAAGGCAAAGTTCTTCCAGGTATCGCTGCTATCAACGAATAAGAAGAATTAATATTATGCAAAAGGGCAATTCTTTGAAAAAAGAGTTGCCTTTTTTAATCATAATTCCAACACATGAAACGAATTCTACTATCCTGTTTTCTTTTTCTCTTTGCTTTTATGCTAAAAGCACAAGATGCTTGTCTGAATGATATAGTCAATACTTTGAAAGAACGCATCAGTCTTGCTGGATATGCACAAGTAGGGTATACCTACGAAAATACCAACGAAAAGAACACCAATACTTTCGATATAAAGAGAGTAATTTTCATGGCACGGGGTAAAATTACCGATAAATGGTCGTGCTACTTTATGTATAGTTTTGCCAATACCGGAAAGATATTGGAAGCTTATACCGAATATAAATTTCTTCCAGAACTCACCGCCCGTATCGGACAGTTCAAAACAATGTACACCATCGAAAACCCAATGTCTCCTTGTTTTGTAGAATTAATTAACTGTTATTCTCAGTCAGTCAATTATCTGGCAGGTATCAATGGTAGCGATCCACTATATGGTTCCAATAGTGGTCGTGATATGGGTATATTGATTTACGGTAATCTTTTCAAGAAACTCATAAGTTATAATCTTGCTGTAATGAACGGACAAGGTATTAATCTGAAAGACAAAAACAATCAAAAAGATATAGTAGGTAGTTTAATGGTTAATCCTATGAAATGGTTATCAGTAGGTGGTTCTTTCATTAAAGGAAAAGGATGTGCCATAGCAACTTCTTCCATTAATCCCGATATCACTGTAGGTGAAAATTACACACGTAACCGTTGGTCAGCAGGTGCAACTATCCAAACAAAGCCCATCAGCCTGCGTACCGAATATCTTGCCGGTAAGGATGGACATGTAAAGAGCGACGGATATTATGCCACAGCTTCCGTACACATATTGCCTAAATTTGATATAGTGATATCGTACGACTACCTCAACAAAAACAAGTCAATAGCCGACAAGCAAAACAATTATATAACCGGCGTACAGTGGTGGTTCTACCCCAAGTGCCGTATACAAGCACAATATACATACTGCGACTCCCACAAGGGAGGACATTCTAATTTGTTACAGACACAGTTACAAGTCAGATTTTAAAAAACAAAACAGTATCGAACTTTTTGGCATCCTTTTTGTATATTTGTAGAATATATACTTAAAAGAATACGAATTTATGAATGAGCAAGCCATACAAGAGCAATATCAACAAATCATTATCCTGTTGCAACAGAAGCGGTTGAAAGAGGCACAGTCTCAATTGGAAGCTTTCCTTTGGAATTGTAGCGACTGGACGCTACGTACCAGATTGGAACAGACCAAAGTCTCCTATCAGTATATGCTACAATATATGCGACAAGGAATAAAAGATCCTGAACGACAAAAACTCTACCGGCAACTTCTCGCCGATACCTGGGAGATTGCCGATCAAACTCGTATCAGCTTGCTCAACGGAGTTTCAATTCGTTATTATCATGCTCTTCATAAGAACAAGATAAATATGACAAAAGATTACTCCATACTTGACTGGCTGAAAATATTGGAGTCATTTCCTGATGATCTGGCTGTCTGCCAACTGATGCCCGATAATAGACAAGGACTAGATAATGTTTTGCAACGTCATGAGGAAACCGGGCAATATTTATTCCTCACCACATGGGGAAACAGTAGCTGGACCATGGAAAACGAGCAACAGGCTAAAGCTTTTTTAGATTCGGAACTTTTACCTGTCAATGATCTATGTATGTTCATAGGCGCTGTCATGCTTAGTTTGATGGAATGTTTCGACTCTCGTAAATTTCTATGGTTGCTGGATGCAACCACCCATGCAGATACACAGGTCAGCCAACGCGCATTAGTGGCAATTACCATCATATTGCATGTACATCCTTACAGACTATCTCTTTACCCGGAACTTATGGCACGTCTTTCTTTATTCAATGAAGACGGAAGTTTCGGTAAACAGTTAAATCGTGTGTACATCCAACTACTTCGTAGCCAGGAGACAGAAAAGATTGACAAAAAAATGCGTGAAGAAATCATTCCAGAAATGATGAAAAACGTAGGTATCATGCGTAATATGAAATTTGGTTTTGAGGAAATTGCTGAAGAGAATGACCGTAACCCTGACTGGGAAAAGGCCTTTGAGGAATCGGGATTAGGAGATAAAATACGAGAAATGAATGAATTACAGTTAGAAGGTGCCGATGTATACATGAGTACTTTTGCACAACTCAAGAGTTATCCATTTTTCCAGAACCCACATAATTGGTTCTATCCATTCGATATGTATCACTCCAGCATTATCCATGAATTCGGGTTAAAACCAACGAATGACAATGCTGTTTTATCTCTAATATTGCAATCGGGATTTTTCTGTAACAGTGATAAATATTCGCTTTGCTTTACAATGGCACACATTCCTCAAGCCCAACGTAACATGATGCTAAGTCAAATGACTTCGCAGGATTTAAACGAACTGATGGATGAAAACAAATCATCTGGTTTACGACAATATGCCCAACGGCCAGATGTTATCAGTAATCAATATATCCACGATCTATATCGTTTCTTCAAACTGAGTCAGCGCCGTCATGAGTTTCGTGATATTTTCAAGGAAGAAATTGCATTACATCGTATCCCGGCATTAAAAAATATCTTGCAGAAGCCAGAATTACTGGTTGCTGTTGCCGACTTCCACTTCCATAAGGAACACCCTGTTGAAGCATTGGAGATTTATAAGGAAGTAATAGATATGAATTCTGCCAATGCTGATATTTTTCAAAAAACAGGTTATTGTTTGCAGAAAGAAAAGCACTATAAGGAAGCTATCGATGCCTATCGCAAAGCAGATATACTGAAACCCGACCATGTATGGACTATCCGCCATCTTGCTACATGTTATCGCCAGATGCGTAACTTCAACTCTGCCCTCGAATATTACAAAAAAGCGGAAAGTATTCAACCTGATAATCGCAACATACTGTTTTATATTGGAAATTGTTTGGCAGAATTGGAACGATATGAGGAAGCCTTACAATATTTCTTCAAATTGGATCTGATGGAGAATAATTGTGTCAAAGCATGGCGCGCTATAGGGTGGTGCTCTTTTATCAGCGGAAAGCATGAACAAGCCATGAGGTATTACGACAAGGTACTTGAATTAAAACCCATTGTAACCGATTTTCTCAATGCAGGACATGTGGCATGGAAGTTGGGCAATTTGGAGAAGACAACCCAATTGTATAGAAAAGTTGCTATTGAAAGTGGAAGCAGGGAAACATTCCTCGAAATGTTTGACAAAGATAAGAAAACGCTTATCAAGCAAGGCATAGATGAAAAAGATATGCCGTTGATGTTGGATTTGATTAGTTGAAAGTTTAAGATTTAAACTTTCAACTGAACAAGTTCTTTATAAAGTCTTTGTACCGGAAGTCCCATTATGTTATAATAACTCCCCGAGATATTTTCAACGCCGATAAAACCGATCCACTCCTGTACACCATATGCCCCAGCCTTATCCATAGGCTTGTAAGTATCTACATAATATGTGATTTCTTCTTCACTTAGTTCTGCAAAACGAACCTCTGTCTGTGCAGTGAAACTACGTTGCCATTCTGTCGTAGTGAGACAAACACCTGTAAAAACTTCATGGGTACGGCCAGACATTGTTCTTAACATACACATGGCATCCTCCCTATCCTTAGGCTTTCCAAGTACTTTCTCATCTAGCCAAACAATAGTATCGGCGGTAATCATCAACTCTCCTGGCTTCATCATATTCAGATAGGCATTTGCCTTTTCTTTAGCAATGAAGAGAGGTATATCAGCCCCTTTCAGTGTATCAGGATATGTCTCATCTACATCTGGTAAAGTACGTACTTCATAGTCCACACCCAATCCGGCCAATAAATCCTTCCTGCGAGGAGAATTAGAAGCGAGTATTACTTTGTATTTCTTTAAAATATCTAGCATAACAACATTTGCTGATTACAAATCACTAATTATTACTTTTCAATTTACGGTATTGTATCGGTATCACCACCCAAAAGCCCTTTCATCTGCCATCCAGAGTCCCTTCACCTTTAGAACTTGTTCCACGATATCACGCCCACAACCATATCCTCCTTTCTGATGGGAAATATAACGTGCTACCTCCTTTACTTCCGGAGCGGCATCTTTAGGGCAACAAGGTAATCCACACGTAGTCATCACCTCAATATCGGGAATATCATCACCCACATACAAAATCTCCTCATCACGTAGACCATGACGATCACGAAAATCCCGATAATCATGAATTTTCACGGAAGATCCCAAGTAAATATCTTCCGCTGCCAGCCCCAAAGCAAGGAAACGTTTACGTACAGCTTCGGTACGTCCACCTGTAATAATACCCAATGGAATACCCAACTTAGCAGCCAGATGCAAGGAATAACCATCTTTTATATTCACTGTACGCAATGGCTCTCCATCTGTACTCATGGAAATAACATTGGCACTCAACACGCCATCCACGTCAAAAACAAGGGCTTTTATCTTCTGCAAATCGTAATTGATTGTACTCATGCTGTATCTTTTTAATAAAGTTTTTTCAGGACAAACGATGTATACTCTCACTTATTAACCGATACAGTTCCTGTATTTGGGGTTCATCGACAAGCATCTGCAAGTGATTATTGATTACATTCTTATCGTAACGTATAGCAGGACCGGTTTGTGCAAGATGAGGATTCAGTTCATGTACCTTACGGGCTGTTTCGTCTATCAATGGCAACATCACCTCGAAAGGCAGTTCATATTTCTCCAATAAATCAGCGGCAAGAGTATACATGTGATTTGTAAAGTTACAAGTAAATACTGCTGCCAAATGCAAGCTCTTCCTTTGCTCAGAAGTTGCTTCATATACTCTTTCGGAAAGAACAGCGGCGATATCTTTCAAAAAACGGGTATCTTCTGCCGAATTACTCTCTACAAAAATAGGTATATCGCTAAAATCTACTTTACGTTGTTTACTAAAGGTTTGCATGGGATAAAACACCCCATATCGTTCAATCTGTCCTTCCCACACATTCATCGGGATACTACCAGCTGTATGCACCCACAAACCTTTCTCCTTTCCCAAAATAATCTCAGGAAGCAGTTCCACAAAAGCCGTATCCTTCAAGGAAACTATATAAAGTCGTGCATTATTGATTACAGTAGACAAATCTGTTGTATACTCCGCCTCAACGGTTTGCGCCAATACCTGCGCTGCTTCTACTGTCCGGCTGTAAATCTGAGCTATGCGAAAGCCTTTATAATAAAGTTCTTTCGCCAGATTAGTTGCTAGATTTCCAGCACCAATAAAGACAATGGAGGTGTCTTCTATACTTCTTTTCATCTTACCTAGTTGAAATTAAATATAATATACCACCGATTATTAACAATGCCACAGGCAAAAGGTAAGCAGACATTGTACCAAGCAATGCTGTTATCAACCCAAAGTTCAATATCAACCACAATCCTATGAGTACCAGCCCTACGGACTTATCACGCTTGAAACACAAGAAAACCACTGCCGTATAAAGCAAGAAATTATCCTTATTCATCACCCAAGGTAACCCCAATGTCGAAAAATGTATAAGCTTATCTATCATATAAAGAATACCGAAAACAATCAGCGTGATAGCGGTGGCTCTATATGTATCCCGATTATTGTTTGCTTTCGCCGCACTCACCGTTACTTCCCTCCATATTTATTAAGATGAATTTTTTCCCATTGCAAATTATCTTCATTAAAAGGCTTACGTTCCATACCTTTATGTCCAATAGCTATGATACTAAGTACTTGCAGTTGTAATGGAATATCAAGGATATCGTGTACATATTCACCAGAAGATATACCGGAAGCCGTAAGCCGTTCTCGAACCTGCACCCAACAACTTCCTAAGCCTATGTCTTCAGCCTGAAGTTGCAAATAAATAGATGCAATAGCAGCATCTTCAATCCACACATCACTAACCAACGGATCGGCAACGACTACAATTGCCAACGCAGCATCCGCAATGAATTGTGATGCCTGTTCCTTACAAAAAGATAATTTTTTGAGACTCTCTTTATCATCCACTACAATAAACTGCCAAGAATTGCTACGCTTTGAGGTAGGTGCCATCAACGCTGCTTTCATTAGTGTAACGACCTGTTCTTGCGTCAATTCTTCCTCCGTAAATTTACGCATACTGCGACGGACTTTTATCAATTCGCTGAAACTTTCCATTTGTGTATACTGTTTTAGTGTGAATACTTTATTAATGTATGCAAAGATACGAGATTATTTTCTAAATTTGCAGTAATGCCCTTGAAACTGACTACATATTACCGAGGAAGCCTAATACCCGAATTACCGGGTACAAACACGTTCCACTCCACCGAATTGTTTCGTATCTACGAAGCGACACCGGGATATACTCCTCTGCTCATTGTCGCTTCCGAAGAAGGGAAACCTATAGCCAAGTTACTTGCTGCAATACGAAAAAGTGTACGTCTGTTTCCACCGGGTATCATTAAGCGGTGTGAAGTCTATGGTACAGGAGAGTATTTTGATAACCTAGTAGATCGGGAAACAATCTTTAGTGATATGCTACAACGACTTACAGACGAAGCTTTGCGAGAAGCCTTTCTTATCGAATTTCGTAATTTGGATAATGCCAAGTTCGGTTATAAAGTTTTTCGTGAAAATCATTATTTTGCCATCAATTGGTTACGTGTACGTAACTCACTACACCTTGTTGCACAGGCAGAAGAATGGTTTAGTCCTTCACGCATCCGTCAAATAAAGAAAGGTTTAAAGAATGGAGCTAAAGTACGCGAGGCACATACAGCAAAAGAAATCAGAGACTTCGCTCATATGCTTCACAAAGTATATTCAGCCAAGATACGCCGCCATTTTCCAAGCAAAGATTTTTTCCAGCAACTTGAAAAACAAATGATGAGGAGCCGCCAAAGTCGTATCTTTATCGTGACTTATAAAGATAAAATTATCGGTGGAAGCGCTTGTATCTATTCAGATAAAAGTGCATATCTATGGTTTTCCGGTGGAATGCGAAAAACGTATGCACTGCAATATCCCGGTATTCTTGCCGTATGGTATGCATTGCACGACGCCAAACAACGTGGATATCACCATCTGGAATTTATGGACGTAGGTTTACCGTTCCGTAAACATGGTTATCGGGAATTTGTACTTCGTTTTGGTGGAAAACAAATCAGCACCCGTCGCTGGTTCCGCTTTAAATGGGAATGGCTGAATCGGATGCTGATCAAAATGTATGAGTAATCTCTATTATTCAATTTACTGGATGATTTTAAAAACGACTGAGCTGTAAGCACCCATTTTTATAGAAGAAGGTGTATCTTTCTTTTGTTGAATTGTACCGGATACCCCTACTACTTTCTCTATCTTATCAGAAAGTGAAATTTCTACAGATAAGTTTCCAAAGTTATGAACAACCAGCATCTTTTCGTTTCCTTTAGTCATGTACCATGCAGCAATGGTTTTACCTGTAGTTGTATTACTCTCATTATAAGTACTATGTTTCGTCATTGCCCCTTCGGCTAAAGCAGGATATGTATTACGTAGCTTTGTGAAGGTAAGATATGTATTCAGTAAAGAGTTGATATTTTCCCTCTGGTCGGTCACAGGTTTTATATTAGAAGCTAAGGTTGCATCAATCTTATCAGTATAAGCAGTAGTGTAGTTGTTGTCTCCCCATAACATCGGACTACGTACATATTCATCACCATTTTCTTTTGTTCCATAAAGCCCCAGCTCCTCACCGTAATAGATATAGGGATGCCCCGGTGCAGTTAACAATACAGCAGCAGCCAATTTTTCCTTAGCTTCTGATTTACCTAACTTGGAAGCAGCACGATCTTCATCATGATTACTTAACTTAGTAGCTTCGATATAATCTTGACGATATTGCATATATTCTTGTTGATAAGAAAGAATATCATTTGCAAAATAACAACCCTGGCCATTATTTATCGCATACTCCAAACGATACCAGAATGAAAATTCAAATAATGCCGGAAGTCCTGCATAATAGGGCGCTACCTCATTATGCTCTGAAAGAACTTCTCCCACTACATAAATATCATCTGTATTTCCTTTTTGCTTATAATATGTATTCATATCATCATAGAACATCTTCAGGAAACGAGGATTTTCATCGGAAGTAGCACTATGATAAATGTGTTTCACGGCATCTAAACGGAAACCATCCACCCCTTTATCAATCCATCCTTTAGCAGCCGAAGCAATAGCTTTGTATGTAGGGGAATTAGCAGCATTCTCTATCGAACCATAATTTAAATCTGCAAACCAGTCGGTATAGAAATGAGAATGATAGTACCATAAACTCATTGAGTCAAATAAAATATTTTCAGGTGAAGAATTGGTTATAGCAAAAGCCTCTCCCAGTTTTACTTTGGAAGAAAGAGAAGATGCACCATATTTTGTACCTCCATCCCAAGTGGTATTACTTGTACGAATCAGAAAGCCCCAGTCTGTATCCAAATTAACCGTTAATTCATATTTATTATTACCTTTATCATAGAATTTCTTACAGACCCCGTTTCCATAATAAAGATATTTAGCTTCCTTCGTACTTGTATCCGGATTATCATTATCGACAACAGAAGCTTCCGTTACTGTTACTGTCGGTTTAGAAGAATCAGACCAATCAAGTACAAATTTATAACATCCTTTAAAAGCCGTACTTACAGAAAACCACTCACCTTTATTATATCCATTCCCACCTTCTTTACTTATCATTGCTATTTTACCAGCAGCAATATCAGTTTGTGGATTTTGTGAGAAAATATAGTAATCACGATATGGGCTCTCAGCAGACGCTTTCGCGTCTAAAAACCAAGGATGATCTTTACTAGTATGATTCATTACATAATCTAGATAAATCTTAATACCCAGACTATGTGCTTTGGTTACCAGCTGTTCAAAGTCGCCCATTGTTCCATATTCAGGATTTACAGTCGTATAGTCTGTTACATCATATCCATGATAAGACATTGCTGGATGAATAGGTGATAACCAGATAGCGTTTATACCTAACGAGTTCAGGTACTCCAACTTATCAGTAATCCCCTTAAAATCGCCACACTTATCCCCGTTACTATCGGCAAACGAATATACCAGCAATTGATAAGAAATATCTGCACGCTTCTGTCCATCCCACTCTATAGGAGTAGCAACTAAATTCTCCCATTCTCCCGAAGGTTCGGGATCTGGTTCGGGAACAGGCGATGCCGGATTATCATCACTACATGCCAGCATGAAACATACCAGCAAACAATACATCAGAAAAGAGATAAACTTATTCTTCTTCATGTTATTAGATTTTTTCATTAGTTATCTTTATTCAAAGATAGAGAAGAAACCGAAATATAGAGTGAACTTTGAAACCTAAAGTTATAAAGAGGTTTCGAAAACGTTTGCATGAAAACAAGGCTGTTCAGTAACGTCCAAACAGCCTTGCCATACTTATCTTACACAATTTAATATTAGAAACTGCCTGTACCGTTTCTGAAGTCCAATTTTACAACTTTACCACCTTCAATGGGCACACGCGGTTCTTGATCTCCACCTTTACCACGGTATTCAATCTTACTTTCTTTGATAACGAACTCAGATTGCCACCAGTCAACACCATCAATACCTGTTTCTGCATAAATACGCAAATCACCGGCACCAACAGTCGTAGCTTGATATGTACCATCTGTACCTAATGTGAAAGATACTTTGGCCAATGGTTCCCAACTGCCAGCACATCCTCCTACCAAATAAATCTGCGGTTCAACCAATATCACCTTTCTATTTACAGACTTTTTATCAGCAGAAAGAGTACAAGAAACAATAATCATATAATAACCGTCATGGTCTACTACCAAGTTACTTCCTCCTGTATTATATTCACCAAATCCTTTAGGATCTTCATTCTCCGCACCAAAGTTTTCACCAGTGTCCCAACTTCTTTCATGATTAAATTTCATTTTATTATTGGCTTTCATGTAATAAATCCCCCAAAACATACCATCATGACTATGAACAGGTATCATTTCAGGAGCTACATCCCAACTCCATCCCTCACTAAATGCATCACCGTTAATATACATCTTTTCTGGAAGTTCAGCAGTGGTTGTATCCTCTGCTGTACATACAGCCTTGGCTGAGAATTTGCCGGTACGTAAATCCAACTTTAATGTTACAGTATAAATACCGGCTTTATCAATCTTAAAATTCTGACCTCCACCTTTACATTCACTAAAAGATTCCGAAATTGAGGTTGCAGCATCGCCAGTACCCCCCATATTAGTATGAATTTTGACAGTAGCCCCTTGGTAAGGAATAGACATCCCCCAATCACCAGAATAACGAAACTTCATTTCCTTTTTGTCCAAAGTCACACCTTCCAAACTAAATATCACAGAAGCCTGAGCTTCATCATAAGAAGCTGTTCCCATAGAAGTTTCACCATTCCACTGCAATGGAGTAGCATCACCTATAATTCCAAAACCTACAGGAATAATAGTCAACTGCTTATCAGCCATACTCATAGCTATATAATATAATCCATCAGTTGCAACCTTAAAAGCCTCACCGTTGGCAGATAATGCAACTGTCTCAGCAGGTGTAGAAGATATTACTTCCCCTCTGCCATAAACAGTTTGATTACCTTCAGCATCTACATTCAAAATATTGAAGCTACCACTTGCCTTCAGCCATGTATAAATACCTACTACATTAGTACCATCAGGTGCATTATCTAATGGAGCAGTAGTTAGTTGAGAAGAAGTTGCCGTTGCGCTATATATAGTAGCATCTCCTGTGATATATGTTCCCGTCTGTGCTTCTGTAATGATTTTCCAGTTATCATTACCTTCTTCGCAACTTGTTCCTATCACTAATAGCAACAGAAGAGTTGTCACATATTGAAATATCTTTTTCATATTATTTTCCGTTAAATCGTTCAACTTTTAATAACCATAATTTTGTGTCAGCTTAGTGTTCAAGCTTAATACATCTTCGTGAATCGGGAATACAGTAGTATATCCATTTGCCTCTTCTTTCAACTGTGGCCTATCTGTGTAAGCACGAGTGAACTTACCAAAACGTATCAAATCTTGACGACGTAAACCTTCCCAAGCAAACTCTCTCAAACGTTCAGCGAGTAGATTATCCAAGGTAGCATCTACATCCAAAGAAGCCCCAGCACGTTTACGCACATCATTCAACTCAGTTTGTCCACTTTCACCATTACGAACCTTCGCTTCACTTTTCATCAATAACACATCAGCATAACGGAATAGGACAATATCATTACTTTGCAACTTACCGTCATTGGTAGCAGAAGCATCCAACTCATATTTCTTCATACGCGCACCAGCAGTCTTTTCATTCGGTTTGTTAGACAAATCTAAAGTAACATCTTCCGGTACATATACCAAATCCGAACCATCATCCATCTTTATCACTCCATTCGGACCTTCAACTTTACCTGCGTAATAAGTTAATTCAAAACGCGGATCTTGTTTATTTGTATTATATCCAAACGCATCCAAAGCTTCTTTTGTCGCAGAAGAGCCATTCCACCCACCTTGCCCGTAAGCATTACCATGATTATAGTGGCGGGAACGGATTAAATTATAAAATTCATTTTTATATAAATTCGCATCCATTGGAATGGTGAAAATATTTTCTACCGAAGACTCATTCTTTAAAGAAAAGTTTGCTTCAAACTTTTTTTCCAAATCATATCCAAGAGCCTTTATTTTATCACAGTAAGCAATAGTAGCCTGCCATGCATTCATTTCAGTACCATCCACAATCAACTTAATATTCTTACCGTCCAATTTTGTAGCATCTATCCAGTTGTCATCCATATAAACTTCTGCATTTAAAGCCAGTTTAGCTAAAAGGAAATAAGCCACCGGTTTTGTCATACGACCATAATACTCACCAGTTAAATTACTGTGTGCATCACTTAAATCAGTAACAGATTCCTGTAGTTCGGTCCATACAAAATTGAATACAGCAGAACGTTCAGACTGTTTCACGTCTTCCATAGCCATGGTAGATGAAGTTACCAACGGAACACGAGCAAACATATCGAGCAGATAATAGTAATACATGGCACGAAATGCACGAACTTCTGATATATAGCCCGGTACAACTTTATTTTGCGGATCATTCTCCAATATTTCTTTTAGTTTATCTAAAGAAGTATTAGAAAGTGCCACTACTCTATAAAGATAATCCCAAGAACCCTTTACCAAATCATTTTTAGTACCCCAGTCATGTTTGAACAAACCTTGCCACAAACCACCGTCATACCAGTCCCCCCCACGTGTAGGAAGGATGGCCTCATCCGTAGTAAAAGTGTTCAAGTCATAAAGTCCTCGGTCAGTTCCTTGTAAACCGGAACCTCCACCATTAGCACCCACTTGTGTATAAAGTGTAGCCACCGTATTTAAATATACCAATGTAGAATTGGAATAAGCCTGTTCTTCCGTAATCTGATCTTTCGGGTTTTCTCCCAAGAAGTCGTCACAGGAAGAGAAGCCAAGTGTTGTTGCAGCTGCAATCAGCATGCTATATAATATTCTTCTTTTCATAATTTCCTTGAATTAAAAATTAACACTAAGTCCTAATGAATATGTACGAGACAACGGATAGAAACGTTTATCGTCTATACCAAGGTCACTACCTACCGTTGTGCTGTTAATCATTGGAGAGAGGCCGGAGTAACCTGTTATTGTGGCCAAATTATTCACAGAGAACGTTAAACGTAAAGAATTGATATTCTTTAAATTCTTGGTATTCAAATTCCAACCTAAAGTCACATAGTCAAAATGCAGGTAGTCACCCTTTTCCAACCAATAATCGGTAACGGTCTGGTCCTTGATGTTCTTTGCCGGAGCCTCAGTCATTACATTGTAAGTAGGGAACTGGCTCATATTCATATAAGACAATGAAGTACCGTTGTAAATCTTGTGTCCAAAAGCGCCATTCATCTGTACCTGAATATCGAACTGTTTATAGCGGAAACTTACATTAGCTCCCAACAAAGCCTTCGGCATAGCCTGACCTGCCACATAACGATCCTTTCCGTCTGCCAAGTCAACTCCTTCCACTCCATCAATATCTTGGATATGATAAGTATAGTCACCAAAACCATTGTCTACCAATCCATCACATTTGGGCAAATAGAATACACCTACAGGCTGACCAACCATCTGATAAATAATCTGATTATAACCGCCGATGAAACCTGCACCATTCATTCCTCCTAAATTCATATATTCTTTGGCAGTCATTTCCTGCCCCATATATGTACCATTCAAAGAAAGCAACTTATTCTTTTGGAAAGCGACGTTGGCATTAATATTCAATTCCATATCTTTTGTTTTCAGAGGAGTAATACCCAATGCTATTTCAAAACCGGTATTACGCATGGCACCCATGTTGGCAAGTAATGTGGGATGAGTGAAAGGAGGAACCTTCACATCATAATTGTAGAGTAAATCAGTGGTCTTTGAATTGTAATAATCCAAGGTCAACGTCAGACGTTCGTCAAACATACCGAAATCCACACCTACATCGAAAGTCTTCTTAACCTCCCACTTTAAATCTGGATTGTAGTTACGAGTAACACCCATAGTCACCACAGGAACACCGTTCACAGTAGTCACACCATTAGGACTCAACAAAGAAAGAGAGTTATAGGAACTGATGGCATCCTGATTACCCGCTAAGCCATAACCAGCCCTCAACTTCAAATTACTAACAAGATCTACATCTTTCAAGAAACCTTCTTCCTTCAGTACCCATGCCAAAGAAGCAGAGGGGAAAAATGCCCATTTATTATTGGCACCCACCTTGGACGAACCATCGGTACGCGCATTCACTGTCACGATATATTTATCGGCATACGAATAGTTGACACGTGCCATGAAGGAAGCCAAACTTGGATTGTTGAAATAAGAAGTATTGTCCCCCCACTTCAGTACTGCACCAGCTTGCAGATTATTGTACATGAAATCGTCTGAACTAAATCCGTGTACCGTAGCACCAAACCCCGTATTAGTGACACGCTGTATTTCACCTAATGCCAAAGCGTTAATATAATGTTTACCGAAGGCTTTCTTATAAGTCAACATCAAGTTTGCCAAAACAGACTGTGACTTATTATCACCGCGATACGCCTCACCACGATTACTCATACCTGCCTTGATGGAAGTAGGAATATACTTCTTATTTTCCTTGACATTATAAGTATACGAACCGAATGCGCTTAATTTCAAATCATCCGTGAAACTATAAGTAATACGGGCATTAGTATTAATGTAAGCATTTGTCTCACGATCATCAATATCCAAACGTCCCAATGGATTTTGTACTTCATTGGCATCAGCATTCTCATCCCAAGTACCGGTTTCCGGATTCTTAAAACTCGGGAAGGTGGGATTATAAGAAGCTGCAGAATAGAATGTCTTTTGATAGTCGTTTACGTAACGGCTCTGCTTCAATGAACCGAACATGCCGAATTCCAGTTTCAATTTATTGTTGAACATATTCTGTACAGCATCCAATTTAGCCGTATAGTTACGCATAGTATTGTTCTTGATGATACCTTTCTGATCAATAACACCAATGGAAGCACGATAATTAGAATCGTCATTACCATTAGAGAAAGAAACGCGATGGTTTTGGGTATATCCTACTTGCTGCATTTCATCCATGAAATCGGTACTATAACCCTTATCCAAAATATTGATACCTCGTGCTTCGGCAACTGCTCTATATTGATCGGCACTCAACATATCCAAATTCTTATAAACGGTTTCAATACCGAAACTACCATCATAACTCAAGCTCTTCACACCGTTTTTACCTTTAATGGTAGTTACAACAATAACACCAGACGCACCACGTGAACCGTACTGCGCTGTTTCAGAGGCATCTTTCAACACTGTGAAATTCTCAATATCAGCAGGAGATATCGCATTCAACATACCCAGATCGCCGAAAACACCGTCAATAATAACCAATGGATCATTACCGCCGGTCAAAGAAGTTGTACCACGCACACGAATGGCAGGTGATGCCGTCGGGTCACTACCACTCTTCTGGATATTGACTCCGGCCACTTTTCCTTTAATCGCCGCCAATGGATTTACTACCACACCGGCATTCATTTCTTCACGTCCTACTTTTTGCACGGCTCCCGAAACAGTACGTTGACTTCCAGTGGCATAACCGATTACAACCACATCATCCAGTATTTCACTGTCTTCCTTCAAAATTACATTGAGTGTTGGAGCAACCTGTACTTCTGTTGAAACATATCCTACGAAAGAGATGACGAGCATTGCTCCTTTAGGAGCTTGCAGTGAAAAATTACCGTCAATGTCAGTAATGACTCCATTTGTAGTACCTTTTTGTAGTACATTAGCACCGATAATGGGTTCACCCATTGCATCCTTTACATTACCTTTCACAGTGATGTTCTGTGCATAAGCGCCTACAGACAAGAATAACCCTAATAAAAGGGGAAGAATCGTTCGATAGATTCTAAGATTAACTTGCTTCATGCATTTAATAAATTAAAGTTAACAATATTAATTACCTATATATACTTCGAAATCTAAGTTTCGTTTAGCTCTTATTCTTCACAGTGTGATGCAACAAAAATATGATTTAATAAATTAGTAAAGAATAGGAATGATACAAAATATGCAATTGTTAGTACGCAAACGATTGCACCCATTAGAGACCCTCTCAGTTAAATTGAAAACCTTTTCACTCCGTTCTCCCTATTTCCTAGTATTTCCGTTTTCGTAATGAGATACTTTCGTTCCCATTAGAAGAAACCGACGTTCCCGTTAAAAGAAACCAGCGTTTCCATTAAAGGGAACTGGCGTTTCCGCGAAAGGGAACGAGAGTTCCCCCCTATAGGAAACGATAACCATTGGGTCATTGATGAGCAGCATACCTTAATGGACATATACGCAATCGTTTGCATTACAACTTAACTTAATAACTATCAATGAAGAGGGCTATATCTACCAATACTCCTATTTTTGCATTATCTTTGGAAGCTGAAAAATAAAATCTAACCCATGAATAAACCACAGATTACTATCAAGGATATTGCCCGTGCACTGAATGTCTCCCCTTCTACTGTGTCAAGAGCCCTCAAAGACAATCCGGACATCAGTCAGGAAACTCGTAATCTTATCCATGCATACGCGCGTGAACATAATTATAAGCCGAATGTGCTGGCAGTCAACCTACGAGCAAGCCGCAGCAATACTATCGGGGTGATTGTACCGCAACTGGTACATCATTTCTTTTCGTGTGTATTGAGCGGGATAGAGACTGCGGCAGCTAAAGCAGGCTATAATATAATAGTAGCACAAAGTAATGAGTCCTACGAACAGGAGGTAAAAATAGTGCATTCTTTCCTTGCCGCCCGTGTTTGTGGTGTAATATCATCGTTAGCTAAAGATACTTCTCAATACGACCATTATCAGGAATTGTTGAACAATAACATACCTATCGTATTTTATGACCGAATCTGTACCGGACTGAAAACGGAACGAGTGGTTGTGGATGATTATGCCGGATCATTTGCCGCAGTGGAATATATGATTCAGACAGGATGTAAACGCATTTTATTCTACGGTGCCGCCCCTCATCTGGAAATCACTAAAAATCGTCGTAACGGATATCTGGATGCCATGAAGAAATATAAAATTCCGGTGGATGACAGTATGATAAAGTTCTGTGATACGAGAGAACGTGCTATCGCCATCACACCCGATCTGCTGGAACAAGACAAACGTCCGGATGGTTTCTTTGCCATTAACGATGAAACGGCATCGGGTATTCTCTACGCCTGCAAACTGGTAGGAATAAAAGTTCCGGATGAAGTTTCTATTTGTGGCTTCACGGACGGAGCGATAGCTCAAAATACCGATCCTAAACTGACTACCGTAGAACAACATGGGGAAGAAGTTGGTAAAAGCGCTTTCGACATCCTGATAGATAAGTTGGAAGGCGAAGAAAAAAATAATAATAAAATTGTGAAAACCAATCTTGTGGTGAGGGGAACGACGAAGTAAAGAAGTTAATATCTAATATCATACTAGAACCATGAAAGCAAAACCCGATTTAAGTTTCTGGAAGCTGTGGAATATCAGCTTTGGTTTTTTCGGCGTACAGATTGCGTATGCCTTGCAAAGTGCAAATATCAGCCGTATCTTTTCAACATTGGGTGCCGACCCACATGATCTGAGTTATTTCTGGATATTGCCACCATTGGCGGGAATATTGGTACAGCCTATTGTAGGAGCTGCCAGTGATAAGACGTGGACTCGCTTCGGACGTCGTATCCCCTATTTGTTTATCGGTTCGCTGGTTGCCGTCATCGTAATGTGTTTGTTACCCAACGCAGGAAGTTTTGGCATGGCGGTAAGTACAGCAATGATTTTCGGACTGGTATCTTTAATGTTTCTGGATACTTCCATCAATATGGCAATGCAACCTTTCAAAATGATGGTGGGCGACATGGTAAATGAAAAACAAAAAGGACTAGCCTACTCCATCCAAAGTTTCTTATGCAACGCCGGCAGCCTAGTGGGTTATTTGTTCCCGTTCATATTTGCTTGGATAGGCCTCAGCAATACGGCTCCGCAAGGAGTAATTCCCGACTCTGTAATTTATTCATTCTATATCGGAGCGGCCATATTGATATTGTGCGTCATCTATACTTCTGTCAAGGTAAAAGAAATGCCACCTGCCGAATATGCAGAGTACCACGGCATTACGAAAGAAGAAGAACATGAAAAAACGAATATGCTGAGACTACTCATCAAAGCTCCCAAAGCTTTCTGGACAGTAGGACTGGTACAGTTTTTCTGTTGGTTCGCCTTCATGTTCATGTGGACTTATACGAACGGAAGCATTGCCGCCAATGTATTCGATGCTCCTACTGTGGAACATATCACAAACGGTATCAGTAAAATAGTTCTCGACACCAAGAGTCTTCAATATCAGGAAGCTGCCAATTGGGTAGGCGTACTGTTTGCCGTACAAGCTATCGGTTCCGTAATATGGGCTATCTGTATCCCGATGTTCAAGGATCGCCGCTTTATTTATGCTCTCAGCCTTGTATTGGGAGGTATCGGTTTTATATCCACCTTCTTCGTGCACAATCAATATGTCTTGTTTGTATCCTTCCTGCTTATCGGTTGCGCATGGGCAGCAATGTTGGCACTACCTTTCACCATCCTGACAAATGCACTTTCCGGTGGTCACATGGGTATCTATCTAGGACTGTTCAACGGTACTATCTGTATCCCGCAAATTGTAGCGGCAGCTTTAGGTGGAACTATTCTCGCCCAGTTCACCCCCAAAGGTATGCTCCCTCCTGAAATCAACATGCTGGTAATGGCAGGTGTAATGTTGATTATCGGAGCGATTTGTGTGTATCTCATCAAAGAGACCAAAGGAGAAAGGGTAGACTGATATTTATTTTGTCCTCGCTTTTCTTTTTTATTTCTGTGTATTGCTTATCTTTACGGCGACAACTACAGAAAACACATGCCATGAAGAAATACCTCAAAATTGATGAATGGAATATCATCGAAGATAGTTTTCATGCCGATCACCTACGGATGTCGGAAAGTATATTCAGTCTCGGGAACGGTCGTTTCGGCCAACGGGGAAATTTTGAGGAGCCTTATAGTAGTGATAGTTACCGGGGGAGCTTTGTCGGGGGCATCACTTTTTTAGATAAAACCCGGGTAAATTGGTGGAAAAATGGTTTTCCCCAATTTTTTACCCGTATTCCCAATGCAGCCGACTGGAGCCGTATCAGTCTCCGGTTAATCGATGAAGAATTGGATCTCGCCCAATGGGATGTGAATAGTTTTTACCGCAGGCTCGACATGAAAGCCGGTATTTCATATCGTGACGTAGAGGTTACTTCTCCACGAGGTAACCAACTACGCCTACATGTGGAGCATATCACGGATATGGCACATCCCAATCTATGCCTCATCAAATACAGCGTTACTTCACTCAATTATAGTGGTAAGATATCATTTGTTCCCATTCTTGACGGACATATAGTAGATGATAATGAACAACCGGGCGAAAAAATCTGGAATATCCTCCGTTCAGGAGGTACCCATGATTGTGCATATCTTTGGACGCAAACACGACGGGAAGATGCGCAAATATGTTATGCAATGACCTATCAACTACTAAAAAATAATAAGGAAGCCACTCATAACCCTATACGGATAGAGAAGGGTAAACAAACCGGTTTCAGTGTAGGTGTCGATGTAAAACCTGATGATACTATAACGCTTATCAAATATGTAGCTATCACATCTTCACTTTATTACGAACGGCATAACTTGATTGAACAATCCGTTTCAGAAGTATCGCAAGCCAAGCTCATCGGCTGGAATACATTATTGGAAGAACACCAAAAAGCCTGGCAGGAAATCTGGAATGAAACCGATGTCATTATCGAAGGCGACCCGGAAGCCCAACAAGGTGTCCGTTACAATATTTTCCAACTCTACCAAACCTACCGAGGAGATGACCCGCGCCTGAATATCGGTCCGAAAGGTTTCACAGGGGAGAAATATAGTGGTAATACTTATTGGAATACCGAACTATGCTGTGTGCCGTTCTTTCTCTTTTCCACTCCTAAGGAAATTGTGAAAAACCTGTTGATATATCGCTATAACCAGCTTCCCAACGCAATAGAGAATGCCAAGAAACTAGGTTTTAATAATGGTGCAGCTCTTTTTCCACAAGTAACCAGTAATGGAGAAGAATGTCATAGCGAATGGGAAATTACGTTCGAAGAAATCCATCGTAATAATATCATTGTTTATGCCATTATCCAACATGCAGCAATAAATGGTTCGTTGAATTACATAGCACACTATGGTTTGGAAGTGATGATTGCCATCTGCCGCTTCTGGAGCCAACGGGTGTCTTTCTCAACACCGAAACAGAAATACGTAATTTTGGGAGTCACCGGTCCGGATGAATACGAAAACAATGTAGACAATAACTGGTACACTAATTATTCATGTATACAATGTCTCAAAACGACCCTTGAATACATTGAAATCATCGCTCGGGAATACCCCGACGAATATACACGTATACGTCGTATCACCAACTTCAAGTATACGGAAGAAAGTGAACGCTGGAAAGATATCATCGAAAACATGTATTTACCCGAAGATAAAGAGCAGGGTATTTTTGTACAGAATGATGGTTATATGGATAAAGTGTTACAAAGTGCAGACACCATTCCCGCTGAAGAACGTCCTATTAACCAGCATTGGTCATGGGATCGTATCCTCCGTTCATGTTACATCAAACAAAGTGATGTCTTACTTGGCCTATACCTTTATTATTTTAACTTCGATACGGATACTGTTCGCCGCAACTTTGAGTTTTACGAACCTATGACCGTACATGAGTCCTCACTCTCTCCTCATATTCACGCCATATTGGCAGCACGTATCGGTAAAGTAGAAAAAGCATATCAACTTTTCCTGCATACCACGCGTCTCGATCTGGATGATTATAATAATGAAGCCGATCAGGGACTACATATCACCAGTATGCCGGGTAGCTGGCTCGCCATTGTACGTGGTTTTGCCGGTATGCAAATACTAGACGGCATACTGAAATTCTCCCCTGTCATACCCCAAAAATGGGATAGTTACTCATTCAAAGTAAATTACTTAGGAAACACCTTACATATACATATTGGGAAAGAAATAAAAATCTCTCTTACTACTGGAAATAAACTGAACATACAGGTCTACCAAAACGTTTATGAGCTAAGACAAGGGTTAGATTTGACTATCAAAACAGTAGAATAAACTTATATACATTGTTTGGACAGTACAATTATAAACTTGAAAATCGTTTTCGTTTTTCAAGCTTAGACCTTTATACCCTAATAGAACAATAAAATACTTGTTTTTAGCCAAAAGGAAATGAAAAGAATGTATCTCTTCGCCCTGATTACGACGCTTGTAATTACGTCTTGTGGGCACAAAAAGGGGGAAGATCCCCCTCTCATCCGACCTGTAAAAAACGCTACTGTCAGCTCACAGTCGGTTATTCACAAAGATTTCTCCGGTATGGTGGAAGCAGTAGAATATGTAAAACTGGCATTTCGTGTCAGTGGACAAATCATTAATCTTCCGGTAGTAGAAGGGCAGCGGGTAAGAAAAGGACAACTGATTGCCGCCATCGATCCACGGGATATTGCCTTACAATATGCAGCAGACAAAGCTACATACGAAACGGCGGCTGCCCAAGTAGAGCGTAACAAGCGCCTGTTGGGTCGCCAAGCCATTTCCTTGCAAGAATATGAGATCAGTGTAGCTAATTACCAAAAAGCAAAATCCGCTTACGAATTGTCTTCCAACAACATGCGGGATACGAAATTATCTGCTCCTTTCGATGGATCCATCGAAAAACGTTTGGTAGAAAACTACCAACGTGTCAACTCTGGAGAAAGTATCGTACAGCTGGTAAATACCCAAAAGTTACGTATCAAATTTACCATACCCGATGATTATCTCTATCTGCTCCGTGCCAAAGATGTTACGTTTAAAGTGGAATTCGACACTTATAAAGGGAAAATATTCAATGCCAGGTTAGAAGAGTATCTTGATATATCGACAGACGGTACAGGCATTCCGGTTACCATCATAATCGATGACCCTACCTTCGACCGTAGCATATATGATGTTAAACCGGGATTTACGTGTAACATCAAGTTGGCTTCGGATATCGCTCCGTTTATAGAAGAAAAAATGATGAATATTCCCCTCAGTGCGGTATTTGGCGAGAGTGGAGATAAAAAGACATATGTTTGGATAATAAACAATGATAAAGTCAGTCGTCGTGAAGTAACCGTATATTCACCGACAGGTGAAGCAAATCTACTCATTTCCAAAGGAGTGAAACCGGGAGAAACCATTGTTATAGCCGGAGTTCACCAACTGGTAGAGGGACAAACTATAAAGGTGATTAACTAAACGATATTCATTATGAACTTAGCCAAATACTCATTAGAAAACACAAAGATTATCTACTTCTTCCTCGCTGTATTGCTCATCGGCGGTATATTCTCATTCGGCCGTTTGGGAAAGAAAGAGGATGCGCCCTTCGTCATCAAGACGGCGGTCATCATGACACGCTATCCGGGAGCCGAACCGGCCGAAGTGGAACGACTCATCACCGAACCTATCTCCCGCGAAATACAGAGTATGAGTGGAGTATATAAAATAAAATCAGAGTCCATGTACGGGCTTTCAAAAATTACGTTCGAGTTGCAACCGTCACTTTCTGCCGCATCTATACCGCAAAAGTGGGATGAACTACGCCGTAAAGTACTCAATATACAACCTCAATTACCAGTCGGTTCTTCTATCCCAACCGTCTCGGATGACTTTGGTGATGTGTTCGGTATCTATTATGGTTTGGTTGGCGATGACGGTTTCTCATACGAAGAAATGCGCGACTGGGCCGAACGTATCAAGACTCAGGTCATCACCGCTGACGGTGTAATGAAAGTAGCCCTCTTCGGTACACAGACGGAAGTAATCAACATTTTTATTTCCGTAAGCAAACTGGCAGGGATGGGTATTGACCCTAAACAACTGGCAAGTTTACTGCAATCTCAAAACCAAATTATCAATACCGGTGAAATCAGTGCAGGTGAACAGCAACTGCGTATTGTGGCAAATGGTACATATACAACTGTCAACGATATCCGTAATCAGATAATCACTACTCCGGGCGGACAGGTCAAACTAGGTGATATAGCTATCATTGAAAAAGGTTATATAGATCCTCCAAGTACCATCATGCACGTAAACGGGAAACGCGCCATTGGAATCGGAGTCTCTACCGACCCGCAAAAAGATGTAGTGAGAACCGGTGAACTGGTTGATGAAAAGCTTGCCGAACTATTGCCTCTCATCCCCGTAGGATTAGAACTGGAAAGTCTTTATCCTGAAAACGTCATAGCTAAAGAAGCGAATAATGGTTTCATCATTAATTTGATAGAATCTATCCTGATTGTAATTGTCATCATCATGTTGGTGATGGGAATGCGTGCAGGTTTGCTTATCGGTTCTTCCCTGATATTCTCCATCGGAGGTACATTGCTTATCATGTCGTTTCTGGGGGTTGGTTTGAATCGAACCTCACTGGCAGGATTTATCATAGCAATGGGTATGTTGGTAGACAACGCCATCGTGGTGACGGATAATGCCCAAATAGCCATAGCCCGTGGCGTAAACAGACGGAAAGCCCTGATAGAAGGGGCTACCGGGCCACAATGGGGATTGCTGGGTGCAACTTTTATTGCCATCTGTTCATTTCTACCGTTATATCTGGCTCCCTCTTCTGTTGCCGAAATCGTAAAACCTTTATTTATAGTTCTTGCTATTTCGCTGGGTTTGAGTTGGGTACTGGCATTGACGCAGACTACAACTTTCGGTAATTTCATATTGAAAGCTAAAACCGGTAATATTATCAAAGATCCGTATGACAAACCGTTCTATCACAAATTTGCCTCCATACTCAGCGTATTGATACGAAAGAAAGTATTGACATTGGGAAGCATGGTCGTTTTATTTATCCTCTCCCTTGTCATCATGGGATTAATGCCTCAAAATTTTTTCCCATCATTGGACAAACCCTATTTCCGTGCAGATGTATTATATCCAGATGGTTACAGTATCAATGATGTGGAAAAAGAAATGAAGAAAGTGGAAACTCATTTAATGCAGCAACCGGAAGTGAAACGAGTTTCCGTTACCTTCGGAAGTACTCCGTTGCGTTATTATCTGGCATCGACCTCCGTTGGTCCAAAGCCCAACTTTGCCAATCTTCTGGTAGAGTTGACAGAAAGTAAATACACTAAAGAATACGAGGAAAAGTTAGATACCTACATGAAGGTGAATTATCCCAATGCCATCACTCGTACCACGCTGTTTAAATTATCTCCTGCGGTAGATGCCGCTATTGAAATCGGTTTTATCGGTAACAATGTAGACACACTGGTACAACTGACTAATCAAGCATTGGAAATAATGCACCATGATAATGAGCTTATCAATATACGCAATTCTTGGGGAAATAAGATACCTGTGTGGAAACCGATATATAGCCAAGAACGTGCACAGCCGTTAGGAGTATCCCGCCAAAGTATGGCACAGAGTATTCAGATCGGAACAAATGGAATGACGTTGGGAGAATATCGTCAAGGAGACCAAGTTCTTCCTATCCTACTGAAAAACAACACTACAGGTTCTTTCCACATCAACGATCTACGTACTCTGCCTGTATTCGGTACTACACCTGAAACGACGACACTGGAACAGGTAGTCAGTAATTTCGATTTCCAATATAAATTCTCTAATATAAAGAACTACAACCGTCAAATGGTAATGATGGCACAAGCCGATCCTCGCCGTGGCGTGAATGCCATCGCCGCCTTCAACCGTATATGGAAACAAGTGCAGGAAGAGATTGATATCCCCGAGGGATATAAAATGAAGTTTTTCGGTGAACAAGAAAGCCAGGCAGAGTCTAATGCTGCTTTAGCCGCCAATTTGCCATTGACGTTCTTTCTCATGTTTGTCACCCTGTTATTCTTATTCAAGACATATCGTAAACCGATTGTTATTTTACTGATGTTGCCGCTTATCTTTATCGGCATTGTATCGGGGTTATTATTATTGGGTAAAACGTTCGATTTCTTCGCTATCCTCGGTTTACTGGGACTAATTGGCATGAATATTAAGAATGCAATTGTATTGGTAGATCAGATTGATGCAGAAACTGCTACCGGAAAAACACCGCGCGAAGCGGTTATCAGCGCAACCATCACCCGTATTGTTCCGGTAGCGATGGCATCCGGTACTACCATTTTAGGTATGCTCCCATTATTGTTCGATGCCATGTTCGGTGGTATGGCAGCCACAATCATGGGAGGGCTATTAGTGGCTTCGGCATTGACCCTGTTCGTATTGCCTGTAGCATATTGCGCCATACATAAGATTAAAGGATAAAATGATTTTACTATTTGATGATTTACTATTTATCGTTTGAATGATGAAAACAAATATATTTATTCTATTCTGGCTATGTTTCGGCTTGAATGCCGGAGCACAACAATACCTGAGCCGAGAAACCTATCGTGACAAAGTAGAAGCCTACAGTCAGATTTTGAAACAGCAACAATTGAAGTCTGTTGCAAGTATCGAAGCGCGAAAAATAGCCGCTACCGGTTTTCTGCCACAGATAGACATTACCGGTGAGGGTACTGCCAACCTGAATCGGTTGGACAAGTGGAACAGTCCGAAAGGAGAATATCGTCCTTACACTTATCAAGCATTGGTTACATTAGGCCAACCTTTATATACGGGAGGCGCATTGATTGCTCAAAAAAAAATAGCTAAAGCTGATGAAGAGTTGGACAAACTTGCCATCGAACTGACTATAGACCAAATTCACTATCAGAGCGACGCCGTTTATTGGAATGCTTCTGCCGCATGGGCCATTCTTAAAGCTGCCGCAAAGTTCGAAGAGATTATCGACCAACAATATAACATCATCCAAGACCGGTTCAACGATGGCGCCATCAGCCGTACCGATCTGCTAATGATATCTACCCGCAAGAAAGAAGCCGAACTGCAATTCATCAAGGCCCGTCAAAACCACACTCTCGCCCTACAGCAATTGAATATACTGATGGGAGCAAAACCGGATGAACCAGTAGACAGTCTTTATGAGATCAATGTTGCCTGTCCATCGGTCACTCCTCTCAATCTGGATGAAGTTTTAGAACGCCGTGCCGACTATACCGGTACATTCGTCAATATAGCCAAGAGCGAAGCACAACGAAAAGCCGCCCTAAGTAAATATAATCCCCAACTCAACATGTTTCTCGCTACAGGTTGGGATACGGGAATTACATACATGGGATTGGATGTACCGCATACTCCCATTGCCGGGATCAATCTTAACATACCTATCTTCCGATGGGGTGCCCGTTTCAAGACAAACCGCCAACAGAAAGCCTATATCGGTATTCAGAAACTGCAACAAAGTTATGTCACTGATAATATATTGGAAGAACTATCTGCCGCCACCACCAAACTGGCGGAAACAGAACAACAAGTAAAAACCGCGGAAGAAAATACAAAGCTTGCGGAAGAAAACCTTGATCTTGTTACCTTTTCCTACAATGAGGGAAAATCCAGTATGGTCGATGTACTTTCAGCACAACTGTCATGGACACAGGCCCAAACAAATTTAATCAATGCTCATCTTGCCGCTAAAATGGCGATGGCTGAATATAGAAAAGTTATTAGCGAATAAAAAATGCCTGTTCAGAAAAAGTATTATAAATTTTAGGCACGGATTACGTGTAATCCGTGCCTAAAAATATTATTCAGCAAACTTATTTACCCGAGAAACGAGATCAGCACACCAGCTGCCACAGCCGAACCGATAACACCCGAAATATTACTGGACATACAATAATTCAACACATGATTTTTCGGATCATATTTCGTAGCGATATCATTACAAACACGGCTCGCCATAGGTACGGCACTCAACCCGGTTGCACCAATCAACGGGTTAATCTTCTTCTTAGAGAACAGATTAAACAGCTTTACAAAGAAAATCCCCCCCGTAATTGACAAAGCAAATGCAAGGAAGCCACCTATTACAATACCGATAGTCGTCCAATTCAAGAACGCTTCGCTGGTCATCGTAGCCCCCACACTCAACCCCAAGAAAATAGTTGCCGCATTCATGATACTATTTGCAGCAGCATCGAATAAACGACTGGTATCAGAACCGATCTCCTTAATCAAATTGCCAAACATCAACATACCGATCAAAGGTACCGCAGTAGGCACAAAAAGAGCTACAATCGTAGTAACTGCAATCGGGAAAATAATCTTCAACACCCGCAGGTTCTTGATTTCCGTCTTCGAAGGATAAAGTTTCTCCTGTTCTTTCATATTAATCATCAGTTCCTTTTTGGAGCAGAACAGTTTTACTACCAACGGAATAATCACCGGCACCAAAGCCATATAAGAATAAGCGGCAATAGCGATCGGTCCCAACAAATGAGGAGCCAGCTTAATCGTAGTAAAGATAGCCGTCGGACCATCGGCACCACCGATAATACCCAGCGCACCTGCTTCCTGTGGAGTAAAACCTATCATCACGGCACAAAGCAATACTGTAAAAATACCAAGTTGCGCTGCCGCACCGAATATAGAGAGACGCAGATTACGAAGCATCGGTCCAAAGTCTGTCAACGCACCTACTCCCATAAAGATAATGGGAGGCAAAAATCCGGTCTTGATCAACATATAATAGATGAAGTTCATCAATCCCAAGTCGTGTGCAATCTCATGCAACGGCATTTCCCAGATATTCTTCAACACCCCGTTTACCATAACCATTCCATTTTCATCCGCCTGAATTACCCCCATATCACCGCCGGGAAAGTTGGCTATGAGTACACCGAAAGCGATAGGCACCAACAACAACGGTTCGTAGTGTTTCTTAATTCCCAGATAAAGCAGAATGAAAGCAATGGCATACATCACGAGGAATGACGGATCGGCAATAATATTGCTGAAAGCCGTCATATCATAGAGTTTTGCAAATATATCTTCCATTATCCAATCTTCATTAATACATCATCTTCAGAAACAGAGTCACCCGGATTAACGCAAATGGCAGTCACCGTTCCGGCAAAGTCGGCACGGATGGCATTGTACGTCTTCATGGCTTCAATATAGCAAAGGAGATCGCCCTTCTCTACCTTATCCCCCACTTTCAGAGGAGTTTCCTGCGCATTCTTGGTAAGGAAGAACTTACCTTCCAGCGGAGCCGGCACATCTTGCCCTTCACCTACGGGAGCAGTAACCTTTTCAGTAGCGGAAGCCGGAAGATCAATGTCACCATAGGCCACCGTTACGCGATAAGCCTGTCCGTCCACCTGCACCGTGAGAGTTTTAGGTTTGGCATCATCCAACGGAGATTTATCCCGTTCTGCACGGCGTTTTTCAACATCAGCCAAGAAATCTTCTTTCGCCTTACCGCTTTTATATGCCTCATATTGTGCCGGATGCATGGCATATTCAAAGAGTTCCTCTTCGTCCTCGCCAAGTTCCCATTTATTCTCTTTCATCATCTTGCGGTACTTGTCCAACGCGTCAGGATAGTTGTCCTGCGGATTTCCGGTGAAGAATTTACGTCCTTCACGTTCAGCCTTTTCTATCAGTTCGGGAGCCAACGTACCCGGCAACTTACCTGCCTTGCCCAGCAACATATCCCAGATGTCATCGGCAATCATCCCCCAACGTTCCTTACCTTTCTCCATAGCGATGACATTCATCATGGAAAGGTTCTTAACATACTGGCTGAACGGGGTCACCAACGGTGGATAACCC
Source organism: Bacteroides sp. OM08-11 (assembly GCF_003438665.1). NCBI lineage: Bacteria > Pseudomonadati > Bacteroidota > Bacteroidia > Bacteroidales > Bacteroidaceae > Bacteroides > Bacteroides sp. OM08-11. The sequence continues at coordinate 331,718 of NZ_QSTJ01000004.1, forward strand.
ACACGGGGCCAAACGTATGCCACTTCGTTGAACAACTTGATAAGCAACTGGTCTTGCGTCATAAACGGCAAATTACGTTTTGCCTTATACTTATTGATAGATTCCAGATTGGACTCCAAGTCAGCCATCAGGCTACCCATCATACCACCCGGAAGTCCCGGACCTATCAACAGGGAATTCATCAAGCGATTTCTCGGGCTGATGTAAAGTCCGAGGAAGTCATCCATAAACTCCTGAATAAGAGCACGGACTTTCATATAGGCTTCCATATTGATTTCAGGCACCTGGAAACCGGCGTCTTTCAACATAGCCTGTACACTGAGCAAGTCAGCATGTCCCGTACCCCATGAAAGCGGCTCCATACCCACGTCTATATAATCGCAACCTGCCTCACAAACCTCAAGGATACTTGCCATATTAAAACCGGGGCCCGCATGGCTATGATACTGGACAGGAATATCTTTTATCTTCTTGATACCTGCTACAATCTTACCCAAAGATACCGGACGCCCGATGCCGGCCATATCCTTAATACAAATCTCATCTGCACCCGCCTCAATGAGTTCCTTAGCCATGTTCACATAATATTCCACCGTGTGCACCGGAGAGAAAGTGATACACAGCGAACATTGGGAAATCATTCCCGCATCATGTGCATAGCCGATAGAAGGAATAATATTACGGGTATCATTCAATCCGCAGAAAGTACGAGTGATATCCGTACCCTGCGCTTTCTTTACTTTATAAAAAAGTTTACGCACGTCGGCCGGTACAGGGCTCATACGAAGCCCGTTCAGTGCACGATCCAACATATGAGTCTGAATACCTGCTTCATGGAATGGTTTCGTCCATTCGCGTACGGCTTTATTAGGATTTTCCCCAAACAATAAATTTACCTGTTCAAAACCTCCGCCATTGGTTTCTACACGGGCAAAACAGCCCATCTCAATAATAGCGGGAGCAACCTTCACCAGCTGGTCTACACGAGGAACATATTTTCCGGCACTCTGCCACATATCCCTGAACACCAAGCTGAATTTAATTTCTCTTTTCATACTATTTTTCAGTGTATTTTTTATATAAGATTAATTTTACTATTTAATTTTTTCTACCTTCGCCACCTTACCTTTACCTTGTGTAACCACTGTTACAGCCGCACTGATAGCAGCCAGGATATTTCCGGGAATAGGTGCAGGAGCATTCCCCACAGCTTTGGCAGGCACCACTTCTTCAGGGACATATTTATTCACAAGCGCAATAAGACCTTTTCCCATATAGATAACAATCAACAGGATAGCAAAGACCGTAGCCATACCCACAACCATCAGCAAAAGTGCCGTATTCAAGTTTTCCATATTATAATTTATTAGTTATTCAGCCATTTTTAGATAAAAACGTCCGAAATTAGCGATAATTGATGAGAAAATGCAGAAATATAATAATAAAATTTGCTAAAATAGGAGTCCGGGAAGAAAGAACAAGGGGACGAGTTGACAAGGAGAATACTTCCCCCTCGTCAACTCGTCCCCTCAGGTCCTGTCAACTAAAAAGCTGAGCTAACGGCGGAACCTCCCTATCCCAACGGATTCTCGTTCTGGTCTTCATCGCTACCGCCCTCACCCGGATTGCCGCCGGTGGAAGAGTCACCGGAAGAAACAGACAACTTGCCCCACTCTTCCCAAACAATCTTTGTATTCACCATGCTGCGGGTAGTCACCTGGCGGCCACTGTTACGCTCCACTTCGGGCAAGAAACGGACACGTACCCCGTTAATCAGCGAAGCGCTTACCTCCTCAGCCGTCGGCACCCCTCTTTTGGCAGAAGTAGCCGTATAATAGAAGGTACCTATGCCGTCTATCTTCACAGTACGTCCCTGCCCCATGAAATTACTCAATACACGTCCCAAGTTCTCCATTACCGCATACGTGTCACCACGGGTCACGGTAGAGAGAACGGACAGTTCATCTGCCACTTCACGGGTAGTAACCGCCTTGCCCCAGGTTACTGATTGAGGGTACCACAAATCGTTTACTTTCTTCTGAATTCTTCTAAAAAATGCCATAATCGTAATGTTTTAAATGATTAATTAATAATGTATATCCGGTTTCTCTTGTCTCACCCGAGAAACAGAAGTCTTCATCGTGAGGCCTCAACGGTTCAGCCGTCTGCTTTTCTCAAATTCGATGTTGCAAAGTTAGGGCAAGGTACAAGGGAAAACAAGAAAATGGCATCTACAGCCGATTTACATAAATCACTTAAAAACAAAAGATTACAAAAACACCGTCTCTACAAGGAGAAGGAAAATATAAAGCAGGAATAAGAAGAACAAGGTAGTAATCTCTACAAACACTATCCATAAATATCTGATAATGAATACACCTATATCTTCTGGCTCTACAAGGTGGTTGTTATGATATCATTTACATTTTAATTTTGCAATCGAGAATTTTCTCATTACCGTCACAAACTCATCAGGTAATCTTTTGATAACTTCCTCCTTTATAAAGTCAGGTACACCACCATAATAGGCTTCCGCAATGCCACCCGTAATAGCCCCCATCGTATCCGCATCTCCTCTTAAAGATACAGTCAGCCGAATAGCACTTTCATAGTCCGTGCTTTCCAAAAAAGCAATGATAGATTCCGGCACCGTACCTTGACAAGAAATATCATAACTATAAGTAGGCCTTATCTCATTACAAGTACGACTAAGATTATAACCAAACATCTCCTCTACATACTTCTTTATCTCCTGCTTGGATTTGCCCGTACGTGCCAAAAAGACACAAGCCGCCGTAGCCTGCGCTCCTTTTATCCCTTCAGAGTGATTGTGCGTTACTTCCGCGCTCCGCTTTGCCGCAACCAATGTTTCCTCCAGTGTATCAAAAAACCATCCCACAGGACTGACACGCATGGCCGAGCCGTTTCCCCAACTATTATAAGGCTGCGGATCATCAGCCCATAGCCAACGGATAAAACTACTACCATATCCTGCTAATGGATAACGGTTTCCATAATCCTGCATGATACCTAAAAGACTATCTCCCGTCAACAACCAATCTGCATTGGCAACTGTCATAACGGTGTCATCGGTAAACTTCGATGCTTCGGTAAACAATGGGAAATTCCACTCTTTTACCGGCGAGAATTCATAGACAGAGCCTATTATGTCTCCGGCAATGGCTCCCAACAAAATATCTTCTGTATTCATCGCTTCAATATTTTTATTTCTGAAAGATAGCAATTCCTCATTAAAAAGAGATACACAATCTATTATTACATGCTCTCCTCTACTTTCTTTCTCATTCAATTTCCGTTCAAGATCCTGCAATTCCTGTTCACATGCCGGGCAAGTGCCACTGCAAGATCCCACATGAGTACATTCTGTCTGTACATATTCTATGCCATTAGCCTCTGCTATCTGTTTACGTAAATTGGTCATCAGCAAACAGACTGTTTTTGAATCTCTCCCACCAACCATTTTTTCTTGATTTATAATTATTCTGTAGTTTTCCTGTTAGCCCAGTAAGTTTTCCACCAACCTCTGCCTGCACCTGATAAATCAATCTATCAAAGTGGCTAAGGTACTATAATATAACAAATAACAGCTAGTTTTGCAAGGCTTTCAAAATCATCATCTGATATTCTTCTATTAAACGTAAATACAAAAGAGAAAGAAAACTATGAATAGCAATATTTTCTAAAATTACAAATCTACCCACTTCTCATTTTGTAACAACATTTCAAAATCCAAAACCATCCGCTTCAAGCCATCAATCTGCCACAGTCCATCCCCTCCCGGAACGCCTTCTGAAGTGGGGGTAATTCAGTATACGACTGAATAGGATTCAATATACGACTGAATGGCATTCAGTATACGACTGAATAGGGTTCAGTATAAGACCGAGGTTATATTAGTAGCAAAACAGAATTGAGAATAGGGGAAATCAGCGACTTTTTGTCCTAATAAATCAACACAGGTTGGCTATATCTCTAAAATAATCATATAAAAATATCGGAAATGAGTTCAAGACAGCTACTCTGCAATTTTCTGTATTTACATACTTAGCCAGTTGATTTTCATATATGTTGCTCTGAGCGAGATTTTCTTTTAAAACTGGTATAGCATCAACACCTACACAAATGAAGTTTGCCTTCCGAACATTCATATCGGTCAAATGCAACCAATTCTCTTTAGCAACCTGTTGTTTCAGCAACTTCTTTTCCTCTTTCTCATTTTTATTACCTGATACAAGCAGATGCTCAAAAGAATTATAAAAAGAAAAATCACGAGCCAAGGCTTTAAAATTATAACATTTCTCACGAGTAATGTCATAACTCAGATAATCCTTATCCGGCAGTTGCTTGGTATAGAACACAGACTCCACCATCGGATAATTGATATACAATTTCCCATTTCCGGTTTCATCGTCAAAATACTCCAGCATTTCACCAATATGCCGGTTATTCTCTTCCAATGTCAATCGGGATTCTTGAAAATCATAATCAAAAAACAAGAATATTTCAGAAACATCTACTTCCAGAATGCCAGCAAGAGTATCATCCCCGTTCTTTTGCAATATATCATTAAGTATAGTTACCGTATTTCCGCTTGCTGTAACATTTTCAAAGACGTCATACCCCTTCAACTTTGAATACAAAGAATAGATATTGCTATTGTAAGTACAAACAAAAGGCTCCACCTCTTTGGTGAAAAACAAATGTTTCAAAGTCTCAAAAAGACGAGGTTCACATTTCTTGCCTTCAAAAATAAATAGAATCATACTTTAAAAGTGTTACCCCGAAAAAGTTTCTCAATATTGTGTCCGAATCTCAACTCTTTATCTGTACAGTCACACAAAGGCTTAATCTTATTTTCATTCAAGATGAAATTACAGTCCGGACGCAGCAAATCATTTGTCATCAAATATGTATTATGCGAAGACGTAAATATCTGACAATCCATATTGAACAGCATTTTGCACACTTCAAAGGCTAAACGGAAATGATAGAACGCATCAAATTCGTCAATAAAGACAAATGACGCTTCACTCATTCGTTTCATCCAAAAATAAAGTAATTGCAGTGATCTGGTTCCCGTAGATGCAACCAAGTTAAAGGGAATCTCAGAACCGTCTATATCACAAAGAATCTGCTTATCAGTAGAGGAATGCACAGTAAGTTGAAAATTCTGCCCGCTGACACTCTGCAGGAAATTTGAAAATTCTTTGAGTAGCCCATTTGCAATGATAAACTCATCAAGATTCGTTACGCTTGTTTCAAGCCCGATAAACTCCCTTATATCGAGATTTCTGAACCAAAGCATAGAGTTAACAAACTTGCTGAGTTTTATCAGATAATGCTCTTTGCTTAAGGGATAAGAAGTCAATAAGAAATTGACTATCGACACGTTATTTGCATTGCTTCCGAGGTTATTCTCTATGGTTTCTTCCATAGGAAACTGTTGCTTGTCTATACAAAAAGAACCATTCTTCCGTTCAAAAACCAAATTATCGTCCACTCGAAGCGATTCGGACGCTAATATACCGCCTGCACCTTTGGAATAGGTATAGAGAATTGTCTCGTTCCCAAATCTAAATGTATATTCAAACTCGACTGTTCCCTCTTTCTTTCCGGCATAAATGAAGTTCACATAATAATCTATCTTTTTCCATTTGGGAGACAAATGGTTCTCAATATCGAATAAGGCCAAACTGAAGTTTGTTTTACCCGACCCGTTCGGACCATATACTATACCATTTTTTATGATACCGTCTTTGATAGCATTTTTATTGAACTCATAATTTGCCGGATTTGACAAATCCCACTCGATGCGGTCTGCAAATCCACGATAGTTGGTAACAGCGAATTTTACTAACATACTTCTATTGACTTAACTTTCAGAAGACAAAGATACGGAAAAGGATTTCCGTAAAAAAATTACGGGCTTAATTTATCTTAATGCCCACCTAATAGTTTCATACCCTTGTTGCTGTTGTCTTGCAATCCGAAATTTCAGACATGACACACTACTGTATCCAGCGTCTCTCCATCGGCAAACAACCTGCCATCCACCTGCATCATCCGTTTCTTCAGGCGGAACTTCTGCTGGGACACGGAAGCGGGAGACACGGCAGTGAGCGTGGCAATCTGCGCATTGCTGAAGTGCAGGCGGATAAGCATGCAAAGCTGGCTGTCGGCAGGCGTAAGCTGGGGAAAACGCAAGACAAGGCGTTTGGAAGCGCCCTTGTACACTCTGTCAGTAAGCTTCTGCAAATACTCCCACTGGCTGTCCGCAAGGTATTTGGGCTGTGTACGCAACTGCTTCATCACCTCGTCTGCGTCTATCATGGCGGAAGCGAGCGCCTGTACCTGCCCGTCGAGCATACGGACACGCTCGCCCTCTTTCCTCAACAGTTCCAGTTCGCGAGGCACGGGGTTGTCTTCATACTCCTTGAGACGGGTGCGGAGTGACTCGTTTTCTTTATCCAGACGACTGCCATGTTCCATGAGGTTTGTCAGCGAGCCATGCACTTCTTCGCGCTCTTCGTCGGTCAGCGACATCTCCTTCAAGCACTCTTCCAGTTCCTCACGTTCGCGTTCGTTGTTGCGCAGACGCTGTTCATTCTCGCTCAGGGTGATAAGGTAGTTGCGGTGACGGCGCTCTTTCTTGAACCGGACAAGGCTGAACAACATAGCACCGGAGATACTGAACATGATTATAGAAAACACTCCCCAGAAGAAACGTTCGTAACCACTGACCGGTTTCAACCGCACATGCCTGCCATCGGAAAGTTTCTTTATCTGATTGTATTCACGGTGCAAGTCGGAAATCAGGCGGACGGCTTGGGCACTGTCAACAATACCCGTCTGTACCAGCGAGTCGGCACGGACAAGGGACTGTTCGTAGTTCATCAACGTCTTACCGGAAGGTTTCGAGCAGGCTGTCAGTCCCCAAAGGAGGGTAAGTAAGAGAAAAAGAGAGATGTATTTCATTTTGAAATTTTGTGTTTATAATAATAAGGTAGAGAGGAACGGCAAAGTTACAGAAACAAAGGTAACACTTTCTTCCCACAATAAATAAAGAGGTACAAAGTTTTTCATTACTTTGTACCTCTTCAGTTATATTTCTCTTCGACCTGTATTATTCATAGTCGTGAGTCAGCCAAAATCATATAGCTCAAAACTCGCTGGTGAAGTGGAACTTTATATTCTTGAAGTCCATCTGCGCCATTTGTAGTACATAACCGCTATCAGCCAGGAACACATCCCTGCCTTCACGGTCTTTCGCCATATACTGGTATTTACGTTTTTTGAAAGCCTCCAGTTCTTCAGGGTCATCACTTTCAATCCAACAGGCTTTATACAGGCTCAACGGCTCCCAACGGCATTTGGCGCTGTATTCATTTTCCAAACGGTATTGGATGACTTCGAACTGCAACTGGCCTACAGTACCAATAATCTTGCGACCGTTGAACTGGTTGACAAACAACTGTGCCACACCTTCGTCCATCAACTGGTCGATACCTTTGGCAAGCTGTTTCTGCTTCATCGGATCGGCATTTTCGATGTATTTGAACATCTCGGGAGAGAAGCTTGGCAATCCACGGAAATGAAGCATTTCGCCCTCAGTCAACGTATCACCGATCTTAAAGGTACCATTATCCGGCAAACCGATAATATCTCCCGCCCAAGCTTCATCAATGGTAGTCTTGCGTTGCGCCATGAACTGGGTAGGTGAAGAAAAACGCAACGTTTTTCCGTGACGCACATGCAAGTAAGGAGCATTCCGTGTAAATTTGCCGGAACATATCTTACAGAAAGCGATACAGGAACGGTGGTTCGGATCGATATTGGCTGTAATCTTGAAAATAAAACCGGTAAATTTAGGTTCTTCCGGCGCCACTTCACGCTCTTCCGCTTTTACGGGACGGGGACTCGGGGCAATCTCCACAAAACAGTCCAGCAACTCTTGCACACCAAAATTGTTCAATGCAGAGCCAAAGAAAACCGGGGCAAGCTCGCCTTTCAGGTATTCTTCATTATTGAATTCGGGATAAACTCCATCTATCAGTTCCAGCTCGCCGCGAAGTTTGTCGGCCAGCGATGAACCGATATGTTTATCCAGTTCTTCGGTATGGATATCTACTTCTACCTTTTCCGTGACAACTTGCTTGGAGGGTTGGTAGAGGTTCAGATTATGTTCATAGATATTGTATACTCCCTTGAAACGGACACCGCTTTCGATGGGCCACGTCAAGGGACGCACATGGATAGAGAGTTCTTCCTCCAATTCGTCAAGCAAATCGAACGGGTCTTTCGCTTCACGGTCCATCTTGTTGACGAAGATGATCACCGGCGTATTACGCATACGGCAAACTTCCATCAATTTACGGGTCTGGGTTTCCACACCTTTCGCACCGTCCACTACAATGATGACACTGTCTACAGCAGTCAGCGTACGATAAGTGTCCTCAGCAAAATCCTGGTGACCCGGAGTATCGAGGATATTGATTTTATAATCCCGATAGTCAAACTCCATCACGGAAGTGGTAACAGAAATACCACGTTGTTTTTCAATATCCATCCAGTCGGATGTCGCCGTTTTCTTTATTTTATTGCTTTTTACAGCTCCGGCTACTTGTATCTGTCCACCGAAAAGCAATAGCTTCTCAGTCAATGACGTTTTACCGGCATCCGGATGCGCGATAATCGCAAATGTCCGTCTTCTTTCTATTTCGTTGTTATTGGCCATATATCAATTAGTCAGTAATAATCACTTTTCCAAATTCTTAATGCAGGCAGCCAAGCTTGTTTCCCAATGAGGAATTTCAATACCGAATGTCTTCTTTATCTTTGTTTTATCCAATACAGAGTAATGCGGACGTGGTGCTTTAGCCGGAAATTCATCCGTGTGCAATGGACTTACCTTACAGGTTGTAATACTTGCCAGACGGTGTATCGCCAAAGTAAAATCATACCAGGAACAAACACCTTCATCACTGAAATGATAGATGCCAGGAATGATACCTTGATTGATAGCTGCAAAAATGGCACGTGCCAAGTCATTGGCGTATGTCGGCGTTCCTATCTGATCAAAGACAACACCCAAAGTTTCACGCTCGCGTCCCAGACGGATCATGGTCTTCACGAAATTATTTCCGTAAATGGAATATAACCATGCTGTACGGATAATCATGGCACGGCTACAATTCTTCAATACAACTTGTTCTCCTGCCAACTTTGTGGAGCCGTATACGGAATTGGGACAAGGGGCAACTTCTTCCGTATAAGGAATATGTCCCGTACCGTCAAAAACATAATCCGTGGAAACTTGAATCAATGCAGCGCCGCAAGCCTCAGCGGCGGCGGCCAGATATCCCGGAGCGACATGGTTCAGTTTATCACAAAGTTCAGCGTTGTCTTCCGCCTTATCGACTGCTGTATAGGCAGCACAATTCACAATAACATTTATCTGATTATTTACTACAAACGCACGCACTGCCTGTTCGTCACAAATATCCAGTTCCTGCACGTCGGTAAAGAAATAGGAATGTTGAGGATTTTCTTGCGACAATACCTGCATTTCATTGCCAAGTTGACCGTTGGCACCGGTTACTAAAATATTCATTTAAAGAGTTACACTTATAAATATTAATGTTACGATGAACAATTCTCCCTTAATCCAGCTCCAATTCGCCACGCTTTTCTTTATCGTAGTAATTGGCCAGCAGTGAAACGAAACTGCTGATTGCTTCCATAGCTTTGGCAGTCCCCTGACTGATTTCTTTTTTCTGCAAACGCAGTAATAATATACCATAGAGGGCCTCGAAACAAGTCTCCAACTCCGGTTCATCCTCTTTTCCGTTTTTCCGGCGCAATTCTACAATAAAAGGCAATGCTTTGAAATAAGCGGCGTTATAAAACGGATATTGGGTGGAAGCCAGTAAAACAGCGTGCAATTCTGTCAGACTCTGTATCACATTACGGTTGATTTGCAGATGTCCTTTTTCCTTCACTCCTTCCGTACGCATCATCTCAACCAGATTGGCATACCATTCTTCTAACGCAGCACGTTCTTCTTCTGCGTAATGGGAAATGATATTATGACGTATTTCATCAATATCGCACTTATTGGCACGAAGCAAGTCTTCTACTTGCCACATATATATAAGGTATTCGGCAATATTCTTTTCTTTCAGTTGTTTTGCAATCTTCATCGGGAAATTATCAATTATCAACTATCGTTTATCAACTAATACAAAGATTCTCCCATCAAAGTAAACACCAACCCAAGCACAGACACCACCATGACAATACTTCCGATGATACGGTTCAATATCCAAATACCACGCAAATTAAATTGCGTACGAACTTTATTTACAAAATAAGTAATACCGAACCACCATGCTAAAGCGCCTAAAGCAATGGCAAAATATCCCGTAACAGCCTCAAATACCAATACTCCCTCACTTACAAAAGCAAAACGAGCAAAAAGGCCGACAAACAGAAAGATAATCAGTGGATTGGAGAGTGTAACGGCAAAAGCAGTGATGAAGTTATGAAAATAAGACCCTTTGTTGGTAGAAACCGGACGAATAGATTGTACAGGATTGCTGCGAAACGTATAAATACCAAATACCAATAACAAGATACTTCCGAAAAGTTGCAGGTAAAAAATATTCTTGTTAACATAATCAAAAACGAAACTCATCCCGTAGCCCGTCAACAAAGCATATGCAATATCACTCAAAGAAGCTCCTATACCGGTTACAAAACCATACCAACGTCCTTTATTCAAAGTACGCTGGATGCACAATACCCCTACAGGCCCCAATGGTGCGGACACAATAACACCGATTATGAATCCTTTCCATAATATGTCAAATATGGTCTCTATCTGAATCATGCCTGCAAATATCGGACTTTTTTATGAGACGAACGAATAGAGTTAACGTTTTTTCGACGGAAAAGGATCTTAAAAGTAAAGAATATCCCTTTTCAGACCTGATATTTATATGTTTAGATATATTAAGAGAATTACATTACAAAAACATCAAATATATTTTAGTCTCCTAATGGATAAAAGGTAAGGGAAAAAGGGTATCCTTCAGGGTTGAAGTTTTTATCGACCAGACAAATTCAAGTAAACTTGATTATAATTCATTCGATTTCCCTATCTTTGCACTCAGGAAGAAAAGATGAAGAAACTATTTTTTAGTAACTTCAATCGTAAAATCGTAAAATCGTAAAATCGTAAATATAACTATGATTCTTTTTTTCAGAACCCCATCCAAGAGCGTGATTGCCGTAGAATGTGACCACGAACTCCCACAAGCAGACAGCGACAAACTCTGCTGGCTTTTTGGAGAAGCCACCCCCGAAAGTGAAGACAACCTGAAAGGACATTTCGTAGGCCCGCGCCGTGAAATGATTACTCCTTGGAGTACAAATGCCGTGGAAATCACCCAAAACATGGGTTTGGAAAGTATCACCCGCATTGAAGAGTACTTCCCTGTAAAAGATGAAAACGCAGAGTATGACCCGATGTTGCAACGTATGTATAAAGGGTTGGATCAGAATGTATTCACAACCAATCGTCAGCCTGAACCTATTGTTCACATTGAGGATCTGGAAGCATACAATGAAAAAGAAGGTCTTGCACTTTCTAAAGAAGAAATGGACTATCTTAAGAAAGTAGAGAAAGACCTTGGGCGCCCTCTGACCGATTCCGAAGTGTTTGGTTTCGCACAAATCAACTCAGAGCACTGTCGTCATAAAATCTTCGGCGGTACTTTTATCATTGATGGAGTAGAACAAGAGTCTTCTCTTTTTCAAATGATTAAGAAAACCACTCAAGAAAATCCCAATAAGATAATTTCCGCTTATAAAGATAATGTAGCTTTTGCCGAAGGTCCGATTATCGAACAGTTTGCCCCGGCAGACCATTCCAAAACTGATTATTTTCAGGTGAAAGATATCAAAAGTGTCATCTCACTAAAAGCTGAAACACATAATTTCCCAACAACTGTAGAACCGTTCAACGGCGCATCAACCGGTACGGGTGGAGAGATCCGCGACCGTATGGGTGGCGGTAAAGGTTCCTGGCCAATTGCAGGAACTGCTGTTTATATGACTTCATATCCCCGTACGGACGAGGATCGTGAATGGGAGAATATCTTACCTGTACGTCAATGGTTATATCAAACGCCGGAACAAATTTTAATCAAAGCTTCCAACGGTGCCAGCGACTTTGGTAACAAATTTGGTCAGCCATTGATTTGTGGTTCCGTACTTACTTTTGAGCACAAAGAAAAAAACGAAGTTTATGGGTACGATAAAGTCATCATGCTTGCCGGCGGTGTAGGTTACGGTACACAACGTGACTGCCTGAAAGGTGCTCCTGAAGCCGGAAACAAAGTAGTTGTAATCGGTGGTGATAATTATCGAATCGGTTTGGGTGGTGGCTCTGTATCGTCAGTAGATACCGGACGCTACAGCAGCGGCATCGAATTAAATGCCGTACAGCGTGCTAATGCAGAAATGCAGAAACGTGCCTACAATGTAGTGCGTGCCCTCTGTGAAGAAGAAAACAATCCGGTTGTTTCCATCCATGACCATGGTTCTGCCGGACACGTCAACTGTTTGTCTGAGTTGGTAGAAGAATGTGGCGGCTTAATTGACATGAATAAATTGCCTATCGGTGACAAGACATTGTCAGCCAAAGAAATCATCGCCAATGAAAGTCAGGAACGTATGGGCTTACTCATCCAGGAAGAAGCAATTGACCACGTACGTAAAGTAGCCGAACGCGAACGCGCTCCAATGTACATAGTCGGTGAAACAACCGGAGATCATCGCTTTGCTTTCCAACAAGCTGACGGTATCCGCCCGTTCGATCTTGCCGTAGAACAAATGTTCGGTTCCTCTCCTAAAACTTATATGGTAGACAAGACTGTGGAGCGCCATTACGAAATGCCGAAATATGAGCTTCCACAGTTACATGAATATCTCACAAACGTACTTCAGTTGGAAGCTGTTGCTTGTAAAGACTGGTTGACCAATAAGGTAGACCGTTCCGTAACAGGTAAAATTGCCCGTCAGCAATGTCTGGGTGAACTTCAGTTACCGTTGAGCGACTGTGGTGTAGTTGCTTTGGATTTCCGTGGCGAGAAAGGTATTGCAACTTCTCTCGGCCATGCTCCCCAAGCAGCACTTGCCGATCCGGCTGCCGGCTCAGTACTCTCCGTCAGTGAGGCATTGACCAATCTTGTTTGGGCTCCTCTTGCCGAAGGTTTGGACAGCGTATCACTCTCGGCCAACTGGATGTGGCCTTGCCGTTCACAGGAAGGCGAAGATGCACGTCTTTATACTGCAGTCAAGGCATTGAGCGATTTCTGCTGTGCCCTACAAATCAATGTACCGACAGGTAAAGACTCTCTCTCCATGACCCAGAAATACCCCGACGGAAGTAAAGTCATTGCTCCAGGTACAGTGATTGTTTCTGCAGGCGGTGAAGTCTCCGATGTAAAAAAAGTCGTTTCTCCTGTTCTCGTCAACAATGAGAAGACTACTATTTATCATATTGATTTCAGTTTCGACAAGCTGAAACTTGGTGGTTCTGCGTTTGCACAATCCTTGGGTAAAGTAGGTGACGAAGTGCCTTGCGTACAAGACGCCGAGTACTTCCGCGATGCTTTCCTTGCTGTACAAGAATTAGTGAACAAAGGCTTAATTCTTGCCGGACACGATATCTCAGCCGGTGGCCTTATCACCACTTTACTGGAAATGTGCTTCTCCAATGTAGAAGGCGGTATGGAAATCAATCTGGATAAAATAAAGGAAGAAGACCTCATCAAAATTCTATTTGCAGAGAACCCGGGTATCGTTATCCAAGTAAGCGACAAACATAAAGAAGAAGTAAAACAAATACTGGAAAACGCCGGTATAGGTTACGTAAAACTCGGTAAGCCGACAGATGAACGCCATATCCTTGTTTCCAAGAATGGCGCTACCTACCAATTTGGTATAGACTATATGCGTGACGTGTGGTACTCATCTTCTTATCTGCTCGACCGTAAGCAATCCATGAACGGTTGTGCCAAAAAACGTTTCGAGAACTATAAAATGCAACCAATGGATTTAACCTTTATGCCTCAATTCAAAGGTAAATTCTCTCAGTATGAAATTGATCCGAACCGTCGCAATACAACCGGTATCCGTGCGGCCATTATCCGTGAGAAAGGCACCAACGGCGAGCGTGAAATGGCTTACTCACTCTATCTTGCCGGTTTCGACGTAAAAGACGTGACCATGACTGATCTTATCAGCGGACGTGAAACATTGGAAGACGTAAATATGATTGTTTATTGTGGTGGTTTCTCCAATTCCGATGTTCTCGGTTCTGCCAAAGGATGGGCAGGCGCGTTCCTATTCAACCCGAAGGCTAAAGAAGCCCTTGATAAGTACTATGCCCGCGAAGATACCCTTTCATTAGGTGTCTGCAACGGTTGCCAATTGATGATGGAACTCAATCTTATTAATCCTGAACTAAAGAAACAAGGCAAGATGTTGCATAACGACTCCCACAAGTTTGAGTCCCGTTTCCTCAGCGTTACCGTTCCTACCAACCGTAGTGTAATGTTTGGTTCATTGAGTGGTAGTAAATTGGGTATTTGGGTAGCTCATGGAGAAGGTAAGTTCTCACTGCCTTACGATGAAGATAAGTATAACGTTGTACTAAAATACACTTATGACGAATATCCAGCCAACCCCAATGGTTCAGATTATTCAATAGCCGGTTTAGCAAGTGCCGACGGACGCCACTTGGCAATGATGCCTCACTTGGAACGTGCCATCTTCCCGTGGCAGAATGCTTATTATCCTGCAGATCGCATAAATTCCGATCAGATTACCCCGTGGATAGAAGCCTTCGTCAATGCACGTAAATGGGTAGAAAACAAGAAAAAATAAAAACATTTTATATCACTTTCCACAGAAACTTACAGACGCGGATTTTTCTATAATCCGCGTCTGTTTTTGCTTATTATTCCTTGCGTATTCTCCATTTTTTTTTGCATATCATAAACAAATTCACTACTTTTGTGTTAATTTTTAGTCCCCCCAGAATTTATCATCATATTCAAACCCTAAATAGGTTATTTATGAGAAAGTTTTTCATTTTTCTTGTGTACCTTTTGTCTTCACTTTTTTGCACCGCTCAGACATATAAATATATTGGTGTAGAAGATGGACTAAGTAATAGACGGGTATACGCAATTCAAAAGGGGTCCAAAGGTTACATGTGGTTTCTGACACACGATGGGATCGATCGCTATAATGGTAAAGACTTCAAACAGTACAAGTTAATGGATGGCGAAGAAGAAGTCAACTCCATGATGAACTTAAATTGGCTCTATGTAGATACCCAAGACAGATTATGGCAAATCGGCAAGAAAGGCCGCGTGTTTCGTTATGAGAATAAGCATGATCGCTTCCAACTGGTATATAAGTTACCCGACAGTGAATCCAAAAACCGTCATACTCCTGTCACTTTCGGTTATATCGACAATAATGATATCGTATGGTTATGCAATGATAAAGCCATATACTTATATGATAGCAAAACAGACAAGTCCATTGTAATTCGAAACGCTATTGAAGAAAACATAACAAAGATTGTACAGATAGACAGTTTACACTATTTTATTGGAACAGATGTCGGCATACATTATGCAGAGTTGAAGAATAATATTCTGTCACTCAGTCCTTGTGACAAACTTGATACATTGCAATTCCAGATCAATGAACTCTATTTCCATAAAGGTAGTAATAAAGTATTTATTGGAACGTTTCAAAAAGGAATATTCGTGTATGACCTGAACCTTCATCACACGGTCATGCTGAAATCTGGTTTGGAAGATATTAGTATCAACCGTATCTGTATCTTTGGTGATAATGAGATACTGATCGCCACCGATGGCGCAGGAGTTTACAAAATGAATGTAGACACCTATAAATGCGAACCATACATTGTAGCCGATTACAATCGTTATAATGCCATGAACGGCAATACCATCAATGATATATATGTTGATAATGAACAACGAATCTGGATGGCCAACTATCCTATCGGCATTACTGTACGAAATAACCGATATAACGATTATAAATGGATAAAACATTCTATCGGAAATTCCCAGTCGCTTATCAATGACCAAGTAAATGCCGTCATGGAAGATACTGATGGTGACATGTGGTATGCCACTAATAATGGAGTAAGTTTATACGTTGAAAAAACAAAGCAATGGCATTCCTTCCTCAGTGTATTCAATAAGGATAACCACAACCAAAACCACACATTTATTTCACTATGCGAGGTAAGCCCTGGTATCATTTGGGTAGGAGGCTACAGCTCCGGTATCTACGAAATAGATAAAAAGAATTTGTCTGTAGACTTTTTTACACCTTCCTTATTTAGTAATCTGAATATCCGTCCGGATAAATATATCCGTGCCATTACCAAAGATAATAAAGGGAATATATGGTCGGGAGGCTATTATAATCTCAAAAAGATAGACTACGTAAATAAGAAAATAGAATACATTCCCGGATTGGACGGAATTACGGGAATCATTGAGAAGAATGACCAATACATGTGGATAGGTACTGCCAATGGGCTTTACTTATTAGAAAAATCAACTGGCAAATATCAATATATCCCAATGCCGGTAGAATCGATCTATATATATTCTTTATATCAATCACCCAAGGGTTTATTATATATAGGAACCAATAATTCGGGATTGTTGATTTATAATCCTCAAACCAAAAAGTTTGAACATTTCCATAAAGATAACAGTGCACTTATTTCCAATAATATATATACTATACTCTCCGATGGGAAACTAGATATATTCTTAAGCACGGAACACGGTTTATCCAGTTTCAATCCTACAGAAAAGACTTTCCACAATTGGACTAAGGAACAAGGTTTAAAATCAGATCACTTCAGTGCAGCTTCGGGTACATTACGCAAAAATGGAAATATCATCTTTGGCAGCACGGACGGTGCCATTGAATTTGATAAAAACATGGTATTACCACGTGATTATAAGTTTAAGATGATCTTCAGTGACCTCCGCGTATTCTACCAAACCGTTTATCCTAAAGATAACGGTTCTCCATTAATGGTGGATATAGACGAAACAAAAACCTTACAATTAAAATATAATCAGAATATATTTTCTTTAAACGTTTCGACTATCAACTATGATTATCCTTCTCTCATTCTATATTCTTGGAAGTTGGAAGGTTTTTACAACGGATGGAGCCGTCCGGGACAGGAAAACATTATCCGTTTCACGAATTTGAGCCCCGGCGAATACACATTGCGTGTACGTGCCATCTCCAATGAAGATCGCCGCATTATTCTGGAAGAACGTGCGATGACTATCATCATTGAACAACCCATCTGGCTTAGTATATGGGCTTTATTACTATACGCCATAATCATCATAGCGATTGCAAGCATCACTTTGCGCGTTATTGTAATGCGTAAACAAAGAAAAATATCCGATGAGAAAATACGGTTCTTCATCAATACAGCACACGATATCCGTACCCCATTGACACTTATCAAAGCTCCTTTGGAAGAAATTGCCGATCGCGAGACATTGAGCGACAATGGACGTAATAATATCAATACTTCCTTACGTAATGTAAATGCCCTGTTACGTTTGACAACAAACTTAATCAACTTTGAGCGTGCCGATACATATACATCCAGTCTCTATATATCCGAATATGAATTGAATGCCTATATGACAGAAACTGTCAATGCCTTCCGTTCATACGCCAATGTAAAACATATTAATCTAACTTATGAAACGAACTTCCGTTATCTGAATGTTTGGCTGGATAAGGATAAGATGGATTCAATTCTGAAAAATCTTATATCCAATGCCTTGAAATATACTCCTGAAGGTGGAAGTGTACATATCTATGCAGGCGAAAGTTCGGACAACTGGTGTATTGAAGTGAAGGACACCGGTATCGGTATTCCCGCATCTGAACAAAAGAAACTGTTCAAGATACATTTCAGAGGTAGCAATGCTATCAATTCCAAGATTACCGGTAGTGGTATCGGATTGCTTTTGGTAGGTAAACTCGTAAGTATACACAAAGGTAAATTGAGTTTTACCAGCACCGAAGGTAAGGGTTCCAATATGAAGGTTACGTTCCCGAAAGCAGAGAAATATTATCGTAAAGCTATACAGCGCCCTCCATTGAAGGGTGAGAAAGTGGTTTACTCGGAAGCTGGCGTACCAGTCAGTATTTCTCAGCCAGACAGTAGCATCTACGAAAACATGAAACAACAAACTCTTGAAGCTGAAGAACGTCAGAAAATATTGATCGTAGAGGACAATGATGAATTACGTAACTACTTACGTAATTCCCTTTCTGAGGAATATAATATACAAATATGCAGTAACGGCAAAGATGCGCTCATCATTGTGAAAGAATATTTCCCAGACCTGATTATTTCTGATATCATGATGCCCGAAATGTGTGGTGATGAATTATGTAAGGTGATAAAGAGCGATATCACTACCTCCCACATTCCTATCATCTTGCTCACAGCCCTCAATACAGATAAAAACATTATCGAAGGATTACAAATTGGTGCAGATGAATACATTGTGAAACCGTTCAATATCGGAATTCTTCGTGCCACTATAGCCAACCTCTTGGTAAATCGCGCCATCTTGCGTCGTAAATATGCCAATTTGGAATTAGACGATGATGAAAATCATAGCGATTGCATCAACTGTTCTTCGGATAAGGAATGGAAATTTATCGCAACCATTAAGAAAAGCGTAGAAGATAATATGGATAATTCCGACTTCACTGTCGATACGCTTGCCAAATTGCTAAATATGAGTCGAAGTAGCTTCTACTCCAAACTCAAAGCATTAACAGACCAGGCACCAAGTGACTACATACGTTTTATCCGCTTGAAATATGCCGCCAAACTGCTGAAAGAGCAAAAGCATACAGTCACCGAGATTGCGGAAATGACAGGTTTCAACGACGCCAAATATTTCCGTGAGGTATTCAAGAAATATTTCAATATGAGTCCGAGTCAATATGGTAAACAAGATTCAGAAGAAGTAAAGGAAAAAGAAGAAAAATGAATATGTATATCGAAGCGTTCTCCATTTTTTTCAAAATAGGAGCATTTACTATTGGAGGTGGTTACGCCATGGTACCGCTGATTGAGAATGAAATTGTAACCAAACGTAAGTGGATAGCTCAGGAAGATTTTATCGATTTACTTGCCATATCGCAATCGGCTCCAGGTATCCTTGCTGTTAACATTTCCATCTTTATCGGTTATCGACTACGCGGATTGAGGGGAAGCATTATCACTGCCTTAGGTACCATATTACCTTCTTTTCTCATTATCCTTGCCATAGCGCTGTTTTTCCATAACTTCAAGGACAATGTTTATGTGGAACGTATTTTCAAAGGTATACGTCCAGCGGTGGTTGCTTTGATTGCCGCCCCCACATTCAGCATGGCTAAATCAGCCCGGATCAATCGCTATAATATCTGGATACCTGTTATTTCTGCCTTGCTTATTTGGTTACTGGGCTTCTCCCCCATCTGGATCATTATTGCTGCCGGAGCGGGCGGTTACTGTTTCGGACGTTGGAAACATCGGAAAGACAAGAAATAAAAAGTTCCGTCAATGATAAATTACCAATCACTAACCATTAATCACTTATCATGATATTCCTTCAATTATTCTATACTTTCTTCAAAATCGGCCTTTTCGGTTTTGGCGGTGGATACGCCATGCTTTCTATGATACAAGGTGAAGTAGTCACTCGTTATGGCTGGCTCTCGTCACAGGAATTTACAGACATTGTAGCTATCAGCCAAATGACTCCGGGTCCCATCGGCATCAATTCCGCTACCTATGTAGGCTTCACGGCAACGGGAAGCATATGGGGTTCTGTTGTAGCTACCTTTGCAGTAGTATTACCCTCATTCATCCTGATGCTCACCATCAGTAAGTTTTTTCTGAGATATCAAAAACATCCGTCTGTAGAAGCAGTATTCAGTGGACTCCGTCCGGCAGTAGTAGGCTTGTTGGCATCTGCCGCATTGGTATTGATGAATACAGAAAACTTCAATTCTCCTATGGAAGACCTCTATTCTTTCATCATGAGTGTAATAATTTTTCTCGTTGTTTTTATTGGAACGAAAAAATACAAGGCCAATCCAATATTAATGATTATCATATGCGGAATTGCAGGACTTATACTCTACTAAAAAAGAGTTATACCCTTTATCCCTTAACTATATTACAGTAAGGAACAAAGGGTATAACCCCAACATATAAAGAGTGTATATCTATAATTTCACCTTTTTCCCAACTGATTTTGATTCATTATGCAAGCGGTCTAATGCCGTCACAACATAGCGGTACTTGGTTTTTCCGTTATCGTACGGTAATTTATAGAAAGTATTGCGTGTGATAGCAACAATATGCGACGGATCATCTATATTCACCTTCTCTTTTGAAGCAAAACGATACACCACATACTGTACCGGACGATTCATTTCGTCATCATATTTCGGTGCTGTCCAGAATAAGATATATCCATCCTCGGTCCATACCGGCTTCATCTTACGTACCTTGTCGGGTGCTTCATTATCCATAAAATCAAAAACAGGAGGAAGAGCCGGATACTTATGATACTCTGCAATCAAAGCACTCCGGTAGTTACCTACATTTTCCACCACTGCACTTGCAGGCCACTGACAACTGCCTCCAATCGTCTGATAAGCACGTTGCAGAGCCATCTTACGGGGAAGCTGGTTAATCGACGGATTTTGCGGATCAGCATTCTGTACCGTATTCATCACAGACTGCCCGATGAACAGAGGGCGATTTTCCGAATGCTTGGCCCACCACTTTACCAAAGTCTCATAATCGGCAGCCGGATGACCTATCTGCCAGTATATTTGGGGGATATTATAATCAATCCAACCTTCTCGCGCCCATAGTAACACATCTGCATACAGATCATCATAATTCTGCAAACCGTTGGTCTTACTGCCCAACGGATCATTCTTTTCATTGCGATAAATACCAAAAGGACTAATACCGAACTTCACCCAGGGTTTCAGTCCACGAATAGTTTCGTGTATCTTCTTGATCAATATATTCACATTACTGCGACGCCAATCTGCTTTATTAGCAAAACCGCCACCAAAACGTGCAAAACTGGCATCATCCGGGAAGTCTGTCCCTTTGATTGGATAAGGATAGAAATAATCGTCCATGTGAATAGCATCCACGTCATAACGGGATACAATATCAGTTATCACTTTACAGATATGATTACGGCTCTCGGGCAAAGCCGGATCAAAATAAATCTGATTACCATACGTCACAAACCATTCGGGATGTTCCCTGTAAACATGAGTCGGAGCAAGTTCATTCTTCAATGAGGTTTTTACCCGGTAAGGATTTATCCAGGCATGAAACTCCATGTTCCGTTTATGACATTCTTCAATCATAAACTGCATCGGATCCCAAAAAGGTTCGGGCATCTTACCTTGCACACCAGTCAAATAACGGCTCCATGGTTCATATTGGGATGCGTAGAGCGCATCTGCCTCAGGACGTACTTGGAAGATGATGGCATTAATACCCGCTCCCTGTAAAGAATTTAACTGGTTTATCAATGTTTGTTTCAAGGTCTCAGTTGGTATACCACGAAACTGTCCATTCACTGCCTGAATCCAGGCAGCACGAAATTCACGTTTAGGATATGCAGATGGTATTTGCACTTGTGCAAAAATTCCTCCTGCCATCATCAACAAGAGGAATAAACATAAAAGGAATTTTACTTTCATTTTTCAGTTACAACTTTATACTTATAATTTATATTCTGTTTTTTCTCTCATTGGCCATTCCAAAACAAAACGGCAACCCTTCCGGTAAGTCTCATCCAGATAAACTCGTCCACCAACCATATCCATAATTTCCTGTACTATGGCAAGTCCCAGTCCTGTACCTCTAATAAAAGTATCCACCTTATAGAAACGTTCAAAAATACGTTTCTTATTCTCCGGCTTGATGCCGATACCTGTATCTTCTACAATGATATCCAACACCCCGCGAACTTTATCTTGTTTACAAGAGACACGGATATAACCTTCATTTGTAAACTTCACAGCATTATCCAGTAGTGCCATCATCACAAGTTTCAACCAGGGACGAACGGTATAAATAGTAAAAGTCTCCGATGAAGGAATACATTCTAATATAACCTCCTCTTTCAGAACCGGATGAAGTAAAGCAGCACATTCTTGACAACATATACTGATATCCACCTCTTCCCGTGACCTATCCAATACCAATGAATCCATATCCGCCATAGTAAGAATATTCTCTATCAACCCCAACAGATAAGTATTATTGTTCTCTACCTGAGCGGCATATTCTTTCTTTTCGTCCTCCTCCACCTCGTCTTCAGCCAGCAAAGTAGAAAAACCTACAATAGAATTCAAAGGTGTACGTATCTCGTGAGTAATATGTTGAATAAACGAGCTTTTCACTTTACTCATCTTTTTCACCGCCTTATGTGCTGCATCCAATTTACGGTTCATCGAAAGAGTACGGATATACAAATAACTTATCACCAACAATAGTATCAATACCACACTTCCGGCTATCAAAGCAATTGTCAGTTTATCTTTATTCAATTTGGCACTCAATTCCAACTTCTCCATCTTCAGCTTGTCTACCTCAAATTTGGCTGTATATTTACTCAACAGTTCATCTTGTTCTGCTTTTCGTACAGAATCATTGACTTGGGCATATTCGGTATAACTTTGATATGCCTTACGATAATCTCCCAACTGCGCTTGCAATTCAGCTTTCATCCTATGATTGTAAGGATAGCAAATACCCAAAGAATGTTGGTAGGCCATTAGAGAATCGACATAAGCAATATTGCCCTTTAAGTCACCTAAAATACGACAACACATTATTTTATATGCAAACCATGCTTCAGGGATCGTACTTTCCGGATTTTGACGGTAAAAATTATCTGTTTCTTTGATATAAGGCTCAGCGGCTATTTTCCCTCTACTTGCCAACATACAGATTACACGGAACTCACTAAAACGCAAATGTAAAGAAGGGTCTATTTTCTGCTTTTCCTGTCTCAGCTTTGTTTCCAGTTGCTCCAACTTATTCAGATATATTTCGCCTTCGACATACTCGTTACGTGAAAGATAAGTCTGGATAATGTTGAGCAATACCACATAGACATCTCTATAATACTTGCCTTCTTCAAAATGCTTCAGCGCATAATTATAGTATTCTATACAAACTTCCACATTATTGGCAAATATCCGGTGATTATATCCGATACACATTTCACTGCATGCCAACCCATATTTGCTTTTAGCCTGTTCAGCATCTTGATGTAAACGGGCAGTTTCGGCAATAGCCTCTTCCTGCATACCTTTTTCTGTTACACGCTGAATATACTGGCGCCAGTACATATAACGCATATCCGGCTTGTTATACCTCGTACACCAATCCATATACTCATAAGTCGCCTCTTTTAAGCTGTCAATATCTCCCAAACGATAATAGTGTGATATCAGATTATCATAAGCCGCCTCCATTTGAGTTGTATCATTCAGTTCCCGGGCTATTTCCATCCATTGGGCATTCAGGGCAGGCAACCGGCTGTTTCCCAATAAACCTTGCGCACTGTCCGCCAGAATTTTCATTTCCTCAGGAAGATCAACGGCCTTTAAAGCCCAAGGAGACAGTCCCAGCATCAGCACAATAATAAACCGTTTTACGGCAGCTTTTATCATTTCAGATTGTAGATTAAGTGTATGATGCGAAAATAACGTTTTTATTTAAGGTAAATTTGCAGATATCAGAAAGTATAACAAATCTTAACCTTGCCGGAAATGCCCCCTGCTTTTGTCCTTTTTCTCCGTTTTTTTATAATCCGAACGTGCCATGGCCGTATTTGCTCCGTGTCCATAGCATTGGGCTGGGTATGAACCAAGTATGGGGCAGATAGGTAGTGGGGATGAAAATGGTTTAAATGTCTACTTTATCTGGAGCGCTTCGCCACAGCGGATATTCTTCAGCCGCTGTTTTTTATACAAGAATATATAATAAAGGTTTATCGCTATTTCTTCGTCAAGAAAGCTACCGTGGTAGTTGAAAAGAAAGTGCCGGTCGTTATGGTCGAAAAGGATCAGGCTCGTATTTATCAGTTGGAAGATGATTTGCGGTTTTATACAGGGTCAGGTGTGTTGAGCCGAAAGGATACTTTGTGAAACTGACTTCAATGCCGGCAAAATTGCTACAGGGTTTCTTGGAGGCAGAAAAACGCAGATTATCTGTCAATGAGATTATTGAGCTATTATGGTCTGGGGATGCGGTGGACATCGCAAGGGTATATACTATTATAAAAAGACTTCGTAAAGACTTAATTACTCTTTCTGATTGGAAGATAATGAATGAAAATGACAGTTATCAGTTAAAAAATCCCCATTCCATCGAAGAATAGAGCGATAATTGGAGTTTTAGAGTATAGCCTGACAAATGTGTATTTTGCGCAATGTCAGACTTTGTCAGGCTTTTTATTGGGTGATTTCTTTTCTTTTCCTGTAACTTTGTATCAACTTCTTAGGAACAAAATTATCAATCATAGAAAACTTGGAAAGTATGAAAAAGAAAAATTTATTTATCGGGATCTTTTTGATTGCAGCCATTGCGGCTTCTTTTCAATTCAATTCAAAGAAGGATTGTTTGGAGAGTTTGGTGCTGAAAATATAGATGCTTTGGCATCAGGTGAATGGGACAAACCTGTTCACTGTGTGGGAACCGGTACTGTAGATTGCCCTTCAACCCATGTTAAGGTGT
Source organism: Bacteroides sp. OM08-11 (assembly GCF_003438665.1). Classification (NCBI taxonomy): domain Bacteria; kingdom Pseudomonadati; phylum Bacteroidota; class Bacteroidia; order Bacteroidales; family Bacteroidaceae; genus Bacteroides; species Bacteroides sp. OM08-11. Next base: position 356,700 of record NZ_QSTJ01000004.1, read on the forward strand.
ATTTCGTAGCAAGACACTACAGTCTCGATCAGAGCATGTATGGATAAAATTGAATATTAATGTAGATGAAGAGGAACGGACGGCGAACGTCTTGTTGATGCATTGCGTGCCGTCCGTTCCATAAACCCACCAAAAAAGGAGGTCTTGGCAAAGATATAAAATAAAATTGAAATCGGAATGTATTTTCTGCCATTTCGATAGATATGGCGAAAAAAAAGTTCTCCAAGATTCTTTAATCTTGTCTCTTGCACGCAAGCACTATGCTTGTGATATATCATAAAAAGATTAATCTTATACTAATAAAAAATAGAAATAGTATGAAGAAAATGAATAATTATAAAGAGGTGTATGTAAGTAATCTTTTGTAGTTATTTTTGCAATGAGTATATCTCCTGGTATGCTCATTGCAGATAAATTTATTAATAATATTATATAATGAAAAAAAAGACAAAAGAAAACAGCTTCTTACTCATACTACTATTTATATGCATCTTGGGAGCGTGTAAGAATGAAAAGCCTCATTCAGTATTGGATTTATTTTCGGAATCCCGGTTATTATCTCAAAAGAAGAGTAATATTCCGGATGATTCTTTGGCTGTGATAGAAGGATTGGTTTGTGATGAGGAGAATTTGATTGTTTATGATCTTCATTCAGGTGAAAGTTATACCCTGTTTGATAAAAATACGGGAGCATATATTACTCGCTTTGGGACTATAGGACAGGGGCCTGATGAAATACCCGCAGGTTGTTATGGCTATTTGCGGAACAAAAAGTTTTCAGTATTTGATGACCAAATAGGATTAGTAATGAAATATAGTCTTGATTCTCTTCGTAATAATAGTATGGTAAAGCACCCTGTACGCTTAGCAAAATATAAGATCTCGGATGCACGAATATCAAGGCTTATTGCTATAAATGACAGCACTTTCTTGGGTGCCGGAACATACAATTCCAAATATCAATATTTGCTGTTTGATAAAAATAGCAAAATATTAGATTATGGTATAAATGTTTATAATGCTTCTGATGATGCTTTTAATATGTATACCAAGTATTTGGCTAATCAAGGAGATTTAGTTATGCAGCCCGGAAAGAATGTGTTTGCTTACTCTGTCAACTTTTCCTCTAATTTAGACATTGTCGAAATAGTTGGTCAGAAAATCAAATTGATAAAATCATTAAGATTTGCTGATCCGCTATATAAGCCCATGTCAGATGGAATATATCAAAGTGTGGACTTAACGGAAAATAGCAGCGTGGGTTATATAAATCTTAGTGCTACATCCAAGTATATATATGCATTGTATTCGGATAAAAAGTTTTTTGAAAAAGGACGAAAATCTAATGTGATATTGGTTTTTGATTGGGATGGTAATGCCATACAAAAGTATATTTTAGATACCGATGCTTATTATATTGCAGTCGATGATACTAATCAAACTGTGTATGCCGCAGTGAAAAATGCAGAGGGTGGATGGAGCATAGTAAACTATGCTATCTGATTTTGATATATCCGTCACAGCGGATGTTTTTCATCCGCTGTGACAAAGACGTAAGTTCTTGACACTTTGAATTTCCCGCGTTCCGAGAATAGCGTATTTCCACCCGTTGACAGGTGTGAGTGGAAATATGCCAACGGAAAACGGTATCTTCCTCATGGATAGCGGAATACAGAAATATATACAACTCAAATAGACGGGACATAGCCGGCTTTCCATGTAAAAACACCCTTTCCCCGGCAAAAAAAGGATACTCTCAGGAGAAATGTTCATCTTTCCCGGAAGGGAAGTTAACATCCATCACGCCGGAAGTTAACATCCCTCGCATAGGTAGTTAATATCCTTCATGTGGGAAGTTAACATCCCTCCCTCGGAAAGTATAAAAACCAGTGGATATTCGATAAAAACACGGCATATTTATGCTTTTAACCGTACGCTTTTGTTTTTTCAGAAAGTGATCATATCAGCAAAACGGGTAATTTAGAGACAGAAAGCACCTAAAAAGGAGTATTTTAAAATCAATTTGACAGATTGAAGATGACACATCTTTTCCTAAATTCCAATAAAACTACTTACACCTCATTTCTATTTCAACAAAAAAATCAGTAAATTTGCGGTTTAAAGCGTATTGTATAAGAATTATGGCTGAACAGAAATCTATCATCATAAAAGGAGCTCGCGTCAATAACCTCAAGAATATCGATGTAGAGATTCCCCGTAATAAATTAGTCGTCATCACCGGGTTGTCCGGTTCCGGTAAATCATCACTTGCATTCGATACTCTTTATGCCGAAGGGCAACGCCGTTATGTGGAAAGTCTCAGCAGCTACGCACGCCAGTTTTTGGGACGTATGAGTAAGCCGGAGTGCGACTTTATCAAAGGTATCCCGCCGGCAATTGCCATTGAACAGAAAGTAAGTAGCCGTAATCCACGCTCTACCGTAGGTACTTCTACTGAAATTTATGAGTATCTGCGTTTGCTCTATGCGCGTGTAGGACGTACATTCAGCCCCATCAGCGGGCAAGAGGTAAAAAAGCATTCCGCAGAAGATATCGTGAACTGTATGCTGGAACATCCTGAAGGAACGCGCTACACTGTGCTCACCCCTATTCTGCTTCACGAAGGACGCACGATGAAACAACAGCTGGAGATAGACATGAAACAGGGGTTCAACCGTCTGGAAGTGAACGGAGAAATGATCCGCATCGACGAATATACCCCGGAAGAAGGAGATACCGTCTTCCTGTTGGTAGACCGTATGACCGCTTCCCGGGAAAAAGACGCAATCAGCCGTTTGACGGACTCCGCGGAAACCGCCATGTATGAGGGAGACGGATCTTGCCTGCTACGTTTTTACCAAACGGACGGGTCTACCTGCCTCTACCGCTTCAGCACTAAGTTCGAGGCGGACGGCATCACTTTTGAAGAACCTAACGACCAGATGTTTTCTTTCAATTCTCCGATTGGCGCTTGTCCGGAATGTGAAGGTTTCGGCCGCGTTATCGGTATTGACGAACATCTTGTCATCCCCAACCGTTCACTCTCCGTTTACGATGGTGCCGTGGTTTGCTGGCGAGGAGAGAAAATGGGTGAATGGAAAGATATGGTGATACGTGGCGCGGAGAAAGCCGGTTTCCCTATTTTTACGCCTTACTATCAACTGACTGATGAGCAAAGACGGATGTTATGGGAAGGCACCCGTTATTTTGAAGGAATCAACGCTTTCTTCAAAATGCTACAGGAAAACCAGTATAAGATACAATACCGCGTGATGCTGGCCCGCTATCGTGGCAAAACACTTTGCCCCACGTGTCACGGTACCCGTCTGAAACCGGAAGCCGGTTATGTCAAAGTAGGAGGACGCAATATTTCGGAATTGGTAGACCTGCCTATCACCGAACTGAAGTTATTCTTCGACAACCTGAAACTGGATAAGCATGATACTGATATCGCCCGTCGCATCCTGACGGAAATCAACAGTCGTATCCGTTTCCTTTTGGACGTAGGACTGGGATATCTTACGCTCAACCGCCTCAGCAATTCACTATCCGGTGGTGAAAGTCAGCGTATCAACTTAGCTACCTCTTTAGGCAGTAGCCTGGTAGGTAGTCTCTATATTTTGGACGAACCGAGTATCGGTCTGCACAGCCGGGATACCGACAAGTTGATACATGTGTTGCGCCAGCTTCAACAATTGGGTAATACGGTAGTTGTAGTAGAACATGATGAAGAAATTATTCGTGCGGCAGACTACATCATTGATATAGGTCCTAAAGCCGGTCGCCTGGGTGGAGAAGTGGTATACCAGGGAGATATGAAAGATATTCAAAAAGGTAGTGACAGCTACACCGTCCGCTATCTTCTGGGTGAAGAAACTATTCCAATTCCGGAAAGCCGCCGTCCGTGGAACCAATATATAGAAATAACAGGTGCCCGCGAAAACAACCTGAAAGGAGTAAATGTACGTTTCCCACTCAACGTGATGACCGTTGTTACAGGTGTATCCGGTTCCGGAAAGAGCACGTTGGTACGCGACATTTTCTATCGTGCCTTGAAACGTGAATTGGATGAATGTAGCGACCGCCCCGGTGAATTTGCCTCTATCAGCGGTAACTTACAGAACCTGCGCAATGTGGAGTTCGTAGATCAAAATCCCATCGGAAAGTCGTCACGTTCCAACCCTGTAACCTACATCAAGGCATACGAGGAAATTCGCAAGCTATGGGCCGAACAACCGCTTGCGAAACAAATGGGCTATACTGCCGGGCACTTCAGCTTCAACAGCGAAGGCGGACGTTGCGAAGAATGCAAGGGAGAAGGTACCATCACCGTAGAAATGCAATTTATGGCAGACCTTGTTCTGGAATGTGAATCTTGCCACGGAAAACGCTTTAAAGCCGATACGCTGGAAGTAAAATTCCATGATGCCAATATTTACGATGTTCTTGAAATGACCGTCAACCAAGCCATTGAGTTCTTCAGCATGCATGGACAAAAAAAGATTGTAAAGCGTTTGCAACCACTACAGGATGTAGGATTAGGCTACATCAAACTCGGCCAGTCCTCCTCTACCCTTTCCGGTGGTGAGAACCAGCGTGTGAAACTGGCTTATTATCTCAGTATTGAAAAAGCAGATCCTACTCTATTCATTTTTGATGAACCGACTACCGGACTACATTTCCATGATATCCGTAAACTACTTGAAGCTTTCGATGCCCTAATACGCCGTGGTCATTCCATTGTCATTATTGAGCACAATTTGGATGTAGTGAAATGTGCCGACTACGTCATAGATCTTGGTCCCGAAGGTGGTGACAAGGGGGGTAACATTGTAACTGTGGGTACTCCGGAAGAAGTGGCGGAATGTGCGGCAAGCTATACGGGGCAGTTCTTGAAAGAAAAGTTACGGGAGAATGATAATTTATCGGTATAATGACGGAACAAGGCTTCCATTCGTGTGAGTATTTTATTTCACCACAAAGGTCACAGAGAGCTCAAAATTCAAATCCTTTTTTTCTTCACGAAAACCTGTGTGAGTCTGCGTTTGAATAAAATCCATCAGTGACCTCTGTGATGAAATAAATTTTCATTTATTCATCAGAAATAGAATCCAAATCCTACCTTCAATCCCAATACGGAACGATCCTTATTAATATCCCAATAAACAGCCGGTTCAATGGTTACTGTACGCGTGAGAAAGAAAGCATAACCAGCTTCCATACCGAATCCAAAAAGAGTTCTGTCACCTCCATCCCAATCATAACGATTCAGATTGACGTCAGCACCCAGATAAATACCTATTTTATCAAAGTAATAACGACCGCCTACACCAAGGGTATAAACATCCTTTCGCAAATCTCCTTGATTCCAACCTGCACCGGCTTTTACCAATAAGGCAACATTATCCATCAAAAATGCACCGCCATTGGCCTCAATACCGAAACTAACCTTGTCCGCTTCCGTATTGTATGAAAGGTTAAGGCCGGTTACAGAAGGATTTACAAACCATTTTCCTTTTTCAAATTGTGCCTGGACAGCCATTGTGGCAACAAGCAGACAAATAAGTAATGCAAGTCTTTTCATCTTGTTTTTATTTTTAAGTAAATAATTATCATTTCATTCTATTTTTATCCTCCTCACAACGCTTTCGTTGCAAATCTTCCTTTTTACGGAGTACCAACCACAGTACCAATACAATTACGTACGATACAGCTACAGTCACATATTTCTCCGTATTGCTGATTTCCGTATTACGGGGCAAGAAGTAGGCAGCGGTTGCAGTAACATAGATAAGTAAAGCTAAAGTCAGGCCGGTTGATTTCTTAATCTTCTTCATTACCAAAGTTTTTTAGTCGTTTTAAAATACCAAATCTTAAACCAAATAGCGGCTACCAATGCTGCAAAGATAGCGACAAAAGGAGCAACATGCAGTTGCATGCCAAATCCTTCGGGAGCAACGCAGATATACGTCGTACAAACAGCCGTCATAAAAAGAGCCGGTAAATAAGTTACATAAAAATAATGTCCCTTTCTCTCACGCACAAGATATACCGTAATAGCCCACAATGTAAAAACGGACAATGTCTGATTGGCCCATGCAAAATAGCGCCATATCGTTTGAAAGCCATCCGAATCACGCAAATTATAGAGTAACAATCCCACTGCTACAGCAAACATCGGAATACAAATATACAAACGTCTCCGCATTGACTTTTGTTCTAATCCCAGAAAGTCAGCTACAATGAGACGTGCCGAACGAAATGCCGTATCTCCGCTGGTAATCGGTGCAGCCACTACACCCAATATGGCAAGTACACCACCGAATGTCCCCAACCATCCCTTACTGATATCAAATACCACTATCGACGCATCGGTTATTCCCATCCCCTCCTTATGGAAGAAATAAGTTGCGACAGTTGCCCATATAAGAGCTACGATACCTTCTGTAATCATAGCACCGTAGAAGATAGGACGTCCATAACGTTCACTGGTCATGCAACGTGCCATCAGCGGACTTTGCGTAGCATGGAAACCAGAAATGGCCCCACAAGCAATCGTGATAAACATCATCGGGAAGATAGGATTGGAAGCTGCTTTCGGATGCGTATTCTGTAATCCGTCCCATATTTCGGGCAGTGCAGGATGATATACATAAAGCATCACCAGTATTCCTACCGCCATAAATATCAAGGCTATGGCAAACAATGGATAAACCTTACCGATGATTTTATCAACGGGAAGTAATGTAGCCATTATATAATAAACAAATATAACTATTATCCAGAATGTGTTATCCAAAGCACCCGGAGTTAATTTGGCAAGTAATCCCGCTGGAGAAGCCACAAAAACCGCACCCACCAACATCATCAAAATAACAGTGAAACCGCGCATCACTTGTTTGGTGGGCAACCCCAGATAACGTCCGATAATTTCGGGAAGACTCTCTCCACCATGACGGAGAGAAAGCATACCTCCCAGATAATCGTGTACCGCTCCCGCAAAAATAGAACCAAATACAATCCAAAGGTAAGAAGCCGTTCCGAACATAGCTCCCATAATGGCACCGAATATAGGGCCGACTCCGGCGATATTAAGGAACTGTATCATAAATATTTTCCAGGTAGGCAGAGGCATGTAGTCCACTCCATCGGCCTTAGTCAGAGCAGGAGTTTTACGGTCGTCAGGACCAAAGACGCGTTCGATAAGATGTCCATAAATGAAGTAGCCCGCAATTAATGTCAACAGGCAAAGCGTAAATGTAATCATGGCGTGTTAGTCTTTTTAATGCACGCAAATGTAACAGTTTCCAAGCAAACATCACAAAATTATCAAGTGTTTTGCTTAACTTCGCCGCTAAATATAACAGAAATAAAGAAAAAAGGAAGACTATCCATGAAACGTATCTGTATTCCACTTATATATATATGTGTACTATTATTACCCCTATCATCTCTTGTCGCCCAGCCTCCCAAACACGAAGTCCGCGCTGCCTGGGTCACCGCCGTTTATGGGCTTGACTGGCCACAAACCCGTGCCACCTCTCCCGCTTCCATCCGCAAACAACAAGACGAGCTGATTGAAATCCTCGACAAGTTGAAAGCCGCCAACTTCAATACGGTACTGTTTCAGACCCGTACCCGTGGCGATGTTCTATATAAATCCGCTATCGAACCCTATAACCCGATATTGACAGGAACAACAGGAGGTAATCCCGGTTACGACCCTCTCGCTTTCGCCGTAACCGAATGCCATAAACGAGGATTGGAATGTCACGCCTGGATGGTAACCATCCCTTTAGGTAACCGTAAGCATGTGGCCGCTCTTGGCAAACAATCCGTCACCAAACGTAAACCTGCCATTTGTGTACCTTATAAACGTGAATATTTCCTCAATCCCGGCCATCCGCAAACAAAAGAATATCTAATGAGCCTCGTCCGTGAGGTGGTTGAACGTTACGATGTGGATGGTGTACACTTCGACTACCTTCGTTATCCCGAAAACGCCTCACGTTTCCCGGACAGTTATGACTATAAAAAGCGTAGTAACGGCCGCAGCCTTGCCCAATGGCGGAGAGACAACATCACCGACATTGTCCGATACATCTACAAAGGCGTAAAAGCGCTGAAGCCTTGGGTGAAGGTCAGTACCTGTCCCGTTGGTAAATATCGTGACACCTCTCGTTACTCTTCCCGTGGCTGGAATTCTTTCAATACTGTCTATCAGGATGTACAAGGTTGGCTTGGTGAAGGTATCCAAGACCAAATTTATCCCATGATGTACTTCCGTGGTAACGGTTTCTATCCCTTCGCCCTCGACTGGCAGGAACAGAACAATAACCGGCACATTATCCCCGGTCTCGGCATCTATTTCCTTGATCCTGCCGAAGGCAACTGGACAGTAGACGAAATAGAGCGCCAGATTCATTTTATCCGTGCCCACAGACTGGCTGGAGAAGGTCACTACCGCGTAAAATACCTGATGAATAATACGCAAGAGATCTACGACATTCTGGAAGAAAATTATTATGCTGCCCCCGCCCTGCAACCTGCCATGCCGTGGATTGACAACATCCCTCCCACTTCCCCCACTCATCTCAGTGTGGAAAAGCAATCCGAAGGGTATACCCTTTTACGCTGGCAACCTTCTACCGACAATGATAAACGAAATGCACCGTTTTACGTTGTCTATGGTTCGGACACCTATCCCGTAGATACTTCCAATCCTGAGAATATTTTAGCGCAGCGGGTAGCAGGTACCGAATATATATACGCCCCGATACGGCCTTGGACTGCCAAAAAATATTTTGCGGTAACGGCCATAGACAGATGCGGAAACGAAAGTGAAGCCATCCAATGAGTTCTACCGCTTCCTCCGTGAGTGGAACCGGTTTCCATCACGACAGAGAAACCCGGCGCTTATAATGGCAAACCTTTTAGACTATCTACATTCGCGCCATTACCTCCACAAATGCCCGATAACGGCTCTTTGGGGTGATTGGTACCAATGGCAGATATCCGGAAACCAGTTTACCAGCTTCCACTACCATCGGGAATTCGCGCATGTCCTGTTCGTGTTGTGCCCGTAACGCTTCATTGGTAGGGAAATATTCGATATTGAAACGCCCTGTATTACCGGGTAACACGAAGTTATCGTAGAAAAGGCGGGAGACAACCCCCATATTCATTCGCATATTTATTTCAACACAAGGATAAATGACGTACCTGCGTCCGCTATTCCTGCGGCATACCATCATGTCTACACCCAAATAACCGGTATAAAAATCACCATAAGCGGTTGCCAAGTTACTTTGCAAGCATTCGCGGATACGTATCAATTCCGTGAGGGGAATATATTGCTCGATCCACTCCTCCACCCACTTATCCGAAACGAGGACATTACCTGCATAGGCACCTCGTCCGTTGGTGGAAAACAAGGAGTAACCCGCAAAAAGAACTTTTCCATACCCGTCGGAATAAAATTCGATGGCAAAATCCTCCACCTTATCATATATAGGTTCTGCCACAAGATACCCTTGCTCTTTTATAACCCGTTCGCACCAATCGGACAAGTTCTTGGTGAAACCACAACGGCACCAATTCAAACCTTTGCCGCTACCGGACCAAGGAGCTTTAAACAGACAAGTATGCATTTCTTTTACCACCTCCCTGCAACTTACCATCGTCTCGATAAGATAATGCCTGCCGCAAGTATATTCGGGATAATTGCGCCTTACGATTTCTGTCAGCCAGATACATTGAAGACGGGAAGAGAGCAACCGGTATTCTGCAAGAAACCGCAAGGTGGGAAGTTTCCGTTCCAATACTCCTCCTTTCAGTAGATACTTGCGCAGAGCAGGGTTCCATCCCCACGGCATAATCTGCGCCTCGGTATAATCGGGCAACTCAGGTTCCGTGACCAGTTGTACCTGCAACGGAAAATATTCTTTCATTCGTTTCAGGAAATCCATATTATAAGCAGAAGGTGCCAATACCGCACTGCCGGGCTGGGCATACCACATCGGCAGTAATGCCAAATCTTGTATCATGCGGCGGGCAGATGCCGGAGCCATGTAGTTTTCTTCGTTACTGGCCAACGCAAGATCGGAATCGGGATTGAAAAGATATAGTTTCATTAATTAGAGTTCGTTATCATTAAAGACTACAAACTTACAGAGAAAAAGGACAGGATACAAAATATATAAAACTTAACTATGAAAAATATATTTTGCTATCTCTACTTTGCAAATCTATAAAAAAGGTGTATATTTGTCGCCCGATAAACCGAATTTAAAAGCATGGAAGCATTTTACCGAACACACGCTTATCTGGTAGAGCATACGAATGCCCCTGTCCGTCGTGACCTCATGGATGAGATTGACTGGAATGACCGGCTCATCGGTATCAAAGGTACTCGAGGCGTAGGTAAAACTACTTTCTTATTGCAATATGCCAAAGAGAAATTCGGTACTGACCGTTCTTGTCTCTTCATCAACATGAATAATTTCTATTTTTCCGGGCACAGTATTGTGGATTTCGCCTATGAATTCCAGCGTCGTGGCGGAAAGGTTTTGTTGATAGATCAAGTTTTCAAGCATCCTGACTGGAGCAAGGAGTTACGTCTGTGTTACGATCGTTTTCCGAATCTTAAAATTGTATTTACCGGTTCGTCGGTAATGCGGTTGAAAGAGGAAAATCTGGAATTACGCGATATTGTGAAGAGCTATAATCTGCGTGGTTTCTCTTTCCGCGAATATCTGAACTTGCAGACAGGCATGAAATTCCACGCTTACTCTTTGGAGGAGATATTAAGCAACCACGAACAGATAGCTAAAGGTATCCTCTCGAAAGTACGTCCTTTGGAATATTTGCAAGATTATATGCATCACGGGTTCTACCCCTTCTTTCTTGAAAAGCGTAATTTCTCGGAAAATTTATTGAAGACAATGAACATGATGGTAGAGGTAGATATCTTACTCATTAAACAAATTGAGCTGAAATACCTCTCAAAAATAAAGAAATTGTTATATTTGCTTGCCGTAGATGGGCCGAAAGCTCCGAACGTAAGCCAATTGGCAAACGATATACAGACTTCCCGCGCTACGGTGATGAACTATATCAAGTATTTGGCAGACGCGCGGCTCATTAATATGGTCTATCCGAAGGGTGAAGAATTCCCCAAGAAACCATCCAAAATAATGATGCACAACTCCAATCTGATGTACTCCATCTATCCCGTAAAAGTGGAAGAGCAGGATGTGCTGGATACATTCTTTGTAAATACTTTGTGGAAAGATCATAAGGTGAACAAGGGTGACAAGAACATTTCCTTTATGGTGGATGAAGTGATGCCTTTCAAAATTTGTCCAGAAGGAATAAAAATAAAAAACAATCCGGGAGTGACCTATGCACTGCATAAAGCGGAGATAGGCCGGGGAAATCAAATTCCACTCTGGTTGTTTGGTTTTCTATATTAAATTCGAGAGATTTTTTTATTTAATAAATTCAATTTAGTTATGACTAAACAGAAGAAATTCATTACTTGTGATGGTAACCAGGCTGCTGCGCATATCTCGTATATGTTCTCTGAAGTAGCTGCTATCTACCCCATCACTCCCTCTTCTACGATGGCTGAATACGTAGACGAATGGGCTGCCGCAGGTCGCAAAAACATCTTCGGCGAAACAGTATTGGTACAGGAAATGCAGTCTGAAGCTGGTGCAGCCGGCGCTGTTCACGGTTCTCTGCAGGCGGGCGCGTTGACTACTACGTACACTGCTTCACAAGGTTTGTTGCTGATGATCCCTAACATGTACAAGATTGCCGGTGAATTCCTGCCTTGTGTATTCCATGTATCTGCGCGTACGCTGGCAAGTCACGCACTATGTATCTTCGGTGACCACCAAGATGTAATGTCCACACGTCAGACCGGTTTTGCCATGTTGGCAGAAGGTTCTGTACAAGAAGTTATGGACTTGGCAGGTGTAGCCCATCTGGCTACTATTAAGAGTCGCGTACCGTTCGTCAACTTCTTTGACGGTTTCCGCACTTCTCATGAAATCCAAAAGATCGAAATGTTGGAAAATGAAGATCTCGCTCCGCTGATTGATCAGGAAGCTTTGGCTGAATTCCGTGCCCGCGCATTGAATCCGATGAATCCTGTTGCTCGCGGTATGGCCGAAAATCCTGACCATTTCTTCCAGCACCGCGAATCATGTAACAACTTCTATGAAGCAGTACCAGCTATTGTAGAAGAATATATGAATGAGATTTCTAAAATTACAGGTCGTAAATACGGTTTGTTCGACTACTATGGCGCAGAAGACGCAGAACGTGTCATCATCGCTATGGGTTCTGTAACAGAAGCTGCCCGTGAGGCTATCGACTACCTTGTAGCTAATGGTGAAAAGGTTGGTTTGGTTGCAGTTCACTTGTACCGCCCATTCTCCGCTAAGCACTTCCTCGCTGCTGTACCTAAGACAGCCAAGAAGATTGCCGTACTTGACCGTACGAAAGAACCGGGTGCCAACGGTGAGCCTTTATATCTTGACGTAAAAGACTGCTTCTACGGTGCAGCAGATGCTCCGGTTATCGTAGGCGGTCGTTACGGTTTGGGTTCTAAGGATACGACTCCTGCCCAAATCATCGCCGTTTACAAGAATTTGGCTATGCCGATGCCTAAAAACCACTTCACTATCGGTATCGTAGATGACGTTACTTTCACTTCTCTGCCCCAGGAAGAAGAAATCGCATTGGGTGGTGAAGGTATGTTCGAAGCTAAGTTCTACGGTCTGGGTGCTGACGGTACGGTAGGTGCCAACAAGAACTCAGTGAAGATTATCGGTGACAATACCGACAAGCACTGCCAGGCTTACTTCTCATACGACTCCAAAAAATCAGGTGGTTTCACTTGTTCTCACTTGCGTTTCGGTGATACTCCGATTCGTTCTACATATCTGGTAAACACTCCGAACTTCGTGGCATGCCATGTTCAGGCTTACCTGCACATGTATGACGTAACCCGTGGTTTGCGTAAGAATGGTTCGTTCTTGCTAAACACTATCTGGGAAGGCGAAGAGTTGGCTAAGAATCTGCCTAACAAAGTGAAGAAATACTTTGCACAGAATAATATCTCTGTTTACTATATCAACGCAACTCAGATTGCACAGGAAATCGGTTTGGGTAACCGTACCAATACAATCCTCCAATCTGCATTTTTCCGTATCACAGGCGTAATCCCTGTAGAACAAGCTGTTGAGCAGATGAAGAAATTCATCGTTAAGTCTTACGGAAAGAAGGGTGAAGACGTAGTCAACAAGAACTATGCTGCCGTAGACCGTGGTGGTGAATACAAGACTTTGACTGTTGATCCGGCTTGGGCTAACCTGAGTGACGACGCCAAAGCTGAAAACAACGATCCGGCATTCATCAACGAAGTAGTTCGTCCTATTAATGCACAAGACGGTGACTTGTTGAAAGTATCTGCATTCAAGGGTATCGAAGACGGTACTTGGTATCAGGGAACTGCAAAATATGAAAAACGTGGTGTAGCAGCTTTCGTTCCAGAATGGAATCCGGAGAACTGTATCCAATGTAACAAATGTGCTTACGTTTGTCCTCACGCTTCTATCCGTCCGTTTGTACTCGATGCTGAAGAACAAAAAGGCGCTAACTTCACTCAGTTGAAAGCTGTTGGTAAAGCATTCGATGGCATGACATTCCGTATGCAAGTAGACGTTCTTGACTGTTTGGGCTGCGGTAACTGTGCCGATGTTTGTCCGGGTAATCCGAAGAAAGGCGGTAAGGCTTTGACCATGAAGCATCTTGAAAGCCAATTGGCTGAAGCTGCCAACTGGACTTACTGCGTAGAGAATGTAAAGAGCAAACAACATCTGGTTGACATTAAAGCTAACGTGAAGAATTCTCAGTTCGCTACTCCGTTGTTTGAATTCTCCGGTGCCTGCTCAGGTTGTGGTGAGACTCCGTATGTAAAATTGATTTCTCAATTGTTCGGTGACCGTGAAATGGTTGCTAACGCTACTGGATGTTCTTCTATCTACTCTGGTTCAGTACCTTCTACTCCTTATACAAAGAACGAAAAGGGTCATGGTCCTGCATGGGCAAACTCTTTGTTTGAAGACTTCTGCGAATTTGGTTTAGGTATGGAGCTTGCTAATGAAAAAATGCGTGCACGTATCGTGAAAGTTATGCAAGAGGCTATCGCAGCCGATTGTACTCCGGCAGAAGCAAAAACTCTGTTCAGCGAATGGATCGAAAACATGTACGATGCCGATAAGACCAAGGAATTAGCTGAAAAGATCATTCCTTTGGTTGAAGCAGGTAAGGACAAATGCAACCATTGCAAGCAAATCTCCGAATTGTCTCAATATCTTGTTAAACGCAGCCAGTGGATCATCGGTGGTGACGGTGCTTCTTACGATATCGGTTACGGTGGTCTCGACCATGTAATTGCCAGTGGTAAGGACGTCAACATCTTGGTTCTGGATACTGAAGTTTATTCTAACACAGGCGGTCAATCTTCTAAGGCTACTCCGGTAGGTGCTATCGCTAAGTTTGCTGCTGCCGGTAAGCGTGTACGTAAGAAAGACCTCGGTTTGATGGCTACTACTTACGGTTATGTATACGTTGCCCAGATTGCAATGGGTGCTGACCAAGCTCAGACATTGAAAGCTATCCGTGAAGCAGAAGCTTATCCCGGTCCGTCACTCATCATCGCTTACGCCCCCTGTATCAACCACGGTTTGAAACAAGGTATGGGTAAGAGCCAAGCTGAGGAAGAAAAGGCTGTTAAATGTGGCTATTGGCACTTGTGGCGTTATAACCCGGCTTTGGAAGCAGAAGGCAAGAATCCGTTCACGCTGGATAGCAAAGAGCCGGATTGGAGCGGCTTCCAAGACTTCTTGAAAGGTGAGGTTCGTTATGCTTCTGTAATGAAACAATATCCACAGGAAGCTGATGAACTGTTCAAGGCTGCTGAAGAGAACGCTAAATGGCGTTATAATAGCTATAAGCGTCTGTCTAAAGAAAATTGGGGCGCTGAAGTTTCCGAATAATTTTAAATTCTGAAATAATAAACTAAAATAGAGGCTGTTCCGTGAACCGGATACAGCCTTTATTTGTTTTGAGAAACAAAAACAACGAATGTTATGATAGGATTTATCATTTGGATTATCGGTGTAATACTGACAATCAAAGCAGCCATGGAAATGTGGCAATGGAAAGATATTGCTGCCGAGAAAAAAATAGTAGCAATCATACTCATAATCTTAACCAGCTGGATAGGCTTGGCCGTGTATTACTTCTGGGGCAAAGAGAATTTGCCGCAAATGCTGAAATAGTGTCCTATATAGTTAGACATTATCAACAGATTTGGAATTCCGCCGCACAGGCATACCCCTCTTCGTAAAGATCGGTCAGCTTGCGGATATCCCGCTCAATACGGTCTACAATAACCGGTTTTTGCGGCCGGATCACGGTGATCTCACCTGCATCCTCCATGCGTTCCACCAAATCCAGCTGCGCATTATAGACACGGCTACGCATATTGATGGCTGCACGCAAACGGGGATATTGGCGATAAATAAAAGGGGGTACTTTAGTTCCCTGGATGTCCTTCCGGTAACCACGGTTACGGGTCAGTACTACAACATTACGGGTATAACCATCCTGCCGGGCACGCATCAGGGGAATACTGTCTACAATCCCCCCATCCAGCATAGGAATGCCATCTACATAGACAATGGGGCAAACAAACGGCAAACTACTCGAAGCCCGGACAATATCAATCACACGATCTTTATTTCGTTTTTCCTCAAAATAATTTGCTTCACCGGTCAGGCAATTGGTAGTCACTATAACGTAACGTTCGGGACAATTGAAATAAGCTTCATAATCATAGGGCAAAATATGTTCGGGAAACTTCCGAAACAGCAAGTCAAAATCCATGATGTTCCGTTTCTTCAGAAGATACTTCAGACCTATGTAATTATACTTCTCCAACAAATCTATATTACTGTATTTGGCACGTCCACGCTGGCCGGACAGATACGAAAGTCCGTTACATGCTCCGGCACTTACACCAATGGTATAAGGAAACCGGACACCCCGATCCATAAAATTGTCCAGCACACCACAAGTGAAGACGCCACGCATACCGCCGCCTTCAAGAACAAGTCCGCTCAAATTGTCTATTTGTATAGTTTTCATCATACAGTGTGGGAATTAACGCCCCAAAGATAGCTTTTGTTTACGATATTCTGCCTATATTTGCGGTCACAACTAATAAATCAAAAATATTTTAATCATGATGAAAAAATCGATATTAATTGTCGCAATGGGATTGTTGAGCCTGCACACAACAGCTCAAGACACTCCGAAAGAAGAGGGATTTGTCTTTACAACCGTCAAAGAAAATCCTATCACCTCCATCAAGAACCAGAATCGTGCCGGTACATGCTGGTGCTACTCCGGGCTGGCGTTCATCGAGTCCGAGCTGCTCCGTATGGGCAAGGGAGAGTATGATTTGTCCGAAATGTATATCGTACACAATACTTACCTGGACCGTGCCGACAAGGCAGTACGCACACACGGCGACATTTCCTTCTCTCAAGGCGGTTCATTCTACGACGTGATATACGGCATGAAAACTTTCGGGCTGGTACCCGAAGAGGAAATGCGTCCGGGAGTAATGTATGGTGATACCCTGAGCAACCACACCGAGCTGTCTGCCGTGGCCGATGCCGTAGTGGCAGCCATCGCCAAAGGAAAACTCCGTAGCTTGCAGACCGACAAAGATAAAAACCCGCTTTGGAAAAAGGCCGTTACCGCCATCCATGACATCTACCTGGGTCAACGTCCCGAGAAGTTTACCTATCAAGGTAAAGAATATACCCCGCAATCTTTCTATGAATCTACCGGACTGAACGCCGATGATTATATCTCACTGACTTCTTATACCCACCATCCGTTCTATCAGCCGTTCGTACTGGAAATTCAAGACAACTGGCGTTGGGGACTTTCCTATAACCTGCCCATTGACGAGCTGATGCAGGTATTTGACAATGCAATCAACAACGGCTACACCATTGCCTGGGGTGCCGACGTAAGCGAACAAGGCTTTACCCGCGACGGTATAGCCGTGATGCCCGATGCAGAAAAAGTACAGGAGTTGAGCGGTTCGGACATGGCACACTGGCTGAAAATGAAACCCGAAGAGAAGAAGTTGAACAGCAAACCTCAACCACAGAAATGGTGTACCCAAGAAGAACGCCAAGAGGGTTACGACAACTGGGAAACAACCGACGACCACGGTATGCTGATTTATGGTATAGCTAAGGACCAGGCAGGTAACGAATACTACATGGTAAAGAATTCCTGGGGCAAAGCCGGCAAGTATGAAGGACTGTGGTATGCCTCCAAAGCGTTTGCACGCTACAAAACGATGAACATCGTTGTACACAAAGACGCGCTGCCTAAAGATATAAAGAAAAAACTGGGCTTGAAATAAAGACCTGACATAAAGAGCAGTACTTACCGAAGCATCTCTTCTCCCGATATCAAGAGAAGAAATGCTTCGGTTTTATTTATATCACCGGCCGGAACGTAATGAATAAATAAAATTTCCGAAAAAAAATACTCCGAAAAGCATTGCCGCTTCTTTATAATACTTAACTTTGTATTTTAATAATTCTAAAAATTGCCGTAATGAGCCACTCACGCAACAAAACAAACTACACCGGCGTATATATTCCTCTCCCACTGCCTTGCAGCCGGAAAAGAGCTTTTACCCCCCCCCCGCATTTGTAAACATTATTAACCTTACAATACTTGCAGTCCCGTGCTGCGAGCGAAGTTTCCGCCCGTAAAGTAAGCCACAAGCCTACTCTACGGGCGGCAATCGTAGTATCCCTCCTGCCAACAATAGCTTAGGAACACCAGGCACCGTAATCAATTAATCAATATTTTATACTACTATGAGATTGAAGAGTTATCTATTAACGGCACTCACGGCAATACTCCTTGCCGGGTGCAACTGCGACCACACCGACCTGTGGAAGAAAATCAACAGCAACGCCGACCGCATCAAGGCGCTCGAAAAGTGGCAGGAAGAGGTGAACAGCAACCTTGCCTCCCTGCAACAACTGCTCAGTACCACGGACTACATCACCGGCGTCACGCCCGTCACCCAAAGCGGCGTACAGGTGGGCTACACCATCCAGTTCCTGCACACCGCCCCCATCACCATTTATAACGGTGAAAAAGGAGAAAGCGGCGCGCAAGGCGAAAAGGGCGAAGCGGGAAGCACCCCCAAAATCAGCGTCGCGCAGCAAGCGGACGGCAACTGGTACTGGACGCTGAACGGCGAACCGCTGAAAGACGAAGCGGGAAATGCCATACAGGCCAACGGCACACAGGGAGAGCAAGGAGAACCGGGCACTTCCGCCCCCGCCCCGCAGATACTTCTGGGCAGCAGCCTGCCCACAGGCATCACCATCAAGACCGACGGCGGAGCAAAGAACGACGATGCCTGGTACCTGAGCGTAGACAACAAAGTGACGTGGTATCGCATCAACGGAACAGACGGTGCAGACGGTGACGTCCTCTTCGCCAAGAACGGCGTGGACTATACCACCAGTACGGACTACGTCACCTTCACCCTGGCGGACAACACGCCGGACGACCCCGCAGACAACCCCACCCTGCGCATCCCCCTCTATAAAGGCATAGGCATCACCCTGACCTTGCAAGGCTCCGCCACCGCCCTCGACCTGACGCAACCGCTGAACGTGATACAGGGCAACGTGCTGACTTATACCCTGACCGGCAGCGACGCCAGTGTAATGCAAAACGACCTGACCGTGAGCGCACTGATGGCGGATGGCGAAGGATGGACGGCAAAAGCAGACCGCGCAACGAAAACCATCACCCTATCCAGTACCTACACCACCCTCTCGGCAACGCTGGTAGTGATGCTGACGGACAACAAAGACTTCAGCCGCAGCTACACGCTCCCGGTGAAATTCGCGTTCGAGGGAAAGGGCACGGCGGCAGAACCTTACCTGCTGGCCACTGCACAAGCACTAAAAGGGCTTGCTACAATAGTGAACGCGAAACAAAACTATGAGGGCAGCCACTTCAAAATGACGCGGGACATCGACCTTGCCGATGTATGTGGCAAGGATTTGAATGACGGCGCGGGGATTGACTGGACACCGATAGGATATGCCGATTATGATAATGATATTTACGCAAGCTTTGAAGGCACCTTCGATGGCGACGGACACACCATCAGCGGGCTATACATCAACGGAGTATCGAAAGGAAAAAACGCCCAAGCCCTGTTCAGCTATATCGGGCCAAACGCCACGGTGAAGAACTTTACCCTGAAGGGGGAAGTATCGGGATATAAATACATAAGCGGTATCGCGGCAGGCAACAGAGGAACTATCAGCGGATGTACCAACCAATGTATTGTATTAGCGAATTCTGCTACAGAAGAAGGAGAAGATGCAGGCTATGCAGGCGGCATCACCGGAGAGAATGACGGAACCATCATCGACTGCCACAACGAAGCAAAGATAACAGCTACCGGTAATTATAGCTCCCCGATAGGCGGCATAACGGGAAGTAATTACGATGAAGGTATCATCATCAACTGTACCAATTCGGCAACCATACTATCGGAAGGCGAAAGTGATGCTAACGATGGATATGCAGGAGGTATTTCGGGAAAAAACAATAATACCATCACCGGATGTACCAACACAGGAAATGTGACGGGAATTGGATGCGTCGGCGGCATTACAGCAGAGACAAAAGGTGATATCATCTCCGGATGCATCAATACAGGAGACATTACAGGAAAATATACGGTAGGCGGTATCACCGGAAGTTATATGTACGGAAGCCTCATCGCCTGCTACAACACCGGCAACGTGGCGACTACCGGCAGCAGCTACGCAGGCGGCATCGTAGGCACTACCCAAAAAGATATCACCGCTTGCTACAGCACAGGCAACGTCAACGGTCCCTCGGGAGCCTCTTTGGGAGGTGCCATCGGATCACGCGACGGCGGAGAGCAATCCACCTGCTACTGGGGCATCCCGGGCGGTTCGTCCCTCAACGCGATTGGCTACGACAACGACAGCAGTAATCCCCCTGTAAAAGTAGACGGCAGCACCGTGCAATGGACGGCAGGCAGCGGCGCCGACAACGCCCTCGCCACCATGAACGCCGCCATCGACACATGGAACGCCAATCAAACGGACACCTCCCTGAAGTGCAACTATAAGTACGAAGCCAATTCCGACGCAGCCACCGGCGCCCGGACACCGCTCGTGCTCAAAGCCGTCACCACCCCATAACCGGGCTGCGGAAAACGGATCGCCACGGAGCAAAAAACGGATGAACACCCGGAAAGCGGTTTCATCCATGACAGCGTGAAGATCAAAACGAAAATCCTCCGGGATAAACATTCATAACGCCGGCTTCTGCAAGGTTGATTTTTATCCCTTTGCAGAAGCCGACGTTCATTGGGTATTCTCCTTTCTATCAAGACACGAAGTGACAAATGTCCTCCACAATCTGTGGAACCGTCAGACGGTTCTTTTTCAGTTGTTCACTCACCTTATAACGATCCATGAACTCCTTCTTCACACCATAATTCAACACCTTCATATCCGAAGCTCCATAGTAGCGGGCAATCTTCTCCCCGAAACCACCGTCCAGTACGCCGTCTTCAAGAGTGATGACCAGTGTATGGTCACGTTTCAGGTCATTGAGCAAAGCCTCATCCACCCCGGTAATGTAACGGGGATTGATAAGTGTGGCATCAATGCCGTTCTCCTCCTTGAGACGGGCAACCACCGCCTCGCCCAACTGGTAGAAGGAACCAAGCCCCAATACAGCCACCTTGCTACCGCGGTGCGACACCTCGTAACGGTTCAATATCCTACCGTAATCTTTTTCCGGCTCGATATTCCTGCGGATAACCCCATTGGCAGGTACACGGATGGCAACCGGATGTTCCGTCTGGCGAATTCCCCACTCCAACATCGCCAGATACTCTTCGCGGCAGGTGGGTGCCAGATAAACCATATTAGGGATATTGCCGATAACAGGGATATCAAAGAGACAAAGGTGAGTGACGTCGTTCATGCTCGACAAACTTCCCCAGAAAACAAGTATCAACGCGGGATTATTGTTGATACAAAGATCTTGCGACAACTGGTCGTAGGCACGCTGGATGAAGGTACTGTAAACCCCGAACACAGGTTTTCCACCTCCTGCGGCAATGGCGGAAGACATGGCGACCGCCTGTTCTTCGGCGATACCCATATCCAAAAACTGTTTGCCAGCTTCTTTGCGCCGTTCGGCCGTGAAGCCAAACACGGTAGGCGTACCCGCTGTAATGCCTACCAGAGCCGGGTCTTTCTTCATTTCTTGCAAAAGATAGGTGGCAGTGAGGTCGGCATAATCTTCTTCCTCATCCAAACCTACGGTCGGATTTCCGGTTTCAAGGTTAAACGGAATACTGTAATGAAAACGTTCTTGCTGCTCCTCTGCCAGACGGTATCCCTTACCCTTCAAGGTATTGATATGCACCACGACGGGATGGTCTATATCCTTCACCCGACGGAAGGCTTCCAGCAGTTGCTTCACGTCATTACCGTCTTTCACATAGAAATAGTCGTAACCCATCGCCTTGAAATAGTTGCAGGGAGCTTGTCCGTCTGTCCGGCGCAGCAGCTGCAGGTTGCGGTAAAGTCCGCCGTGGTTCTCGGCAATGGACATCTGGTTATCGTTGACAATGACAATGAGATTCGAACCCAACTCGGCTCCCACATTCAACCCTTCGAATGCCTCACCTCCGCTCAGGGAACCATCACCGATGACGGCAATCACGTTCCCCCGCTCTCCTTTCAGGTCACGCGCCTTGGCAAGTCCGGTGGCAAGGCTGACAGAGGTCGACGTATGACCGATGACAAAGAAATCATGTTCGCTTTCCGACGGTTCGGTATATCCCGATACGTCATCGTACTTAGCAGCATTAATAAAGGCTTCTTTACGTCCGGTCAATATTTTATGTGCATAACTCTGGTGCGAAACGTCATAAACAATCTTATCGATAGGCGAAGAGAACACATAATGCAAAGCTACCGTAGCTTCTACCATTCCCAAGTTGGGACCTACATGTCCGCCATGTGCGCTCAGTTTGTCCAATAATATTCGGCGGACTTCTCCGCTCAATGTTTCCAGCTCATCAACTTGAAGCGTCTTCAAGTCAGCAGGGTTATTTATTCTTTCAATATACATACTTTATGGTTTTAAGTTATTTTTCAATTCCGGGTTATTAATATTAATGTCCGAATTCTACTTTTGTTTGGATATCTTGTTCGTTTTGAACAGATACTCCATCTTTTTCATCTATTGTTTTTGTAATGTCTCTATCCGTTTGCGTAATGCCACAAGAGCACTTGCGGCATCCTCCACACCTTCTACCGATTGTTCCAAAGGACAAAGGCCATCTCTTTTCCGGTTCAATATCCGGTGAACCAGTATCGTGTAGCTCGTCGTGATACCGTTTTTGTTCAGAAACTCTATAGCATCTTCACTCATCAGTTCGCCATGTACATGCTTCACCTTGCCACAAATGGCTATGGCAGCCGCCGCACGCCCTATGACTTTATCTACCAAGACTGCATCGGACATCGCCTCCCTATGCTCATCGTACATCACCAATAGCGGACTGACACCATGTCCTCGCTCCTGTCCGTAAATGGTATCATTCTTTATCAATATACACTCGGCCTTGCCATCCTGAATCAGTTTTCTGGCTTCTTCCACCTTTGATTGCGCCATCAGTCCGGTAGTGCATAAAAAGGGAAGGACAAGGAGCCATACATATTTATATATCCGTTTCATTGTATAACCATTCTTTTTAATCATCAATTGACACCAATTCATACTCCATACTTCCTAAACCTATCGCTGCCGCATACTCCACAGTATGCGTTCCATGAAGTTCTTTAATGCGATTTATCAATGGCTGATTATTGTCTCCCTCGGTGGGCTTTACGTTGAAAACGAGGTCGAGACAAGCCTGATCGAGTGCTACGGGATCTGTAGAGGCAAGAATACCGATATCTTTCATTTCAGGAGCGTGCGGGTGGGCATCGCAGTCACAGTCGATGGAAAGGTTGTTCATTACATTTATATATAGGATTTTGTCTCCGAAGTAATCATGTACAGCTTGGGCAGCAGCCGCCATGGACTCAAGAAAATGGTCTTGTTCGGGCAGATTTCCCCAAAGTTCACCCGGTTTCGTGGTTTTACCCGCTGTATGGATATAGGCTTTTCCGTTGGCAGAAGCTACCCCGATGGACTGGTTCTTGAGTACTCCACCGAAACCACCCATGGCGTGCCCCTTGAAGTGCGCCAGATTAATCATAAAATCATAGTTGCTGATGTGTGAACCTACAATGTCATATTTGATATGTGTTGTATCCTTGACCGGAATGTTGATTTCACCCTCGGAATCCATGATGTCAACATCGGCAATTTCAAAGAAACCGTGATCGCGTGCCGCCTGAAGATGTTCGGCGGTAGTGGAACGTTTACCTCCGTATGCCGTGTTGCACTCTACAATCGTTCCTTTTACTTTCTGTACCAAATTCTTGATAAGAGCAGGTTGCAGGAAATTGTGTCCTCCCGGTTCCCCGGTACTGATTTTCACAGCAACACGTCCTTCGGCGGGACGTCCCAGCGCTTCATAAACCTTTACCAACGCTTCGGGTGTGATTTCCCTTGTCATATATACTTTGGGAATAACTGTTTCGGAAATTGAAACTGAGTCGGCAGCCATTTCCGTATTCCCATTCTTTTTGCCTCCGCAAGCCGATAAGCTGACGCAAGCAAGCATTGTAGAAAAGACTAAAAACTTTCTCATAATCATAATTATTATTTTTCTTTTTGTTATATAGTTGCTATTTACGATTGAAATCGTTTGCAAAAGTACCGGGATTTCCAATGCCTGTCGGTAGATATATTACGGTAATTTTTACCAATATTACAGGATGGCAAATAAACTCTATATCGATAGATTACTTCTTACTTACAAACATTTATCAGTCACCGTGAAGAAAACCAGTGTACCCCTTCCTCTTTGCGCAAAATCCCTCAACTTGTGCATTTTTCATCCCTTTTTCTTGTCAAACCCAACTCTTTGCGTAAATTTGCACGCTGATAGTTAACCGGATAATTTCAGTAGCAAGATTCTACTACTCCTATTCCCGGCACTGACCTGACGAAATACTAATACTAATAATTATATAGCATGAGTTTGAAAATTGTTGTATTGGCAAAACAAGTTCCCGACACACGTAATGTCGGGAAAGATGCCATGAAAGCCGACGGAACCATTAACCGTGCGGCACTCCCTGCCATCTTCAACCCCGAAGACCTGAACGCCCTTGAGCAAGCTCTCCGACTGAAAGATGAACATCCGGGTTCTACCGTGACGATCCTGACCATGGGACCGGGACGCGCAGCCGAAATTATTCGTGAAGGACTTTATCGTGGCGCCGATAACGGTTATCTGTTGACCGACCGCGCCTTTGCCGGTGCAGATACGTTGGCTACCTCGTATGCTCTCGCCACTGCCATCAAGAAAATCGGTGATTATGATATTATCATCGGTGGCCGCCAGGCTATCGATGGTGACACGGCACAGGTAGGTCCGCAGGTTGCCGAGAAATTGGGGTTGACACAGGTTACATACGCGGAAGAAATTCTGAATGTAGACGAAGCCTCCAAAAAGATTACCGTGAAACGTCATATTGACGGTGGCGTAGAAACAGTAGAGGCTCCTCTGCCTATCGTTATTACCGTTAACGGAAGTGCCGCTCCTTGCCGTCCGCGCAATGCCAAACTGGTACAGAAATACAAACGTGCCCTCGGTGCACAAGAAAAAGCCGCCATCACCAAAGAAGGCGCCGCACTGGCTTATGCAGAACTTTATGAGAAATATCCTTATCTGAACATTACGGAATGGAGTGTAGCCGACGTAAACGGTGACCTTCCTCAATGTGGTCTGAGCGGTTCGCCTACCAAGGTAAAAACCATTCAGAATATTTCATTCCAAGCCAAAGAAAGCAAGACACTGACAGGCAGCGACCGGGATGTAGAAGATTTGATTGTTGAACTGTTAGCTAACCACACGATAGGATAAGATTATGAATAATGTATTTGTATATTTAGAGATAGAAGGTACTACAGTTGCCGATGTCAGTCTCGAACTCCTGACCAAAGGTCGTAAATTAGCTAATCAGTTGGGTTGCCAGCTGGAAGCTGTGGCTGCCGGAAGTAATCTGGCAGGTATTGAAAAACAAGTAATCCCTTTCGGCGTTGACAAACTCCATGTTTTCGACGCTCCGGGTCTATTCCCCTATACTTCTCTTCCCCACTCTTCTGTACTCATCAACCTGTTTAAGGAAGAAAAACCGCAAATCTGCCTGATGGGCGCCACTGTTATCGGCCGCGACCTCGGTCCGCGCGTTTCTTCGGCACTGACCAGTGGATTGACCGCCGACTGTACGGCTCTTGAAATCGGTGAACACGAAGACAAGAAAGAAGGTAAAGTATATGAAAACCTGTTATACCAAATCCGTCCCGCATTCGGTGGCAACATCGTGGCTACGATTGTAAATCCCGAACATCGCCCGCAAATGGCGACTGTACGCGAGGGTGTGATGAAGAAAGAAATTCTCGATGCCAACTATAAAGGTGAAGTCATCAGACACGACGTTGCCAAGTATGTTCCCGAAACAGACTATGTAGTGAAAGTCATTGACCGTCATGTAGAAAAAGCCAAACACAATTTGAAAGGTGCCCCTATCGTCATTGCCGGTGGTTACGGCATGGGGAGCAAGGAAGGGTTCAATATGCTGTTCGAACTGGCTAAGGAACTTCATGCCGAGGTAGGTGCCAGCCGCGCCGCTGTTGATGCAGGCTTCGCAGACCACGACCGCCAGATAGGTCAGACAGGTGTTACGGTTCGTCCCAAACTTTATATCGCTTGCGGTATCAGCGGACAAATTCAGCACATTGCCGGTATGCAAGAGAGTGGTATCATCATCTCTATCAACAATGACGAGAATGCTCCTATCAATACTATTGCCGATTACGTAATCAATGGTACGGTTGAAGAAGTAATTCCGAAGATGATCAAGTATTACAAACAGAACAGTAAGTAAGGAAACTATGGCTAATTTTTATACAGAAATTCCGGAACTCAAGTTCCATTTAAACAATCCGATGATGGAGCGCATCTGCGAACTGAAAGAACGCGGATATGCAGATAAAGATAAGTTTGACTATGCCCCGCAGGACTATACGGACGCAATAGACTCTTATGACAAAGTGCTGGAAATTACCGGTGAAATTACCGGAGAGATTATAGCTCCCAACGCAGAAGGTGTAGACGAAGAAGGTCCCCACTGTGCCAATGGCCGTGTAGAATATGCCAGTGGTACAAAGCAGAACCTCGATGCCATGGTAAAAGCCGGATTGAACGGTATGACCATGCCACGCCGTTTCGGTGGGCTGAACTTCCCGATTACCCCGTACACCATGTGTGCGGAAATCGTTGCAGCAGCCGATGCCGGCTTTGGTAATATCTGGTCATTGCAAGACTGTATCGAAACGCTTTATGAATTTGGTAACGAAGACCAACATAGCCGTTTCATCCCGCGTATTTGTGCCGGAGAAACCATGTCTATGGACTTGACGGAACCGGATGCAGGTTCCGACCTCCAAAGTGTTATGTTGAAAGCTACCTTCGACGAAGAAAACAACTGTTGGCGTCTGAACGGTGTAAAGCGTTTCATCACTAATGGTGATGCTGACTTGCACCTCGTATTGGCACGTTCTGAAGAAGGGACAAAAGATGGCCGTGGTCTTTCCATGTTCATCTATGACAAACGCGAAGGTGGTGTAAACGTTCGCCGTATTGAAAACAAGTTAGGTATCCACGGTTCACCTACTTGCGAACTGGTTTATAAGAATGCCAAAGCTGAACTCTGCGGTGACCGTAAGCTCGGTTTGATTAAATATGTAATGGCACTGATGAACGGTGCACGTTTAGGCATCGCCGCCCAGTCGGTTGGTTTGAGTCAGGCCGCCTACAATGAAGGTTTGGCATATGCAAAAGACCGTAAGCAGTTCGGTAAAGCAATCATTGAGTTCCCAGCCGTATACGACATGCTGGCTATCATGAAAGCCAAGTTGGATGCCGGTCGTGCATTGCTATACCAGACCTCACGTTATGTAGACATTTACAAAGCCCTGGATGATATTGCCCGCGAACGTAAACTAACCCCGGAAGAACGTCAGGAACAAAAGAAATATGCCAAACTGGCTGACTCTTTCACTCCGCTGGCTAAAGGTATGAACTCCGAATATGCCAATCAGAATGCATACGACAGTATCCAAATACATGGCGGTTCCGGTTTCATGTTGGAATATGCATGCCAACGTATCTACCGTGATGCACGTATCACGAGTATTTACGAAGGTACTACCCAGTTACAGACAGTAGCCGCCATCCGCTATGTAACGAATGGTTCTTATACCGCCACCTTACGTGATTATGAGCAAATATCTTGCAGCGCAGAAATGCAGCCGTTGATGGAGCGTATAAAAGAAATGACCAACAAGTTCGATGCTTGCAACAATGCCGTAAAGGAAAGCGGTAATCAAGAACTGCTGGATTTCGTTTCACGCCGTCTTTACGAAATGGCTGCCGTATGCGTAATGTCTCATTTACTGATTCAAGATGCAACAAAGGCTCCCGAACTGTTTTCTAAGTCTGCTCTTGTTTATGTAAATTATGCAGAAGCAGAAATAGAAAAGCACTTCAATTTTATCCGTAAGTTCAGAGCTGAAGAACTGGAAAGCTATCGTAAATAAACAATAGATACTCTCACAAAAAAACGTTCCATCCTTCTTTTGAAAGATGGAACGTTTTTTTATCTATTTATTCTCAATCAGAAATCCTCAAACAACCTCAACCTGTTATGTAAGGAGTGTATCTCACGCTGCATTTCCTCCATACGTTCCAGTAAATGATGGATGGCATCAATGCCTTCCATATTAATGGATAAATCATAATACATGCGGCTGTAGCGTTCCACATCCGGCAATTGGGAAAACAACAAATAACGTTCTCCATTCTCCGCCTGAATATCTATCAGACCACTTTCCTGCAGCATTTCAATGAACGAGGGCTCTATGTGGCACTTGTCACAATACTCACTGATTATAATTAATTCGCTTTGCATAACTCGTTCTCCTTTTTTAGTTCATACTTTGAATTTTACGGAACATCTCTTTCTGTTGTTCCGTCAGGTTCGTTGGCAACTTCACAGAATAGGTCACAATTAAATCACCAAACTGTCCTTCTTTCTTATATATAGGGAAACCCTTCCCTTTCAGACGAACTTTCGTTCCACCTTGTGTTTCAGGTTTCACCTTCAACTTCACTTGACCTTCCAACGTATTCACCAACTTTTCACCCCCCAGAAGTGCCGTATAAAGGTCAACATCCACATCTACATATAAATCGTCGCCCAAACGTTTGAATACAGGATCGTCTGCAATCATAAAAGTGATGTACAAGTCTCCCGCAGGTCCTCCGTTAATACCTTCACCACCATAACCTTTCAACTTGATGACCTGCCCATTAGCCACACCTGCCGGTATAGTAATACGGACTTTTTTTCCGTTCACCGTCAATATTTGTTTATGGGTTTGAGCAGCATCCCGAAGTGACAGGCTTAGTTCTGCATTAAAGTCTTGCCCTCGAAAACCGGAATTTGCACCACCTCCACCACGAGTTCTGTGTCCAAACATCTGCTCAAAAAAGTCAGAGAAACCTTCGGCATTGCTACCCGAGAATTCCTGCCCGTCCGATGAGTACCAATACGTACCACTTCCATCCGTACCGAAACCTGCTCCATCAAAACCGCCTCCACTAAATCCTCCGAAGCCTCTTGCACCGGCTTGTTGCCGTGCCTTCTTTTGTGCTTCAAACTCATCAGCATGTTTCCAATGTTCACCATATTCGTCATATTTCTTCCGCTTTTCAGGATCACTCAGCACTTCGTTTGCCTCGTTGATGGTCTGAAATTTATCCTTAGCCGTAGAGTCATTAGGGTTCAAGTCAGGATGATATTTGCGAGCCAATTTACGGAACGCCTTTTTGATGTCATCCTGAGATGCCGTTCTGTCCACTCCAAGAACTTGATAATAATCAATATAAGCCATAGTTTATAAGTTTTGTTTCTATATATACAAAAACAAATAACACACCAAACCAAAGTTTGATGTGCTAAAATAAGTAAACGATAATTAATTGAACGAGGAACTACGATAAACTTTCTCTTACCGATTGCAATAAATGTTCAATATCCTCGGGAGTTGTATCAAAAGAAGTCACAAAACGTATTTCATTTGCCTCCTCATTCCAAAAATAAAAGAAATAAGATTTGAATAATCGTTCAATAGCAGGACGAGGCAGGGTAAGAAACAACTGGTTACTTTCCATCGACTGCGTAAAACGAACGCCGGGTAATTTCTTCAAGCCATCATACAGTACTTTCGCCATTACATTGGCATGTAAAGCATTCTTCAACCAAAGTTCATCTGTCAAATAAGCAGTAAACTGACACGACAAGTAACGTAATTTAGAGGCAAGCTGAGCAGACTGCTTACGGATAAAACAAGCTTCTTTCTTTAAAATCGGATTGAAGACGATAACGCTCTCACCTACCATCAAACCGTTCTTCGTTCCTCCAAAACTAAGTACATCAATTCCACAATCCACTGTCAACTCTTTAAGACCAAGGTTTAATGCTGCACAAGCATTCGCCAAGCGAGCACCATCCATATGGACATACATACCATATAAATGTGCCAGTTCAGTAAGAGCACGAAGTTCTTCTGGCTTATAGATAGTACCCATTTCAGTACATTGGGAGATATAAATAACTCCCGGTTGCGAATGATGTTGCTCACCGAAATGACATAAATAAGGACGAATTAATTCAGGAGTAAGTTTACCATCAGAAGTGACTATAGGACGTATCTGACAACCTGTCATGCGAGCAGGCGAGCCACACTCGTCCACATAAATATGTGCAGTCTCGGCACATATAATGGAATTGAAAGGACGCGTACAGAGTTGTAGGGCTACTGCATTGCTGCCTGTTCCATTGAATACAAACAACGGCTCACAATCGGAAGTAAATACTTCCTTGATTTTACGGATAGCTTCTTCTGTCCAAGGATCATCACCATAACCTACAGCATGGTCCTGATTTGCCCGGTTCAAAGCCTCCATTACCAAAGGATGTACGCCGGAATTATTGTCTGATGCAAAACTTCTCATTGTCGTTTTTTTTATTTTATTGAAAAAGGATACACAAAGGAAATAATATTCTACAACATGAGAAAACAAAGAGATACAGATTTTATAGAAAGAGACACAAATTTCACAATCTACCCAAAATTCCTTCCGTATTGCAAAATCCGCGTCTCTCCAAAACTTAATTTAATCGGTTCTCCTTATCCGATATATACGTTTACTCCCAGTGAGACATAAAGTTCATCATCTTCCTGATAAAGCTCAATCTTATTCTCACGGGCAAGCCAACCAATGGCTACTCCCAATTCTTTGTCCTTCAATCCGGACTTTCTTTTCAAGGTACCATAACTCCATTTGGCATAATCGCTGAGCAATTGCCAAATTTTACCGGCATTCAGCCCAATTTCGTCTTTGTTCATTTTACTTTCCAAATTAAAAAAGGTTAATAGTTGTTGATCAGGTTATCTCCATGAAATATAAAGATACCGTTTTAAAGTTGGATAACACTAAAATCAAACAAAAGATATAGGATTTAATTACTTTTGTAACAGTTTTGTAATTTTACACGATTTATATTGACATATATCAAGGAAAAGAGAATAAAAAAACTGCGGTGTCTCTATAAGATACCGCAGTCACTTTATTTAATTCAGAAATCAGGGAAAAAACAATTATTACATCATTCCACCCATACCTCCCATTCCAGGAGCGCCCATCGGCATTTCAGGTTTGTCTTCTTTCTTTTCTACAATCACACATTCAGTAGTCAAGAACATACCTGCAATAGAAGCTGCATTTTCAAGAGCCACACGAGTCACTTTGGCAGGATCTACTACACCGGCCGCATGCAGATTTTCATAAACATCAGTACGGGCGTTATATCCGAAATCAGCTTTACCTTCACGTACTTTCTGTACGACAACAGCACCCTCTTTACCGGCATTGGCAACAATCTGACGTAACGGTTCCTCAATGGCACGTTTAATGATATCAATACCTGTAGTCTCATCAGCATTTTCACCTTGCAAACCTTCAAGAGCATCCAATGCACGAATATAGGCCACACCACCACCTGCAACAATACCTTCTTCAATAGCAGCACGCGTTGCACGCAAAGCATCGTCTACGCGATCTTTCTTTTCCTTCATTTCAACTTCAGAAGCCGCACCTACATAAAGAACAGCCACACCACCAGACAACTTAGCCAGACGTTCCTGCAACTTTTCCTTATCATAATCGGATTTAGTAGCAGCTATTTGGGCTTTGATTTGTTCGCAACGTTCCTTGATATTTTCTTTAGCACCAGCACCGTTTACGATGGTTGTGTTATCTTTAGAAACAGTGACTTTATCGGCAGTACCCAACATTTCAATAGTTGCCTGTTCCAATTTCAAGCCTTTTTCTTCGCTAATAACAACACCACCAGTCAATACCGCAATATCTTCCAACATTTCTTTACGACGGTCGCCAAAGCCCGGAGCCTTCACAGCACAAATCTTCAACTGAGAACGCAGACGATTTACAACCAATGTAGTCAAGGCCTCGCTATCTACATCTTCCGCAATTACTAACAGAGGACGCCCTGTCTGCACAGCCGGTTCAAGGATAGGCAAGAAATCTTTCAGATTAGAAATTTTTTTGTCGTAAATCAAAATGTACGGCTTTTCCATTTCGCACTCCATCTTCTCCGTATTGGTTACGAAATAAGCAGAGAGATAACCACGATCGAACTGCATACCCTCCACTACACCAATTGTAGTATCAGTACCTTTAGCTTCCTCAATAGTGATAACACCATCCTTAGAAACTTTACGCATTGCATCTGCAATCAACTTACCGATAACCGGATCATTGTTGGCAGATACAGAAGCAACCTGTTCAATCTTATCGTAATTGTCACCTACCTTTTCGGCCTGACTCTTTATAGATTCTACCACTTTGGCAACAGCCTTATCAATACCACGTTTGATATCCATTGGGCTTGCACCGGCGGTTACATTCTTCAAGCCTTCGGCTACAATAGCCTGAGCTAATACAGTAGCAGTTGTTGTACCGTCACCAGCATCGTCGCCTGTCTTGGAAGCAACCTCCTTTACAAGCTGCGCACCGGTATTTTGGTATGCATCAGCCAATTCAACCTCTTTGGCAACCGTCACACCATCCTTTGTAATGTGGGGAGCACCAAATTTCTTCTCGATAATTACGTTACGTCCTTTAGGGCCAAGAGTTACTTTTACTGCATTTGCCAATGTATCGATCCCTTTCTTCAATTGGTCACGGGCATCGATATTAAATAATATTTCTTTTGCCATAATGTTTATCTATTTACTAATAATGAATACTAATTACAAATTATCCCAAAACAGCGAGCACATCACTTTGACGCATAATGAGGTATTTAGTTCCTTCAACTTCCAGTTCTGTTCCGGCATATTTACCGTACAGTACAGTATCACCAACCTTCAACACCATTTCTTCATCTTTTGTTCCGTTGCCTACTGCAATAACTTCACCCTTTAATGGCTTTTCTTTTGCTGTATCAGGAATAATGATACCGCCAATTGTCTTTTCTTCTGCAGGTGCAGGGAGTATCAACACTCTGTCTGCCAATGGTTTAATGTTCATAGTTTTTTTGCTTTAATATGTTATACATTATACATGTTATAGTAATTTTGCTTTAAATAAGCGATAAAGGACTTACGAAAACTATGCCAAAATGGAAAACTGTTTGTTTGGCAGATAAATACTGACAAAATGGCAAAGGATAAGACAAATATAGGAAAATCCGAAAAATAGAAGAAAAATTCAATCAGGCTTTTTCAAGAAAACCTACAGATAATCTGCCAACCGATAACGGCCTTTTTTCTGTGTTGTTTTTCTATACTGAATCACCTGCTGAGGACAAGCATGTACACAAGCCATGCAATGAATACATTGATTTCCCCACATCGGATGTCCGTCTACCTGCCTGATATTCTCCACCGGACAAACCTTATCACATATTCCACAAGATATGCATCCCTCATCTACATGAAATCCCTTGTGATTGATTGTAAAACGAACAAATAATGGATTTATGATATATGTTTTAAGCCATGCGGCACCACCCTCATTCACTTTCCACACCTTTTTCTGTTCGAGCACAGCCGCTGCAACGGAAACAATCATCTGCCGTGCATTCTCTATCTTTTTACGACAAAGTTCATCATCATCGAGATTAAACATCGGAATATACGTATTGGGCATAGCAACAGACCAAGCAGCATCCAAAGGGAAATGCTTTGCCAGACGATTCATCCCCTTCCCCATATCATCACCACACGTACATATCGCATAACGATATTGGCAATGAGGAAACTGAAGATTTGATAAGAAACCAATAATTACACGTGGCACATACCATGCATGTACCGGAAAAACAATACCGACCTTTTCTTCGTTTATCAAATCTTCAGGTAATACTTCCTGTTTCAAACAGTCGGCAATATTAATTATTGTATCGTTTGTAGCCTCTGCCAGTTGTTGGGCAACCCAACGAGAATTTCCAGTTCCGGTAAAATAGAGTATCATGCATTAGAATTATGTATATGAAAAATATTACAGTTACTTTTAATCCAGTAACTCCTCAATCGAATAACTCTCCCAGAACGTTTTTGTAGAATGTACCAGCGAACTACCCATGTAAAGTAGAAACAGCAATGCTATGACAATCATCAAAAAACTGACGAGGGCATTGTGCTTTTCTTGTTTGTATTCAATGGAAACCATAAGAACCTCCTTTTTTATTGTCATTGCAAAAATAGGAGTAAGATTTTACATTTATCCTACACAAGTAGAACAAAAAAATATCGTTCGTCCTATTTTGTGCCATAAATATACAAAAAAAGGAGCTATTTTGTGCTCCTTTTTAAATGTATTTCATTTTTTATTAACTCAGTTCGCTAATCAACTGCTCGGGAGAGACAAGTTTCTGTTCACCGGTCTCCATGTTCTTCAACGTAACCTTTCCTTCATTCATCTCATTCTCACCCACTAAAGCAACAAACGGAATAGTTTTAGAATTGGCATATCCCATCTGCTTCTTCATTTTACTGGAATCAGGAAAGATTTCAGCGCGGATACCTGCAGCACGTACCTGTGCAAGCACTTTCATGGAGAAAGCAGCTTCTTTATCACCAAAATTGATAAACAAGAGTTGTGTACCGTTTACAGCTTCTTTAGGATACAGGTCAAGTTGATTCAACACATCGAAGATACGATCGGCACCAAAAGAAATACCGACACCGCTAACACCAGCCATACCGAATACGCCAGTCAGATTATCGTAACGACCTCCGCCGGTGATACTTCCAATTTGTACATCGAGCGCTTTTACTTCAAAAATGGCACCGGTGTAGTAGTTCAAGCCACGGGCCAGAGTCAAATCAAGTTCCAATTCATTTTTCAGCCCAAGGTTCTTCAAGGTAGAAAGAATAAATTCACTTTCTTCCACCCCCTTCAAACCTATTTCACTGTTGGCAAGTACCTGCTTTAAAGTAACAAGTTTCTCTTCGTTACTACCACTCAACAGGATGATTGGTTGTAACTTGGCAATGGCCTCATCACTGATACCTTTCTCCTGCAATTCGGCATTGACATTATCTAAGCCAATTTTATCCAGTTTGTCAATGGCTACAGTAATATCTACAATCTTATCTGATTCACCGATAATCTCGGCAATGCCACTCAATATCTTACGATTATTAATCTTGATACAAACACGAATACCGAAACGTGTAAACACGCTATCCACAATTTGCATCAACTCTACTTCGTTCAACAAAGAGTCACTACCCACAACATCGGCATCACACTGATAAAACTCACGGTAACGTCCTTTCTGCGGACGGTCGGCACGCCAAACGGGCTGTATCTGATAACGTTTGAAAGGAAACGTTATTTCATCACGATGCATCACTACATAGCGGGCGAAAGGTACAGTGAGATCATAACGCAAACCTTTCTCACAGAACTTACCAGCAAGTTTAGCAGCATTACGGCTCAACAATTCTTCATCAGTCAGACCGGAGAAATAATCACCGGAATTCTGTATCTTAAACAGTAACTTATCACCTTCATCACCGTATTTCCCCATCAAAGTAGTAAGCATTTCCATTGAAGGTGTCTCTATCTGCTGGAAACCATAAAGATGATATACATCACGAATTATATTAAATATATAGTTACGTTTCGCCATTTCAACAGGCGAAAAGTCACGAGTTCCTTTCGGAATACTAGGTTTTGCTGCCATATTCGGTTCAATTATTTTTTAAATCGGTCGACAAAGTTACGGTAATTTCTTGATTAAGAAAAGAGAATATTTACCTTTGTACAATCACTCTTGTACAAAAACAAGCAAAAGTCAACTTTAAACGATACATTTATGAAAAAAATTAATCTTAATTCTGCTCACTATTACTATGTGGTATCAGTTTTAAATGAGTACAATTTACCCGTAACGATGAATTTGAGAAAAAAGAAAATATCCCAAGCAAGCAAATAATCAAAAACTTCAATGACAAATAGTCCTGGCAGTCACCATATCAGGAATAAGAAAACAGACCATCCATTTGAGTCAAATGGATGGTCTGTTTTGCCTCTCTACACATAGACAAAACTTAGTCTCTGCGTCCCAGAAAAATCATAATATAATAAATCAGGGTTGCCAAAGAGCCCAAAGCAGCTACCACATACGTATAAGCGGCAGAACGAAGCGCATCCTCGGCCTGAGCATGGTTATAAGAATTGGTAATACCCGAATTGTTCAACCATACCAATGCACGCTTACTTGCATTAATTTCCACAGGTAAGGTGATGAAACTGAACAAGGTAGTCATTGCAAACAAGATGATACCAGCAAGCAACAACTGCGGAAAGGTATTCAGCATCAAGATACCCGCCAATAAAATCCACGTCATAATGTTAGAAGCAAACGATACCACCGGCACCAACTTGCTACGCATCGTGAGCGGAGCGTATGCACGTGCATGCTGAACAGCATGTCCACATTCGTGGGCAGCAACCGCAGCAGCCATGATACTATTACTTTCGTATACACCCTCACTTAAATTCACTGTCTTATTGGCTGGATTGTAATGGTCTGTCAGGTGTCCCGGAGTATGTGTTACAGTAACATCGTAAATTCCATTGTCATGCAACATCTTCAATGCTACATCACGGCCAGTCATTCCGTTACCTGTAGGAATTTTAGAGTATTTCTTGAATTTATTTTGCAGATTCATCTGCACTAACCAACTGATAACGGCTATACCAATAAAGATAATCCATTGCATTCCTATCATTCCTGTTGTCATAATCTTCTTCTTTTAAATAAGTAAATAAATTGTGTCGTTTGTAATAGTATAACAAATTGTTTGCCAAAAATAAAGGGAAACCGTGAGCATTCCCACAGTTTCCCTCATCTTTTAGGAAGAATTAAAAAATTATGAGTAGTTTATTTATTCTCCGGTATAACGTTCAATAGTCTGTTCACGGTCAGGACCTACTGATACTATCTTGATAGGAACACCCAGTTGCTCTTCCAGGAAAGACAAGTAAGCATTGAATTCCTCTGGAAACTCATCTTCACTCTGCATCTTTGTCATATCAGTCTGCCAACCCGGTAATTCTACGTAAACCGGTTCAACACCGTCAGTTATATCGTAGGGAAAGTATTCAATTTCTTTCCCATTTACTTTATAAGCCACACAAGCTTTGATCGTTTCAAAAGAATCAAGTACATCACTCTTCATCATTATCAGTTTGGTAACTCCATCTATCATAACGGCATACTTTAATGCCACCAAGTCAATCCATCCGCAACGGCGCTTACGTCCGGTTACTGAACCGAATTCGTGTCCCAATGTACAAATTTGATCACCTGTCTCGTCAAACAACTCAGTCGGAAAAGGACCTGCACCTACACGTGTACAGTATGCCTTAAAGATACCATATACTTCGCCAATCTTATTAGGAGCTACCCCCAAACCTGTACAAGCGCCTGCACAAATCGTATTGGAAGAAGTCACGAACGGATAAGATCCGAAATCGATATCGAGCATTGTGCCTTGCGCACCCTCGCACAATACAGACTTACCGGAAGCTAACAAACCGTTTATTTCGTGTTCACTGTCCACCAATTGAAACTGCTTCAGGTATTCAATACCTTCAAACCAGGCTTTTTCAAGTTCCGTCAAATCATATTCATAGTTCATACTCTTCAGAATTTGCTCGTGACGTGCCTTGGCAGCCGCATATTTCTTATCAAAGTCATGCAAAATATCTCCCACTCGCACACCGTTACGACTCACCTTGTCAGTATAAGTGGGGCCGATACCCTTACCAGTAGTTCCTACTTTAGCATCTCCCTTAGCGGCTTCATAAGCAGCATCCAAAATACGATGAGTCGGCAATATAAGATGTGCTTTCTTGGAAATATGCAAACGTTCCTTCAAATTGTGACCTGTTGCTTCCAGTGCTTCAGCTTCTCCTTTAAAGAGAGCAGGATCAAGTACCACACCATTACCGATAATATTTACCTTGTCACCTTGGAAAATTCCCGAAGGAATCGAACGAAGTACGTACTTCTGGCCTTCAAACTCCAATGTATGACCAGCATTGGGTCCTCCCTGAAAACGAGCCACAACATCGTATCTTGGAGTTAATACATCAACGACTTTGCCTTTACCCTCGTCGCCCCATTGTAATCCTAATAGAATGTCTACTTTCATTTTTCTTTCTTATGGTTATTATTCTTCATTTTCCTCTTATTGACCCGGTCGCATTTACTACACAATCCATACATATACAATGAATAGTGTGTCAGGTTAAAGCGACTCAACTTAGTATTCCCAATGGCATGTTGCAACTCCTCGTTCTGAAACTCAGTAACCTTACCACACTGCGTACAGATCTGATGATGGTGTGTATCGCGGTTATAACTTTTTTCATATTGAGAGGAATTCCCAAACTGGTGTTTGATGACCAGACGAGCATTGATAAGAAGTATTATAGTATTGTAAAGTGTAGCACGACTCACACGAAAATTTTCCTGATCCGCCATCAGTGAATAGAGCGTGTCAATATCAAAATGACCGTCTATGGAATAAATAGTATCAAGTATGGCATAACGTTCGGGAGTCTTGCGATGCCCGTTCGCATTGAGATACTCAGTGAATATCTGCCTAACTGT
This sequence comes from Bacteroides sp. OM08-11, assembly GCF_003438665.1. Lineage (NCBI taxonomy): Bacteria > Pseudomonadati > Bacteroidota > Bacteroidia > Bacteroidales > Bacteroidaceae > Bacteroides > Bacteroides sp. OM08-11. The sequence continues at coordinate 395,369 of NZ_QSTJ01000004.1, forward strand.
ATCTTTCACATTCTGACTTTCCATTTAGCGGCACAGTTTTTTACAGCCAACAAAGTTAAACCTTTTTTGTGGAAAGCAAGCAAAAAACAAGAAATAAATGTGGCAATGTGATACTGGCACATTTCTCACAAATTGACTTCTTCCCTCACCATATCATAAAGCAGCAGTTCGGCTTCAGAAGAAGAATTTTTCATTTCCTCTACTCTTCGGCAAACCAGAAAAGCATTTTCTTCACTGTGTTGCATAAAGCGACGAACAGCAACCATAACTGCATTACGTACATGATAGGAACCAGACAAAAAAGCGGTAACTGCCTGGTCAAGAAATTCATTCTCAACACGTTGGTTCATATCTCCTTTCTTCATCAGCAGACGGGCAATAGTGAGAAATCCACATATTTGCACATATTCCCTCTCATCTGCGATCCATTGAAGGGACTTGGCAGGAGCATATGGCAAGTTTTGAAAAAGGTTCATACAGGTTAGTTCCGCAATCTCAACATTATGGATATCTTCCACCCATATATCAGCTATCTCCTGAAAGAAACTATCTATCGGTTGAAGTAATGCTGCCATAATTTTACATTCACGAATATCTTCTTTCCAAAGAGCTTGTGCCAAAGCATGATCTTTCTCAAAACCAGTGGCAATACTCTTGATGCGGGGAAGTTCCACACCGAAATTCAGCTTGTATACTAACCCTTTTTCACGCATACTTTGAGAAACAACTCCGTTCATAGAGAGACGAAGTTGTTTTTTTATTTCTTTGAGTTGTTCTTGTAATTCCATAAATGGGAGTTTAACAAAACCTCGCTTAAACGTGATAAGATGATAGGACATAATTGTAAAGTATTACTCTGACAACAAGATCGCACATATTTAGAAAAGCAATTACACGGCAACATATTCCCTTATCACATTATCACTTTACTACTTTCCAATTATCATTCAATTATTTATCGATGGTAACACAGAATAGTCCTTACTGTAACGCAACATCTGTTCAGTATAACCTTCTTCATAAGTTACTTTGACATCAATAATCTCACCCTTATCATTCTTCACCGCTTCATACTTAGGATTGACAAACCCTTTATAAGGAGCCAGGTTCAGCTTCTTGTAACGTTCCAGAATTTCTGCATGTAACACAGGATCTACCTTCACTGCGTATGTTTCCACTAAATCACGGGCAGCTACAAAATCGCCGGTAGACTTGATACGCTGTATCTCAGCAAGTAATTCACCAAACAAACTACGGAGCTTCCCATAATCATTTACTACCACATACGTCTTTCCATCTCTTTTCACCAATTCCACCACTTTATCGGCAGCACCTTTTTCGAACACCCAACGGGCTATGAGCTGACGATTACGCATGTGAGCTTCTTCCACAGTATTCCCCGGTTCAATGCGTACAAGCTGTGTCATTAAACCGTTCATCAAATACGTATAGTATTCAGCCTTATAAGCATCTACATTCGGAATCAGCCCCAATTCCACCAGTTTTGGATCAGCTACATAGTAAAGTCCAAACAAATCGGCACGTGCCTCTTCAATAGTAGAACCATAAGCTTTCAAAGCATCAGGGTCAACACCCGGAAGCAATTTACCAGAACCGTGTCCTAAACATTCGTGCAAGTCTGTATGCAGTTCACCTGTGAGGTCAGCATACTTATCAATCAGTTGCAATTCAGCATCGCTATACACAAATTCTTCGTTAAAGCCATTCCCATGAGCAGCTTTATTATAGGCATCCGTAATATTTCCGATAGTCACTGATTTAGAGCCGTGCTGGCTACGTATCCAGTTCGCATTAGGCAGGTTGATGCCAATGGCTGTAGCCGGATATAAATCCCCCGCCAAAATAACAGCTGTAATCACTTTAGCGGAAACTCCTTTTACCTTTTCTTTTTTAAACTGTTTTTCAACAGGTGAATTATCTTCAAACCACTGTGCATTGTTGCTGATCAGCTCTGTACGGTGGGTGGCATCCAAATCTTTAAAGTTCACCAAACTCTCCCAACTGGCTTTCATGCCAAGCGGATCACCATAACTCTCGGTAAAACCATTAACAAAATCAACGCGCGAATTCAAATCCTTCACCCAAAGGATAGCGTATTCATCAAACGCTTTTAAATCGCCGGTTTCATAAAACTCGACTAATTTGGTTATAACAGCTTTCTGTTCAGGAGTCTCAGCAACACCTTCCGCCTTCTTCAACCAATATACAATCTTCTCAATAGCCGGACTGTAAAGGCCGCCCACTTTCCATACTTTCTCTTGAATTTTACCGTCTTTCTTCACCAAACGGCTATTCATTCCATAAGAGATTGGCGTCTCTTCCTTCGGGTCTTTCATCGCACCATAAAAAGCTTCAGCTTCTTTCTGAGTGACACCATCATAATAGTTTCCAGCAGAAGTCAAAACCAAATCTTCACCGACTGCCTGATTTACGCGTTTCGGCATCACTTGAGGATCAAAGATTACGGGAAAGATTTCATCACAAAGCTGCTCCACCGTCTGCCCTTCGTCAAGCGGCAATGTAGAGGTATCTACACTTTGTAAAACTTGTTTAAAGAATTCGGGAGAAAATCCCGGCACAAACTTCTCACTACCATAATGATGATGAATGCCATTGGAGAACCATACCCGTTTCAAATACACTTCCATTGCCTTAAAGTCAGGTATATTCTTGTCACCAGTATATCCGATATAAACAGCTTCAAGCATCCGACGAATTCTCAAATTATATTTTCCGTTTTGGTCAAAAAGTATATCACGTCCCTGTAAGGCAGCTTCCGTAAGGTAATAAACCAATTTTTTTTGTTTGAGGGATAAGTCCTCGAAGCCTGGTACGCAATAACGTAAAATCTGTAAGTCTGCAAATTGTTCCACTGTATAATCAAATTTGTCTGCCTCGGCAGAATTTTTCGGTACTCCACCACAAGCTGTCAACAAAGACAAGGCGGCTACCATAAAAATTAGTTGTTTTTTCATGTGTCGGGGAGGATGTAATTAGTATTAAAATGATAAAAGGAAGTACTTCAGAACACATATTCCGAAATATTTCCTTTCATACATTTAACTTCACAACATTATTTCTTCAGAGCATGTCTTTTACGGTATCCGTTAGGAGTTTCTCCTACATATTTGTAAAATGCAGCATAAAAAGATTGACGATTGGCAAAACCAACCATCGTACTGATTTCTTCCACATTTTTGTCAGCATATCTCTTATCTGTCAATAAATGTAAAGCATCTTTCACTCTATATTCATTCAACAGACAAGAATAATTCATACCAAAACGGGAATTTACAACAGCTGACAAATAACGGGTATTGGTCTGTAACTCTTTAGCCAAATCCTTTGCTGAATAATTGGGATCTCTGTACTTCTTCTGCATTACAACAATATTCATGATATTGTCATACAATTCATCTGCCAATTCCGGACGGATCAATGATCGGTAGGCAGCCTTTTTTTCTTTTTTCTCACGCAGGTTATAGGGACGCTTCTTCGAAGCTTCTTCCTGTGCTTTGTTTTCTAAATCACTCATTGAATTAACTGGTTAGGGTTTTTGTTCACAAATGGAATATTTAAAGGATTTTCCTTTAGATTTTACAAAAGTCTGACATTTTTTTTTAATACGCAACTTTTCCCGTACATATTTTCAATATATAAACAACGAAAAAGATTGAAAGAAAGTGGCTTCTATCAATTAATAAGATTATTTAACTTATTACAGTAGAATTATTCTATCAAATCAACACACATCACATCTTGTATCATATACAATAATTAATGTACCTTTGCCGAGAGAAATATACTATTATCAATTATGTTACAAACCCTCAAGACTTATTTCGGTTACGACAATTTCCGCCCGCTCCAGGAAGATATCATCTGCCATCTTCTAAACCGTAAAGACGCACTTGTCCTAATGCCTACAGGCGGTGGAAAATCCATCTGTTACCAGTTGCCTGCCATGTTATGTGAGGGTACTGCAGTAGTGGTTTCTCCACTAATTTCTCTGATGAAAGACCAAGTTGAAACACTTTGTGCCAACGGCATTGTTGCCGGTGCACTAAACAGCACCAATGATGAAACAGAAAACGCCGCTCTACGTCGTGCGTGTATGGAAGGTAAGCTGAAGTTACTATATATTTCTCCCGAGAAATTGATAGCCGAAGCAAACCATTTACTGAGGGATATGCAGATATCACTGTTTGCCGTTGATGAAGCACACTGTATCTCACAATGGGGGCACGATTTCCGTCCAGAATATACACAACTCGGAATACTACATGATCAGTTTCCTCATGTTCCTATCATCGCACTGACAGCAACAGCAGATAAAATAACCCGCGAAGACATAATTAAACAACTTCACCTAAACCACCCCCGTATATTTATATCCTCTTTTGATCGTCCAAATCTCAGTCTCACTGTAAAACGAGGGTATCAACAGAAAGAAAAAACTAAGATAATTATTGACTTTATAGCCAGACATCCCGGAACAAACGGCATAATTTATTGTATGAGCCGTAGCAATACGGAAAAAATTGCACAAATATTACAAAAACAAGGTATCCGTACTACCATCTACCACGCCGGCCTGTCACCAACCAAACGGGATGAAGCTCAGAATGATTTTATCAATGACCGTGTACAAGTAATATGTGCCACCATCGCCTTCGGTATGGGAATAGATAAAAGTAATGTCCGATGGATAATTCATTACAATTTACCCAAAAGTATTGAAAGTTTCTATCAAGAGATAGGCCGTGCCGGACGTGACGGACTTCCCAGTGACACTCTCCTATTTTACTCATTGGCAGACCTGATTTTGCTGACAAAGTTTGCTACTGAAAGTGGTCGGAAAAGTATCAATTTAGAAAAATTGCAACGCATGCAGCAATATGCAGAATCGGATATCTGCCGTCGCCGAATTTTATTGAGCTATTTCGGAGAGACAGTCGACCATGACTGCGGTAACTGTGATATATGCAAAAATCCTCCCAAACGCTTTGACGGAACTATCATCGTACAGAAAGCTTTAAGTGCCATTGCGCGTACAGAGCAACAAATAAGTACTGGTGTTCTGGTAGATATACTAAGAGGGAATATGACTCCTGATGTCATAGGAAAAGGATATCATAATCTAAAAACCTTTGCAGCCGGACGTGAAATTCCTGCTCGTGACTGGCATGATTATCTGTTACAAATGTTACAAATAGGATACTTCGAAATAGCTTATAATGAGAATAACCATTTAAAAATCACACCAATTGGAAACGATGTACTATTTGGAAGGACAAGTGCAGAACTTGTTGTCATCCGCCGGGAGAAAGTGATTGAAACTCCACGAGGACATAAACGAAAAACAACGATTTCCTCTAAAGAACTGCCTTTTAACTTGTCGAATACAGAAAACGAAGATTTGTTGGAAGCGTTGCGTGCACTCCGTAAAAGATTGGCTGACCAAGAAGCGTTGCCTGCCTATATCGTCTTGTCTGATAAAGTATTACATTTGCTCAGCACTTCCCGTCCAACCACTATCGAAGAATTTGGAAATATCAGTGGAATTGGAGAATATAAGAAAAAGAAATATGGAAAGGATTTTATCAATCTGATACAGAAATTCGTATGATATCCGTTAAAAATCAAGTGAAAGGAAGAAGATTTATAACATTCGTACATTCCGGACAAAACCGATTGCATTGGTTTATACTCATAGACAGAAATGTCAACAAAAAGAGTAAATACAATATCTGTAATAAAGCATATTCCTATTTACATTTCAAAAGTAACGTCCGTAATTCTGCATGAGGCACCCCCAGTGATATGGCCTTTTCAAAGTCACGCTTGGCTAGCTCTTTTTTCTTCAAGGAAAGATAAATCTCCCCTCTTATCAAATAGGCTTCAGCTTGCGATGCATCCAAACGAATAGCTTCTTCCAAGTCCATCAACGCCAAATCGGCATGGTTCAAATCCTTCTCTACTCCGGCACGGGCAATATATAATATTGCACTTTGAGAGTTTGTATCTTGTGACGTATCCGTTTTTCCGGCAATCATGCCGTCCAGAATAGTAAGTGCGGCTTCATATTTACCTTCCTTCTGTTCCAGAGTAGCCAACCCTAAACGACCATTATAACTTCCAGGATTTAGTTTCAAGAGACGTACGTAATCTGCACGCGCCATTTCATAATCACGCTGCCGCATATAGATGTAAGCACGCATCAACAAGGCTTCTTCATTATCCTTCTCTATATCCAGCGCCAACGAATAGTCCACACGAGCTAAATCATTCTTACCCAGCTCCATATATATTGCCGCACGGTTCAGCAGGATGGGTACAGTACGTGGAGCAATATTCAAGGCTAAAGAATAGGACTCCAGCGCCTGTTCATATTTTCGCTGTTGACGCTGTATTGTTCCAAGATTGGAGAAGAGTAAAGCATTATGAGGATTAGCGGGATCTAATTTCAGAGCTTCACGGATATAGGTTTCCGCCTGTGTCAAACTGTCCTGGTCCGTACAGGTTATAGCACGTTCACAAAGCTCCCCGTATGTCTGCGAATACGCAGAAGCCACCATTATTCCTGCTAACAGGAAAGAAAAAATAAATTTCTTCATAGGCATGTTTATCAATCCAAAGGATAGGTATCAAAAGCAAATAACTCGGTTGAAAGATATCTTTCTCCCGTATCGGGCAACAAGGCAACAATCATTTTGTTTGCAAACTCTGAACGATCTGCCAACAGTCTTGCCGCATAAACCGCTGCACCGGAAGATATTCCCGCAAGAAGTCCTTCGGTTAACGAAAGTTCGCGTCCAGTGCGAATGGCTTCATCATCAGGTACGGGAATAACCTCATCCACCAACGAAGCATCGTAAATGGCGGGAACAAAATTCGCTCCGATACCCTGAATACGATGCGCCGCCGCCTCTCCTCCTTCAAGAACAGGCGATGCTGCAGGTTCTACTGCTACAATATAAATATCAGGATTGTGCTTCTTCAATGCTGCTGCAACTCCACATATCGTACCACCCGTACCTACCCCGGCTACAAATACATCTACCTTTCCATCGGTATCTTCCCAGATTTCCTCACCAGTGGTAAGTGCATGGATACGTGCATTAGAAGGGTTCTCAAATTGTTGCAAAATGACGGAACCGGGTATTTCATCCCTTAGTTCCTTCGCTTTGGATATAGAACCGGCCATGCCAGCAAGGCCATCTGTCAACACTATTTCCGCCCCCAAAGCTTTCAACAGGTTACGCCGCTCGACACTCATCGTTTCGGGCATAGTCAATATAAGATGATATCCCTTGATAGTAGCCACCATTGCAAGTCCCACACCTGTATTTCCGCTGGTCGGTTCTATAATCGTGGCACCGGGTTTCAAGACTCCACGCATTTCAGCGTCTTCAATCATGGCAAGTGCCACACGGTCTTTTACACTGCCCGCCGGATTGAAAGCTTCCAACTTGGCTATCACGTTTGTTGTCAGTCCGTACTTACGGCCGTATCCGGCCAATTCCATCAACGGTGTATGCCCGATGAGTTCCGTCAGATTATTTGCTATTTTTGCCATAATTATCCTTTTTATAAAAGAGACCACATCAAGATTTCTTGATGCAGTCTCGCAAAGTTAGGAAAAATCTGAGTGTTCCTTTATTTCCTTAATAAAGATTAGCGCTTTATATAATCCACAATCCACATACCAACTTCTTTGGTACCGTACTTAATGCCACCTTCCACCTGAATTTCCGGTGTACGCACATTAGCATCAAGTGAAGCATCCACTGCCTTACGTATAAGGGCGCCTTCTTCTTTCAGGTCAAAATACTCAAACAACATGGCCACGGAAAGTATTTGTGCCAACGGGTTCGCTATGTTCAATCCCTTGGCTTGAGGCCATGAACCATGAATAGGTTCAAATACTGGAGTACTCTCACCGGTGGAAGCTGACGGAAGCAATCCCATAGAGCCACTGATACAAGAACCCTCATCAGTCAAAATATCTCCGAACGTGTTTTCCGTAACCATCACATCGAAGAATTTCGGTTCCTGAATCATCTTCATGGCGGCATTATCCACAAACATATAATCGGTAGTTACTTCTGGATAGTCGGGAGCCATTTCTTGAGCTATCTGTCTCCAAAGTCGGGAAGATGCAAGCACATTGGCTTTGTCTACCACAGTCAGATGTTTATTACGTTTCATGGCATATTCAAAACCGACTTTCAGGATACGTTCAATCTCGGGGCGGGTGTACATATTGGTATCGTAAGCCTTATCATTGTCCTGATATTTTTCACCAAAATACATACCACCGGTAAGTTCGCGGATACAGAGAAAATCAGCACCGTCTACCAAGTCCGCACGAAGCGGCGATTTATGAAGCAAACATTTAAAAGTTTGTACCGGACGGATATTTGCAAACAAACCCAGTTTCTTGCGCATAGCCAGCAAACCCTGTTCCGGACGCACTGTAGCAGTAGGGTTATTATCAAATTTCGGATCGCCTACGGCAGAGAAGAGTACGGCATCTGCATCCTTACAAACCTGATAGGTTGTTTCGGGAAATGGATCACCCACCTTATCAATAGCATCTGCGCCACAGATAGCGTACTCATAGTTCACTTTGTGTCCGAACTTCTCACAAACAGCCGTCATCACATCTACACCTACGGCTGAAATCTCAGGGCCGATACCATCACCAGCCAATACTGCAATTTTAAAATCCATAATGGTTTATTCCTTTTTTAATTCATTTTCTATTTTATCTTTCATTGCTTTATTCTTACGGCGAATACGGTCACCAAACACAAAACCGGCAGTAAGCATAAGCGTCCATATCACATCTAAAAGATTGACAAGCTGTGCATCGCTACCATACCAGTGTAAAAAAACACGAAACATAAATATTACACAAGCAAAAAACAGATAGCTTGCATTAGGTTTCCTTACAAAATAATCTTTCACTGTTTTATAAGTCATGATTAATATTTCATTTACCGTATTCCCCCTCAATTATATTCAGCATCTTCACCGTCGCCTTGATGGCAGCTTCCGTCTGATCGGCATCCAATCCACGTGTACGAAACACCTTGTCCTCAAAACTCCAGGTGATGACCGTTTGCACAAAAGCATCAGTACGTCCGCCGGGAGGGATGGAGACTGCATAGTTCGTCAACATCGGAAACTTACGCCCCAAAGTTATTTTATATATCTTACGTAGCGCACGAACAAAAGCGTCATATTGACCGTCTCCACTAGAACTTTCCTCATATTCTTTACCGTTGATTTCAATTTTTAGCGTTGCCATAGGCTTCAGCCCGTATGCCAAGTTCACAATATAACTTTTCAGTTTTACCCGCTCATCCATCACACCATGTTTCAAAACATCAGAAACAATATAGGGTAAGTCTTCTTGTGTCACCAATTCTTTCTTATCGCCCAATTCGATGATACGCTCGGTAACCTTACGCATAGCATCCTCATCAAGCTGTAACCCCAAATCTTCCAGATTTTTACGGATATTTGCCTTGCCACTGTTTTTACCCAAAGCATATTCCCGCTTACGTCCGAAACGTTCGGGGAGCAGGTCATTACAGTAAAGATTGCTCTTGTTATCACCATCAGCATGTACGCCTGCCACCTGCGTAAACACATTCTCACCCACAATCGGTTTATTGGCAGGAATAACGATGCCCGAATAAGATTCTACCACACGGCTCACATCGTTCAGGCGGTTTTCATCGATATTAGTGATCGCGTTGAAATGATCTTTGAGAATAGCCTGTACACTGGCAAGTGGGGCATTCCCGGCACGTTCGCCCAAACCGTTGATAGTGGTATGCAAACCTTTACAACCGCTCAACACAGCAGCAAGCACATTACTCACAGCAAGGTCATAATCATTGTGTGCATGGAAATCAAAATGCGCTTGCGGATAACGTTTCACCATCTTCCGCATGAACCCGATGACTTGCAAAGGGTTCAGAATACCCAACGTATCGGGTAACATATAACGTTTGATATTAGTCTGAACCAGCGCATCCATCAACAGAAAGACATATTCCGGCGAGTCTTTCATACCGTTACTCCAGTCTTCAAGATAGATATTTACTTCCATGTCTTGTTCGTTGGCATAGTCCACCACCGCCAAGATGTCTTTAATATGTTCCTCGGGAGTCTTTTTCAACTGACAGTTGCAATGCTTCAATGAACCTTTGCACAACAGGTTGATGACACGGCATCCGGTAGCATGTATCCAGTCTACCGAAGTGCGTCCGTCCACAAAACCGAGTACTTCTACCTTCGGCAGCATATTGCGGCGTGCAGCCCAGTCACATATCATCCTGACCGCATCAAACTCACCTTCGGATACCCGTGCAGAAGCTACTTCCACCCGATCTACTTTCAACTCTTCCAGTAACAGACGGGCAATCATCAGCTTCTCATGAGGTACAAAAGATACTCCGCTGGTTTGTTCACCATCGCGAAGCGTGGTATCCATGATTTCTATCTTCGGATGGTTATGCTTCATTTTTCTTCTCCCAAGTTTCTATCTTATCTTTGTTTTCCAGTAGAAAATCAATATCGTCCAATCCATTCATCAGACAATGTTTCTTATAGGCATTGATTTCAAAATATTCTTTCTTGCCTGTAGCCTTATTAGTAATGGTTTGTTCAGGCAAATTCACTTCTACCTCTGTTTTAGGGTCGGCAGCAATAGAATCAAACAGTTCTTTCAGGAACAGCTCACTTACTACGACGGGAAGAACAAAATTGTTCAGTTCATTATTTTTATGAATATCAGCGAAAAAACTGGATACTACTACACGAAAGCCATATCCGGCTATCGCCCATGCAGCATGTTCACGACTGGACCCCGAACCGAAGTTCTTTCCAGCTACAAGAATTTGCCCGTTATAAGCAGGATTATTCAATACGAATTTTTTATTTAATGAACCATCCGGATTATAACGCCAGTCACGGAACAGGTTATCACCGAAGAATTTTTCTTCGCGGGTAGTTGCTTTCAAAAAACGTGCAGGAATTATCTGGTCAGTATCCACATTCTCCAAAGGAAGAGGGACACAAGTACTGGTGATAATATCAAATTTCTGTTTCATTGTTTTTATCATTAAATTGTTTTGTAAATGGGATTTTGAGTGTGCAATCCCCCAATCATCATTCAATCAATTCCCTTGGATCCGTAATTACTCCCGTCACAGCAGCCGCAGCAGCCACCAGCGGGCTGGCCAGCAACGTGCGTGAGCCAGGCCCTTGACGTCCTTCAAAGTTACGATTACTGGTAGACACCGCATATTTACCGCTGGGCACTTTATCATCGTTCATAGCCAGACAAGCCGAACAACCCGGTTGGCGGATAGCAAAGCCCGCATCTTCCAGTATCTTATCCAGACCTTCTTCACGGATTTGCGCATCCACCATCCATGAACCCGGAACCAGCCATGCCACTACTCCTTCTGCTTTCTTACGACCTTTTACAACAGAAGCAAAAGCACGGAAGTCTTCAATACGACCATTTGTACAGGCTCCCAGAAACACATAGTCAATCTTCTTGCCCAATAACGATTCACCCGGTTGGAAACCCATATAATTCATAGATTTCATAAAAGAGGCTTTTGCAGCTTCTCCCATAGCCTCAGTAGTGGGAATATGTTGAGTGACTCCCATACCCATGCCCGGATTGGTACCGTATGTAATCATCGGCTCAATATCTGCGGCATCAAAGCGAACTTCTTTATCAAACACCGCATCGTCGTTGCTCTTCAATGTTTTCCAATAAGCCAATGCTTTGTCCCATGCTTCACCGGCCGGAGCATATTCACGTCCTTTTATATAAGCAAAAGTCTTTTCATCGGGAGCAACCATACCGCCACGGGCGCCCATTTCTATACTCAGATTGCACAGCGTCAGACGTCCCTCCATTGTCAGGTCACGGACTGCTTCTCCGGCATACTCCACAAAATATCCCGTAGCACCACTTGTTGTCATTTTAGACATCATATACAGTGCCATATCTTTCGCCGTCACTCCTTTCCCCAACTTACCGTCAACGGTAATGCGCATCGTCATCGGACGTGTCTGAAGAATACATTGTGAAGCCATTACCATCTCCACCTCGCTCGTGCCGATACCGAAAGCCACCGCTCCCATCGCACCGTGAGTAGAAGTATGCGAATCACCGCACACAATTGTCATACCCGGCAAAGTCAAAGCACGTTCCGGACCCACCACATGGATAATTCCATTTCTCTTATCCATCATACCGAAATGCTCCAAACCGAAGTCCTCGGCATTCTTAGCCAAAGTATCGACTTGTGTTTTCGAGATAGGGTCTTCAATGGGTTTATCCTGGTCGTGTGTCGGCGTATTATGGTCGGGCATACAGAATATCTTTTCCGGACGGAAACATTTGATTCCGCGTGTACGCAATCCGGCAAAAGCCTGCGGGCTCGTTACCTCATGACAATAAAGACGGTCTATGTAAAGTTGCGTGGGACCATCTTTCACTTTTTGTACCACGTGTGCATCCCAGATTTTATCAAATAATGTATTCATCAGAACGATTATTAGTTAATTATTAATTATGAAATATATAAGGCATAAATTAAGATTACCACTCTATCACTTATCACCTTATCACTCCCTCTTTGCCTCACATCTTAAATTTGTTGATACAGTCGATATAAGCTTCTACCGATGCAGCAATAATATCGGTATTGGCGCCAAAACCATAGTAGATACGATTATCATATTCTACCTGCATGTGTACCTTACCCATATCATCACTACCCTTGCTGATAGCCTGTATAGTGAATTCCTTCAGTGTCATGTGACGGTCGATGATTTTCTTCAGGGCTTTAATAGCCGCATCTACGGGACCGTTTCCACTGGCAGCGGCTTCAAACTTCTCACCGGAGATATTCAGTCCTATACTGGCTACGGAACGTACACCCACACCACTGGTTACCTGCAAATATTCCAATTTGATACGGTGATCCTGGGTACGGTCGGCACCTGCCAAGACCAGGATATCATCGTCATTGATATCTTTCTTTTTATCGGCAAGTTTCAAAAAATCTTCATATACTTTATCTAATTTATCCTGCTCCAAATTTACACCGAGTATCTGTAAACGGTTCTTCAGTGCAGCACGTCCACTACGTGCTGTCAATACAATCGAATTATCATCAATACCCACATCATGAGGATCAATAATTTCATAAGTCTGTACATTCTTCAATACACCATCCTGATGAATGCCCGACGAATGCGCAAAAGCATTACGGCCTACAATAGCCTTATTGGGCTGCACCGGCATATTCATCAAACTGGATACCATACGGCTGGTCGGATAAATCTTCTGTGTATTGATATTAGTCTCAATATCAATATCTTTATGGCATTTGATAATCATGGCAATCTCTTCAAGAGAAGTATTACCGGCACGTTCACCGATACCGTTGACAGTAACTTCCACCTGACGGGCACCATTCAACACACCTGCCATGGTGTTGGCAGTAGCCATACCCAAGTCATTGTGGCAGTGAGTGGAAATCACGGCATTGTGAATACCGTTCACATTCTCCATCAAATACTTGATTTTAGCCCCATACTCTGCCGGCAAACAATATCCTGTCGTATCAGGGATATTCACTACCGTAGCTCCGGCTTTGATAACCGCCTCAATCACACGTGCCAAATATTCATTATCCGTACGTCCTGCGTCTTCGGCATAGAATTCCACGTCATCCACAAATCTGCGGGCGTATTTCACGGCAGCAACGGCACGCTCTATAATCTCTTCACGATTGGAATTGAATTTATACTTAATGTGCGAATCAGAAGTCCCGATACCGGTATGAATACGCTTATGCTTGGCAAATTGCAAAGCCTCTGCCGCCACATCAATATCTTTCTGCACGGCACGTGTCAAGGCACATATCGTAGGCCATGTCACTGCTTTAGAGATTTCAATTACCGAATTGAAATCTCCCGGACTTGAAATCGGAAATCCTGCTTCTATCACATCCACTCCCAGAGCTTCCAATTGTTTGGCTACCTGAATTTTTTCTACTGTATTCAACTGGCATCCCGGAACCTGTTCGCCATCACGAAGCGTTGTGTCGAAAATAAATAACTTGTCACTCATTGCATCTTATATTTATGATTTATATTTCATTAAAAAAGCCTTTCACACCAGGAAGTGAGAAAGGCTTTCGTATATCGTTTCATATCACATATATTTACGCACAGCACTCACTTCCACTAAACTTTGCCAGTAGAATAATAATACCACACAGTAGAATATATGTAAAATTCCGAATCATCTTATCTTTTTATTTTTAACGATACAAAGGTAGATATTATTTTGTAGTGCACAAACAAATTCGTTACTTTTTTTGCTAAATAAATATCATTTTATAAGCTAACATTCATTTATCACTCTAATATATCACAAAAATAGGCGTACCTTTCAGTACACCTATCCTCTATGTCTCAGTACAATAAAAGTCCTGAATTACTTCTTGTCACAAGCTGCTTTTTCGCAAGGTTTGTCACACTTAGCGCCATCACAAGCAGCCTTCGGGCAAGCAGCAGAGTCAGCAGCTTGGCAACAAGTCTTGGCAGAATCACATACTTGTTCTGTTTTTGCTGTACAACATGAATCAGCAGTTGCATCGGTAGCTTCAGCAGCTTTTTTGTTACCACAGGATGTTACTGCGAAAGAAAATGCCACCGCTACAGCAGCCAATAAAACTTTAGTTTTCATACTTCAATTTGCTTTAAACGTTGATAAAAAAATTAGTTCGGGAACAAAGATAGTAAATTATCGCTTATAAACACAAAAAGCCCCCACATCTTTCGACATGGAGGCTTTCCTCTAAGACGGCGACTAC
>NZ_QSTJ01000005.1:0-273901 GCF_003438665.1 Bacteroides sp. OM08-11
ATAGAAAATGGAAAGTGGCGTTGGGAACGTTAGTGGGAATTTGCTCTAAATACTTACTTTAGTTCTTCTTTTTCCTGGTTTATCCAAAATTTTCTTTTTCTTTTATTATCCTATTGTTATCTTTATAACATGAAAATGGTTTAAAACGGTCTTTTTTTGGAAGTAAACGTTTTTATTACCATTTTTCTATTTTAATATCAAATGGTTTTTCGTAATTTTGGCGTGAATCTAATGTAAGACGGAAAAATCACGTAAATAAATATTGTAATATAAATCATTGTAATAACTCCTGTCAATATGGAAAACAAAATTCAAGAGCTAACCGATAAGATCTATCGTGAGGGCGTAGAAAAAGGAAATACAGAAGCCCAGAAGCTTATCGCAAAAGCTCAGGAAGAAGCTAAGAAAATTATAGAGGATGCTAACAAGGAAGCTGAATCTATTGTAGCTACAGCTCGTAAATCTGCTGATGAGTTGGCAGAAAATACTAAATCTGAATTAAAATTGTTTGCGGGTCAGGCTGTGAATGCCCTGAAATCTGAAATTGCTACCATGGTGACGAATAAAATTGTGGATGCCGATGTAAAAGCGTTTGCTGCAAACAAGGATTTTCTCAATGCCTTTATTGTTGCTTTGGCAAGTAAATGGAGTGTGAATGAACCTATTGTTATCTCTACTTCTGATGCGGAAGGTTTGAAAAAATATTTTGCTACTCAGGCAAAGAATCTTTTGAATGAAGGTGTGAAGATTGAACAAGTAAACGGTATTAAAACATTGTTTACTGTTTCACCTGCCGACGGTTCGTATAAAGTAAACTTTGGAGAAGAAGAATTTATGAACTACTTTAAAGAATTCCTACGTCCGCAATTAGTGGAAATGCTGTTCTAAACACTCACAGAATATGAGTAAATATTATTATGTGGTAGCTGGTTTGCCGGAACTCACATTGGAGGACAGCAAGTTAAGTTATACGGTAGCTGATTTCAAGACAGAATTTTATCCATCATTGTCGGAAGAAGATAAAAAGCTGGTAGACTTGTTTTTTCTTCAGTTTGATAATGCCAATGTCTTGAAGTTATTAAAGGACAAAGATGCTGTTGTCGATTTGCGCGGAAATTACTCTGGTGAAGAATTGGCAGAATACATCTCACTGCTGAAAGATGGTGGTGAGTTGTCTGATCGTGTGTTTCCCTCTTATCTTTCTGCATTCATTTTTGAGTATTTCAATACGCCTGCCGAAAATGATTTTCTTTATGAAGATCGTCTTGCGGCACTTTATTATGCATATGCCATGAAGTGCAAAAACAAGTTCGTGTCTTCGTGGTTCGGATTTAATCTTATTATAAATAATGTGTTGGTGGCGTTTACTGCCCGGAAATATAAGATGGATATTGCCTCGCTGATAGTGGGTGATACGGAAATTTGTGAAGCTTTGCGTACGTCCGGTGCCCGTGACTTCGGTTTGAGTGGTGAGGTGGAATGTCTGGAGCAGTTAGTGAAGATCAGTGAAACGGAAGAACTAGTGGAGCGGGAAAAGAAAATTGACCAACTCCGTTGGAATTGGATGGAAGAAATGACTTTCTTCGATTATTTTACCGGAGAGCGTCTGTTTGTCTTCCTGCTTCAGCTGGAAATGATAGAGCGTTGGATTATATTGGATAAAGAAAAGGGTAGCCAATTGTTCCGCAGCATCATTGCTGAATTGAAGGACGAAGTACAGATACCCGCAGAATTCAGATAAAATAAATTACATGATTATATGGCAACAAAAGGAACTGTTAGTGGCGTAATAGCCAATATGGTGACCCTCGTCGTTGACGGACCTGTAGCGCAGAATGAGATTTGCTATATCTCAACTGGCGGAGACAAGTTGATGGCGGAGGTGATTAAAGTGGTAGGTTCTCAGGTCTATGTGCAGGTGTTTGAAAGCACTCGCGGACTGAAAGTAGGAGCTGAAGCTGAGTTTACCGGACACATGCTCGAAGTGACTTTGGGTCCGGGTATGCTTTCTAAGAATTATGACGGTCTGCAAAATGACCTCGATAAGATGGATGGTGTTTTCCTGAAACGCGGACAATATACGTACCCGCTTGACAAGGAAAGTAAGTGGCATTTCATACCTTTGGTGAAAGTGGGAGACCAAGTGGAAACTGCTGCTTGGTTGGGACAGGTGGATGAAAACTTCCAGCCTCTGAAAGTTATGGTACCTTTTGAACAGAAAGGTGTGTGTACCGTGAAATCTATCGTGGAAGAGGGTGATTATGGTATTGAAGATACCATTGCCGTGCTGACTGACGAAAAAGGTAATGACGTCAAAGTGAATATGATACAGAAATGGCCTGTGAAACGAGCTATGACGAATTATAAAGAAAAACCGCGTCCTTTCAAATTGTTGGAAACCGGTGTGCGTGTGATTGATACTGTAAATCCAATTGTGGAAGGTGGTACAGGATTTATCCCCGGTCCGTTTGGTACTGGTAAGACGGTACTTCAGCACGCTATCTCCAAACAGGCGGAAGCAGATATTGTAATCATCGCAGCTTGTGGTGAGCGTGCCAACGAGGTTGTAGAAATTTTTACGGAATTCCCCGAACTGGTTGATCCACATACAGGACGTAAGTTGATGGAGCGTACCATTATTATTGCCAATACTTCGAACATGCCGGTAGCTGCCCGTGAAGCATCTGTGTATACGGCAATGACGATTGCAGAATATTATCGTAGTATGGGATTGAAAGTTTTGTTGATGGCTGACTCAACTTCACGTTGGGCACAGGCACTGCGTGAAATGTCGAACCGTATGGAAGAATTGCCTGGTCCTGATGCATTCCCGATGGATTTGTCTTCTATTATTTCAAACTTCTATGGACGTGCTGGGTATGTGAAACTAAATAACGGTGAAACGGGTTCTATAACCTTTATCGGTACGGTATCTCCTGCTGGTGGTAACTTGAAGGAACCGGTAACCGAGAATACAAAAAAGGTTGCCCGTTGTTTCTATGCCCTTGAGCAAGACCGTGCGGACAAAAAACGCTATCCTGCCGTAAATCCGATTGATTCTTATTCTAAATATATCGAATATCCAGAATTTGAAGATTATATCACTAAACGTATCAATGGTGAATGGATTGGTAAGGTGAATGAAATCAAGACACGTTTGCAACGTGGTAAAGAGATTGCCGAGCAAATCAATATCTTGGGTGATGATGGTGTCCCCGTGGAATATCACGTGACATTCTGGAAATCAGAATTAATTGATTTCGTCATTTTGCAGCAAGATGCTTTTGATGATATTGATGCTGTTACTCCGATGGAACGTCAGGAAGAAATTTTGAATATGGTGATTGATATCTGTCATACGGAGTTTGAGTTTGATAATTTCAATGAAGTAATGGACTACTTCAAAAAGATGATTAACATCTGTAAGCAGATGAACTATTCCAAATTCAAGTCGGAAGAATATGATAAGTTCCATAAGCAGTTGCAGGAATTGGTAGCAGAACGCAAAGTGTGATGTGTCCGAAACTTCGACTGTAATTAATAATTAGTAATTCGTAATTAAAGAAAATGGCAACAAAAGCATTTCAAAAGATATATACCAAGATTACTCAGATTACGAAAGCCACGTGTTCGTTGAAGGCAACCGGGGTAGGGTATGATGAGTTGGCGACTGTAAACGGTAAACTTGCCCAAGTGGTGAAGATTGCCGGCGATGATGTGACTCTGCAGGTGTTTGAAGGTACGGAGGGTATCCCCACTAATGCCGAAGTGGTGTTCTTGGGTAAAGCTCCTACGATTAAGGTGAGCGACCAGCTTGCCGGACGTTTCTTCAATGCTTTCGGTGATCCTATTGATGATGGACCAGAGATTGAGGGACAAGAAATAGAAATCGGTGGTCCGTCAGTGAACCCGGTGCGTCGTAAACAGCCTTCGGAGCTGATTGCTACCGGTATTGCAGGTATTGACCTGAACAATACGTTGGTATCAGGACAGAAAATTCCGTTCTTCGCTGATCCTGACCAGCCTTTTAACCAGGTAATGGCAAACGTTGCTCTGCGTGCTGAAACCGATAAAATTATTCTTGGTGGTATGGGTATGACAAATGATGATTACCTTTACTTCAAAAATGTATTCTCCAATGCTGGTGCACTGGATCGTATAGTCAGCTTCATGAATACAACCGAAAATCCTCCGGTAGAACGTTTGTTGATTCCGGATATGGCATTGACGGCCGCCGAGTATTTTGCAGTAAATAATAATGAAAAGGTGCTGGTGTTGTTGACTGATATGACCTCGTATGCCGATGCTTTGGCTATCGTATCCAACCGTATGGATCAAATTCCTTCAAAAGACTCTATGCCGGGTTCTCTTTACTCGGATTTGGCAAAGATTTACGAGAAGGCTGTACAGTTTCCGAGCGGTGGCTCCATCACGATTATTGCAGTGACTACATTGTCGGGTGGAGACATTACGCATGCTGTGCCCGATAATACAGGTTATATTACAGAAGGTCAGTTGTTCCTCCGTCGTGATAGTGATATCGGTAAAGTTATTGTTGATCCGTTCCGTTCCTTGTCTCGTTTGAAACAGCTCGTTACAGGAAAGAAGACGCGTAAAGACCATCCGCAGGTAATGAATGCTGCTGTACGTCTGTATGCCGATGCTGCCAATGCAAAAACTAAACTTGAAAACGGTTTCGACTTGACGAACTACGACGAGCGTACACTTGCTTTTGCCAAAGATTACTCCAACCAACTGCTGGCTATCGACGTTAATCTCGATACCACAGAAATGCTCGATGTGGCATGGGGATTGTTCGGTAAGTATTTCCGTCCGGAAGAAGTGAATATCAAGAAAGAACTGGTAGACGAATTTTGGCCGAAGGAAAACTAAAATCGTAAAATTGTAAATAAAATGGCTATTAAGTTTCAATATAACAAAACCTCCCTCCAGCAGTTGGAAAAGCAACTGAAGGTGCGCGTGCGTACACTTCCTATCATTAAGAATAAGGAGAGTGCCCTGCGTATGGAAGTGAAGCGTTGTAAAGCCGATGCTGCTGCGCTAGATGCGAGGTTGGAAAAAGAAATCCAAGCTTATGAAGCCATGTTCGCTCTTTGGAATGAGTTTGACGTCTCATTGATAAAGGTTAGCGATGTTCATCTTGGTGTGAAGAAGATTGCCGGTGTACGGGTGCCGTTGCTCGAAAATGTAGATTTCGACATACGCCCCTATAGTCTGTTCAATGCGCCTAAATGGTATGCAGACGGGTTACATCTGCTTAAAGATTTGGCGCACACAGCCATCGAACGGGAGTTTACCGTTGCCAAGTTGAATTTGCTGGAACATGCGCGTAAAAAGACCACCCAAAAGGTGAATCTTTTTGAAAAAGTACAGATTCCGGGTTATCAAGATGCTCTGCGTAAAATCAAGCGATTTATGGAAGACGAAGAGAATCTTTCCAAGTCATCGCAGAAGATCATGAAGTCCCATCAAGAGAAAAGGAAGGAGGCAGAGATATGATTACAAAAATGAAGAAGCTCACATTCTTTGTATATCATAAGGAATATGAAAATTTTCTCGACCAAATCAGGGAATTGGGGGTAGTGCATATCGTGGAAAAACAATGGGGTGAGATGGATGATACCCTGCAACAGTTTATGCAGAAACGTACACTATATAAGAGTATGCTCCAGAGTATGTATATCCTTGCTGAGAAACAACCGGAAGAAACGATACATGCTGGACTGACGCCTGATGTTTTGGTAAAAAACTATGAAGACTTGCAGGAACATATCCAGGATCTTAATCAACAATTACCGATTATTGATAAGGATATCGCACAGATGGAAATTTGGGGTGATTTTGATTGGGATGCTGTACGTAGGTTGGAAGATGTAGGCTGGTATGTTCAGTTTTATACGTGTCCCGAAAGAGATTATAATGAAGAATGGACAGAACAATACAACGCAGTTATTGTAAAGGAAAAGGGTGGACATCTTTATTTTGTGACCGTTACTCACGAACCGGTAGAACTGGATATCGAACCACTTCGATTACCATCTTTAAGTTTATCTGGGTTGAAGCGTAAGAAAGCTGATACGGAAGAAGCGCTTGTACGGGTAAATGGCGAGTTAAAAGAATTTTGTAGAGCTAACTATCGTACATTGGAAAGTGGCAACATGCAACTCCTAAGCGATATAGATTTACTTAAAGTAAGGTTGAACAGTGAAGAAATGGCAGAAGGTTCCGTTGTTTTGTTGGAAGGTTGGATACCAGAAGATAAAGAAGTGGATGTGAAAAAACTGCTGGATGAGAGTGGTGTCTATTACGAAATAAGGAAAGCTACTCGTGAAGATAATGTTCCTATAAAGTTGAAAAACAATGCATTTACCCGTATGTACGAAGTACTTACCAAAATGTATGGTATGCCGGACTATGCAGAGTTCGACCCGACTCCTATTCTGGCACCATTCTTTTCGTTGTTTTTTGCATTTTGTATGGGGGATGCAGGTTATGGCTTGGTATTGATTGTTCTTGGTTTCTATTTAAGGAAAAAACTGTCGAAGTCACTGAGAGGTATGATGAATCTGGTGATTACGCTAGGTATTTTTACTGCTGTTGTGGGTGCCATATTGGGTACTTTTTTTGGTGTCAGTCTTTTTGATCTGGAATTACCTGATAAATTGAAGCAATTTATGATTGTGGGTAAGATTGGTGAAACCACTTATGATAAACAAATGTTGTTGGCGCTGATTATAGGAGTGGTACATATCTCTATTGCTATGACGGTGAAAGCTATCGGACAAACAGTACGCTATGGTTTCAAAGAATCGCTTAGTGCCTGGGGATGGTTGTTGTTGGTAGTTGGATTTATCTGTACCGGAGGACTGTCATTCTTTAAAATTATTTCAGAAGATGTTTCTACTTGGGCATTTATTGTGATAGGTGGTGTTGCGGCCATCGGTATTTATTTGCTGAATAACATCCATCGGAATGTGTTTGTAAATATTGGTGCTGGTGTATGGGATACTTACAACATGGCTACTGGATTGATGGGAGACGTGCTTTCCTATATTCGTTTGTATGCTCTCGGTTTGGCAGGTGGTATGCTGGGTGGTGTGTTTAATCAGCTTGCTTTTATGGTGAACGATGCGGTAGGTCCGGCTATTGGTTGGTTGTTCTGTGGATTGATATTGATATTCGGACACTCGCTGAATATTGCCATGTCTTGTTTGAGTGCGTTTGTACATCCGTTACGTTTGACATTTGTAGAATATTTTAAAAATTCAGGTTATGACGGTAAGGGTGAAACCTACAAACCATTTTCTGTGGTAAAAAACAAATAAATTAAAAACAAATAAATTAAAAACATTATGAATGAAATTTTAGGTTATCTCGGTTTGGGCCTGATGTTGGCTCTTGCAGGAATTGGTAGTTGCTTTGGTACAACAATTGCAGGTAGTGCTGCGGAAGGAGCATTGAAGAAAGATCCTTCCAAATCTGCCAGCTATATGATTTTGTCAGCCCTTCCGGCTACACAGGGACTCTATGGTTTCGTAGCTTTCCTGATGTCTATGGGTAGAGATTTTGCTACTGATGGTCCTTTGATGTTAGGTATCGGTCTTGGTGTAGGGTTGGTATGTTTATTTTCCGCTATCCGTCAGGGGCAGATTTGCGCTAATGGTATCGTCGGTATCTCTCAAGGGCATGACGTGCAGACCAATACGATGATCTATGCTGCTCTTCCAGAGTTTTACGCTATTTTGGCGTTAGTTGCTGCATTGATGGTATAAATTTATAAAAAAACGAAAGATAAAGCCCTGGTGATTTGATAAGTCATCAGGGCTTTTGTTATGATTTTGTTTTTCTGACACCACACCTCATCGTCATCAATGTTGCACTCCATCGTATGTATGGTGTAGCATTGGTAGTTTGGGTATCTCGTAATAGTTTTTTCCGCAAACGATTGTTTATGCATATTTAATCAGTTTTTTCGATTAAAAGGCTATTTTTCAAAGAATAATGTGTACTTTTGCAACCGTAATTAAGATAAAGAGATTGTAAAATATATGCTTAAAGAACTACTGACCCCCGATTACATCTTTGAAGCAAGCTGGGAAGTGTGTAATAAAGTAGGCGGTATCTATACAGTTTTGTCTACAAGAGCCAACACTTTGCAGATGAAACTTCATGATAGAGTATTTTTCATAGGACCGGATTTCTGGTTAGGAAAAGAGAATCCTTTATTTATTGAGTCAGACAACCTCTGTGCGGCATGGAAAAAACATGCTGCAAAAAAAGAGAATCTTTCAGTTAGGGTAGGACGTTGGAATATTCCGGGTGAACCTATCGTTATATTGGTTGATTTCCAATCTTTTTTCAAACAGAAAAACGAAATATATGCTGAGATGTGGGAGCACTATCAGGTGGATTCACTTCATGCATACGGTGATTATGACGAAGCGTCTATGTTCTCTTACGCTGCCGGAAAGGTAGTTGAGAGTTTTTATCGTTACAATTTGACGGAAACCGATAAAGTTATATTTCAAGCGCATGAGTGGATGACCGGTATGGGAGCACTCTATCTTCAGACTGCAGTTCCAGAAATAGCTACGATATTCACTACACACGCTACATCTATCGGACGTTCCATTGCAGGTAATAACAAGCCGCTTTATGATTATCTATTTGCATATAATGGCGACCAGATGGCTCAGGAACTGAATATGGAATCTAAACATTCCATTGAAAAACAGACCGCCCACTATGTGGATTGTTTTACTACTGTAAGTGAAATCACAAATAACGAGTGTAAAGAATTGCTTGAGAAACCCGCTGATGTCATTTTAATGAATGGTTTTGAAGATGATTTCGTACCGAAAGGCTCTACGTTTACAGGTAAACGTAAGCGTGCACGTTCTACAATGTTACGTCTAGCCAACTGTTTGTTAGGCGAAGAATTGGAAGATGACACGTTGATTATCGGTACCAGCGGACGCTATGAATTTAAGAATAAAGGTATTGATGTATTCTTAGAATCGTTGAATCGTTTGAATCGTGATAAGAATTTACAAAAGAAGGTGCTGGCTTTTGTCAGTGTTCCTAGTTGGGTAGGAGATCCCCGTGAAGATTTGCAGGAACGCTTGAAAAAGAAAGAAGAAAAATATGTCACTCCGCTTGAGGTACCTTTTATTACTCACTGGCTGCATAATATGACACACGATCAGGTGCTGGATATGTTGAAGTATCTAGGTATGAGTAATCGTCCCGAAGACAAAGTCAAGGTGATATTTGTACCTTGTTATCTAGATGGGAAAGACGGTATTCTCAACAAAAGTTATTATGATCTCATTTTAGGAGAAGATCTTAGTGTCTATCCCTCTTATTACGAACCATGGGGATATACCCCATTAGAAAGTGTAGCTTTCCATGTACCTACCATTACAACTAATCTTGCTGGATTTGGACTTTGGGTAAATAGCTTGAAGAACCAGCATGGTATTGAAGATGGGGTAGAAGTACTGCGTCGTTCGGACTATAACTATTCCGAAGTGGCAGATGGTATCAAAGATACTATCGCCCTGTTTTCCATGAAAACAGAAGCTGAAATCAAGGAAATTCGTAAGCGTGCCGGTATGGTGGCCGAACAAGCGTTGTGGAAACATTTTATTCAATATTATTATGAAGCTTACGATGTTGCCTTGCGCAATGCCATGAAGCGTCAATTAGGTTAACAAAGAATTATTAATCAATCAAGTAATCATACAATGAAGATTAAAGTTAGTAATGTAAACACTCCTAACTGGAAAGATGTGAACGTAAAATCTCACGTTCCCGCCGAATTGGAGAAACTGTCTGAACTGGCACGTAATATTTGGTGGGCATGGAATTACGAAGCCACTGAACTGTTCAGAGACCTTGACCCTGCTCTATGGAAAGAAGTAGGACAAAATCCTGTACTTCTGTTGGAACGTATGAGTTATGCTAAGCTTGAAGCTTTGGCAAATGATAAAGTTATTCTGCGTAGAATGGATGACGTATATTCTAAGTTCCGTACATATATGGACGTGACTCCTGACAGCAAGCGTCCTTCTGTAGCATATTTCAGTATGGAATATGGTTTAACACATGTGCTTAAAATATATTCAGGCGGTCTTGGTGTACTTGCCGGTGACTATCTGAAAGAAGCTTCCGATAGTAACGTTGATTTGTGTGCAGTCGGTTTCTTGTATCGTTATGGCTATTTTACTCAGACTTTGTCTATGGACGGGCAACAGATTGCCAACTATGAGGCTCAGAATTTTGGACAGTTGCCTATCGATCGTGTATTGGATGAGAACGGTAACCAAGTAGTGGTTGATGTTCCTTATCTTGATTATTATGTACATGCATACGTATGGAGAGTAAATGTAGGTCGTGTCTCTCTATATTTGCTTGATACGGATAACGAAATGAATAGTGAGTTCGATCGTTCTATCACTCATCAACTTTATGGTGGTGATTGGGAAAACCGTTTGAAACAGGAAATTCTGCTTGGTATAGGTGGTATTTTGACATTGAAGAAACTGGGTATCAAGAAAGATGTTTATCATTGTAATGAAGGACATGCAGCCTTGATTAATGTACAGCGTATCTGCGATTATGTAGCTGAAGGGTTGACTTACGATCAGGCTATCGAGTTGGTACGTGCTTCTTCTCTTTATACAGTCCATACTCCGGTTCCTGCTGGTCACGATTATTTTGATGAAGGTCTCTTCGGTAAATATATGGGTGGATATCCTTCTAAAATGGGTCTGACTTGGGATGATTTGATGGATCTCGGTCGTAACAATCCGGGAGACAAGGGGGAGCGTTTCTGCATGTCAGTTTTTGCTTGTAATACTTCTCAGGAAGTGAACGGTGTAAGTTGGTTACACGGAAAAGTGTCTCAAGAAATGTTTTCTTCTATATGGAAAGGATACTTTCCCGAAGAAAGTCATGTAGGTTATGTAACTAATGGTGTACATTTCCCCACATGGAGTGCAACCGAATGGAAGCATCTTTATGCCGCACATTTTGATGAGAATTTCTGGTACGATCAATCCAATCCTAAGATTTGGGAAGCTATCTATAACGTATCCGATGAGGAAATTTGGAAGACTCGTATGACCTTGAAGAACAAATTGATAGACCATGTTCGTAAACAATATCGTGAAACTTGGTTGAAAAATCAGGGTGATCCTTCACGCATCGTATCTCTGTTGGATAAGATTAATCCGAATGCATTATTGATTGGTTTCGGACGCCGTTTTGCTACCTATAAACGTGCACATTTGCTGTTTACAGACTTGGATCGTTTATCCAAGATTGTGAATAATCCAGATTACCCAGTACAGTTCCTATTTACTGGTAAGGCTCATCCGCACGATGGTGCAGGGCAGGGATTAATTAAGAGAATTATTGAAATTTCACGTCGTCCTGAATTTTTGGGTAAGATCATTTTCTTGGAAAACTATGATATGCAGTTGGCTCGTCGTCTAGTATCAGGTGTTGATATCTGGTTGAATACTCCGACTCGTCCACTCGAAGCATCCGGTACATCCGGTGAGAAAGCACTGATGAACGGTGTTGTAAATTTCTCAGTACTTGATGGTTGGTGGTTGGAAGGCTATCGTGAAGGTGCTGGTTGGGCATTGACGGATAAACGTACTTACCAGAATCAAGAACACCAAGATCAACTTGATGCTGCTACTATTTACAGCATTCTCGAACAGGAAATTCTGCCGTTGTATTATGCACGTAATAAGAAGGGATATTCTGAAGGTTGGGTGAGGACTATCAAGAATTCCATCGCACAGATAGCGCCTCATTATACAATGAAGCGTCAATTAGACGATTATTTCAACAAGTTCTATACGAAGGAAGCAAAACGTTTCCATGCTCTGGCTGCCAACAATTATTCTAAAGCTAAAGAAATTGCTGCATGGAAAGAAGAAGTTGCATCAAAATGGGACAGTATTGAAGTGGTGTCTAGTAATGTATCTGAAGAGATGGCAGCAGGTGCTATCGAAAGTGGTAAAGAATATACCATTACTTACGTAATCGATGAGAAGGGGTTGAATGATGCTGTCGGTTTGGAATTGGTATCTACATATACTGCTCAAGACGGTAAGCAACATGTTTATTCGGTAGAGCCGTTTGATGTAGTGAAGAAAGAGGGTAACCTTTATACTTTCCAAGTTAAGCATAAAATGGAAAATGCAGGTAGTTTCAAGTTGGCCTACCGTATGTTCCCGAAGAATAGCGATCTGCCTCACCGTCAGGATTTCTGCTATGTTCGCTGGTTCAACTAATTGAATAATAAAAGACAGATGATGTGTATATGGAGAATAATCTGTTCACTATAAACGCATTATGTGTTTAAGATAAAACAGACTATCTGTTTACTCGAAACAGATAGTCTGTTTTTTTTATACTAATAATTGCATTCTGCTTTTGAGTTCGGCTGTCCATACATTGATACGTTCGGTAGTCTTGTCGTTTTGGTTTACTTCATCAAGGATAAGCCCCACAAATGTACCGTTTACCACAGCAATGGAAGAGGAAAAAGAATGTCCATCCGGCATTTTTCAGACTCTCATAGAGGATACCGATATCATCACAGAAAGTGTCACAACAAGATTCGGAATCACCACAACCGAACAAGGCTATATTTTTTAAGAATAGATCGGCGGATTTTAGTACCTTTATGCCCTCATATCAATCGTCTTGTAGTTCCCCGTTACCCCAGGTAGAAGTACCTGGAATCAATAAAATCATATTCTCTCACTAAGTTGATATTTAGTTTATACATTAGATTGGAGAACATTCATCTTTTCAGCTATCTGGTAAGCCAAATCCTCGTTCCTGTACTGGAACCATAAAAAAATCTATCTTTTCATTGTAATTCAAAGTAAAGGTTTTATCGGTACTGATGAAGTACCTATTTGTAAGGCTTTTATTAGAGTATTGTTCCCTATTTGGGGTTAACCAGCTTAACGAAAAAAAAGTGTCACTACCTATATGTGGTGGTAGTGAAAGTATTTTTGATGTAAAGTAGGTATTGTTAATCTATTAAAAATGAGAGAATTTTGTAGTATATTAATAAAACTGCAAACTATGGTTAAGATTATTCATTTGGTTTCCACGTATTCTATGTCGTATGGTAAGTGGTTGATATGGGGAGCTTTAATAATGTTTATCATAGGTTTTTCCGTCCTTATCTTTTCAGTACTTTCACACGATCCACAGGATACTACCTGTAACTGTGTACTTTGTGTATTCAATCGTGTTCCGCAGGATGGTGAGTACATGTACAATCGTTATTTGCTAATTATCAGTATGATATGGATATCGGTATTGATATTACTGGTATACGTAGTTCGTCTTTATGTGAACAAGCAGAGATAGATAAGTGTTCCTTATAGAAATAGGAAGGAGATTTATTTGATATGAAAAAGATTGTTTTACTTCGCCATGGCGAGAGTATATGGAATAAAGAAAATCGTTTTACCGGTTGGACGGATGTTGATTTAACGGAAAAAGGTATTACTGAGGCATTGAAGGCTGGTGAACTTCTGAAAGAAAAAGGTTTTCACTTTAATAAAGCCTATACCTCATATTTGAAACGTGCCGTTAAAACGCTGAATTGTGTATTGGATCGTCTTGACCAGGACTGGATACCAGTAGAAAAATCCTGGCGATTGAATGAGAAACATTATGGACAGTTACAAGGTTTGAATAAAGCGGAAACTGCAGCTAAGTATGGTAATGAACAAGTATTAATATGGCGTCGTAGTTATGCCATCGCTCCACAGACACTGGCAGAGGATGATTCTCGTAATCCACGTTTTGAAGATCGTTATCAGGAAGTGCCTGATATTGAACTCCCACGTACAGAGTCTTTGAAAGAAACGATTGAGCGCATCATGCCTTACTGGAAATGTATTATCTTCCCTAATTTGAAAACTGCCGATGAATTACTGGTAGTGGCTCATGGTAATAGCTTGCGTGGTATCATCAAGCATTTGAAACGTTTGTCCGATGAGGAAATAGTATATCTAAATTTACCTACAGCAGTACCTTACGTCTTTGAATTTGACGATGAGTTGAACTTAGCAAATGATTATTTTCTGGGCAATCCTGAAGAAATCAAAAAACTGATGGAAACGGTAGCCAATCAAGGTAAAAAGTAATGATCGGAACTTTTATTATTTGCCTAATTCATGGAAGAGAGTAATACTTAGGAAAATTCCGATAATAATGCAAATAATGACCAGAAACCAGTTCATGAAACGTGCGCTTGGTTTGGTTTCTTTGTGCAAATTCTGGTCTACATAATTTTTGAAGAACAGATAAATGGCGGGTACAGTGGCACTTGCCAACAGAAGGTCTTCAGGTATTTTGTAGACATATACTTTTGAGAAAGCAATGAGTGCCCAATGACATAAGAAAAGGATAACGAGTAAATTCACTTTATGCGAGAATGCCAATAATAAGCCTATTGTAAATACTGCCACTGAGCAAGGCATCACCATCGTAGTTATCATGGGGAATTCCATTCCACGTGCATACGAAAGTAATGGATATAGAAAAGGCATTGCATAAAGTATCCCTACTAATACTTTATATTTAGGATTACGTTCGAATGGAGTATAATCGGCAATTAAATCCCATAACCATATCAGTGCAATTACACCCCAGAAGATAGCAAGAATATAGTTATAACTACGTGTATCACAATACATCATATAGTACACTATGGAGATCCATCCGTTCAGAAATACCATATAAATTTTCATAGAACGTTTTATCCATCGGCTGGGTCTCCTGTAAAGCAACAGGGTTAATATGATCCCTGCTAAAGTAATAACCAGTTGTACCCACCAGGTAGCTTCATTGTATTGTGCAATTGTATTCCAAAAGATTTCCATTATATTATTATTCAGTTTTGAGTATATTAAAAAGTTTTTTTTAGTATATCAAAAATTTTTTTTGAGTATATCAAAAGAAGTTTTGACTATACTGAAAATTATTTCTTATGTCTTGGCATTGAAAACGCTCTATTAATAAATAAGAACAATGGTATGGTTGTCATAGGGCAATGAATACGTTTACCAAGTATCAAGCTGCTTATCCCGATACTGAACGATGCAAAAAGTGAGGCGGTAGCAATGTCTATTTCCAGATAATTCATCAGGCAGAAACGCAAAGTGGATCCATTTTCGGACGAGAAATAATCTGTTTATACTTTTCCCACAACGTTTCCAGAGAAAGGCGGTCATCGTAGGCCTCCCAACTCAGTGCGCTGAGTTCCGCATTCAGTTCGAAACTGATAGGGAAAGCAGGAATAATAGTAACTTCATTGTAGACTTCTTGTGTTTTATTATCACATACACTTATGACCATCGTTTTCTGAAAAAGGCTTATTTTAACGTCCACATCCAATGACTGACCTATACGGCGGGTATTTCGTACTACGCGTGAAGTATGTACACCCGAACCCATCAAGCGGTTGGCATACTCTTGGAGAAAACGTGCAATATCTTTTAGTTCTCTAGAGGAGTTCATTGTTCTTTTTTAAAGTGCGCGCAAAGGTATAGGTTTCTATTGAGATATGAAATTCTTTTCTATATTTTGCCTATCTTTACACCCCCTTAAAAAAATAAAATTGATAATTATAAGCCTATAGTTTGATGGATAATACAATGACAGAACAAGAAATCATCCTGCGTAGAAAACTTGATTTATTACTTCGTACAGGAAAATTATTGGTAGAGAGTGCAGCCGATACCAACCGTATAGTACGGAATATGAACCGTATAGCTGCTTATTTGGGGCTTCCCGAAGAAAATCTTCATATTGATGTGTCCTATACAATGCTGGTGGTAAATCTAAGTGATGAATCTCATTCTTATTCCAAATTCCAGAAGTGCGAGAAACATGGTATCAATATGACTGCTATTTCTGAGATCAGTAAACTTTCTTGGAAAGCCATTGAGGAAGACTATTCGCTTGATCGGTATGAGGAAGAACTGGAAAAAATAAAGAATAAAAAGCGCAACTATGCTCCTTATCTAGTGGCTATTGGTGCGGGATTTGCTTGTGGCGGTTTCTGTAAGTTGTTCGGTAGTGATTGGATTGCTTTTTTGTTTGCTTCTGTTGCGGCTTTTGCCGGTTTTCGCGTTCGTGCACGTTGCGTAGAGTTTGGGATAAACCTTTATATGAGTATTGCTATTGCAGCATTGGTGTCTACCTGCCTGGCTTATGTCACTTTTTTTTCCGGTCTTTCAGCTACTCCCTATCATCCATTGTTGGCTTGTGCATTGTTTATTGTACCGGGTGTACCCATTATCAATTTTGTAGATGATATGATCGATAATTACATACAAGTGGGTATTGTACGTGCAGTCAATACGGTATTGATGGTGTGTGCCATGGCTTTCGGTATTGTAATGGCTATACGCTTATTGACTATAGAAGACGTGGTTATTGATAAGAAATTTAGTGAACTAAGCATGGTTCCCCATGACTCTTATTATATATATGCGATTGCTGCAGCTATTTCTGCTATTGGTTTTTCTATGATATTCAATATTCAGCGTCGTCTGTTGTGGGTGGTTGCAGTAGGAGGAATTCTTGCTGTATGTACACGTAATTTTGTCAATTTTGAGTTGGGTATGGGACCGGTCATTGGCTCCTTTATAGGGGCTATGGTGGTGAGTCTTGTGGCAGTGAAGGCCGTTCATTGGTTTCATGTCCCCAATCACGTGTTGACTATTCCTTCCGTTATACCGATGATTCCAGGCGTGTTGATGTATCGTGCTCTTTTTGCCCTTATCAATATGCATGGAGTGGTTGGTGAAGTAACGGTAGCCGTATCCAATGGTATCAATGCTTCGTTGATAATTCTTTGTATTGCATTGGGGGTAGCGGTGCCTAATATTTTTGCCCGTCGTTATATAGCTAAAGACCGCCAGCGTTTTCTGGAGGAAGAATTGCAGAAACGTAGGGAAAGAGGTAAGTTTTTGGAATGGTAAATCCTTATTTCGGGAATATATTTTATAAAAGAGACTGTAACATCGCAGTCTCTTTTTCTTTATATGTAATATGTATTTTATCAGTGCATCCACTCTTTTATTAATGTTATTACTTGTTCCTTTTCTGCTTCGGGTAACGTATTGATACGTGCCCTATGGCTTCCTCCGGGTTGTATGAATACGTGGATATTCTTTTTCTCTTTCAGCCAGGTTACTCCTGCAGCTGTCCAAGGGTCATTTTCTCCGTAGATAAAAATCATTTTAGGATCATTCTCCTTTAGATATTTCTTAATTTTTCTGCTCAATGTCTTGTCGAAACTCATGTCTTTTAACTCCTCAGGCAACATCATACGGTGCAAATAGCCTTTACTGGACTTGATGGATAGATATTTCTTGAAGGGATGGATATCGTAACCATAGTATCCGAGTTCGCGTGCAGCCTGTACGAAGAATGAAGTTTCACCACTGTTAGAAGTAAAATAGGAAGGTTCACTGATGGATAGCAAATGAGCAAGGATTTTTTCATCTGAAGCCGTAACTGGCGGAATATAGCTGATGGGAGTGCCCCATTGCCAAAAAGCGAAAGAATATTCCAATACCGAATAATCGTAAATTTCTTCAATAGGTACACGGAAGTTATAGCCTTTATCTTGGCAATACTTCTCAAATACAGGCAACAACGTTGCTTTCCGTTTTAATGTTTCCAGTTGAAAATCTTTAACTTTCTTGCGGTCTTCGGCTGTAGAAACTTTCCGGAGGAAAGGTTCATGGCGTCCGTCTTCTGCAGCATAGCAGAGCGGAGCCACGTAGGCTACGGAGATATCTACATCATCCGGATAGAATGTACGATAAAGCAGGGTAGTCTGACCTCCTTTACTGATACCGGTTGCAATCCATTTACCCGAATAAATATTCTTAAAAGTTGTGGTAATGGCATGTAGGTCGTCAGCAGAATTCTCAGCCGTCAGATATTGCCAGTCTTTGGGGTCGGGAGTCGATTCGAGAAAATAGCGATACTCTACGAATATCATATTGGCATTAAGCAATTTTGATAGTTCTTCACGGTATTGGGGATTGAGAGCATATGTAGCTCCATAACCTTCGGTGACAAGTACTGTCGGTCGGTCATAACCGACATGAGAAACAATGATACGTTGGCGAAAGCTCCCTTTTTCGGGATGGCGATGATCCAGTGGTTGAGTAAAATAGGTTACATACTTTTCCGGGAATACAGTCGTTTCTAACTGTTTAACTTCTGTAATAGCGGAAACCTTATTGAGTTTTTGTAGTAAATTGTTTTGTGCCGACAGTGAAACTGTTACACATAGAAATAACAGCAAAAATGTTGCATGATAATTGCGTAGTTTTTTCATGGTTTCGTAGTTTATTGGACAAAGGTACGACAAAAAAGTGAAACACGGAAAGACATAGTGATAGAATTGATTTACAAGGGGTTTGATTGAGCTGCCGATATTCATGAAGCCATAAAAAGCACTGCCGAAGCCAAATCAAGACACCGCTACGTTTCTTGTTCGTAACCATGCCCGAAAGGGTGTGAAATGGATACGAATAGCGAAACAAATCTTTAAGACATAGTAAGTTGCTGACAACTCACGCAAAAAAAATCAGATCACGGAAAAAGATTGTACCGTTCCTCACCGTTTTGTGTACCCTAAAAGGACTCTTCTGGATAAATCACCCTGATTTCATAGAAACCATAAGCAAGTCTGTAACTTTTTGAAGATTTGATTCGTCTATGTCATATAATTCTAATATCTTTACGCTTTGCGCCAAACTTTATCTTTGTTGAATAACATGGCTAAATTAAATCGTTTAAAAGCAGTTCTTGCAGAGCAGGACAAAACCAGCAAGTGGTTAGCAGAACAAGTAGGCAAGTCTGCTTGTACTGTTAGTAAATGGTGTAATAACAGTGTTCAGCCTGATTTGAATACTCTTGACAAAATAGCAACTCTACTTGAGGTTGATAGGCGTGATTTATTGACACCTTCCAATCAAGAGTAAATTATGACTTTTTCTTTGGAAGATCTTCGTCTTCAAATAAATGAACTTTTTCCATACAAATAAAAACAATGAATGGTACTGTTCCGCATATAGTTCAATATCAAGGTTCGAAGAGAAATCTTGCACCACAAATCTTGCCATATTTCCCGCAACGGTTTAACCGCTTGATTGAGCCTTTCGCTGGAATGGCGGCTATAACTATTGCCGTATCTAGACTGAATAAAGCCCAATCATATCGTCTCAACGATCTCAATACACCTCTTGTAAGTGTGTTGGAGGAAGTTATAAACAACCCCCAACGCTTACTTGATGATTATACACGGGTTTGGAGTGAGCAATTAACTTATGAGGAAGGTGGTGTTGCACACTATTATAAAGTTCGTGATGATTTTAATAATGGCAACCAATGCGCAGCCAACATGTTATACTTATTGGCACGATGTGTAAAAGGCTCTGTTCGATATGGTAACAATGGGCAATTTAACCAATCTCCTGACAAAAGAAGAAAAGGAACGTCACCTACTAATCTTGCGAGGAATATTTTTCGTATTTCGAATTATTTAAAGAATAGAACTGAATTTTCTTCAATAGATTATAGAGAAGTGTTACAAATGACTAATCCTGGTGATATTGTTTATATGGATCCCCCGTACCAAGGTGTTTGTGCTACTAGAGATAGCCGATATTTTTCAGGCATAAACTTCGATGAATTCGTAGAAAGCTTAGAAGATCTCAACAGAAGAGGCATAGATTATATCATCAGTTATGATGGAAGTTGTGGAGATAAGCAATATGGTAACGATTTGCCGAATGAACTTGGGCTTAGAAAGGTAATGCTTAACGCTGGTCTTTCCAGTCAAGCTCTGTTATTAGGGAAAAAAGAAGTTACTTATGAGGCTTTGTATCTAAGTCCAAATCTCCAGAATGTGGCACAACCAAAAGTACAAGAACAATTAATATTCGCATTATGAAATATCCAAAAGACATACTTGATAAACTCAACGCAATTACAGACAAACGTCCAGCTACTGTAATTCACATATTCTAAAACACAGCTTCATTACTACCGAAGAGCTTGAGAAGAATTACGGATATAAACATGCCCCAAGAGCGGCTAGAGACGTTAGGGAACGTGGTGTAAATCTTGTTACTTACACTGTAAAGAGCAGCGAAGGAAAGAGTATTGGAGCATACAAGTTTGGCGACCCCGTATTTGCGGACAATAAGTTGTCTAAGGTAGCAGGTAGGACCGCACTCTCAGAAGCCTTAAAAAAAGGCTCTAATTGACAAGTATGGCTCGGTATGTTTCATATATCTTCAACCTATGGAAGAAAGGTTGCTGCAAGTGGATCATCGCATACCTTATGGAATAGACGGTGAACAAGACGAAAATAACATTGACTGTTACATGTTGTTAAGCCCCTCTGCAAACCGAGCAAAATCGTGGACGTGTGAACATTGTCCCAATTGGACATCAAAAGATGTAGAAGTCTGTAAAAATTGCTTCTGGTCTCATCCTGAGAATTACACTCACATTGCAGGTAAAGATGAGCGAAAGATTGTTGTAACTTTTACAAACAACGAAATTGACGATTATGAACAGTTGATAAGTCTCGTTGGTGTTAAAAATGCCGAACAAACAATCAAAGACCTCGTTTCAAACTTTATAAACGAACAATCAAACGAAGACTAACATGTAACAGCCTTACCCATAGCAAATGCTTCAGCTTATATAATGGCGTTAGTTTGTCCCTAATGGAGCAATTAGAAGATAATTCTATCGACATGGTATTAGCTGACCCTCCGTATTTCTTGTCAAGTTGTAGGCGCATGGATATTGCTGGTCGTAATGTTCACTCTGAGAAAGGTTTGTAGAACAGGTGTTGTTCCACTCGTATGTCGGCGGTTCATCCAGGGCCAACTATTCCCACCTTTTTTTCTATGCCGCCGCGCAGGTCCTGCTTTACGACTTCAGGCATACAGGTTTCTGGGGAACGGAGGCCGAAAGCTTCACAGTTGACAATTCATCAAACGAATAATGTTTGGAGCCATCGTGATAAGGGAAAAGAAATGCGCGATAACGGTAAACTTTGCAGGACATCACGGATACCGGCAAATAATTGAGGATACCTCAGGTTAACCGTATAGGAGACCTCTCACACCAAAATATCAGATGTCAAATAATAATCTGACGGGACTTCCGTCGGACGACTGGGTGTGTCTTAAATCTGCCGATCTATAAAATCGGGGGAGGGAGATACAGACACATCTTCATAACTAAATCCGGTTTGATACAACACCCCCATAGTTTCCTATAGCGCCTTCAATGATATACGAGAATCAACATGGCATCTAAAAAACTATTTCCGGAACGCCTTTGAACTGAGGGATGAATTATATATGTTAGACGTGAAGCAATGCTCTTTTCTTTGGCTATGCGGTAGTCGGAACACGTTTGTTCAAGCAATGGTGTGCCGACGGATAAAATCGCTTTTACAGAAAAACTAATGAATAAGGGAATAAAATAATCCTGGAATTTCTTTCAAAATCTCGGATAAAACAGCTATTTTTACACGCGAAGAGTTCTTTGAAGGTTACGCAACACGCAGAAGGATAATGCAGTAGATAACTAACTAAATCGTAACCTATTACTATCAAGAGCGATAATCCAACGCTCATTTTCAGCAAATTAGACCTTTTTCGTAACTTCTGAGGACAAAGATACTGTTTTTACCACAGATTATGTAAAAACAGAGAGAGAGAACTACCTCACGGTACTTCTCCCTCTACAAACTTAAAACAACCAACAAAAGAAATAGATAATTTTAATGTCTAATCTTTTTCTTATCGAATGAATAACAATTCTCTGTACTTGGGCAGTGTCCACATCTGGTTGTCAACGATGAGCTCCAACTTATCGATATGATAACGGATTTCTTCCATCATCGGTACAATATTATCGTGGTAGGCGATGGCTTTTTCACGTTCACACTCAATTTTGTTGGCCACTTTTCGGGCTTCAATCATAGTGTCGACATGTTCTTTTATGAAAGCCGTACGATCCGCAATCTCTTCGATAAGTTCTATATTTTTGGCCGATAATTTTACTGCTTTTTCTGCTGTAAACAAGTTCTTCATCTTGTATACATTGTCCACCAGATCCGTTTGATACTGGGTAGCTACGGGGATGATGTGGTTCATCGCCAGATCTCCGAGGACACGGGCTTCAATCTGGATCTTTTTAGTGTAGGTTTCCCATTTCACCTCATTGCGGGCTTCTAGCTCCTTTTTTGTCATGACACCGATGGATTCGAACATCTTGATATTTTCCGGTTTCAGATAGTTATCAAAGATGACGGGTACACTGGTTTCGCAGTCCAGACCGCGCCGTGCTGCTTCCGCTTTCCACTCATCACTGTAACCGTTACCGTCAAAGTGGATAGGTTTACAGATTTTGATGTATTTGCGGATAACGTCAAGGATGGCTGAAACTTTCGGCTCACCTTTTTCGATAAGTTTATCCACATCTTTTTTAAATTCCTTCAGTTGTTCTGCAAGGGCAGAGTTCAGTGCAATCATAGCGCTGGCACAGTTTGCTTCCGAACCTACGGCACGAAACTCAAATCGGTTGCCGGTGAAAGCAAACGGGCTGGTACGATTACGGTCGGTATTATCGATGAGTAGTTCCGGTATTTGCGGAATATCCAGTTTCATGCCTTGTTTACCGCTTAGGCTTACCAGGTCGTCTTTCGTACTTTCCTCGATATGCTCTAGTACCTGTGACAGCTGTTTGCCGAGGAAACTGGAAATAATTGCAGGAGGCGCTTCATTGGCACCCAGTCGATGGGCATTTGTTGCGCTGGAAATACTGGCTTTCAACAAACCGTTGTGTTTGTAAACCGCCATCAAGGTATTCACGATGAAAGTGATGAAACGCAGGTTGTCTTCGGGTAACTTTCCCGGACCCATCAACAGGATACCGGTATCGGTTCCCAATGACCAGTTGTTGTGTTTGCCACTACCATTGATACCCTTAAATGGTTTTTCGTGTAGTAATACACGGAAACCATGATTACGGGCAATCTTACGCATCAACGACATAATGAGCATATTATGGTCTACTGCTAGGTTACATTCTTCGAAAATAGGGGCTAATTCAAACTGGTTGGGAGCTACTTCATTGTGACGTGTTTTAACGGGGATACCAAGTTTCAATGCCTCGATTTCCAGCTCTTTCATAAAAGCGGCCACACGGGCAGGAATTGCTCCGAAATAGTGGTCTTCCAACTGCTGGTTTTTGGCACTGTCGTGTCCCATCAGGGTACGACCGGTCATTAACAAGTCGGGACGGGCAGCATACAGACCTTCATCAATCAGGAAGTATTCCTGTTCCCACCCCAAATAGGCATATACTTTTTTTACTTCTGGATTGAAGTAGTGGCATACGTCTACAGCGGCTTTGTCTACGGCACGTAGGGCCTTCAGCAACGGTGCTTTGTAGTCTAGGGATTCACCGGTGTATGCAATGAAGATAGTCGGGATACAAAGTGTGTCATCCACAATGAACGCGGGAGAGGAGGGATCCCATGCTGAATAACCTCGTGCTTCGAACGTATTGCGTATACCACCATTCGGAAAACTGGATGCATCCGGTTCCTGCTGCACGAGCAGTTTGCCGGTGAATTCTTCCATCATACCGCCTTTACCGTCATGTTCCACGAAAGCATCATGCTTTTCGGCAGTGCCTTCGGTCAACGGATGAAACCAGTGGGTGTAATGGGTGGCGCCCATTTCAATCGCCCATTTCTTCATGCCGGCAGCTACTTCATCCGCAATACTGCGGTCCAGCGGCGCGCCGTTGTCAATCACGTCAGTCAACTTGGCATATACCTTACTGGGTAAATACCTGAACATCTTTTCTTTGTTGAATACATACTTGGCGAAGTACTCCGACGGGCGTTCCGCCGGAACTGCCACCGCAACGGGTTTCTTCTTGAACGCCGTCTCTACTACTCTGAATCTCAATTTTGACATAATACCTTGAGTTGTAATTGTTGGTTTAAAAAACTATGTTAGAGTAAAAAAATCTCTTTTATGCTGTATAAGCCGATTCGCCGTGTTCGTAAATATCAAGTCCTTCTTCTTCAATTCGTTTGGAGACACGGAGACCGTGTACCTTGTCGAGGACTTTGAAGATGATGTATCCCATACCTGCCGCCCATGCGCCTATTATCAGTGCGCCGAATGCCTGTGCGCCAAGTAATCCTGCGCCTGCGCCATAGAAGAGGCCTTCGCTGGTGGAAAACAGTCCGGTGAGGATGGTTCCTGTGAAGCCGCATACACCGTGTACAGAACTTGCACCTACAGGATCGTCAATCTTCAAAGTCTTGTCAATAAATTCTACAGAATATATCATCAATATGCCGCAAAGAGCACCTATAATGACGGAACCTAACGGAGATACCATATCGCATCCTGCCGTGATACCTACTAAACCGGCCAGAATTCCATTCAGAGTCAATGATAAGGAAGGTTTCCCATATTTCATCCAACTAACTGCTAATGCAAAGAAACCGCCTGCGCATGCTGCTAAGTTTGTGTTCAGGAATACTAATGAGATAGCCACCTGATCATCGGTAGTAGCGGCTGCCAATTGTGACCCCGGGTTGAAACCGAACCATCCAAACCAGAGGATAAATACACCTAGCGCTGCAATAGTTAGGTTATGTCCGGGAATGGCCTTTGATTTTCCATCTTTTCCATATTTACCGATACGTGGACCTAGAATTGTAGCGCCGACCAGTGCAATCCAACCGCCTACGGAATGTACGATGGTAGAACCTGCAAAGTCATGAAAAGTCGTTCCAAATACGTTCATCATGAAAGAACCTTCTTCACCATTCATCAACCAGCCACCACCCCACGTCCAGTGACCGGACACCGGATAAATCAATACACTGATGAAAATAGTGTATATCAGATACATAGAGAACTTGGTACGTTCTGCCATAGCGCCCGAAACGATGGTTGCGGCAGTGGCGCAGAATACGGTCTGGAATACGAGAAAGCCTTCGGTTGGCAATGATGAGGTGTCGGGCAGACCATTGCTTTCAAATATCAGGCTCATGAAGTGGGGAGTCCCGAAGAAATCACCCAGACCGAACATGATGCCGAAACCTATAAACCAGTAGAGCAGTGAGCCGAACATGAAGTCTACAAAGTTTTTCATCAGGATGTTGGCGGTATTCTTGGTGCGGGTAAATCCGGCTTCAACCAATGCAAAGCCCGGTTGCATAAAGAACACCAGCATAGCTGCCAGCAGCATCCACACAGTGTTGACACCGGAAACCAATTGAGAAATCGTGTCTGTCACTGCTTCTTCTTCGGCAGGAACTACTTCTCCGGAGGCAACCACATCGGCGGCAACAGCCGCTACACTGTCCGTCACGACGAAATCTTGTGCGTACGTATCTGTAGTAAAGCAGAAAGCCGCGAATATAGCAAGGGCTATACACAGTTTGGTAAAACTGCATATCATATATTTATCCATAATCTCTTTGATTTTTGTTGTACTTGTATTTTTACTTGTCACCGGGCACGCCGTCCGGTGGACTTTGAGTGATTTAAGTGCTGTCTGTTATCTTTCCTGTTCGGCATTATAGAGAGCGATGTCACCTCTTTCGGCCGTGCGGATGCGGATAGCGTCTTCAATGGGGATGACGAAGATGCGACCGTCACCTATTTCGCCGGTTTGCGCGGCTTTGAGTATGGCCTGTACGGTTTTTTCCGCATTTTTATCGCGTACTACAATGGAGATTAGGATTCGTTCGATGGAACTGGTATCGTATAGTACGCCACGATAGATACGGGCTTGTCTTGATTTCCCGATACCTCTTACGTCATAGTAAGAAAACCATTCGATATCTACTTCGAGAAGTGAATTTTTCACTTCCTCGAATTTCGTTTTGC
This sequence comes from Bacteroides sp. OM08-11, assembly GCF_003438665.1. Taxonomy (NCBI): domain Bacteria; kingdom Pseudomonadati; phylum Bacteroidota; class Bacteroidia; order Bacteroidales; family Bacteroidaceae; genus Bacteroides; species Bacteroides sp. OM08-11. The sequence goes on from NZ_QSTJ01000005.1 coordinate 26,049, forward strand.
GGATGATAGCTTCAATCTTTTTCATACCTTAAACAGTTTTGTGGTTTTTAAAAACTTAATCCTACTACAAAGTATGCGTCTTCTGTCCTGGGGTTCCAGGTAGCTTTGGCAAACAGTGGCAGAGAGAATGAGTTAGTAATCTTGATATCTTTCGATACGCTTAGACTGATATCGCATACGGTAAATCCGTTGGAGCCGGGACATTTGTCTTCTACATAATTATAGAAACTAGTTTCCCAAGGAGTGGCACCGATTTCGGCTGTCCAGTCCAGACCGCCCAACTTGAAGGGAGCCGCTACCGAGATATAGGAAGAATAGGCACGTTTTCCGTTGTATCTTGTGTAATCATCTCCTGCGAAGTTCGTATACCAGTTTACGGCTACCGGACCGAAATCATAACCTACCTGTGCTTCGAATACATGAGCTGTTTCGTGGGCACCATAGCGCATATAACCTGCGCTTCCGTTAAACCAATAATCAGTGACTGATACACTGAAGCCGCCTGTGGAGTAGCCTAATGTGAGGTCCAACTCTTTGGCGTCCTTGCTTTCGATGCCTACTGAACCCCAAGCTTCCAGGGAGAAACCTTTATAGGATATGGATACACTCGGCTGCAGACTGACACCGCCTAAGTCCTGACCGCGCCAGATGTAACCGCTTACCAAATCGGCACCTACCGATGCTTCTACCTTGTCTTGTGCTTTTGCCATGAAAGGCAATGTCATTGATAATAACACCATTGCTATCATTCCTAATTTAGTGTTTCTTGTTTTCATATCTTCTTACCTTTTTAATTAGAATAATTGCGGATGATCAAGTCCGACTCTGTTTTTATAATATTGCGTTTAAACTATTCTTTTTTATTATTTTATCCAGTTTCTGATACGTCGAATCGCCTCTACGCAATCTTCGTATTTACCGAAGGCAGTTAGACGGATATATCCTTCGCCACTTGGACCAAATCCCACACCGGGAGTTCCTACTACATTGGCTTCGTACAACATTTGCTCAAAAAAACGCCAGGAACTTGTACCATTAGGCGTTTTTAGCCAGATATAAGGAGCATTCACTCCACCGTACACTTTCAATTTCGCAGCTTCCAAACCTTCCTTCATCGTTCGGGCATTATTCATATAGTAATCAATCGTTTCTTTTATTTGTCTTCTGCCCTCAGGTGTGTAGATAGCTTCCGCAGCCCGTTGGGTGATGTAACTGGTTCCGTTGAACTTGGTGCACTGACGGCGGTTCCAGAGTTTGTTGAGCGGAATGCGTTCTCCTTCCAAAGTGGCAGCTGTCAGTTCTTTCGGCACTACGGTATATCCGCAACGGACTCCCGTAAATCCGGCAGTCTTCGAGAAACTGCGGAACTCGATGGCGCATTTCTTGGCTCCTTTTATTTCGTAGATGGAGTGGGGCACATCTTCTTCTTGGATAAATGCCTCGTAAGCGGCATCAAACAAGATGAGTGTATCATTTTCGAGTGCGTAATCCACCCATTTTTTCAGTTCAGGTTTGGTTAAGGTAGTACCCGTCGGGTTATTTGGGTAACAAAGATAAACAATATCGATACGTTTGTCTGGAATTTCCGGAATAAAATTGTTTTCGGCAGTGCAGGGTATATAGGTCACGTTACTCCATTTACCGTCTTTTTCCAATATTCCGGCGCGTCCGCACATTACGTTACTGTCAATATATACCGGATAGATGGGATCGGTTACCCCCACACTGTTATCATGGCGAAGAATATCTCCGACGTTCCCCGTGTCACTTTTGGCTCCATCGTTTATGAAGATCTCCGTTGAACTGAAGTGAATACCACGTGCCACATAATCGTGCTTAATGATAGCTTCAATCAAAAAATCATATCCCTGTTCCGGTCCGTAACCACGGAATGTTTTAGTGTCAGCCATCTCTTCCACTGCCTTGTGCATCGCCTCGATGCAGACTTTCGGCAGTGGCCGGGTAACGTCTCCGATACCCAGACGGATGACATCTTGCTTGGGGTGCGTTATCCTGAAAGTATTTACCTTTTTAGCTATGTCTGAAAATAGATAACTACCCGGTAGCTTTAAAAAATGTTCGTTAACTAATGCCATATTCTTTGTTGTTTTAAGTGTTCATCATTCTTCCTTTATCTCTGCTTCTCCTTCAAATACCTTTGTGGCTCTTCCAGTCATTAAAACATGTCCGGTTGCAATCTCCCATTCAATAAGAAGTGTACCTCCATCCATAATGATTTCCGTTTTTCGTCCTGATCGTCCTGTTTGACAAGCGGCTACAGCCGTGGCACAAGCTCCCGTACCGCAAGCTTGGGTTATTCCTGATCCCCGTTCCCATACACGCATTCTTATTCTGTCTTTTCCCAATATTTGTGCAAACTCCACATTGATTCGTCCCGGGAATAAAGAATGGTATTCCAGTTTAGGGCCTACGGAAGTTAAATCTATACGATTAATATCATCCACAAAAACAACCAGATGCGGATTTCCCATAGATACGGTGGTTCCGATAAGTCGTTCACCATTCACGGTAATAGGATGTTCTTTCATCGGTTTTGCTCCCATCCCATCATAGTCCACAAGTTCATTAGTCGGAATACCCATATCAACAGTCACAGTATTTACTTCACCATTTATTATGTGAAGTTTCAGGATTTTAATTCCTGATAAGGTATCAAGTGTTATTTCTGTCTTTTTTGTCAATCCATAATCAAAAACATATTTTCCGATACATCGGCTGGCATTGCCGCACATCATGGCTTCCGAACCATCAGCATTAAAAATACGCATGCTGAAGTCTGCTTTGGGAGAACGCCCGATAAGTACCAGACCGTCACTGCCAATTCCCGTATGCGGTACACTCCATCTTTTCGAAAGTTCTCCGGGATTTTCGATGGAGTATCGGGTAGTGTCTATATAAATATAGTCATTTCCTTCGCCATGCATCTTGGTAAATCTTATACTTCTTGTCATTTTGTATTTTAACTTCTTGTTAATATATCTTTTTGCTTTATTTATGTGCAAATATACGACGTTTTGAAATATTATTTGCTAAACAGGTGCCTTATTTCTATTTGTTTATACTTATGCTTTCATTCAATATAAATATAAGTCAATCATCTTTCAATTTAAAAGTTTATAACGGTCATATTTATATAAATTGTAATATCAACAAGAAAAATATCTGAAATAGATAAATAAAAATGTTCAGTAATTGGAGTTTTAGGTACTTATGAAAAGAATAAATCCGTTTCATCTGTGATAAAATGAAACGGATTTACCTGTTTTTACTGACTATATGTATCGCGATAAGTCAATCCTTCATTAATGTTTCTTCCAATAATATCGGTTCGTTGGTAGTGATAAAATCTACCTTATGATTGATGAGCCATTCCATATCCTTGACGTTATTTACAGTCCAAGCATTGACTTTCAGTCCTAAGTTATGACATTCTTTAATCCATTCGGGATGTTTTTTGAATACGCTGTAATGATAGTCGGGTCCGGTACATCCCCATTCTTTCAGTTCTTCCGGGGTGAGGTCTCCTTCCAAATAGTATACGGGGGTTCCTTGAGGCGCACGGCGGATAAACTCTTTAGTGGCGTGGCGGGAAAAGGTGATGTATTCCATACGATCTTCCAATCCCATATCTTTAACCATCTTTACAATACTTTCCACGGCGTGTGTTTCTTGTTCCGGAGTTTTATGGGCTTTCAGTTCAAGGATAAGGCGTGTTTTCAATCCTTTCGCTTTTTCAAGATATTGTTGCAGGGTAGGGAGCGGCTCGCCGTTATCCAGTATTACTGCCGTACACTCTTGGGTGGTAGATTTTTGCATATTTACACCTTTAAAGGTGGCGTCATGGTTCACTACCAACTGATTATCAGTAGTAAGCCATACGTCAAATTCGGTACCGTAGCAGCCAATGGAATCGGCTTTAACCAGTGATGCGATGGAGTTTTGCGCAGAACCATCGATTTTCCAAAAGCCACGATGAGCAATCACCTGAGTTTTCTGTGCTTGCATAGTACCGCATGCGGCAAGCACTAACGAGATAGAAAGAATAATTTTTCTTAAATTCATCATTATTAAAGTTTTGATATTTACTCTGTCAAAGATAATGGAAGCTTTGCAAATATAAAATAGATTGTCTGTTACGGTTTCAATAAATTAATGTAATTATGCATATGGTCGGTATATCATGAAGGTTTTTCCTATGAATATTTTTATTCATCATTATCAATATCTTTGTTACTAAGAAAAGACGTACGACTTGTACGTCATTTGTTTAACTCCTAAAGAAGAGAGTAGTAATATGCCTATTCCATATTTTGTGAGACAAAAGAAGAACTTTCTGAATAAAGCGAAGAGTGGATTGTGATATGCCGTTATCCGTAAAATTCAGAAGCGGAGCGAAGTGAATGAGAAAGAAATCGGAGAAATGGTGGCTATGCGCAGTGGTTTCAGCCGTGGAGTGGTCAAAGGGGGAAACGCCCGGTGAAGTGAAAGTCTCAAAAGTCTATTTTATGGCAAACAGGAATATGTTGTAAAGATTGAAAAAAGAGAAGTGTACCCGCATGCCCTTAAGCCGGTATTTACCTAAAGAACTTCTGTCGCCGGAATTACTGAAAGAAGAGACGGATATGGAAAAACTTGAAAACGGTGAGTTTTAAAATCCGTCTCTTGGCTTATTTTACAGATTTAGGTATCAGTAGGCTTCTTTGTGTATTCCGGTAACAGCACGTCCGCTTGGGTCGTTCTTCCCTTGGAAGGAGGCATCCCATGAAAGCGCCTCGGCAGTGGAACAGGCTACACTAGGCACACTCGGTACGCTCAGGGCTGCATTTATACTGGGAAAGTGTTCTGCGAAAATAGTACGATAATAATACTCTTCTTTGTTTTGTGGAGTATGAATGGGGAAACGTTCTGCAGCATGTGCCATCTGTTCGTCGCTGACGGCAGCGGCAGTGATAGCTTTCAGGGTATCAATCCAAGAGTAGCCCACACCATCGGAAAATTGCTCCTTCTGTCGCCATGCCACGCTTTCAGGTAACAGGTCGGCAAAAGCTTTGCGAACTATTTTCTTTTCAATCTCTTTGCCCGGACACATCTTGGTGATAGGATTGATACGCATGGCCACATCCAGAAATTCTTTGTCGAGGAACGGTACACGACCTTCCACACCCCAGGCAGCAAGACTCTTGTTGGCACGCAGACAGTCGTACATGTGCAATGTGGAAAGCTTGCGCACAGTCTCTTCGTGGAAGGCTTGCGGAGTGGGAGCCTTATGGAAATAGAGATAACCGCCGAAGACTTCGTCGGCTCCTTCACCGCTGAGCACCATTTTGATACCCATGCTTTTGATGACGCGTGCCAGCAGATACATCGGGGTAGAAGCCCTCACGGTAGTCACATCGTAAGTTTCGATGAAATAAATGACATCACGGATGGCATCCAGTCCTTCTTGGATGGTATAGTTTATTTCATGATGAACCGTACCGATGTATTGTGCCACTTCACGTGCTTTGAGCAGGTCGGGTGCTCCTTTCAGACCTACTGCGAAAGAGTGGAGTTGAGGCCACCAAGCATCGGATTTATTGTCCGTTTCAATACGTTTGGCGGCATATTTTTTGGCAATGGCAGAGATGACGGAAGAATCAAGTCCGCCGGATAATAGTACTCCGTAAGGTACATCAGACATGAGTTGCCGTTGTACGGCATCTTCAAGGGCATAACGTACGGCAGAGATCTGCATGTCATAGGTTTTACGGTTGATAGCGGTGGAAGAGGTATTGTATTCGGTGACAGGGATATAGTTATCCTTCACATTTTGGTAGTCCATCCAGTCCCGGGTGTACCAACGGTGCATTTTTCCTTCACGTCCCCAATAGTAGTGACCCGGAAGAAAAGGTTTATATTCGTCGCAGAAACCTTCGAGTGCTTTCAGTTCGCTACCGAAATAGATATGGCCTTCTTTATCTTTTCCTATATATAAAGGTATAACACCGATAGGATCACGGGCAATCAGATAATCGTCCGTCTCTTCGTCATAGAGGGCGAAAGCAAAGATACCGTTCAATTCTTCGAGGAAGTGAATACCTTTGTCTTTGTAGAGGGCGAGAATGACCTCACAGTCCGAACCTGTCTGAAAGGCATATTTACCTGAATAACGTGCACGGATTTCGCGGTGATTGTATATCTCACCGTTGACGGCAAGAATTTGTTTACGATCCGGCGAGTACAGAGGTTGTCCTCCAGATTGAGGGTCAACGATGGATAGACGTTCGTGTGCCAGGATGGTTGAACCGCCTACGTAAATACCGCTCCAATCCGGTCCGCGATGACGAATTTTCTGCGCCATCTTGAGCGCCTTGTTTCTCAACTCTTGAGTTTGATATTGTATGTTGAAGATACCTGTTATTCCACACATGATATTATTAAGTATAAAGTATAAGATATAAAAAAATGATCGGGTTATTATTAAGAGAGATATTTGTCTATCTCTGCCGCTACCTTGCGTCCGTCTGCCAGTGCACGTACTACAAGACTGGTACCATTGGCAGCGTCACCGGCAATAAATACATTTTCGGGGAGTTGTGGATGTTCCGGTTTCAGGAAACCCATGGCGAGCAGTACCATATCGGTTTCTATTATTTCTTTCTTCCCTGTAGGTTTCATGGTAGGGCGGTTATCGCTTTTTTCCGAAAACCATTCCACTTCTTCCACTTCTACACCACAAACCTTGCCGTTCTTACCGATAAACCGGTTGGAGGCCAATGACCAGCGACGGGTGCAACCTTCTTCGTGACTGCTGGTGGTTTTCAACACCACGGGCCATTGCGGCCAAGGAGTGGCATCATTATGCCCTACAGGGGGCTGAGGCATGATTTCAATTTGAGTTACGCTCGTGGCTCCTTGACGGATACTTGTACCGATGCAGTCCGAACCGGTATCTCCGCCACCGATAACGAGTACTCGTTTACCTTTTGCATTGACAAGATCTTCTTTAGAGAATGTTTCTCCGTCGAGAATACGGTTTTGCTGTGATAGCATATCAAGTGCAAAGTAGATACCTTTCAACTCACGACCGGAAATGGTCAGATCGCGGGCTATAGGGGTTCCGGTACAGACAGCGTATGCATCGAAACCTGTGGGTAGTTTTTGTATATCAATATGGGTACCCATTTCAAACCGGATACCTTCGGCTCTCAATACATTCATACGGCGATCTATCACTTCCTTAGGAAGTTTAAAGTTGGGAATGCCGTAACGAAGCAGTCCACCTGGCATGGGCTTACTGTCGAATATTGTGACCTCGTAACCACGGATATTCAGTTGCACGGCAACGCTCAATCCGGCAGGACCTGCGCCGATAACGGCTACTTTTCTCCCATTGCGCTTGGGACGGAAAGGTACGATATATTCCTCGCGAAAAGCGGCTTCAGCAATGGCAGCCTCATTCTCGCGTATAGTAACCGGAGAATTGCAGGAGAGTTTTAGTATACACGATTTTTCACAGAGGGCTGGACAGATACGTCCCGTAAATTCGGGAAAGTCGTTCGTTTCGTTCAGTACTTGATAGGCTTCACGCCATTTCCCTTTATAGAGCGCGTCCTGAAACTCTGGTTGCTTGTTGCCTAACGGGCATGACCAATGACAGAATGGTACACCACAGTCCATACACCGTGATGCCTGGAGTTTGCGATCATGACTGTTTAGCGTCTGTTCTACTTGACTGAAATCGGTGATACGTTCGTGTATCGGACGATAACCCGCTTCCTGGCGCGGGATATTTAGAAATGCTTTTGGATCTCCCATGATGATTTACGATTGAAATTAGCTTATTGACATTTGTGATTTATCATAACTCAGTAGTCACGTTGCATATCTGCAATTTTCTGTTGCAACTTCTTCATTTGTTCTTCTTGCAATACCTTTTTGTATTCGATGGGGACTACCTGAATGAATTGGTCTACATAGTGTGTCCAGTCATCAAGCATGGTACGTGCCAGTTTGGAACCGGTGTAGAGATAATGCTGACGGATCAGTTCATGCAGTTCCTTACGATAAGAAGCCTCTTCGATGAGACTCAGTTCTACCATCTCCATGTTGCAGAAGTAGTCGAAATTATTTTCTTTGTTCCATACGTATGCCACGCCTCCGGACATACCTGCGGCGAAGTTTCGTCCTGTTTGTCCAAGAACGACCACGCGGCCACCGGTCATGTACTCGCAACAATGGTCGCCTACACCCTCTACCACAGCAATTGCACCGGAGTTGCGGACAGCGAAACGCTCGCCTACACGACCGTTGATGTAAACCTCGCCACTGGTAGCACCGTAGAGAATGGTATTACCTGCAATTGTATTTTTCTCCGCATCAAAGTTACTGCGGACCGGAGGAAGTACAGCGATGCGTCCACCGCTCAACCCCTTTCCCAAATAGTCGTTTGCTTCACCTTCCAGCTTGAAGTTGACACCCGTAACAAGGAAAGCGCCGAAACTCTGTCCGGCAGATCCCTTGAACTTGATGTTTAATGTATGTTCTGGTAGTCCGTCGGCTCCATATTTTGCGGCGATGGCTCCAGAAAGCATGGCACCGCAAGCACGATCGGTATTGGCAATGGTATATTCCAGGGAAATCTCTTTTTGATTTTCTAGAGCTTCGGCGGCGTGCAATATCTCTACGTCTTTGACATGGTCGATACCGTGTTGCTGGTCGATGATGTGACGGATAGCGGCTTCGTTGTTAATGCGTGCCAGTACTTTGTCAAAAGTAATCAACTGGTGTTTCTTTACGTTGTCATTGGGTTTACGAACGATCAAATCCGTACGTCCTATAATATCTTCCATTCTCTTCACGCCGATTTCCGCTAGATATTCACGTACTTCTTGTGCCAGAAAGGTGAAATAATTTACAAGGTATTCGCTACGTCCCATAAAACGTTTACGAAGTTCGGAATTTTGAGTGGCTACACCTACCGGACAAGTATTCTGATTACATTTACGCATCATTACGCAACCCAACACGATGAGGGCTGCAGTGGCGAAACCATATTCTTCGGCACCGAGCATTGCCATCAATACCACATCGCGTCCGGTTTTCAGTTGTCCGTCTACTTGCAGCAATACTTGCCCACGCAGGCCGTTTAGTACTAAGGTCTGTTGCGCCTCACTCAGGCCGAGTTCGGGAGAGATACCGGCATAGCGGATACTCGATGCGGGTGATGCACCCGTACCACCTTCTGCGCCGGAAATGACGATAAGATCTGCTTTTGCTTTTGCTACACCTGCTGCAATGGTACCTACGCCGCTTTCGGCTACCAGTTTCACACTGATTTTAGCTTTCGGGTTGACATTCTTCAGGTCGAAGATAAGTTGTGCCAGATCTTCAATGGAATAAATATCGTGATGAGGTGGGGGAGATATCAGTGATATACCCGGAATGGAGTGGCGTGTTTTGGCAATCACCTGATCTACTTTGAACCCCGGTAACTGACCACCTTCACCGGGCTTGGCTCCTTGGGCAATCTTGATTTGTATTTCATCTGCATTCACCAGATATTCGGTAGTCACACCGAAACGTCCCGATGCTACCTGTTTGATAGCAGAGCGCATATTTGTACTGAAACGTGCTGCATCTTCGCCCCCTTCACCTGTATTGCTACGTCCGTGTAACTTATTCATGGCAAAGGCTATTGCTTCGTGAGCTTCCTGACTGATAGCCCCGAAAGACATGGCACCCGTGACGAAACGTTTCAAAATACTCTCTACCGGTTCTACCTTGTCAATGGAAATGGGATTGTGGCGGAAGTCGAAAAAATCACGCAGAAAGATAGGTTTTTCCTTTTCATCTACCAACTTGGTAAACTCCTTGAACTTCTTATAACTTCCCAACCGCGTAGCCAATTGTAGCGTACTGATAGTCTCCGGGTTCCAGGCGTGTTGTTCACCATCCTTACGGAAGGAGTATAATCCTCTGTTCGGCAATAATGCTGCTTCACCTTTATTTTCTAATACTTCGTTCTTGATTATTTTTTTTCCTTCATTGTGAAAAGCAATGGCATCTTGTGCTACCTCGTCGAGACGGATACCGCCGATAGCAGATTTCAGTCCGCCGAAGTAGGTGTTACTCAATTCTTCACTTAATCCGATAGCTTCGAATATTTTTGCTCCACGATAGGAACGGATGGTACTGATACCCATTTTGCTCATTACTTTGAACAGGCCTTTACAGATGGCTTTGATGTAGTTTTTCTCTGCTGTGGCATAGTCAAGCTGTATTTCCTTGTCGGTTACCAGTTTGTCGAGTACGGCGAATGCCATATAAGGATTTAATGCACTGGCACCAAAACCCAGTAACAGCGCGGCATGCATCACTTCGCGTATTTCTCCACTTTCTACTACTAGTGCAGTTTGTACACGTTTGCCTACCGAAATGAGATGGTGATGTACGGCAGACACAGCAAGTAGTGAAGGAATGGCGGCATGTGTGGCATCTACGTCACGGTCGGTCAGCACAATATAGTTCACACCCTCTGTTACGGAATTCTCGGCGAGTTTACATAGTTCCGCAAGTGATTCCTGTAATCCGGAACGCCCTTTGGAAGCTTCAAACAACATTGGTAATTTTATGGTTTTGAAGCCTTTATAACGGATGTTGCAAAGTAAGTCTAACTGTGTATTAGTCAGTATCGGATGGTTCAGGCGCACCATTTTACAGTGGCTTTCGTTGGGGGTCAGAATATTCATACCTACGGCACCGATATATTCCGTCAGGGACATCACGAGCTCCTCCCGGATAGGGTCGATAGGAGGGTTCGTTACTTGGGCGAATTGCTGGCGGAAGTAATTATATAACAATTGTGGTTTATCGGAAAGTATGGCAAGTGGTGTATCGTTACCCATGGCACTGACGGGCTCGGCACCATTGCTTGCCATCGGCATGATGATTTTTTCTATATCTTCTTTGGAGAAGCCGAAAGTACGTAGCATACTGCCATAATGCTTCACGCTGTGAGGAACTTTACGTCCGCTTTTCAATTCGTTCAGTTCGATACGATTACCGGCAAGCCAAGTACGATAAGGTTTGGCTTCGGCAAGCTGTTTTTTCAATTCTCCGTCATAATATATTTTACCTTTCTCAGTATCAACCAATAAAATTTTACCAGGTTGCAAGCGTCCTTTTTCTTTGATGTCTCCCGGTTCGAAATCCATTACGCCGACTTCACTTGCCACTACCATCATGTCGCTCTTGGTGATGAGGTAACGTGCGGGACGCAGACCGTTACGATCGAGCATACCGCCGGCATACCGTCCGTCACTGAAAAGTAACGCTGCCGGACCATCCCATGGTTCCATTAGGATGGAATGATATTCATAGAAGGCTTTCAAGTCTTCGCTGATAGGGTTCTTTTCGTTGAAAGATTCTGGTATAAGCATCGCCATGGCATGTGGCAGGCTCAATCCCGACATTACAAGAAACTCCAATACATTATCTAATGAGGCACTATCGCTCATGCCTGGCTGAATGAGGGGACGCAGTTCCTTGATGTCGCCAAGTGTGGGAGTGGAGAGCACGCTTTCACGAGCTTCCATCCATCCGCGATTACCACGGATGGTATTGATTTCTCCATTGTGTGCCAACAGGCGGAATGGCTGAGCCAGTCCCCAAGTGGGGAAAGTATTGGTACTGAAGCGGGAGTGTACCAATGCCAATCCACTGGTGAAATAATTGTTAGTCAGGTCAGGGAAATAGGTGCGCAATTGTAAGGAAGACAACATACCTTTGTAGATAATATTTTTTGTCGATAGTGACACGATATAGAAATATTCCCGTGTAGGGATGTCCGACCGGTATATTTTATTTTCTATCCTTTTTCTTATTATATAAAGTTTACGGTCGGCGGTCTCGCTTTCCATGAATCCGGTAATGAAGATTTGTTTGATGTCCGGTTCATTGGCAAGTGCGGTTTCACCTAATATTTCAGGACACGTTGGTACGTTCCGCAGGTGCATCAGAGTTAGTCCTTCCTTTTCTATTTCTTCGATGATCACACTCAATATGGCCGCTTGGGCTTTCTCATCCTTAGGGAGGAATAACAGTCCCGTACCGTACTTGCCTTTTTCGGGAACCGGTATACCTTGTAGCAGAATAAATTCGTGTGGTATCTGTAACATAATGCCGGCACCGTCTCCGGTTTTATTATCGGCACCTTCTGCTCCACGATGACGCATGTTCTCCAATACCTTCAGTGCAGACTCCACTAGTTCGTGCGATTTACCTCCGCAGATGTTTACCAACATACCTACACCACACGCATCGTGTTCGTATGATGCATTGTATAGACCCAACTCTTTGGGCTGTCTTTGTCCGGGCTTTTCTTTTCTTTTGTTGTTAAAAAGATTTTCTTTTCTCATCTTTTACTTTCTTTATTTCTGTATTATATTTATTCTTTTGTCATAATGTTCGGCAAAAATAAACAATTAATTTCAAAATGATATTTCTTAAATGGGTTTCTATCATATTAAATGTATCTTCTGTTTGGGTTGATTATAATTTGAAAGAAAATATCAGGTGTTTCTTCTAATCTAAAATAAAATGTATTTTTTTGCTTTTAATTTATAAATTCATCTTTTTGCTTTTAAAATAATATATTCTTTAACGTTTTGATATTAAAATAACTTTTTTCTATTCTTTTGATAAATAAAATGGAGAAAGGTAAACTTTATGTTCTAAATAATATGTATCTTTGTATCGCAAAACCAAATATTGATACATTATGTGTGGAATAGTAGGCTATATAGGCCAAAGAAAAGCCTATCCCATCCTTATCAAAGGTTTGAAGCGGTTAGAGTACCGTGGATACGATAGTGCAGGGGTAGCATTGATCAGTGATAATCAGCAGTTGAATGTGTATAAAGCGAAAGGTAAGGTTTCGGAACTTGAAGCATTCGCTGTCCAAAAAGATATTTCCGGAAACATTGGTATTGCACACACACGCTGGGCTACGCACGGAGAACCTTGTTCTGTTAATGCCCATCCCCATTATTCCTCTTCCAAGCGTTTAGCTCTCATTCATAACGGCATCATTGAAAACTACGCCGTTCTCAAAGAAAAACTTCAAACTAAAGGTTATACATTTCAAAGTAATACGGATACTGAAGTATTGGTACAACTTATAGAATATATCCAGATAACCAATCAGATTGATTTGTTGACGGCTGTGCAATTGTCTTTGCAGGAAGTTATCGGTGCATACGCTGTTGCAGTACTTGACAAGGAACAACCCGATGAAATTATAGCTGCGCGCAAAAGCAGTCCGCTAGTGGTAGGAATAGGAGAGAATGAGTTTTTTTTGGCTTCCGATGCAACGCCTATCGTAGAATATACAGATAAGGTGGTCTACCTGGAAGATGAAGAAATAGCTGTTATCCATCGCGATGAACCGCTGAGAGTGGTAAACCTGAAGAATATGGAATGCTCTCATAAGGTAAAGACTGTTTCTATGAATCTCGGTCAGTTGGAGAAAGGAGGGTATAAGCATTTCATGTTGAAAGAAATCTATGAACAACCCAATTGTATTCACGACTGCATGCGCGGACGCATTAATGTGGAGAGTACGAACGTTGTACTTTCAGCTGTGATTGATTATAGACAACGGTTACTGGATGCTAAACGTTTTATTATCGTGGCTTGCGGAACCTCCTGGCATGCAGCTCTTATAGGTAAGCATCTGATAGAGAGTTTTTGTCGCATTTCAGTGGAAGTGGAGTATGCTAGTGAGTTTCGTTATCGTGACCCTGTTATTGGCGGTAGTGATGTGGTGATTGCCATTTCACAAAGCGGTGAAACTGCTGATACGCTGGCTGCCATAGAACTAGCCAAAAGCCGTGGAGCATTTATATATGGTATATGCAATGCCGTCGGTTCTAGTATCTCCCGTGCCACACATACGGGTTCATATATCCACGTGGGACCGGAAATTGGGGTAGCGTCTACCAAAGCCTTTACGGGACAGGTCACGGTACTCATTATGTTGGCACTGACGCTCGCCCGTGAGAAACAAACGATTGATGAAGCGAAATACCTTACGATTGTTCATGAATTAAGACAAATTCCCGATAAAATGAAAGAGGTCTTGAAACTGGATGACCGTATTGCGGAACTCTCCAAAATTTTCACATATGCGCATAATTTCATCTATCTGGGACGTGGATATTCTTATCCTGTAGCTTTGGAAGGGGCATTGAAACTGAAAGAAATCTCATATATCCATGCCGAAGGATATCCTGCCGCTGAGATGAAACACGGTCCCATCGCTTTGGTAGATGCTGAAATGCCGGTAGTGGTCATTGCCACGCAAAATGGATTATACGAAAAAGTATTGAGCAATATACAGGAGATTAAGGCGCGTAAAGGTAAGGTGATAGCTGTCGTGACGAGAGGAGATACGGTTATCAGTAAAATAGCAGATATCTGTATCGAACTTCCTGGAACAATAGAGTGTCTTGACCCGTTAATAACTACAGTACCTCTGCAATTACTAGCCTATCATATTGCTGTATGTAAAGGAATGGACGTAGATCAGCCGAGAAACCTTGCCAAATCGGTGACAGTGGAATAATTGAAAGAAAGATGATGTGTATATTTTCAATAGATGACACATTTGATATAAACAGATAATTCGTAATTAGTCATTAGTAAATAGATAGATGGAACAACTGAAGCATGAATGTGGCGTTGCCATGATACGCCTGCTGAAACCACTGGAGTACTACGAGCGGAAGTACGGTACATGGATGTATGGGCTGAACAAGCTTTATCTCTTGATGGAAAAACAACACAATCGCGGGCAAGAAGGTGCCGGACTGGCATGTGTAAAGCTGGAAGCCAATCCTGGTGAGGAATATATGTTTCGTGAACGTGCTCTCGGTTCTGGTGCTATTACCGAAATATTCGGTACGGTGCAGAGTCATTTTAAAGATCTCACAAAGGAACAACTACATGATGCAGACTATGCTAAGCGTATGCTACCTTTTGCTGGAGAAATATATATGGGACACCTGCGCTATTCTACTACCGGAAAGTCCGGCATATCTTATGTGCATCCATTTCTCCGCAGAAACAATTGGCGTGCTAAGAATCTTGCTTTGTGCGGTAACTTCAATTTGACGAATGTGGATGAGATCTTTGCGCGTATTACAGCCATTGGGCAGCATCCCCGTAAGTATGCTGATACATATATCATGTTGGAACAGGTGGGACACCGCCTTGACCGTGAAGTGGAGCGTCTCTTTAACCTTGCAGAAGCGGAGGGGTTGACAGGTATGGATGTCACTCACTATATTGAAGATCATATCGACCTTGCCAATGTCTTGCGGACTTCGAGTAAAGAGTGGGACGGAGGGTATGTGATGTGCGGGCTTACCGGAAGTGGCGAAACTTTCGTTGTCCGTGACCCATGGGGGATTCGTCCGGCATTTTGGTATCAAGATGATGAGGTTGCGGTACTTGCCAGTGAACGTCCCGTGATACAGACTGCTTTCAATGTATCCATTGAAGCCATCAAAGAATTGCAGCCGGGACAAGCGATGTTCATCAATAAGGCGGGAAAATTGCGTACTGTGCAGATTAACAAACCACGTGAAGTGAAACCTTGTTCGTTTGAACGTATCTATTTTAGTCGTGGTAGCGATGTGGATATCTATAGGGAACGTAAACTATTAGGTGAGAAGTTAGTGCCTAACATATTGAAAGCCATTAATAACGATGTAGATCATTCTGTGTTTTCTTTCATTCCCAATACGGCGGAAGTTGCCTTTTACGGAATGTTGCAAGGGCTGGATGATTATCTCAATCAGGAAAAAGTTCAGCAGATTTCCGCTTTGGGGCATAATCCCAATCATGATGAACTGGAGCGTATTCTATCTCGACGGATACGAAGTGAAAAGGTGGCTATTAAAGATATCAAGTTACGTACGTTTATCGCTGAAGGCAATAGTCGTAATGACCTTGCCACTCATGTGTATGATATCACTTACGGCAGTCTTGTGCCCGGAGTCGATAATCTCGTTATTATTGATGACTCGATAGTGCGCGGAACTACTTTGAAACAAAGTATTATCGGCATCCTTGATCGTCTGAACCCGAAAAAAATAGTGATTGTAAGTTCCTCTCCACAAGTACGCTATCCTGACTATTATGGTATAGACATGGCAAAGATGAGTGAGTTTATCGCCTTCAAAGCTGCCATCGAGTTACTGAAAGAACGTGATATGCGGGATGTTATTGCCGCTGCTTATCGTAAGTCTAAGGAACAGGTTGGTTTACCTAAGGAGCAGATGGTGAATTATGTAAAGGAAATCTATGCTCCTTTTACAGATGAAGAAGTTTCTGCTAAGATGGTGGAGTTACTTACCCCGAAAGGTACGAAAGCTAAAGTACAGATTGTTTATCAACCCCTTGAAGGTTTGCATGAGGCTTGTCCAAAACATCAGGGTGATTGGTACTTCAGTGGAGATTATCCTACTCCGGGAGGGGTGAAACTGCTGAATGAAGCGTTTATTAATTATATAGAACAAGTTTATCAATTCTAAATATGAGAAATGTAACTCTAATCCTTGACGACGGGAGCCGTTTCCACGGTAAGTCGTTCGGCTATGAAAAGCCGGTGGCGGGAGAGGTCGTTTTCAATACGGCCATGTCAGGATATCCCGAAAGCCTGACCGACCCCTCATATGCCGGACAGTTGATGACTCTTACTTATCCTTTGGTGGGTAATTATGGGGTGCCGCCGTATACTATTGAATCGAATGGATTGGCTACTTTCATGGAAAGTGAATGTATTCATGCCGAAGCTATTATTGTAAGCGATTACTCGGAGAATTACAGTCATTGGAATGCAGTGGAAAGTTTGGGCGATTGGCTCAGGCGTGAACAAGTGCCCGGTATTACAGGTATCGATACACGTGAACTGACCAAAGTGCTGCGTGAACATGGGGTAATGATGGGGAAGATTATATTTGACGATGATCCTGACAATATACCCGACGCAGCTTATGCCGGCGTGAACTATGTAGATAAAGTAAGTTGTAAAGAGGTGGTCCGATATAATGAAGGTAAGGATAAGAAGAAAGTCCTTCTCTTGGATTGCGGAGTGAAAACCAACATCATCCGTTGTCTACTGAAACGGAATGTGGAAGTAATCCGTGTACCCTGGAACTATGATTTCAATGGATTGGACTTCAACGGCTTGTTTATCTCCAACGGTCCTGGTGATCCGGATACTTGTGATGAGGCTGTACAGAATATCCGTAAAACGATGAAAAACGAGAAACTCCCCATTTTCGGTATTTGTATGGGTAATCAGTTACTGGGCAAAGCCGGAGGAGCAAAGATATACAAATTGAAATATGGTCATCGCAGCCATAACCAGCCGGTACGTATGGTAGGTACGGAACGTTGCTTCATTACCTCTCAAAATCATGGCTATGCGGTTGACAACAATACATTGAGCGAGGATTGGGAACCACTTTTTATTAATATGAATGATGGTTCCAATGAAGGTATCAGGCACAAACGTAACCCATGGTTTTCTGCACAGTTCCATCCGGAGGCTGCCAGTGGGCCAACGGATACGGAGTTTCTGTTTGACGAGTTTGTGAAACTGTTATAATAATTTTGACCGGTATCAAAAAGTCGTTTGATATATGTCATAATTCCGTTTGATGTACATTAAAATAGATTTTGATACCTGTGAAAACAGATTATTGATATAATCAATTTAAGACAAATGAAAGAAAACAATATAAAGAAAGTCCTGCTGCTCGGTTCCGGCGCATTGAAAATCGGTGAGGCGGGAGAGTTTGACTACTCCGGTTCGCAGGCACTCAAGGCATTGAAAGAGGAGGGTATCTATACCGTCCTTATCAATCCGAATATTGCTACCGTGCAAACTTCGGAAGGGGTTGCCGATCAGATTTACTTCCTGCCCGTTACTCCCTACTTCGTAGAGAAGGTTATTGAGAAAGAACGTCCCGACGGCATTATGCTTGCCTTTGGCGGACAGACAGCGTTAAATTGCGGTGTGGCACTGTATAAAGACGCTATCTTTGATAAATACAATGTAAAAGTACTCGGTACTCCCGTACAAGCCATTATCGACACCGAAGACCGTGAGATATTCGTGCGGAAACTGGATGAGATTGACGTAAAGACCATTAAGAGCGAAGCGGTGGAAAACGTGGTGGATGCACGTCGTGCAGCTAAGGAACTCGGTTATCCCGTTATCGTCCGTGCTGCATATGCGCTTGGTGGATTGGGTTCCGGTTTTTGTGACAATGAGGAAGAACTGAATGTGCTGGTAGAAAAAGCTTTCTCTTTCTCTCCGCAGGTATTGGTAGAGAAATCCTTGAGAGGTTGGAAAGAAGTGGAATACGAGGTTGTCCGTGACCGTTTCAATAACTGTATCACGGTTTGTAATATGGAGAACTTTGATCCGCTGGGTATTCATACTGGGGAGTCTATCGTCATTGCTCCGTCACAAACTCTGAGTAATGCGGACTATCATAAACTACGTGAACTCGCCATCCGCATTATCCGTCATATCGGAATTGTGGGGGAATGTAATGTGCAATATGCCTACGACCCGGAGAGTGAGGATTATCGTGTAATTGAGGTAAACGCACGCTTGAGCCGATCCTCTGCATTAGCTTCTAAAGCAACAGGTTATCCACTTGCTTTTGTCGCTGCAAAACTTGGTCTTGGATATGGGCTTTTTGATTTGAAAAACTCCGTAACCAAAACGACGAGCGCTTTCTTTGAACCGGCGTTGGACTATGTTGTCTGCAAAATTCCGCGTTGGGACTTAGGTAAGTTCCACGGTGTGGACAAAGAACTCGGTTCATCTATGAAGTCAGTTGGTGAGGTAATGGCTATCGGTCGTACTTTTGAAGAAGCTATTCAGAAAGGGTTGCGTATGATAGGACAGGGGATGCATGGTTTCGTAGAAAACAAGGAGCTTGTAATTCCTGACATTGACCAGGCGTTGCGTGAACCTACCGATAAACGTATCTTTGTTATCTCTAAAGCTTTTCGTGCCGGATACACCGTAGATCAGGTGCATGAGTTAACGAAGATTGATAAATGGTTCCTGGAGAAGCTGATGAATATAATGCGTACTAGCAAGGAATTGGAACAATGGAGTGGAAAGCATAAGGATATTGTTGACTTTCCTGTTGAATTGTTGCGTAAAGCTAAGATACAGGGCTTTTCGGACTTTCAGATAGCCCGTGCAATCGGTTATGAAGGTGATATGGAAGAGGGTATCCTCTATATCCGTAATTATCGTAAGAAGATGGGGGTACTACCTGTGGTGAAACAGATTGATACCCTTGCCGCCGAATATCCCGCACAAACTAATTACCTATACTTGACGTATAGCGGCATTGCCAACGATATACATTATCTAGGTGACCGTAAATCCATTGTGGTTCTTGGTTCGGGTGCTTATCGTATCGGGTCTTCAGTGGAATTTGACTGGTGTGGTGTACAAGCGCTCAACACCATCCGTAAGGAAGGTTATCGTAGTGTAATGATTAATTATAACCCGGAAACCGTATCTACGGACTACGATATGTGTGACCGTCTCTATTTTGATGAACTTACTTTCGAACGTGTCATGGATATCCTTGAATTGGAAACTCCTCATGGTGTCATTGTTTCTACTGGTGGACAGATACCTAATAATTTGGCCTTGCGCCTGGATGCGCAGAATGTTCCCATTCTTGGAACGAGTGCCAAGAGTATTGATAATGCTGAAGACCGTGACAAGTTCTCTGCTATGCTTGACCGTATCGGTGTGGATCAGCCCGAATGGAGAGCACTAACTTCACTTGAAGATATCAATGCTTTTGTAGATAAGGTAGGATTTCCGGTATTGGTTCGTCCGTCATACGTACTTTCTGGTGCTGCTATGAATGTATGTTCCAATCAAGAGGAGCTGGAACGTTTTCTGCTTTTGGCTGCCAATGTCAGCCAAAAACATCCGGTAGTAGTCAGCCAATTCATTGAACATGCCAAGGAGGTAGAGATGGATGCGGTGGCACAGGATGGTGAAATCATTGCATATGCTATCAGTGAACATATAGAATTCGCAGGGGTACATTCAGGTGATGCCACTATCCAGTTTCCACCGCAAAAGCTTTATGTGGAAACAGTACGCCGTATCAAGCGTATCAGTCGTGAGATTGCCCGTGAGCTGAATATATCGGGGCCATTCAATATCCAGTATCTGGCTAAAGACAACGATATCAAGGTAATTGAATGTAATTTGCGTGCCAGCCGTTCATTCCCGTTCGTCAGCAAAGTGCTTAAAATTAATTTTATCGAATTGGCTACGAAGGTGATGCTCGGTATTCCTGTACAGAAACCGGACAAAAATCTTTTCGACCTCGATTATGTAGGAATTAAGGCTTCTCAATTCTCTTTCAACCGCTTGCAAAAGGCAGATCCCGTGTTAGGGGTGGATATGGCGTCTACGGGTGAAGTGGGATGTATAGGTAGTGATACTTCCTGTGCTATTCTGAAAGCGATGCTATCAGTAGGTTATCGTATTCCGCAGAAAAATATCTTGCTTTCTACCGGTACGCCGAAGCAGAAGGTGGATATGCTTTCTGCAGCTCGTATGCTTCAAAATAAAGGATATAAATTGTTTGCAACTGGTGGCTCAAGTAAGTTCCTTACGGAGAATGGTGTAGAGAATACTCGCGTATACTGGCCGAGTGAACCTGATATGCAACCGCAGGCGCTGGATATGTTGCATAGAAAGGAGATTGATATGGTTGTGAACATTCCGAAAAATCTCACTGCGGGTGAGTTGGATAATGGTTATAAGATACGTCGTGCGGCCATTGATCTCAATATTCCGTTGATTACGAATGCGCGTTTGGCGAGTGCTTTTATCAATGCGTTTTGCACGATGACTCCAAATGATTTGGCTATAAAGTCGTGGGAAGAATATAAATAAAAGTACTTGAAACAGTATTTGTAAACAAAAACGAGGTTGTCTGAATACATTAAAAGTTTTCAGACCCCTCGTTTATTATATAGTTTCAATATATGACTGTCATTTCAGCAACGTCCCTGTAGCTTTTAGGTAAGTAATGTAATTCAGGTATAACCGAAAATGAGTATCTACTGTGTTTTCGTATGCTTGCTGCCACATAGCCTGTGCTTCCAGATGGTCGGATAGTGTTTCCAAACCTACATCATATTGACTACGACTTACTCTCATATTCTCTTCTGCCTGTTGTAGGGAACGTTTAGCGATAGAACTTTCCAACCGGGCTTCATCCAGATTATTGGCGGCCTGCGTCAATTCCAGTAACATCTGTTCGTTCATGTTTTCCTGTTCAAGGCGCGTCTGTTCCAGTTTGGCTTTGGCTGCACGTACTTTGTTGGTCCGTTCGCCGAAGTGGAAAATAGGTACACTTACATTTAGGAGAACGGAGAAACTGCCTTTATCGAACAGGTCTTGATTGTTGATTTCCAGACCATGGATATAGTCGTATGAACCTTTTATTCCAATTTGCGGTAATAGTTCGCTACGGTTCAACTTTACCTGTTGCTTGGCAATAGCTACTTGTTGATTCAGTATAGCATATTCGGGGCGGGCAGAGATGTCTGATATTTGCAACTGGATGTCTTGTTCTACTTCGGGAAAACTGTCGGAGATACATATGTTTGTTGTTAGAGGTTTTCCGATGTAGTGACAGAGGTTCATGGTTGCCAAGCGGAGTGCGTTATCGGTTTTGCGGATGTTGAGTTCGCTCTCGTTCAGTTTTACTTGTACTTTCAGAACGTCATTTTGAGACTTTAGGCCATGTTTGTAGGCACTTTCTACATTCTTCATCAATTCTATAAGTACTGCATTATACTTATGGGCTACTTTTTTCATCTCTTTGGCTTTGATAACCTGTGCATATGCCTGGTCCGTTTTTACAATGACTTCTGATGCTGTCAGCGTTTCATTCAGTTGCGCCATTTCTTTGCCCAATAAAGACATTTTGTAGGCCGCGCGAACTTTGCCGCCCATATAAAGTGGTTGTTCCACTTGTACACCTCCCATATATAATATACCTATTTTATAGTTAAGGTCCAGTCCCGGAAAGTAGGCAAAACCATTGTTGGGTAGAAATTGTCCCGTAGCATCGGGCAGGAAGGTAGGTAAGTTACCTCCGGCTATACCTAAGCTACCATCTGCTGTGCTGTAAATGCCCGTTCCACTAAGAGTGAAGTTTGGGAAAAAGTTTCCTTTGTAACTTTTTACGGTATACTGTGCGCCCTCCGTTTGCTTGACCGAAATAGCCATTTCTTTATTATATTTCAGTGCCATTTCTCTGCATTGTTCCAGAGTCAGGGTTTCTTGGGCAGAGATGCTGACAGAGAAGAATAGGGTAGTGAGGATAATTATTTCCTTTTTCATTGTTATTCGTTTTTTATGTGAAAGAATAATGCATACAGGATAGGAATAAAGAGGAGAGTTATCAATGTGCCGAATGTCAGGCCACCCATAATGGAAGCTGCCAATGAACCGAACATGGCATCAGGTAGTAACGGTATCATACCTAGAATAGTGGTTAACGCTGCCATAGTAACTGGACGTAGTCGGCTCTGGGCACTGTCAACTAATGCTGTAATCGGTTCTATTCCCTGATTGAGTTGCAGGGTGATTTCATCCATTAACACAATGCCATTCTTGATAAGCATACCTATCAGTCCCAGTGTACCTACAATTGCTACAAAGTTGAACGTCTTGCCTGTAAGCAGCATCACTGCCACTACTCCTACAAGAATCATGGGAAGACAACAGAAAATGATGGCTGGTTTACGGTAGTCCTTGAACAACATAATCAGAATGGCAATCATCAGGATAATGGCTAGTGGAAAATTCTTGAACAGGTATTTCATGGACTGGTCGCTCGCATTTTTTTCTCCTTGCCAATGCAGGGTATAACCGTCGGGTAGTTCTATCTGCTCTACTTTTCGGGCAATGGTCTGCCGTGCTTTCTCGGTTTCTATGCCGGGAGCGGGAGAACACTGTATACGTTGGCTACGTTGCCCGTTGTAACGTGGCACTACGGGATCCTCCCAACGGATATCGATGCTTTTGCTGATTTGTTTCAGTGGGGTACTTCCCATCAGGCTTTCCACCAGTTCTTCCTTACTCAAGGTACCGGCTTTCAACTTTACCATGGTTTCCTCATTCAACAATCCGTTCAACGAAGGAAGTGATGAGAATACCTGTGTGTTACCGAGATCTTCTATCGGTTGCCCTTTCTCGTCCAGACATTTCAGATAGATATTGTCGCGATGTATGCCCTCGTAAAAAGAACCGATGGGTATGCCACCGTTGACAGAGAGCAGGGACATGCTTACATCGTTGCGGCTCAGGCCCAGCGCGCGGGCGGCGGCTTGGTCGTATTCTATGGAAAGTACGGGTATCTGCGGTTCCCAGTCGGTAGTGATGAGGCAGACTTCAGGGGTATTCTCCATAATACTTTGTACGCTGTCGGCCAACTGGTGTAGTACGGCAGGATCCGGTCCCATGAATTGTACCTCGATAGGATACTTCTTGAACATCAGGTTATAGCGTTTCAATTTGATGTAAGCATTGGGATAGCGTTCTGTCAGATAATTTTGTATCTCATCCATATTCTTTACCAGGTCCTTCGGGGAAATAAAGTCTATAATCAGTTCGCCGTAGGAGAGAGAGGGGTTGGCAATGCTGCGTACCAGATTATACCGCCCCGGTGTACCGCCGATTGAAGTGGTGATGTGGGTGATTTCCTTGCGGGTTCTCAGATAATCCTCTATTTCTTTTAAATCCTGCGCCACTCGCGTGGAATTACTGCCTTCGGACAGTTTGTACTCCATATAGAGCTGGTCGTACACCATATCGGGGAAGAAGCCTTGCCGCATATATCCGTAGCCGAAAATGGAAAGTCCCAACAGGACGACCATTGCCAGTACGAAACTCCAGCGGTGTGCCAGTCCGAAGTGTAGGGCGGTACGTAATAGGGCGTATGTATGTCCTTTGTATTCACGTTTTCCGGTGGCGCTGGTTTCGACGGTGGGATGTAACCTGCTGTTTGCCATTAGTGGCACGTGCACCAATGCCAACACCCAGCTCAACAGCAAAGAGACTGCCAGTACGATGAACAGATCGCGGGTGTAGACACCTGCCGTATCCGGTGACATAAATATAGGCAGGAAGGCGATAATAGCTATCAGTGTAGCGCCCAGTAGGGGCATCGCTGTCTGGCGGCCGATAGCTGTCATTGCTTCCATACGGTTTTTGCCGGCTTTCAGGTCTACCAATATGCCGTCTATAATAACAATGGCATTATCTACCAGCATACCCATTGCCAGTACGAATGCGGCCAATGATACGCGTTGCATGGTTCCGCCTGCCGTTTGCAGGAACAGGAACGAGCCGAAGACGGTGACAATCAGGCTGACTCCGATAATGACTCCGCTCTTGAACCCCATTGCCAGCATCAGGATCACTACGACAATGATGACAGACTCCAACAAATTGATGACGAAAGTACCTAAAGATGCCCCTACACGTTCCGGTTGATAGAATACTTTGTGGTATTCTACACCTGCGGGCAGACTACTTTCTTTCAACTGTGCCAATTTCTTTTCTACGGCGACGCCTACTTTCACGATGTCCGAACCACTGGATGCTGCGATAAGGATTCCCTGTGCCCGCTCGCTGTCAAAGAACAGTTCGTTGCGGGTAGGCTTTTCGTATCCTTTCTCTATTCGGGCGATGTCGCGCATGCGGAGCTGGTCGTTGTCATGCCCTTGTATCAGCATGTTGCCTATGTCTTCTACCGTCCTGAACTTATCACTGACGGTCACGCGGATACGGTTATCTCCGTTATCGTAGTAACCGCTGTATGTGGTTTTGTTTTGTCCGTTCATAGTGGCGAGGACTTCGGCTGGCTTCACACCGAGGTTTGCCATGCGGTCTTGCAACAGGGAAATATTGATGCATTCGGGGCGTTTGCCGTACAACTCCACCCGGTCTACACCTTCCATATCGCTGATTTCACGTTTGATGAGTTCGGCGTAGTCAGACAGTTCGCGGTCGGACAGCCCGTCACCCGTCAAAGCATAGAACATGCCGTACACGTTGCCGAAATCATCCTTGACAATCGGTGTGCTTGCCCCGTCGGGTAAGAGGGTGCAGGCATCGTTTACCTTGCGGCGCAACATGTCCCAGCATTGCTCCACTTCTTCATCCTGGGTGGTAGTAGTCAGCTCTATTTGTATCAGGGAAAGGTCATTGTATGAGTAGCTTTCCACATTGTCTATATTTCCCATGCTGCGGATGCTCTTTTCCAGTACATCCGTCACTTCCAATTCTACCTGGTGGGCAGAGGCTCCCGGATAGGTGGTTACCACCATAGCGAGCTTCACCTTTATTTCCGGATCTTCCAATTTGCTCATCTGATAGCAAGAAAGAACTCCGCCGACAAGCAATACAGACACCAGGAAATAAACCAGGTTACGGTTCTTGAATGCCCATTTACTTATATCCATATTACTGATTTTTTAAGATGTAATTCCATGTTACAGCAGTCCTCCGATATTTGTTTTACTGGTGTTGGGTAGGGGTTTTACGGTTTCTCCGTCTTTTATGTGATGTATTCCTGCGGATACCACCAATTCTCCGGGTTTCAGCTCATCGGAGGTAATGATACTGCGTCCGTTGCTCAGCAGGCGTACAACGCTCACTTCACGGTTGTTTACTTTGTTGTTGGAGGGGTTGTAAACAAAGACACAGGTCTTTCCGTCTTTATGTAATATGGCACTGCCGGGTACGGACAAACAGTGTGGACTGTTATTGTCGTAATGAATGGTGACCATTGTATTCATACCCGGAGAGGGAATGGGCCGGTCATCCGCAATCAGTTGCAGACGCATGGTATACAATTGATTTGCGTTGGCTTTGGGAGTGATACTGATTGGGGTCAGCCGGTAAGTCTTTCCCGGATAAATGTCGAATGTACAATGATATTGGTTGAACTGTTCTCGCCGGATATATTCGGCTGCCGGAAGGTTTATCTCAATTTCCGGGGTACTGCTGCTAATCATGGACAGGACAGGCATTCCGGCGCCTATCGTTTCGTGTGTCTCGAATAGACGTTTCTGTATATAGCCGTTGAAGGGTGCATAAAGGCGGGTGTAGTATAACTGGTCTTTGTGATGCTGGTATTTGGCAGTGATTTGTTTCAGTCCATATACAGCCTTGTCGTTGGTACTGGGAGTGGTTCCGTTATCTTTGTACAATGCCATTACGCGTTCCGCTTCCGCTTTAACTTGCTTGTATTCGGCTTCGGTGGCATCCAGTTGTACTTGGTAGTCCGTTGGGTCCAGTTCGGCAAGTAACTGGCCGGCTTGTACGCGGGCGCCATCTTTCACGTGTATTTTCTGTATTGTTCCACTTACCCTGAATGCGAGACTGATGTCCTGCGCCGCTTTTACCTTTCCGGGATATTGCAGGTGGGTTTGCCCTCCGGCGAAAATAATTGTATCTATTTTTACTGTCTGGCATTCTTTCGCATCTTTTCTACCGTTGGTACAAGATATGAGCGAGTACAGGGAAATGCTTGCTAAAATCCAATAAATTCGTTTCATAATCTATAGTATATTTAGTTTTTGGACAAAATTAGTCAGCATCTCGTATATAGAAAAGGTTTATATGCATTATTAAATGTTCTGTTTATGACATTTTCCAGAAAAACAGACTGTTTTTTGTACATGAGGCATCTTAAAACCACGATAATGTTTAGTTTTGCTCAAATTTACTTTTCCACTATTGTTTATTTATCATATTACTATCTTATTACCTTATCGTTTTTTATTATCTTTACGGGCAAATTTATGAACATCTTATACCTCAATGAATACACAGAACTCTTATCTTCCTTCGAAACCGCATTATGAGATACTCGACGGGCTTCGTGGCGTAGCTGCTGTAATGGTTGTTGCTTTTCACCTTTTAGAAGCACACTCGGGCGGCAATCACTTGGAACAGTTTATCAATCACGGATACTTGGCAGTCGATTTCTTTTTTATGCTTTCGGGCTTCGTTATCGGTTATGCTTATGATGACCGTTGGAACCGGATGTCGGTAGGGACTTTCTTTAAACGGCGTATTATCCGCCTGCAACCGATGGTGATTATAGGCAGTATCGTAGGGGCGGCTTTTTTCTATTTTCAAAAGTCATCCTGTTTTCCGGCTATTGAGAATACTCCTGTTGGCACAGTGTTGCTGATTATGCTACTGGGCTGCACGTTATTGCCTCTTCCGTTGAAATGGGATGTACGTGGCTGGACGGAAATGCATCCGCTCAATGGTCCGGCATGGTCGCTCTACTATGAGTATATCGGTAATATTCTATATGGGTTGTTTATCCGTAAGTTCAATAAACTAGCTTTGTCTATCTTGGTATTTGTTGCCGGTTGCTTTACGGTGCATCTTTGCCTGACTGCTCCGGCAGGCGATATTGTAGGAGGATGGGCTTTGAACTGGGAGCAACAATATGTAGGGATGGTTCGGTTGATGTATCCTTTTTTCGGTGGATTGCTCTTATCTCGTTTGGGATGGTTAATTCGTACGGAGAAACGCGCTTTCTGGTGGTGCAGTCTGATGATTGTTGTGGTTCTTTCTATTCCCCGTATCGGTGGTGAAGAGGGGTTTTGGATGAATGGGCTTTATGAAGCAATCTGCATTCTTTTTATCTTTCCGGTTATTGTTTCAATGGGAGCGGGAGGTAAGGTTACGGGCAAGCGTTCTACTGCTGTGTGTAAATTTCTGGGAGATATATCCTATCCGGTATATATCACTCATTATCCGTTGGTATATACTTATACTGCGTGGGTATGTAACAATAATGCAACGATGGTGGAAGGTATTCCTTATATGATATTGACTTTCGTAGGTGCATTCGTGTTGGCTTATCTCTGCTTGAAACTCTACGACGAGCCGGTACGTAAATGGTTGACAGACCGTTTCCTGAAAGGGAAAAAGGAAGATTAAGTTGTTTTCCTTTGAAAATCTTCTTTTTTGTCAATAGCAGATTTATGCAAGTTTAACGGACGGGGGACTCAAGTTCCCCGTTTTTATTCCAATGACATCCGGTTCGCTCACTCTGAATGCACCATTTGCTAATGTTGAACATTGTATCCGTAACCATGTACTTTAGCTTCGTAAACATCAAGGATAATTGCCGAAACCACAGGCGTTTTCATCGCAAACCACAGGTGTTTTGTCCGTTAAGGTGTGGCATTTGGGGAGTAAACTTGTGTCGTTTGCCCTGCAAGCGTGCGTCATTTCAAACAGATAAGAATAGAGGGAAAAGAATAAATACCTATAGCCAAAGAGAAATAAAAGTATAATATCTCCATATATAAGAATATATATTATTGTATATATGTTTATTATGAAAGGATGATCGGGGCGTTGCAACTGCTCGGCAGGACGGCGGAAGCGATAACAAGGATTATTGACCGCTGTTTCGCCCCGAACCGTGTACCGGAAAATCCCGAAATACAAGAACAAACGGAGGATGAACCATGATAGGCAAGGCAAAATCCATCAGCTATGGCATAAACGACATCCGTTACATCACGGGAGAGTCAAGGAACAAGAAACATCCCGAACTCATCTACCACGTCAAGGACAACCTGCTCCCGTGCCGGCTTGACGCGCAGGGTGTGTGGGACATGATGAAAGCTCGTGCCCCGAAAGGCAAGAATGTAATCCGCATAGAAGTCAGCCCGGCAAAGGAACACACGGAAAACTTCACCATGAGGGATTGGGAACAGTTGTGGGACGACTTTGTCAGAGAGTACGACAGCATGGAGTTCAAGGACAAGCACGGTGAGGTTTATTCCCACAAGACAAACTTTGCAGGAAGTATTTACAGCGTGTGGCTGCATCTTGAATCAGACAGCGGCATACCCCACCTGCACGTTGATGACGAGTTCGACTATCGGGAAACGGCGAATCATAAAGAACTGACCAACTATGCCGTGGCTCTGTTTGTCGGGATGATGGATGTTCCTACCGTCCCATCGGGAGGAGATGGAGGCACTTCCAACGACCTGCCGTGGGGACAGAAGGGGGACGAGGATGAAATGGAACGCGCCCGGAGGTGCGCACATGCCGCCGTCAGGAAACTTGGGAAGAAACCGAAATTATCAATCAGAAGATAGACAGTCAATCCATAACAAATAAGAAATTCGATTACATCAACGATATAGCACAGCCGGATGTTACTCCGCAAAACGGAAACAGTAACAGCGAGGAATTGCGCCGCAGGCGGCTTGAACAACGTAACAACGCGTTGGCAAAGGAGTTCCGTGACCTTAAACCGGAAATCGGCAGGGCTTACAATACCCTATGCAAGCTTGTCGAGAAATCCGGTATGCTTTCAGAAACCATGCTTAACCTGCTTGAACTTTTGAAAACTGTCCTGCCTATCAGACTGGCAGATGAAGACAAGAAAACATTATAGGATGAGTTGCACTGCATAGTCGATAATGCCGTCGTGAAAATCCGCAAAGAGCGAGAGAGGATGGAGAATGACATTCGTAGAAATGCGAGTCGCATATCCCTTACTCCGATAACTTTTTGGTGCATGGTGGCTTTACTGATACTTCTCTCGACATTCTTTGCGATTGTTATTTTCGCCAATATGAAATTGTTCCATTCCGGAATACTGACGGAGATAATAATCATACATTCAATCTTGATTGCGTTGATACTTATAATTATTGCCCTTACATTTTACAGAAACAAGTAGCATACAGAGAATATCGTCAGGTTCTAAGACATTATTGTCCATACCTTTTAAAGTTGGAATCCAATTTTTGCCCGAGTTGAATTGGTAATACGTTCATTACGGCATATTTCAATAATTGATGGAATATCAACACCTTCTTTTCCCGACAAAATGGCATTGATCGTGTATTTACGGATGATATTTTCAATCTCTCCGCCTGAAAGGTCGAATTGTGAAGCAATGGTGTGGGCTTCCTTTTCTGTCAATAACGGCAACATGGCTTGCCAGATTTTGATTCGCGCTTCCACAGTTGGACGATTGAATTGTATCTTGTAGAGAAAACGGCGCTCGAATGCCTTGTCCAGATTGGAAGTAAGGTTGGTTGTAGCAATCATGATACCTTCTAAACTTTCCATTTCCTGAAGAATGATATTCTGTATGGAGTTTTCCATTTTATCCACAGCACGAGTCGCTCCTTCCATTCGTACACCAAGTACTGCATCCGCTTCATTAAAAAGTAGAATCGGGGCAAGTGTGGAATCCTTGCAGATGTTGCGGTAACGGTCGAACAGTTTTTTCATGTTCTGTTCGCTTTCGCCAACCCAGCAACTTTTAATTTTATCCACATCCACTCGAAGAATGTCCCGTCCGGTGGCACGGGCTATCTGATATACGGTTTCGGTCTTGCCGGTTCCGGGCGAACCATAAAATAGACTACAGAAACCAGTTCTCATTCCGGCTGTCTGCAGCCTGTTCTGAACTTCATTGAAACGGTCGGCAGAAAGTATTGATGAAAGTTCATTTACCTGATTTTGTTCTGCGGTATTATAAATGAGTGTCTTTTCCGGAAAAGCATCCGATTTTATCAAGTTATAATCCGATTTGGATTTCAAAGTCAGATTTAATTCTGAAAACAACTCGGTTTTAGCATATTCGGTCAGTTTGAAACAATCGGAACGAGCCATTCCATCCTCATTTACATTTTCAATCAGATTATATTCAAAAAGTTCTGAAGTACGACTGCGAAGTTCACTTTTACACCAATTGGGAATTTTATCATTATCGTACAGATTGTCTATATCGTGAAATCCTATACGGTCGTCATCATTTTCTATAAAAAGGTGAGCCATGAAAATGAATAACAGACAATCTTCCTCTCCAAGATTAAATCCTTTTAGTGCGCGTGCAAAATAAGTGCTCTTTATCTCTGAAAGGTTGTCATTAGTCTGGGCAAGAAGTGTTTCATGTGTTATTTCATCATCATTCATTTCCTCCATCAAATCATTGAATCTGTCAAAAAATGATTGAAGGTCTGTTATAGGCTCCGTGACATAAATGTATGGTTGGTTCTTTCTCAAAGTTTTGAGGACTTCTACCGGAACACGATAAGAAAGGCAGTTACGAGAACGGGAAGCGCGTAAATAATGTTTTTCTTCAAGCGCATCAATTTCGGATGAGAGCCTTAACATTTTTGTGGTACGGCATCCTATATATGATGCAATCTCCGACATGCGAATAGAGTTATCTTCGCTTCGGTCTACAAATAAAGCCAATAAAACGGTTTGTAATGGGGACAACTTCAACTTCTGCGAAGCATACCTTATATAAGTTGATGCCTCATGGTAAAAATCAGAAGTAAGATTGGAATCTTTAGCCAAATCAACTATATACTCGAATGCTTCAAGTATATTCTTAACACGAACCTTTTCTACTATTTCTTTTTGCGATACTTCACAAAACTCTGTTTCCTTGATATCGAAATGCTCTTTCATTTGTATTACCTCTTTTAGTATTTCGGTACAAAGATATGTTTATGATGTATCATTTGATGATACAGGATATAAAAACAATAAATATAAAGTTGAAACTTGGTTCTGCGCTCGGGTTATCTTCGCTTTTCTCTTTCGCACCTCGGCGATCTGAACAAGTTTGGTCGCACTCGGTTTGTTGTTGATTAATCGTTTATTTCTATAAGGTTAGGACTATTCAGGTTAGTATAATCGGCATTCATGATAGCTCCATTGGAAAATGTTGTGGAATTCCTTTTTACTATTCCGTTTTGGGAATGTATATGACCGAAAAGATGCAAACGAGGATTTACAGCTGATATACGAGAGAAAAGTTCTTCCGAACCATAATGAATATTGTCGTCATAGTCGAGGATACCATATGCAGGAGTATGTGTTATCAGCACATCCGTATCAACCGGTATTTGTTCATAATTCCGATTTTGACGTTCTGTAATACAATCCTCCATAAACATTGGAACGCCATAAAAGTAAATACCGTTCAGCTCTATGCCTGAGTTGCATAAATAATGTACATTGATATCAAGCCCATCTATATTTGCTCCATACAAACAATTATCATGATTACCGCAAATAAATATCTTGTGCTGATAATCAAGGTCGCAAAACCAATTCAAAAAATCAATTGTCTCCTGCTCGCTGCCGTTCATGGTAAAATCTCCCGAATGTACCAATATATCTGCATCAGGTAAATCACAGAGCCTATGATGACAACCGTGTGTATCTGAGATATGTAGAATTTTATTCGCCATAGTAACGTGTTTTCAAATAATTATATAATTCCGGAAATCTGCTTTTTATCGGACTTATCAACTCTTGCGGATCAATTATGATATACTTTGATTGCTCGTTTAGCATACTACGCCATGTCACCTCCATGTTTTGATTGGAAAACTTATATGTTTTTTGCAGTAAATCCACATTGTTTTTGGGAATCACATGAATATGTAGATAGTGATCTGCTTTAATTCTTTCCGTTGCTTTATTTTTTATCATTTGTTCTGCCCATAGGGTTTGACGCATAAGTTGATAGAACGGTTCAAAGTAGTATGCTGAACTTTCATAATTCTTCAAAGATTTCAATTGCTGCGATTTAGTAATAAGTCCATTATATCGCCTCATGCGTTCTTTTCCCTTTCCATGTTCTCCCTTGCGCCATTTGTAATCTTCAAGCGACTTGTCATCTTCTGAGGAATCACCGTATGCCTCTGTATATTTCCACTCAATAGGAATAATCCATTTCTTATTATTTATATCCTCTGCATATATCAAAGCGTCAATAGAAGTGCAATACGAGCCTCTAATGTGTTCCGGTTCATTAAGATAGGAATTATCACTTATAACCTCAAAAGCAATATATGATATGTCCGCATCGCATGGTACGGGAAGGACTTTTGTAAACTCAATCTGTCCCAATCCATTAATCAGTGACAATACTTCCGTAGGCTTTTGTCGTAAGAACATCAAATGGTTCAAACAGGCTATCTGGGAAGACACTGTATGCCCTGTAGGATAATCGGGATTGTCTCCCCACCATTCAATAACATTTTCTTCAAAGTATTTTAAAACTTCGTTCCGAATAGGTTCATATAGATTGTTAACCCCATCTTCTAAAACAAAACTATATCGTTTTTTATCCTTTCCAAAATATCCGTAGCCTTTGTCATTGCCAAAAAACTTATTCTTGATAAGCTTTATATGATGCCGCTTTTCTTTCGACCTAAACACCATTTTTTGATATTGTTTTGTCATAATCAATCCCGTTATTTTAGAGCATGAATAATTCAATATACAAAATTACTGCATTGGTGTCTCATTTTTTTGATACAACTGATATAAAACAGCAAATAATAATGCAATCCAACAAATTATCAGCCTTGTATCGCAATATGATACAAGGCAGTTAGTACTTTTGTACCTATATTATCAAAACAGAGTAGATATGAAGACAATAGAAGGACATAATGTGAAAATTTTCACGGATATGATTGATGAAAATGCCATAGGGCAAATCAAGCAGCTTTTATCTATAAATGTCTTTGCAGACAAAAAGATCAGGATTATGCCTGACGTACATGCCGGTGCCAGTTGTGTAATCGGTTTTACCGGAGATCTTGGCGAAAAAGTGATTCCTAATATAGTAGGAGTTGATATAGGCTGCGGCATGAGAGTATTAAACCTTGGGGATGTCAATGATATTGATTATCACGCATTCCATGAATATATTCGGGCAAGTGTTCCTTCCGGGAAAATTGCCCGGGAAGATAAGTTCGGCTTCAAACCGCTTATTGGAGAGGAAATGGAAGTATACCGTGAAGCCAAAGAACTGATAAAAGGACTTTATTGTTATCGTGAATTGAAAGATACTGGCCGTATTCAAAAGTCTATCGGGACGCTCGGTGGTGGTAATCATTTTATTGAGTTGGACAAAGATGATATTGGAAATGTCTACCTCGTGATTCACACCGGGTCACGAAATCTTGGCTTGCAGGTGGCGAACATTTATCAGGAGAAAGCTGTAAAACATCTGACAGACGGATCCGATGATTTGGAATTACGCATCAGAGAAATAATTGAAGAATACAAGGCTGTCGGTAGAAGAAATGAGCTTCAGGATATCATAAAGAAAATGCGTAAAGAACAACAACACATCGAACCTGCTCTTCCCGCTGAACTTTGTTATGTGGAAGGTGAAGCTCGAGAACACTATTTGCACGATATGCGCATCTGTCAGCAATGGGCAGTATTGAACCGCAAATTGATTTCCATTCTTTTACTCAAATTCTTTAAGGAAGTCAAGATAAAGAATGAATTTGAATCAGTCCACAATTATATATCAGATGACAATATGATTCGCAAAGGTGCAATTTCTGCTGCAAAAGGAGAACGGTGCATTATTCCGCTCAATATGCGTGACGGATCTTTGTTATGTACAGGAAAGGGCAATACCGATTGGAACTGTTCTGCTCCACATGGTGCAGGTAGAATACTTAGCCGCAGTCAGGCATACGAACAAATTACCATGGAAGATTTTGAATCCTCTATGAATGGGATTTACTCCGAATCCATAAATGAATTTACTCGGGATGAAGCACCTATGGTTTATAAGCCTGCTGAAGCAATCATTGATAATATAAGAGAAACCGTTACTGTTGAGACTATTATTCGACCGGTTTTCAATTTTAAGGCTATGTAATAAGGCAGTCAACCTATCCGAACTAAAAGTTCATGACGAAAACAGATTGTGCTGTATCGCTCAATGCGACAAGTTTTTCGTAACTTTGCAGCAATTAACAATGTAACTATGATTCAACTGCAAAAATACACATGGCTGATTGACACTATTCGGCGAGCCGGTAGGATTTCACTTGAAGATATTTCTGACCGTTGGGAACGTAACAAAGAGTTGAGTGATTACAAGCCTTTGAGTCGTGCCACATTCAATCGTTGGAAAGATGCCATTTTCAGTCAGTTTGGAATAATCATCTCTTGCCAAAGGACTGGCGGCTACCTTTATTATATAGAAAATCCGGAGGATATAGATGAAGATGAACTCAAGAAATGGATGCTTGATTCATTTGCTGTAAGTAATCTGATTAGCGAGAATCTTTCATTGAAAGACAGGATTATAGTCAATCAGATTCCGTCAGCCCGTGAGCACTTTGCAACATTGCTTGAAGCAATGAAAGCAAACCGTGTTGTCACAATAACCTATTGTGCATTCAACAAAGCAAAAAGTTATACATTTCCAATTGAGCCATATTGTGTTAAATTATTCGAGAATCGCTGGTATGTATTGGCACATAATGTCACATACAATGACATCAGGATATACGGCCTTGACCGCATAGAAAAATTGATAATTACGGATGAAAAATTCTGTCTGCCGAAAGATTTTTCTGCGGCAGAGTATTTCTCTTCTTATTATGGGGTTGTAACAAGTTATGACTTAAAGCCGGAACGAATAGTCATTCGAGCATATCGGGATCATATTCCATATTTAAAATCCCTTCCGCTTCATCATAGCCAAAGAGTATTGGAGGACAATGGCGAGTATGCTGATTTTGAATTATTTCTTGCTCCGACATATGACTTTGTTATGAGATTGCTTCATGTTGGGGCAATGATAGAAGTAATTTCTCCAACTTCACTCAGGAAAACAATGAAAGGGTGGATTTCTGATATGTATAATTTGTATAAAAACGATTAATCATGCAGGATTTTGCAGCTATAGATTTTGAAACTGCCAACGGAAGACGTTCCAGTGTATGCAGTATAGGTGTAGTGATAGTGCGTGGAGGTGAAATTGTTGACAGATTTTATAGTCTGATACAACCTTCTCCAAATTACTATACATATTGGACTACTGAAGTCCATGGGCTTACCCGTCAAGATACCGATGGGCAACCAATTTTTCCGGAAGTCTGGGTGCAAATTAAAGATAAAATAGCAGGACTTCCGTTGGTAGCACACAACAGACCATTTGATGAAAGTTGTCTGAAAGCGGCATTTGAAGAATATGGATTGGAATATCCCGATTATGAGTTTTACTGTACCCTAGCTGCATCACGCAGGTGTCTTGATATTCCCAGTCATCAGCTTCATCTGTCGGCTGCTGCTTGCGGCTATAACATGGAGAACCATCACAATGCCCTCGCTGATGCGGAGGCCTGCGCATGGATAGCAATGAAATTAATAAAATAAGTAGTATGGCAGAAAATATTATTGGTCTTAAGTCAGTCAGAGAATTACTTGGGCTAAATTTCTTTATTCCTGATTATCAACGCGGGTATCGTTGGACATCGCAACAAGTCGAGGATTTATTGAATGATATCAAAGATTTCAAATCGAATAATCTTCAGAATTATCAGTTTTATTGTGTACAACCATTAGTTGTACGAAAGATGTCCGATGTTGAAACAAGTGAAAAAAAATTAGGTGAAGGTATATGGTATGAGGTAATAGACGGACAGCAGCGTCTTACTACAATATATCTTATACTTCGTGCATTAAAAGAAGAATTAAATAAAAAGCACTTCCCTCAGTTATATTCACTCAAATATCAACGAAATAACAAAGTTGAGGCCTTTTTTGAAAATCCGCAGATAAATGATTCTGAAATAGATCTTTACCATATCTCCAATGCCTACACAACGGTAGAATCCTGGATAGGCAAATATTGGGATTTTGATACAAAATTATTAGAAACACTTATAAGTTGTGATATAGATGAAGATGGGCGTGACAAAGCAAACAATGTGCGTTTCATTTGGTATGAATCTGTTGATGAAAATCCAATCAAAGTATTTACCCGTCTTAATATCGGTAAAATATCATTGACAAATGCAGAGCTGATAAAGGCGATGATATTAAATCGGCATAATTTCACAAAGAAAAGTATCAGCGAAATAACCTTACGTCAACAAGAAATAGCAAGTGAATGGGATGCCATAGAATACCAACTTCAAAAAGATGAATTTTGGCTCTTTTTGAATAAGCCTGGGTATGAAAATCCAACCCGAATAGATTATATATTCAATCTCATGTGTGAAAATAACATATTGCATCTTGGAGAAGAAATATATAAACAAATTGGGAATGACAAAGACCGTGTTTTTCGCTATTTCTATGAATATTTCAAACTAAGGAATAGTGATGTGAATACTTGCTGGGGAAAAGTCAAGAGATATTTCAATACATTCAAAGAATGGTATGATGACATATATCTTTATCACTACATAGGATTCTTGATTTCTCAAGGTAGTGATGCTTATACACTGAGTGAAAAATGGGATAGATCTTCAACAAAATCTTCATTTATAGATGATTTGAAAGAACAAATCAGAGAGATTGTGACAAAGATACCTCTTTGTTATCAATACGATGAGGATGGTAAAGACAAATGGAAATGCCGTCCAATCTTGTTATTTCATAATATACAAACAGTTATCAATAGTAATATCGCACAAAAAGAAAACGACAAATACAAATTGGCTGTATTCTATAAGTTCCCATTCCATTTGTACAAATTGGAAGGATGGGATGTGGAACACATTAATTCAAATACTACAAATCCAGAGGGAGACTCTGCTACTCGTAAAGAATGGCTAACGAATATCTATCTAAGCCTTTCAGCCGAAAGTCAGGAGAAAATTAAAGAGTACTTCACTATTACCAATGAGCAAAAAAAAGAAACAATATATTCCGAGATAAAGTCTTTAATACCATCAATCAACGATTGGTCACAGGAGAAAAAGAACCAAATATGGAACTATACTCTATTGGATTCTTCAACCAATCGTGGCTATGGGAATGCCATTTTTTCTGCAAAACGCCGCATAATTATAGGAAAGGATAAAGGTGAATTATTGAAAATACCTAAAATTACAGCAGAAGGGCTTGCTATGGTTGATGCCAATAAAGGCAAATCTTCTTTTGTACCACCATGCACCAAGAATGTCTTCCTCAAATACTATTCTCCTTCCGTAAGTGAAAATAATTATTGGACGATTCCTGATGCGAAATATTATCTGGCGGACATTAAACATTGTATACAGCAATTAAGTAAACCTACAACAATAGAAAAAGAAAATCATGGCGACAAATAAAATTACATTTTGGCAACTGCTACAGAATAACAATATAGAAATACCCATAGTACAACGAGATTATGCACAAGGAAGAACTGGAAAAGAATATCTTCGCAAGAATTTCCTTACGAGTTTAAAACAAGCTTTAGATGGAGAAACTCTAAAACTGGATTTTGTGTATGGCTCGGTTGAAAACAATACACTCCAACCTTTGGATGGCCAGCAGCGTCTTACCACATTATGGTTGCTCCATTGGTATATAGCTTTGTTTGCGGACAAATATGAAGAAGCTTTTAATATCCTTGCCAGATTTTCGTACGAGACGCGAATATCTTCCCGAGAATTTATACAGAACCTTTGCCATCCTGAAAATTTTACAAGCTTCGATAAAAAGGATGTTGTAAAATTCATCAAGGATGCGACTTGGTATTATTCTGCATGGAATCAAGATCCTACCATATCTTCAATGCTTCGAATGATTAAAGGAACAGACATTGGAGATAAGAGCGGAGAAGATATTGTTGACGGATTGGAGGAATTGTTTATCCATACAAAGAAAGATGTTTTTGAAAAATATTGGGAACGTCTTACGGAGACTGACGCAATAGCCTTCTACCAACAACCACTTGAAGATTTTGGACTATCTGATGACCTTTATGTTAAAATGAATGCTCGTGGTAAACAGTTGACTTCCTTTGAAAACCTTAAGGCTGACCTCATAGGCTATCTTCGAGAACGAGAAAGAGATTCCGAACAAGATGAAATCTTGAATAAGAGATGGAAAAATTTGCTTGATATCAGGAACGGAATACCTATCAAGATTGACACGGAATGGAATCAACTTTTTTGGAACAATCGCTCAGAAGACCATAAAATTGATGAAATATTCTTTGCTTTTGTCAATAGATTCTTTTGGAATGAGTTGTTTACAGCTAAGAATGACAATGGAGATTATATTTTGACTTTATCATCTGTATCGAAAAATCCTTCATACGAGTATTTCAATGCCGATGACTCAGATAGATATATAGGTTTTGACCCATATAAATATTATATAGATTCTATCCCTGTGTCATTTTTTGAAAAACTCGAAATCATTCTTGATAATTATTCTTCATTTCAAGGTATCATTCCGTCACCAAGATGGATGAAAGGATTCGATTTCATACCCACTTATAGGAATAACAAAAATAGTAAAGATGAGAAAAAAGAAATTTCAGGCATCAATCAACTGCAAAGAATCGTTTTCTTTGCA
The DNA here is from genome assembly GCF_003438665.1 of Bacteroides sp. OM08-11. Lineage (NCBI taxonomy): Bacteria > Pseudomonadati > Bacteroidota > Bacteroidia > Bacteroidales > Bacteroidaceae > Bacteroides > Bacteroides sp. OM08-11. Next base: position 65,566 of record NZ_QSTJ01000005.1, read on the forward strand.
GTATGTAAGTATTTCAGTGAAGGTGTTCCCAATCAACAGTCGTTGAGCAGATGGATGCGAGTCGTGTATAATTTAATTTCAGGAACCGACAGGACAGGTAGCCCGGAGATTCGTGATGTTGAGACTGTGAGAAAAGCCATATCCTATCTTGATTCCATTGACAGTCACAATGTAATTTATAGTTTAGCATCCAAGAAAATGGATGCTACAGAAGGTGGAGAGTCAGCAACTTCCGTATTAACCCGCAGATGGAATGAAGAAATAGCTAAGGCTCTTCAAATAGATAAAAATCCAGATTGGGAAAATCGAATCATTGAAGCAGAAGATTATTCTTTCTTTCACGGATCAATACGTTTTCTGTTTCAAGATGAAGAAGGAAGAACTGATTGGACGATGTTTGATGACAAGTGGAATACCGTACAACGTTTCTTTGTAAGAAACGAAAATCAGAGCAGCGTAATGAATGAGGGCTATCATAATACAGAATTGCTTAAAACGCTATTTAGCCGATTTTCTACAGAAAATTTCTGGAAGAATTTATGGTGGCATTACCGTACATTCAATAATAAGTCAAATACTTGGATGTATTATCTTCTCTCACCTGACTTGTATTATCCCGTACATTATTTGTTGCTTGGATACTCTCGTAGTACTCAATGGGCGGAAAGTTCTCTGGACGATTTTGCAAAAAACACACTGTATCTTCTTACTCATACCGGATTGCTTGATTATGTCAGAAAGGGAATGTGTAATTCGTGGATTAGAAACTATTCTAACCATAAAGCAATTTACCCAAGCTCTACAGGTGTTTTCTTAAATGCATCTGTTAGAGATGAGTTCTTACTAAACTCGGATGGCATCCAAGTCGATGACTCCGCAAAAATTCCCAATACTTCTTTATTATATGGATGGAATATTAATTTTCGCTATAAACAGCATAATTTTCAATGGTATCGAACAGATTATGTATATCTGATGGAGTCCAATGATGGTAATGTTTATGTGGAAAACAATGTTGAAGGAATAACAGAAGAAGAAAAATACTTTTGTTTTAAATGTGCTGATTACATGCCCAAAGAAGCCATCCTCTCTCGGTTAGACGAACTAATTCTTAGACATAAAACATGCCCATTTAAAGCTGAATCCAATGAAAAGCTATCGGTTTAGACTTCTTTCAAAAGTAAACAAACGGTAAGATAATTGATGCCGTATAATCCTTGAATTGTAGATTATACGGCATTATTTATTATACACATCGACTTTTTCATATACACTCAAATAGTCATTTCTACCCTTGTCCCCACAAATTGTCGCATATAACATTTTGTATTGTTACTATTTCGTTACTTACAATAGTAAACATTATTATATATTATTGCAAATAAGCATTGTATGCAATACTTTTATCTTGGAGGGAAAACAAAAAACGGAGAAGCAATGCCTCTCCGTTTATCTTAATTTAAAATTGAAGTATCTATAAATTCACCTTACAAATATACAACATCACGAAGGTGATGTCAAGTGTTCAGGCATTTATTTTATAAATAATCTTCCATTCGTTTACTTACTTTCCATTTTATTAATTGTCGATTATCTTATTTTACGTCAATGAATTTTTTACTTCTTTCCTTTTCCTGTTCGGTGAATTTTGGCAGGTTGATGTTCAACACACCGTTTTCTACACTAGCTGAAATCTTGTCCTTATCGACATCTTCAGGAAGAATCATAGTCTGTTGGAATTTAGAGTATGAAAACTCACGACGCAGATAGCGACCTTCTTTCTTTTCATCTTTGTTATCTTCCTTGTTGTCCGTTTTCTTTTCCATGCTGATAACAAGGTTGTTTTCTTCATCGATATGAACGTTGAAATCTTCTTTTGTCATACCAGGGGCAGCTAATTCTACTTTGTATTCTTTTTCAGTTTCAAATACATTGATGGCAGGAGCAGTTGCATTAGCTTTTACCATCCAGTCATTATCAAAGAAATCGTTAAAGATACTTGGTAACCAATTCTGAGATCTTCTTACAGGCATCATAATCATAGTCTCCTATTTTTTAAAAGTTATACATTCAGTTTCGCTTTGAGCTCGGTTTGATATCTTCAGATATCGTTTTTTTAATTCTTACCATCCGGTATCTAAACCGTTGCTCACTAACTACTTTGCAAATCTTATGCCAGTTGGTTTTACTTGACTTTATTGACTAATTGTCATTTGTTGGCTGACTATTTTACCTGTTTAGTGACAAAATGCTATCTTTTTATTTAATTTTGATTGAAATTTAGACTAATTTAAAACGTATTCTCCAACACTTATTTTCTTCATTCCAATCATGACTGATGATTTTAAAAGTACCAATCTCTGAAGTGTTGTTTACGTGAATACCAATACACAGACATTCATCATAATCTCCTACTTTCACAACTCTTACGGTTTTCGAGGCATCTTCGGGTAATCGTGCCAAATCAAAACGTCCTTTGGCTTCTTCTTGAGTTATAAACTCTGTGATAATTGATAAATGTTGAGCTATCACTTCATTAACTGTTTGCTCTAACTTCTTTACCTCTTCTTCCGTTGGACATGTTTCCAATCTGTAATCCAGTTTACTTTTTTTTCGCTCAATGTGTGCTGAAATTGATCGTCCGCAACCGAATAAACGAATCATGGTTTGGTTAATGATGTGTTCGCAAGTGTGCATAGGAGGGTACTCCTGCTTGTTATGATCGTTGAGTATGATTTCTTCCATATATTATTTTTTATCAAACAATTCAGACATGTATTCCATGGAACGGCTGATATCAAAATAGACTTGACTTTCTCCACCGTTTTTATTTTCATATACCATTAAGTCGCAATGACTGTTTGTGGAGTGATTGTTTGAGCCGACATAATTGTCGGTATCAAAAGTAGACTGAATAGTAATAAGATTTTTTTCATACGTATATCAAATAAAGTTAGTAAATTCTATCTTTATATATTTATCTTAGAACGATGCTCGTATTTCTTCTGCCAGAATGCTGTATACATGGACATCCGTATATTCTCCTGATGATAATAATTCTCCTGCCCGTTCCGTGCCTTCATGGTGAAATCCTAAACGAAGGGGAATTTGATTGCTTGCAATATTATTTATGGCACAGCGGATTTGAATTCGTTTTATTCCTTTTTCGTCTACAGCCCATTGGCAGAGCTTATGTACACAAGTGGTCATGATACCTTGATGCTGATATTCAGGTAACAACCAATAACCTATTTCAGTGCGATGATTGTCAAAATCAGAAAAATGAAATCCTATGAGTCCACATACTTCATCTTGTCCGTTGCGAATGGTAAATATGGGTTCATATTTCTCAGCAGGGGCGGAGAGGATGGATTTGAGGAACATTTCTTCATCTGCCACAGATTTCAAATTGTCAACGAAAGGCAGCCATATTCGCATATAATCCCGATGGGTGTTTATTGCGTGATAGATGGCTGCTGCATCTTTCAACATTACTTCGCGTAAAGTTATGTTTGGAAGAATGGGGAATGATACCGGAGTATCTTTTTGAATAACTACTGGTAATTGCCCGGATGTTATTCTTTCTTTGATTTTTTCCCAAGCATGGGTATTGAAAAGGCAACTTTCACGCATAGTATTGTACATTTCCTTGAATCTGGACATCGGAATGGTAAAGCTTAACAAGTTTGCTTCAAAATACGGACGTACGGAAGGATCAAAAAATCCCAGAAAAGTACGTTTTCCTTGTTTTCTGTTTTCGAGAATTGTTTGTGTCACAATAGAACAACAACCTGAGCCGAAAGGACTACATACAGCATCTGTTGTATTTGTATCAAAGAAAGTCCAGGTTGTTAGTCCGGCTAGTATATCCGGGGTAGCCAGAAAAAAAAGTCCCTCAACTTCATCTAAAGAATTTATCTGGTCGATACGTGCGAAATGAAGAAATTTTTTGTTTGTTTTGAGGATTTGGATCTCATTAATGAAGTCGGCTACCATTTCGGGAGTTTTTTTATATTTTTCTTTCAGAGATACGAAACTGGGAACATATTCTGGCATATCAGTAAATCCCGTATAGAATTTACCCCCTCCACAACCTATTGTTTCAGCATTGAGACTGATGATTTTTCCCTCTCTGACTTGTTGTATGTATTTAAAGAAACAACCGTTTACTTTTTCTGTTTCTGCTTCTAATTGGTCTGAATACCAAAAAGCGATAGGAAGTTCAGCTTGTTTACAGAATGCTTCGTAATAATTGGTTATGAATGTACGTATATCCATAAAAGTCGTATTTTAAATTTGGAAGTAAAGGTAATGATAAGTTCTGGAATTTGTATACTTGACGGTTATAAATAAAAAAAGGAGTACCGCTGTACTCCAACCTTTGTTAACCTTAAATCTAATACTATGAAAAACACATTGCAAAGATACGGACTTCCAGGAAATCTGCAAATAAACCAAGAAAAAAGATGTGTTTTATAACACTTATTATAAAAAAAACTTCTTCACTATATTTTTTTTAAGAGTTTCAACCCTTAGCTTCTTGATACATAAAGCGCTTGATACTCTTTTTAGCTGTTTTTTCAAATTCTTCAAAATGGATTTTTACTTTAGTAATCTGGCAGTATGAAGGTAATAGTTGATTCAGTTCTTTACGGTTTTCTTCCATTACGTTTGCAATATCATTTTGTTGTAAGCCATGGGCAAATGCGTCATCAAAATCGGGGTAAACAAGGGCAACAAGTTTATCGTTTTGCAGGACGATAAGCGATTCGGACACATATGGCATATTGTTCAGCTTACTTTCAATCTCTTCGGGGTAAATGTTTTGTCCACTTGAAGTGAGCAAAAGATTTTTACTGCGACCACGTACGGTAACATAACCATCAATATCTATGGTGGCAAGATCACCCGTATGAAGCCAACCATTAACGTCAATGATTTGTGAAGTAGCCTCGGGATTTTTATAGTACCCCAACATCAGGTTAGCACCTCGACAGATTATTTCACCTGCTACATTTTGTGGATCAGGAGAGTCTATTTTCACTTCCATCCGAGTAGTAGCTTTACCACAAGAGGCAAGTTTCAATGTTTCCCATCGGCTGGAGCAAATGATAGGTCCACATTCTGTCATACCATATGCGATGGTATAGGGAAATCCTATTTGTTTGAGGAAACGCTCTACGTCAGCATTAAAAGGTGCACCACCAATGATAATCTCATCGAAGTTTCCACCAAAGACTTCCATTGCCTTTTTGCGCATGTCAGCCTTTATTTTATCATTAACGATAGGCATGCGCAACAATAATTTGCCAATTTTATTGTCAATTTGGGGCAAGATATCTTTTTTGATAATTTTTTCCACAATAAGCGGTACACAAGATATAATACGTGGTTTGATTTCAGAAAATGACTGGGCAATAATTTTGGGTGAAGGCATCCGTGTAAGGAAATACAAATGTGCGCCAACAGAAAATCCATACAGGAAATCATATACCATACCGAATACGTGTCCCAAAGGAAGCATGGAAACAATATGATCGCCTGGGCGTACAGGAAGCATCTCATGACAATAAGCTATATTTGACCATAGGCTACGATAGGGAAGCATAACTCCTTTGGAGTACCCTGTTGTACCGGAAGTATAGTTAATAACCGCCAATTCTTCAGGTGACTGTTCCTTACGATAACAGATATGTTCAGGACGAAAATTCTTAGGATAATGTGCACCGTAGATAGCATTACGATGTTCGAAAGCTTCCATAAGTTGCTTATTACGGCATACAACCGGAGTAAAATCAGTCAACAATACAATTCCCATCAATAATGGCATCGCATCTTCGTTCAGACTTTCCCAAGCTTGATCTCCTACAAAAAGTAGCTTGGCTTCGGAGTGATTGACGATATTGTGGATATTATCTGCTTTAAACTCATGGAGGATAGGAACAATGATAGCCCCATATGTGAGAGTTGCGAGAAAACATACTCCCCAATGGGCACTGTTACGTCCACATACAGCTATTTTGTCTCCAGGTTTAATACCGGCACTTTCCAGTACAATGTGAAACTTAGCTATTTTACGAGCTACATCTTTATATTGTAAGGTAATTCCTTTGTAGTCTGTCAGAGCATTTCGATCCCAGTTCTTTATGATGCTTTGTTCTATGTAGTCGATGAATAGTGGTTTTTGTTCCATTCGTTAAATTTGCACACTTTAGTTAAAACTGCGCAAATATAGAGCTTATAGTGATGCAAAACAAGTGGTTTTGTTTTTTTTTCTTAGTGGAATACTCTTCTGTTTTTCTTATTCTTTGTTTTTCTCTGAAATCAGAAGTAACTTATCTCCTACATGTAACTTTAACGTACCATTAGGAATGAGATATTCATCACCGCGTTTCACTATCATCACAAGTGTGCCTTTGGGGAGATTCATATCTTTCAAAGTTTCTCCTTTTTTTAATATTTCTTCTGTGACAGTCACGTCACGTAAATCAGAATCTATTTCTTCAGGCAATTCAACACCAAAGTCATTTCCTGTTTTCTCCAATGGTGTGGAAAGTCCCAATATACGGGCTACCCATGAAACGGTAGTACCCTGGACTATGAGAGAAACAATAGTGATGAAGAATACAATATTAAAAATACTATGGGCACCAGGTACATTGGCTACTACCGGATAAGTTGCAAAAATAATGGGGACTGCTCCACGTAATCCCACCCATGATATGAACAAACGTGATTTCATCGTTATCTTTTTGCCGAAAGGAAGTAAGCAAAGAAATACACTGAGTGGACGTCCGATAACAATCATGAATATACCGATGAGTAATGCAACAACGCTTACTTCCAGCATTTCGTGGGGATTGACAAGTAATCCGAGACAGAGGAACATAATAATTTGGAATAACCATGTCAATCCGTCCATGAATGTATATATTTCTTTACGATACATGATTTTATTGTTACCTACCATCATACCGGCAATATATACGGCAAGATAACCGTTACCTTTTAGCAAATCTGTTATAGAGAAAGTGAAAAATACGAATGCAAGCAATAGAATAGGATAGAGGGATTGATTGTCTATATTCAGTTTATTCAGCATGAGTATAGCCAGTTTACCTAACAAATAACCGGCAACAGCCCCTACAATGAATTGGATAATGAAAGAACCTAAAATATTTCCTACACCCATTCCAGAAGATTGGATAAATTGAATCAGTACAATTGTAAGCATATATGCCATTGGATCATTGCTACCACTTTCTAATTCTAACATAGGACGCAGATTATGCTTCAAATTCATCTTTTGCGAACGGAGTATGGCAAATACCGAAGCGGAGTCTGTTGACGACATAGTAGATGCCAATAGTAAAGAGGTAATGAGAGGCAGTTGTATATTTGTCCAACTCATTCCGGAAAGCCACCAGATAAAAAGTCCGGTGAATAGTGCTGTTAGTAGTACGCCAGCAGTGGAAAGTACAATACCCGGTACAAGGATCGGTTTGATTTCCGTATACTTAGTATCCATACCACCGGAAAATAAGATAATGCTAAGGGCTACCATACCGATAAACTGTGCTTCTTTGGCATTATGGAATTGCAAACCGAGACCGTCACTACCAAACAACATGCCTACTACAAGAAAAAGCAATAAGGCGGGAACTCCAAAACGATAACCGGTTTTTCCTACAATGATACTGACGAAAAGCAAAATAGAACCAACAAGTAGAATGTTTTCTGCTGTGAATAACATATGTTCTGTATTGTAAAGTTTGTAATACGATGAATTGTATATCTTATTGGACAAAGATAGCCAATATTATTAACAAATGCAAATACCAAATAGTTCAATTAAATTTTAGGACAAAGGTGGTTTCCTTACTGGGTATTAATGAAATACTTCCACCAGATAGCCGCATAATTTGGCGTGAAATGCTCAGACCTATACCACTACCATTTTCTTTAGTTGTGAAAAATGGAATGAAAATATGTTCTGCTATATCGGGGGAAATAACAGGACCATTATTTGATATTTCTATAACTACTGCTTCTGCTTCATTACAATAGGCGCGGATATTAATATAACCATTTTCAATTTTGGCAGGAGAAGTTTCGATAGCTTGTATTGCATTTTTTAGTAAATTGATTACAACTTGTGAAATTAGGTTTTCATCAGCATGAAGTATGAGGTCATCAGGCATGACATGAGTATGGAAGGTAACAGGAGAATTGGGGTATTGATGATGTGCCAGTTCGACCATACGGTTGATAAAAGCTTTTACATAAAATAAAGAGGGTTCGGGTGTAGGGATACGGGTAAATTTGCGATAGGACTCTACAAAGGATAATAGACCTTTACCTGTACTGCTGATAGTTTGCAGACCGTTTTGTATTTCCTCTGTTGCTTTACGCTCTTTACTAAGCCCTAATAGTGTATCACTCAACGAAGTTATAGGAGTAACGGCGTTCATGATTTCATGGGTCAATACACGAGTAAGTCGTATCCAGGAATCAATCTCTTTTTCGTCTAGTTCAGAGTTAATGTCGTTCAGTGCAAGAATACGTAAATGTTCCTGATGAACAGTTATATTACTGACGCGAATGGAAAGGTTGATTGTTCCTCGTTCATTATTAATATTTATTTGAAGCTTGTCCCCGGGACAGCAATGAGCAAGTATATCCATCAAGTGCATATCTATACGACTCAGTTGGTGGATGTGAGTAAAGACATCTAGTCCGAGTAGTCGCAAAGCTTCACTGTTCTTTTGATAAACCGATCCACTGTCGTTCAAAACGAGAATACCAGTATTGACACAATCAAGGATAAGTTCATAGTATTTCTCTTGTTGAGCTGTTTCATTTTTTACATTATACAGAATATGTGCTACACGATTCAGAGCACGATTTACGAGACGGGTATCGGCAGTTTCGTCGGTTTCGGAAAAATGGATTGAGCTATCGTTGTTTTCAATGGCATCGAGCATAAAAAGCACCTTCCGGGTATGATGTTGATAGAGATGTTGCTGCCAACGTATGGCGAGAGGTAAAAGTACTGTAGTAAAGATTGCCCAAAATAGTGGATCACCAAGTCCTTTGGTTTCGGTGGTTTCGAGAATAACAAGTGTCCACATCATTCCTGCCAAAAGTGCAACCAGCAAACTGATGGTGGTTCGGAAAATGTAATATTGCCTTATGTCTCTGAATTTCATATTTTATATCGGCTATTCAAAGTCCGTATTTTTTCATCTTGTTATATAGCGTTTGGCGTGTGATACCCAACTGTGCTGCAACAGCGGAAAGATTACCGTTACATTTATCTAATGTTTTACATATCATTTGTATTTCCATTTCTTCGAGAGTGGATGCGGAAATTTCAGAACTATTATTCCGATGCGATAATTGGAATAACTCTGGCGTAAGAAAAGCACCATCGCAAATGATAATTGCTTTTTCAATGGTATGTTCCAATTCTCGGATATTACCATACCATGGGTGATGTATCAATTTTTCTTTAGCGGAATTTTCTAGATTAGCGGGAATTTTATTATATTGTTTACAGAAATGTGCAATGAAACGTTCAGCAAGAGGAATGATATCTTCTGGGCGTTCGCGAAGGGCTGGTATCTCCAAATGAATGGTGTTGATTCGATAAAGTAAATCTTCTCGGAACTCTCCTTTAACTACCATTTCTTGCAAATTACGGTTAGTGGCACAGATAAGGCGGATATCTATTGGAATAGAGGTATTACTGCCTACACGTACGATGCTCCGGTGTTGTATAGCAGTCAGTAATTTAGCTTGCAAATGATAGGGAAGATTACCGATTTCATCAAGGAAGAGTGTACTGTGGTCGGCTGCTTCAAATTTTCCGGTACGGTCGGTATGGGCATCGGTGAAGGAACCTTTTAAATGTCCGAACAGTTCACTCTCGAAAAGACTTTCGGTGATTGCTCCCATATCCACACTTATTATTTTCTGCCCTTTGCGTGAAGAAAGGGCATGAATTTCCCGGGCAAGCATTTCTTTACCGGTACCGTTTTCGCCTGTGATGAGAATATTGGCATCTGTTATAGCCACTTTCTCTACCAGCAAACGGAGTTGTTGCATAACGGGACTTTCACCCCAGTACATGGAAGATGGTATGGTATCTTGTTTCCCGGTAATTCTCCGTATACCGGGTTTATTAGAATTTTCCGTTGCATTCAACAACGTTTTTACTAATTTTTGATTATCCCAGGGTTTTACAATGAAGTCAGTAGCTCCCTCTTTAATACCGCGTACGGCGAGATTTATATCAGCGTATGCGGTGAAAAGAACAACAGGTAATGAAGGGCATTGCTTTTTGACTTCATGTAACCAATATAATCCTTCGTTACCGGTATTAATGCCGGAGGTAAAATTCATATCGAGTAACAGGACTTGCCATTCTTCTTCATGTAACATGTTTGAAAGGGTAATAGGTGACGAAAGGACAGCAATTTTGGCAAAATAGGGCTTTAACAAGAGTTGTAAAGCAGTCGGTACGCCCCGGTTATCATCAACGATAAGAATATTTCCGGATTTTTTCATATATGAGGAATTATATTTGTAAGGACAAATATACTTTATGTTTTTGGGAAAATAAAAAAGTTAAATAAGTTTTTCTTTTTCACATATAGACACAGACTACAGTAATTGCAATTTTAATCCGAAAGATAAACTCAGATAATCTTTCGGTTTTAGATATTTATTGGTGGCAGCACTTATGACATATAGGTCGCAGGTACTAAATTCATAAAAGAAAGTAATGGCTTTTGCTGTAAATCTGCGATGCGGATCAATGTCATATGTGATACGTTGGCCAAGAAATATATGGAAACGTACTTTAGATGAAAAACCGTAATAACCTTTGGGATAACGGTCTGGTTCGTGTGTCCAGAATTCATCACCGAATACGGTATTTAGATACATACCACATGTGAGTGGTTCGGCGGAGAAACGGCTTTCCTTGATCTGAAGACTCCACGGAATATAATTCTGTTTCAGGGTAAAAGTCATTTTTGTATGGTTGGATTGATATTTGGGAAGGACACCCAAGAAAAGATCTGTTTCCCACTGGTTATGCTTTCCATAATCCCATCCTGTACCGAAGGATAACAAACCCATATTTCCGGCAAATTGTATTTTGGTATGTGTTGGAATGAGTGCTTCCCAATGTTTACGATAGCGATGTACACGACGATCGTAGCGATTATGGCGGATAGGAGTTGTCATAATAGTATCCGCTTTATTATATTTCATCCATATTGTATCATACTTTATAATAAAGACTGTATCTTTTTCTTGTGCAAATAAAGGCATGCATTCCAATAATAACAGGCAGGTTAAGATACCTATTATCCTATATATATTAATAGTACACCACTTCGCGTTCATATCCGTCTGGTTTCAGGGTGAATATATAATAACTACGATGTTTCATGCAATCGCTCATATAATATATAATTCCGTCTCCGAAGAGGTTTTCCTCAAATAGTCGGTGTTCGTGGGCAGCAGTGCAAAATTGTATACCGGGATATTCGGTTATATAACGGTGGAATACCCGTGCCACATTGTTGTTAAATTGATCAGCGTAAGGACGAACATGCATGGATATAACTGTTTTATCAAATTCACTTTGTCGTTCGGTAATCTCTTTTTCCATGAAAGTAAAATCAGGAATGGGACATGAATAGTCAAATTCCATTGCATTGGTATTCAGACATACAAATTTTACTTGTCCGGCAATGAATGAGAAGTTCGGATCACCAAATATAGCACGATATGCTTCCTCACCTGTACCCAAACAGTCATGATTGCCAATAAGAGTTACGTACGGAACTTTAAGTTTGTTCATAATATCGCGTTGCCAAAGAAATTCGTCTGTAAGTCCGAAGTCACTCATATCTCCGCTATGGATAACAAAATCTATGTCATCTCGTGCATTTAGGCTATTTACGAAATCTACAGTTTCGTCATACCAACGTTGAGAATCGCCCATCGTTACAAAACGGAGTGTTGTTTTACCTTTACAATTTTCTTCTATTTGGATGATGTTATGAGTATTTACATCTGTTTCACCTGTAATGCGGACATCGTAGGGATGATAGTCTATCAAATCACAGCTACCCATAAATAGGTAGAAAGTGAAAAATAACATGAAGTGGACTAATTTCATATATATGTGTGTGTTTAAGAAAACTGGCGGTAAAGATAGAGTTTTATTTCTATATGCTAATTGCCGTATTTTCTTTTTTTCTGTTCTTTAATGATAATTTTCCGGTGTAATGCCAGTAATTTGTCATTTTTTTATGTCTAAATCTTAGACGGTATTGTCTAATAATTAGACATATTTCATTTTATAAAAATCGTGTTTATGTTTGAAAATCAATGTGATATCTGTTTTGGCATACTTTCTGCATTAAATTAAAGCAGGAAAGTGATAAAACAATATAAAAAATGAAACAAATCTATTATGTAATCCAAACGTTACTTCATGGACGTAGTTCGAACATTATCAAGGTAATTTCTTTGGGATTGGGGCTGACAATGAGTATTTTACTATTTGCTCGTGTGGTTTATGAACAAAGTTTCGATAAATGTTATCATGATTATGATAATTTGTATCAGATATGGTCGGTCTTCACGACTAATGGTGAGAAGCATGAACCGTCACAGGCAAACTGTGGTCCGGTAGCGGGAGCTATACTTGAAAATTTTTCTAAAGAAGTGGAATCTGCTTGTAGTATGGCTGAATGGCCGGTTGCACAACCGCTTTATAACGGTAGTATACGCTTTGATGACCAGAAAGTAGTGGCTGATTCGCTCTTTTTTCGTACTATGGGAATTGAGGTATTGAGTGGCAATCCGGAACGTGACTTGATTCAGCCTGACGTTATCTTCCTGAGTGAACGTTTTGCGAAAAAGATTTTCGGTAATGAGAATCCTATTGGGAAAGTACTTAGTTATGACCATCGTATAGATTTGACAGTGAAAGGTACATATGTTACATTGCCGGAGAACGCTACCGCGAATCCCGAAGGGGTCATATCTCTGCCCACTATCTGGAGCCGTGGCTGGGGAAATTATTCGTGGAGTGGTGGAGATAGTTGGAAAGAATATATTCGTTTCCGTCCAGGTGCAGATCACTCGGTAGTAAATAAGCGAATTGATGCGATGATTGATAAATATCGTCCGGCAGAAGATAAGAAAGTATTTGGCTATACTGCTTTCATTCAGCCTATCCGTGATACTTATCGCGGATATGAAGACGTGCGCCGCATGACAAGTATTATGAGTATTCTGGGATTTGCTATTCTTTTCATTGCTACATTGAATTATGTACTTATTGCTATTTCTTCTCTGAGCCATCGTGCCAAGTCAATAGGTATACACAAATGTAGTGGTGCCGGTAACGGTACTGTTTTCTGTATGTTTCTTTTGGAGACAGTAGTTATCATTTTGGGTGCTTTATTAATAATGGTGTTATTGTTATTGAATTTTCGTGATTTTGTGGAAGATACTGCAGTAGCAAAACTTTCCATGTTATTTGCACCGGAGCGTATCTGGGTACCGTTCATAGTAGTGGGTATACTATTTATTGTAGGTGGTGTATTACCGGGACGTTTATTTTCACGTATACCCGTTTCGCAGGTCTTTCATCGTTATTCTGAAAGTAAAAAAGGTTGGAAGCGGCCGTTACTTTTCATCCAGTTTGCAGGTGTGGCTTTTATTTGTGGATTGATGTGCGTGGTGATGGCGCAATATAACTATATGTTGAATAAAGATATGGGTTATAATCCTCGGCGTTTGGCAATAGGCGAACTTTATTTAGGGGAAGAAAGAGCACGTGATGCCGCTTATCAGTTTTTTAAAGGATTACCTTATGTAGAGGCGGTGAGTAGTGCTGAAGGTACCCCCATTTATGGTTATAGTGGTAACTTTATCAATGATGAAACGGGTAATTCATTATTTTCCACCCGTTATTGCTATTATATGCGCGAAGATTATCCGGCATTGATGGGAATGATTTTCAAAGCAGGGCGTATGGCTCGTACCGGTGATGAAGCGGTAGTGAATGAGACTTTTGCTGAATGGATGCATTGGGGGAATGATGTAGTGGGACGTACTATTTCTACAGGCGGAGAGAATTTCAAAGTGACTGGGCTACTGAAAGATTTTCAGATACAGACTTTTACAAGTGAAAAAAAACCTTTTATGGCGATAGGTAAGAAACCTTTCTACGGTGTAGTGCATCTTCGCCTGAAAGAGCCTTTTATCGATAATCTCCAAAAACTGAATAAGGCAGCCAAAGAGGCTTTCCCTGATAAGACTATTGATTTTGGTAACTACCAACAAGTGATAACGGATCAATATAATAGTGTTCGTGTATTCCGCAATGCTACATTGATGGCAGCAATGACCATGTTTTTCATTATGCTAATGGGATTAATAGGTTATACAACCGATGAGGTATATCGCCGTTCAAAGGAAATTGCCATTCGCAAGGTGAACGGAGCTGAAGCAAGTATGATACTGGAACTTCTTTCACGTGATATACTCTATGTAGCTGTTCCGGCAGTATTCATCGGTACCATTGCCGCTTGGTATGTCAATACGCTTTGGATGGAACAGTTCACGGAACAAATTCCGCTCGGTTGGATTGTATATGCGTTGGTACTGATTGGCAATCTGGCAATCATTCTTGGTTGTGTTCTGTGGAAATCATGGTGGATTGCGAATGAGAATCCCGTAAACAGTATTAAGAGTGAATGATATTTGAAATAATAAACTATTCTTGCCTTCCTGAAGGGAAAGGAGGAATAAAAAAATGATATTATGATTGAAATTGACAACATCAGTAAAGTATTTCGTACTTCAGAAGTAGAAACAGTAGCATTGAACCACGTAAACCTTGAGGTGAAGGAGGGAGAATTTGTAGCTATTATGGGACCATCGGGGTGTGGCAAGTCGACCTTGCTGAATATTCTCGGTTTACTGGATAATCCTACGGAAGGCAGTTATAAACTGTTAGGCCAGGAAGTGGGTAATTTAAAAGAAAAAGAACGTACCCGTGTTCGTAAGGGAAAATTGGGATTTGTATTCCAAAGTTTTAACCTGATAGATGAACTGAATGTATATGAGAATGTAGAGCTTCCTCTTACCTATTTAGGTGTGAAAGCGAGTGAACGTAAACGTATGGTAGAAGATATTCTTAAACGTATGAACATCAGCCATCGTGCCAAGCATTTTCCCCAGCAACTCTCTGGAGGGCAACAACAACGTGTGGCTATTGCCCGTGCAGTAGTTACCCATCCGAAACTGATACTTGCTGATGAACCGACTGGTAATTTGGACTCCAAGAATGGTGCCGAAGTTATGAATTTATTGACAGAACTGAATAAGGAAGGTACTACAATTATCATGGTGACACACTCTCGGCATGATGCCAGTTTTGCGCATCGTACGATACATTTGTTTGATGGTAGTGTGGCGGCAAGTATAGTGGCACAGGAAACTTGCGTTTAATCTGAAGGATACCTTATGAGACAACTCTATTATAGTGTATTGATGTTGTTGCGTGTGTGGAAAATATAAAGTCGGTTGACCCACTATTATATTCCCAATTGATCCATCAAAAAAACATTGGATTTATGGAAAGAAAAATGCATTTTAACCCGGGTTAGTTTCAATTATAATTATCTACAGTAGATGTTACTTCTTTTTTGCATTCATCTTTCTTACAGAATCTCCTGTAAGTTCAATTTTGTGTGCAGTATGTACAATCCTGTCCAGGATTGCATCAGCTACGGTAGGATCACCAATTGCATCATACCAGTTTTCAACGGGAATCTGTGATGTTATTATGATTGATTTTAATCCGTGTCTGTCTTCTATTATTTCCATAAGAATGGACCTTTCCTTCGCGTCCAGCCCTATAAGAAACAGATCGTCAAGAATCAACAGTGGGCACTTTTCAATTTTTTTCATCTCAGATTCTATAGTTCCCTTGTTCTTGGCTATTTTAAGCTGTCCCATAAGCTTTGACGCATTGGAATATACAGTTCTGATTCCATTTTTACACGCTTCATATCCTATGGCTGAAGCTATATAGCTTTTGCCTGTTCCGGAGCTGCCTGTGATAAAATATTTTGTCCGTCTCTTATAAAATCTAGAGAGGCAAGTCTCTCGAGCTGGTTCCGGTCAAGGCTACGTTTTATTGTATAGTCTATTTTCTCCATATATGCCTTATATCTGAAGTTTGCCGACCTTATTAGTCGCTCAATACTTACATTGTGTCTGTAATCATACTCGCTTTCTAGAAGCCATTTAAGGAACTCATCGTTTGTCATACCATCAGAGGATGTAGTCCTGCAGTCGTTTCTGTATGTTTCAAGCATGCCGTAAAAACGTAATTTGGAGAGTAGTTCCATTATTCTGTCCATATTTTTTCCGACAGTTCTGTTTATTTTATTGTTACTTGTCATTTTCATCATTGTTTTTAGAGTTAAAATAATCCTTACCTCTGAGATTTTTATGTTTAGGAGTAAGTTCAGGAACCTATCCTTCCATTTGGACATGATACTTTTCATCTTCCCTGTTTATCAGAATACTTTCAAGTTCATTGTATCCGAACATGTTGGATTCCATTGCTATCTGGCATGCAAGAACCATTCTGTCGTGTCCGAAACGTTCAACAAGACTTAATATACCATCGGCTGAACGTACGGCTTGAATCGGATATTTTTTGGCAACGGCCACTAGTTTTATGTACTCTTCCACTACCGAATCGATTTCACGTGCCTTACGGTATATATCATCCATTCTGCTTCTGTATTCATGTAGTACTCCCGGAAGTTTGTGGGACGGTTTTTCCGAATACGTGAAAGGTGTATCATCCCTGCGGTGTGTCGTTATGTGCCTGAATTTATGATATATTTCCACTGTATCTCCATCATATAGTAATTCTACAGTATCGCCGATATACTCTTTAGGGACACTGTAATAGTGATTGTTAAGCGATACATAACTGTTTCTCATGACAGTTGCCGTTTTCCTGTTTTTTGATATAAACCTTGTGGCGGGCAAAGTGTGCAGCCTGTCTTTCTCGACTTCAAGGAAACGTTCCCTGCGGCTGTAACTGCGATTGTACATCTTACGGCTGTTCAACGCATCCGTATGTTTCATTATCTCTATGTTCAGGGCTTCAAAATCATCACATTTCAATCCCGTCATTCTTGAATAGACCTCCCTGTAGAGCAGTCTTACGGCATTCTCAACCAGAGCCTTGTCTTTTGGCTTACGTACTCTTGCCGGAAAGACAACACAACCATAATGGTCTGCAAATGCAGCAAAGTCGTCATTGATTACAGGTTCAATCCCTCCGGGCTTTGTTACGGCAGACTTGAGATTGTCGGGAACTATGGCATTGGGTACACCTCCAAAATAATGGAAAGCATTTTCACATGCCTGGATAAGATATTCTTTCTTCTGCGATGGTACAGCCTCATAATAAGTAATCTGGCTGCACGGAAGTATGGCAGCAAAAACTTCTACGGGAACCTTATCACCTGTCTTTTCGTCTGAAAGATAAAGTTTGTCACCGGCAAAATCCACATACATCTGATCACCGGCTATATGGTCTATGCGCCCAACGGGCACTTTTACTTCTCTTTCACGTCTGAGATATAGGCAAAAAGAACAATAGCTGTAATCTTGAGGACGATTTTTCAGATACTCCTCATACAAGGACCTTCTTGTTGTTCCACGGGATTTAAGTCGTTTAATGTACTCAGGTATATGTTCTTCAAGATACTTATACTCTGCAGATCTGACTGTTTCATTATCAATATCTGCACCAAAAAGTTCATGCAGATGCTGTTCGTCCATTTTCAACAAACGATCCAGTTCTATACCCATATCTTCATATATACGGATATACCGTTTGACTGTATTACGTGAAATCAGAAGAGAAGAACTGATACTTCGGATACTCATTCCTGACTGATAGCAACGAAGTATGTGCTTGATTCTTATTTTCATTCTTTAAAAAATTATTTGGTAAATTATACCGGGTTAAAATGCTTTTTTTAAAGTAAAAAAACAAGATTGGAATATAAGTATTCTATAGGGGTCAATTTTTATTATAATTTCAGTGGATCAGTTGCGATTATAAAGGTGGGGCAAATGGATTTTATAATAGTGGGTCAACCGACTTTATATTTTCCATTCATTTTTTGCCCTTATCATTTTCGCAAACATGAAACTGCTCCATTCAGAGATTTTGAGCGAAATAACAGTTGTATATGCCGGATTGATCGCCATCACATTAGCTACAGTCTCCTTTATCTTTTATAAGTGGAAACACTAAATCGATTATATATGGCAACAATGAAAGTTAAATTTCGTGCATCTTCTATTTCAACGAAAGAAGGCACATTATTCTATCAAGTGGTTCACGGACGTGTAGCACGTCAAGTTAACACCGGTTACAAGGTATATCCCTGTGAATGGGATTCCGCTCATGCGGAAATCGTTTTTCCGCCCGGCATCGGGGATAGCCGCAGCAATTATCTTGCATCATTGAAAGAGATTTTGTATGCGAACACCAAACGGTTCAGGAATATAATCGCACGTCTGGAGCGTGCCGGTGAGGACTATACTGCCGAAGACGTGCTGAAATGCTATCTCACACCTTCGGAGGGCAAGGGCTTCATTTCTTTTGCCCGTGAAGTTATCCGGCAGATGGGACAGATCGGGAAACCCCGTACTGCAGAACGGTACACGGTTGTCACCAGAAGTTTCGAGCGTTTTTGTGGCGAAAATGATGTGTTTCTCGATGAAGTTGATTCCGATTTGATGGTACGCTATGAAAACTTCCTGAAAGCGGCAGGGGTGTGTCCCAATACCACATCCTATTATATGCGTGGCTTGCGAGCCATCTACAACCGGGCCGTCGAAAAGGAACTGACCGTACAACGCTCTCCGTTCAGACACGTTTATACGGGTATCGACAAGACGGTCAAGCGGGCTGTTCCGCTGAATATTATCCGTCAGATCCGTGATTTGGACTTGACTCTTTCTCCGGCGACCGATTTGGCAAGGGATGTCTTCATGTTCTCGTTCTACACACGTGGAATGTCATTCATTGACATGGCATTTCTCAAGAAAAAAGACCTTCAGAACGGAATACTCTCTTATCGCAGACAAAAAACCGGGCAGCAGCTCTCCATTAAATGGGAGAAACCCATGCAGGAAATCATCGACAAATACGACATCGCGGACACTCTCTATCTGTTGCCTATTATCAAGAATATGGAAGTGGATGCACGAAGACAGTACAAGAATGCGGCTCATTTGGTCAACGACAAGTTGAGGAAGTTGGGCGAACAACTGGGATTGGCAATTCCGTTGACCACATACGTGGCGCGTCACGGTTGGGCTTCCATTGCCCGGAGTAAGAACATTCCGCTTCCAATCATCAGTGAAGCGATGGGACACGATTCCGAAAAGACCACGCGCATCTATCTCGCTTCGTTGGATACTTCTGCCGTTGACAAGGCAAACAGCCAGATACTCAAGGCTCTGTAAGGACTATGATAGGATGAAAATCTGCTTCAGTTTGATACAGCCGGATAAGTAAAATCGGACAAAAATCTATTGTGCAAATCCCTAAATCTCCTTTTAAGAGAATTATTTTATGCCACAAAAGTACTGAAAAATGCAAGAAACCGCCAAACAAATGAAAACAAAATAATCGGTAATATGATGATTTTCTTCATCTAAACCTAAAGATGTCAAGCGATATTAGGCTTTTCACACTGTTTTTATGATATAAAACACTTGATTATCAATCTACAATAAAATCCCTAATTCTCTTAAAAGGAGATGTATCAATGGGCAGACGTTTACAGGGACACACTCGCGTTTCTCAAAATAGGAACGAAAGAGGATTGGGTGTCAATTTCTTTGAGTGGTTCCTGAAAGACGTATGAAACATGGTTAAAAGAAGTGCTTCTCAAAATATATAGTTGTTGGGTAGTAGCTTCATTCTCTCTATAAGAGAAATATGAATACGTGAAATAGGATTCAACTGATTGATAAACAGGAATTGTTCTTCGACAGAGAATGCTAATTTATACAGACTCTGTTAAGCATAGCAACTGTACAATTCGAAAGCAACATCCGTTTTGATACGGTTATCACCTATAAATCACGCAATTCTTTCCATGCAGTCATTCTCTTATAGAGAGATGTTGCGGATAAAGAGTGAAACTGAAATAAATATAAATAGGAAATGAAACGTGCGCTTTTATTATTTATGATAGTCGTCTCCTGTGTCTCGCAGGAACTTTGTGCGCAGAAGGTGGGTGTGAAAACCAATCTGGCGGCAGATTTTACGTTGAATCCCAATATAGGATTGGAGGTAGGTCTTGCTCCCAAGTGGACACTGGAAGTGGATGGCCAGTTCAATGCGTGGACAATCTCAAACGACAAACGCTGGAAGCATTGGTCAGTGCAGCCCGGAGTCAGGTATTGGCTATGTGACCGCTTTGGTGGCTCCTATTTCGGAACCTATTTGCATGGCGGACAATATAATGTCGGCGGCATCAATCTCAATGTAAATTTTCTTGGAACGGACTTCCGTAAACTGAAGGACACCCGCTATCAGGGGTGGTTCATCGGAGGCGGTGTGTCATACGGTTACGCTTTTGTACTTGGCCGGCATTGGAACCTGGAAACGGAAATAGGTATCGGTTATTCCTACACCCGTTACGACCGTTTCCGGTGTACAGGATGCGGAAAGAAGGTTGAAACGGACAAGCCGCATCACTACGTGGGTCCCACGAAAGCGGCCATTAACTTGGTTTATCTATTCTAATTTACAGTGAAATGAAAAGGACGATATTCATACTGGCAACCCTGCTTGGCATGACAGATATGACTAAAGCGGTGGCTCAGGACACAAAGGACATTCTGCCCGGTGTATCCGTTGAAAACTTCAACATGAATCGCAATGGCAAGTACCTGACCGTTACGATGGGTATAGATTTGTCGGAGCTTGATGTGAACTCCAACCGTGCCATACTGCTCACCCCGCGATTGGTCAATGGGACGGATTCGATCGACTTGCCGTCGATAGGCATCTACGGACACCGCAGATATTACTATTATATAAGGAATGGAATCAGCACCATTTCGGGTGAGACGGAAAAATCATACAAGGCATCGAACAAACCGGAACAACTGGAGTATGACAACCATATTCCCTACGAGAAATGGATGGACGGGGCCACACTCAAGTTTCACCGCAGCGACTGGGGCTGCTGTCAGGAGATATTGGCGGAATACGATGGATTGTTGGGACGACACCGCGAGGCGTTCTTCCCCGAACTGGTATTCGTGCAGCCCAAGGCCGAAGTCATGAAGAGCCGTTCCCTGTCCGGTTCGGCATACATCGACTTTCCGGTGGACCAGACGGTAATCTATCCAGACTACCGCCGCAACACGGTCGAGCTGGGCAAAATACAGGCGACCATCGACTCCGTGCGTAATGACAAGGACATCACCATTACGTCCGTGTGGCTGAAAGGTTTTGCCTCGCCCGAAAGCCCCTACAAACACAATACCGACCTTGCCATCGGGCGTACAGCCGCACTCAAGAAACACATAGGCCAGTTGTACCACTTCGCAGACAACATTATCCAGACCGATTACGAGCCGGAGGACTGGGCAGGCCTGCGTCGCTATGTGGAGCAGTCAAACATCGACCACCGCACGGAGATTCTGGCGATGATAGACAGCGACATGGAACCGGATGCCAAAGAAGCGAAAATCAAGTGTACCTATCCGCAGGAGTACCGCTTCATGCTGCTGAACTTCTACCCGGCATTACGCCATACGGATTACCGCATCGACTACAACATCCGCACGTTCAGCGAGACAGACGAAATCCGCCGTATTATGGAAGAGCAGCCGCAGAAGCTGAGTCTGAACGAGTTTTACCTTGTTGCCGGAAAATATGAACCCGGTACGGACGAGTTTACCGAGGTCTTTAACACGGCCGTGCGTATGTTCCCCAACGATGAGATTGCGAACCTCAATGCCGCCAATGCTGCCATCCGCAGGGATGATTTCGGAGCGGCACGCAGGTATCTTGACAAGGCGGGCGACTCCGCCGAGGCGATCTATGCGCGTGCCGCGCTTGCCATTCGCAAGGAGGATTACGAAACGGCACGGCAATATCTGGAGAAGGCGCGTGACATGAGTCTGGGACAGGCAGCCGCCACGCTGAATGAATTGAACAAAAGGCGAAAGAGATAAAACTTAGTAATAATTTTTAATTTTTAACAACATGAGAATTAGATCTCTATTCTTGTCAATGGTCGCCGGACTGGCGTTCGTTGGCTGTTCCAGCGAGGAAGACATCGCCCCCGGCAACAACGGCGGTGAGTTAGGCGAGCCTCAGTTCCTGACGGTAAACCTTGTAACCAACCCGACTAATGGAACCCGTGGTACCCGTGCTGCCGGTGACCAGCACACAGGTGACCCTAACAACAATTCCACATACGAAGAAGGTCTCGATGCGGAGAACAAGGTAACGAAGGTGCGCTTCTACTTCTTCAACGCAGACGGTAGTGCTGCCTTCGTAAAAAAAGTCGGTAACGATATGGTCAACTATCTGGAGTGGACCAACGTCACGGAGGAAGGAAATAATACACCTAATGTGGAAAAAATCCTCACAGCACAGTTGATTATCGAGTCTCCTGAAGGAGATCAAGCCCCGTCCCAAATTGTTGCGATTATCAATCCTATGTTAGAATCTGCGAGCTCTGAGCGTACCCTTGGAACTCTTGCCACTGTAACACACAACGCTAAAGCAAACACCACCAGTGGTAAATTCTTGATGAGCAATTCCACCTATGCAAAGGACAACGTAAAGCAAATGGCAGTCAGTGTAGAAGGTAAAATCAAGAAGACCTCGGGCGAAGCTCTGAATGACCCCGTGGAAATTTACGTTGAGCGTGCCGTAGCAAAAGTCCGCCTGAACAGTTCCCTGACGCCACTTGATGGCACAACCAACATTTTCAAGACTTCGACTGACGAAAAAAAACAGGAAGTGACAGAAAACAATGTTACGAAAGAAATCTATGTCAAGTTCCTCGGCTGGAATACCACCGCCGTTTCCAACAGATCCCGTCTTGTTAAAGAAATCAATCCGGGATGGAGCGCCACTCTGTTCGGTGCCGGTGCTACTCCGTGGAACTGGTCGGACTACTGCCGTTGCTTTTGGGCAATCAATGCAAACAATGTAAGTTACGAGTATGGTGCTTTTGTTCCGGATACAGAATCGAAACAAATTGACGGCAACAAGTTCCAGGCTCAGGCCAAGACAAAATTTGACGGAAAAGACTGGGTTTATGTAAACGAAAACGCATCGCCATACGCTTCCGACATCACAACATCGACGGGCGGTGATGCTTCAACACCCACCAAGGTTATTATTTCAGCCCAGCTTGTTGATAAAGACGGCAACGCACTCGAATTTGCCGAGTACGGTTCGACAAGAACTACTATCGACGGCCTGAAGGACCTGTTCGCAAACAACTGCGGTCTCTATAAAAAGGAAACCGTGGATGGAGCAATAAAATTCGTCAAGATTACTCCGGAAGAACTGACAGTAAAAACTGCTACCGCAGCTGGTGAAACAAGTACTGCAGACGGCAAACCGGATATTACCGAGCCGGGCCGTTACAAATCATACGTCCAGCTGGCAACCGATGAGGATGGTAAATGGTATGCCTCAAACGCCGAAAATGCTACTGCCATTACCGCCGCAGCCGCCAATGAGCAACTGAAGAAGCTCGGCTCTGCAAAAGTATGGAAAAACGGTTATACCTATTACTACTTTGACATCAATCACTTTGGCAACAAGATAGGTGTTGTGCGTAACCATATTTATGACGCAACAATCACTAAACTGGCAGGTCTCGGCACGCCGGTGTATGATCCGGAAGAAGTCATCTATCCCGAAAAACCGGATGAATCCGACGACACATTCATCGCAGCCCGTATCAACATCCTCTCTTGGCGCGTAGTTAACAGCAATGTGGTACTCGATTGGTAAAAAATGGTGGAGATGTGTGATACCCGCGTATGCGGATGACATACAGGCATGATGAAAGACTGATAAACAAATCATCGGACGGGGAGGGACCCCCCAAAGGAACTCTCTCCCCGTCCTCAAATAGTAATGAGAAAGCACTTCCGTACCGGTGCAAAGAGAGGTGCGCGGCCATGGAGTCCCATATGGAGGCACTCCCACTTGTTAAGGAAATTCTTTGCGGGATAAAACCCGCAACCGACATATATAAAACAGATATAGGAATATAAACGGCATGAAAATAAAGGCTTATATAAAGAGAAAGGCATTGCGAGCATGGGTGACGGCGATGGCGGTACTGCCATTGTTCGCTTTTGTGTCATGTGACAGTTTTGTCTATGACTACGAAGGCGACTGTTCCGTGACCTACCGCCTCAAGTTCCGCTACGACAAGAACCTGAAATGGGCGGACGCCTTCGCCAACGAGGTCTCGTCGGTTCATGTGTATGCGTTCGACCCCTCGGGTGTACTGGTATGGCAAAAAGCGGAACAGGTAGACCCTGCGACAGCGGAAAACTATTCGATGCTGCTCGACCTTCCCGCCGATGACTACAACTTGCTTGCCTGGTGCGGACTTCAGAATGACGGTGAACGCGAAGAATCCTTCTCCGTGCCTGAAGCTCGTGTTGGCGAGACCCGCATGGAGCAGTTGCAGTGCGCCCTGAACTGTCGGCACGACGAGGCAGGAGCCTACAGCGAAGCCCACTTGTACCGCCTCTTCCACGGCACTCTGGACGTGTCGCTGCCCGTGAACGACGACGGCGGCAGTTACGAGTACACCATGCCCCTGACGAAGAACACCAACCACGTCCGTGTCATCCTGCAGCACCTCTCGGGCGAGGATGTGAACAAAGCGGACTTCACCTTCCGCATTGATGACGAGAACGGTCTGATGGCACACGACAACGAGCTGGTTGCCGACGAGAACATCAACTACCGCCCGTGGAACATACAGGAGGTCGAGGCGGGCATTGGCAGGGACGGTACCCCTGTCATCAGCAACGTGAAAGGAGTCGTCGCCGACTTCACTGTGGGGCGCCTGATAGAGACGCACCGCGAGAAAATGATACTTGCCATTGACACCAAGGACGGCAAGCAAGTGGCTCGCATCCCGGTGATAGACTACGCCCTGATGGGAAAAGAGTACTACGAGAATGAATACCGTTACCCGATGGACGAGCGGGAGTACCTCGACCGTTTGGACGAGTGTGTGATGACCCTCTTTCTCGACGAGAACCACAGATGGGTGAGCAGCGTCATCCAGATCCTGTCATGGCGTGTGGTATTGAGCAACGTTGAAATTGAATAACCGGAAAGAAGGATTTGACTGATGAAACCGAACATTATACATAACATCGTAATTTGCCTGGCGGCACTGCTGCCGGTTATGGTGGCGTGCAACAGTCAGGAAGAATCCTTGCCGGAGGAGATTTCGGAAGCTACCCTATATTTGAACATAGAGCCGATCGGGCTGACGAGGGCGGCAACGGCAACGCTGCCCGACAACGAGAAGATGTACAGCGTGCGTGTCATCATACTGCATCCTGACGGGACGGTGGAACACAACAAGTTCTATGCTTTGGACGGTGCGGAAGAGCAGAACCTCATTCTGCTCAAGGTGACACCCAATGAGAAGAAAAAGATATACCTCTTCGCCAATGAGGAGAGCGAGTCTGCGGTGGAGGGCGTAGTGGGTGTAAACAGTACGTTGTCCGCGTTCTTCGATAGCTATGGCGAGGGAGCGTCCGGCTTTGAAGAAACCGTGAACGGCCTTTATTTCACCCCGGATTATTCGGACGGGAACCCCATCCCGATGTCGTCCATGTACGAGATAGATATTCCAGAAAAAGGAGTCGTCGAAAAGACTTTCTACGTGGTGCGTGTCGCCACCAAGTTCACGATGAACTTCATGAACTGGCGCGGAGAGAATGTAACCGTGAGAAATTTTACCATAGCGAGCCATGCTGACAAGAACTTCTTGATGGCGCATGTCAATGACAGCGAACAGAACCGGCAGCTTTTCAACGGGAAAAGCTGGATAGACTGGCTGAGAGAGGTTTCCGAAACCTCGTCGGAGAACGACGATTATGCCACTACGGAAGCCGCCGGCTGGTTGAAGGATTACAGGCTGCCTGCACAGGCGAATAAGCAAGTGGTATATACATTCCCTTTTCCTGTCACTGTGGCAGCGGCGGAGTTTGACGAAAACAATCTTGATGACATAAAACCGGGCACGGCATCGGAAGCATTCTATCTGCCCGAGAGCAAGAACCCTAAGGCGGATGCGGCAGACGGCGAGCAGGAATACACTTTGACGCTCAATATAGTCGGGAACTCCGATCCTTTCGTCCGCAAGCTGCCCAACTTGAAGGCGCTTTTCCGTAATACGAATGTCGTGGTGAACATCACCATGTACAAGAATCTGGAAATGGTGGTGGATGTCATCCCGTTCACATCGGTAAATGTAACGCCCGATTACGGTCTGGGCAAAGAGGACTTCACTGGCTACGTTGTGGGAAAGGATGAAAATGGCAACAAATGTTGGTATGATGGCAATTATTACGACCCCGTGACAGCGGTTCCATTGTATCTCGGTCCAAAAGATAATCCGGGAAAGTTTGTGACCATCAACAACAAGGAGTATCTGCTTGTGTATGCGGATTACGAACGGACAGCGGCAAAACTTGACCATTTTTTCGAAAAGGAGACCCGGAAGAAATATCTTCTCACTCCGGAAAGTATAACCGGATATAAATACGGGAATGATATGTATCTCAATAAATTACAGCAACGCGTGTGGCTCGATTCCGGTGGAGATCCCAATGGAAACGCTGATGCCCAAGCAATCTACACAGCTTTGCAGAATGTAGGATTGAATTTGAAGTGTTGTCACATCCTGTACGAATGGGACAGATTGGACTGGAATAAAGCACGCTGGTGGGGTGAGAAAGGAATATATCCGAAATACTGGTTTGACGTTCTCGGCAACCGCTATCCCTGGTCGGAAGGAGATACAGATGCAAAGAGAAAAAACAAACTCGGAGAATGGGTACAATACCTTGAATGAGTTTGCAACATACTTGACACTTTAAAATTTATGAGCAATTATGTCACAGCATAATAAGAAATATAGCATCAATTTTTCAATCATACTGGCATTTCTGGCTATGGTGGTTGTCATACTTGCCGGATGCACGGATGACTTTATAGACGGACCTGTAGATATTCCTGACGCAGAAGTTGAATTCAAAGGCGAAGTGATTTTCAAACCACTTGTACCGACGGCAGTACAAACACGTGCCGAAGCACCTGAAGGAGGCAAATACAAGGGTATAAAGTCCCTGTATGTTTTCTTCTTTGATTCCGAGAGGAAACCCGTAACGGAATACAGCGGAAACGTGGATTTCACTCCCGCACCCTCGGAAGGCTCTACGCATGAACATATTACATTCAAAAAGAAAGTACGGGCAGGACGTTATTATGTCTATGCCATTGCCAATATATCTGATACCCAGAAAAGTGATCTTACGAGCGTAACATCCATCGAAGACCTTAGAAATTTCAAACTCGTTTGGAACGGCAACATCGAGAATGACCTTGAGATGTTCGGTGTGTTCCAGCAGGACTATGACAAGGAAACAGGTTCCGTTCCCGGTAATGAGAATTTTGAAGAGGATGTTCTCCTTACTATTACTCCGGACCGGAACAGCCTGCATTCCTGGGTACGCAGGGCGGTGTCGAAAGTAACCGTGGATTTCGACGGAACAAATCTGAAAGAGGGAGTAACTGTATATATAAAAAACGCCGTGCTGAAAGACATTACATCCGGTGCTCTTCTCGGAGCCTCCTCAGCCGTCGGAGAGAATGACCTTACCTGCATCACATCGGATTATTCCATTACCTACGGAGAGGGTGAAGACCACAACGTCTGGCCTACGGTGACAAAAACAAAAGCATTCTCACCATCGGATATATGGAAAGAGCAGAGTATTGCAACTTTCCATGACGACAATGCCAAAGCACTTCCTTGCTATGAAAATATGCAAGGTACACATGAAGACAAATCCAAACTTCAAGACACCAACGGAGACGGCATCATTGACTCCAAGACAAAAGACGGGGTTGATAACGGCACCTACCTCGAAGTGGAAGGATATTATGTCGCCAATCGGCCTGAGTATAAATCAGAGGGTAAAATCATCTACCGCTTCATGCTTGGGAATAATGCGACAAATAATTTCGATTTAGTCCGTAACCACCATTACAAGATTACAATGAATTTCAAGGACTATGGCAATGACATAGACTGGCACATCGAGTATGTCGAGAAGTATTTGGATGTCACCTACCCCGAAGATGTGAACTATCAGGGCAAATTCTTTGTGCCAGATAATGACTATCAAGCTAATATGGCAAATGCCGGTCATACTTTCAATAATCAGAATGTAATCACGGTGACCAGCTATGCAACGAACGGCATGGACAAAGAATGGATAGAGCCGGAAATCAGCTATACTTACTATTCATATAATGAGCAGGTCGGGGTGTGGGATATAGACAACACTACCTCCGGATGGCTTACACTTACCAAGGGTACTCTTAGCGATGACAGGTCACAAACGCCATATACATTTGTTGCCTCCATGACAGATCCGACTGAATCCACTATCAATAACTTGTTTCCTGCTGCAAGCAAAGGTACTGAAGGCTCCCCGTATAATCTTTCCAGCAAAGATGGAGGAAGCTCTGTGGAGAATACCGCTAACTGCTATATGGTGGGGGCTTCCGGCTGGTATTGCTTCCCTCTCGTGTATGGAAATGCAATCACAGGTGAAAGTACAAACGCGATGGCATATTCATCATCACACATGGTAAACCATCTTAAGAATAAAATTTCTGCACCTTATATTAAAGATAATAATGTGAGTCTCTCCGATGTCAGTGTGAAACTTATATGGCAGGATGCCGAAAATCTTATCATACCAAGTGAGATAAAATATGATTCTACTCTTTTTGGCGGTAATGGCGGAATAAAATTCCACATAAGTAACATACAGGAAGGAAATGCCGTGATAGCCTTGATTGACAATAGTGCTAAGGAAGATGATTATGTCGATATAGACCGAGGTAAGATATACGGGAAAAGCGGAAGCACAAAAGCTATCTGGAGCTGGCACATTTGGGCTACCCGTTTCGGTTTTGAAGATTTCGAGAAGGACATCCGGATTCTCAACCATGAAGAGGAAGCATTTGATGTCATGCCTGTCAATCTCGGATGGTGTTCGGGAGGCAAGGCGATAAAGTATTATAAACGTCGCAAGTGTGATATAAAATTCAAGGTAGGAGAGCACGAGATAATCAGGACTATTGAACAGTATCCTCATTTTGTCCTTCCCCGTGGCGACCATCCTTACTACCAGTGGGGGCGTAAGGACCCGTTTGTCGGATCAAATTTGGCTTTTGGAAACAAACCCAGATGGACTTATGACGGAACTAAGTCTATCAAGTATTATGAATGGAGTGATTATAACCCTCCCCGTCTTTATAATGAACCGAAAGAATTTTTGAATAACATAAACCGAAAACACACCAAGGAGTGCCTTGATGTGCTTGTCAAGAACCCTGACAAATGGCATAACGCACCGCGACAACCTAATGTACCAACTGATTTTACACAAGGTTTTTATAGTACTAATGAATCACCCACAGACCTATGGTCGAATGCCGGTGGCAAGACGGTCTATGACCCCTGCCCACCGGGATATCAGGTAGGCGATAAATCTGTTTTCACCGGATTTACGACTCACGGGCAATCTGCTAAGTTCCCTTACGATTGGTATGATGTACTTGAGAGCAATATGCCGCAAGATTATTACTCAACAGACATCTCGGTAAACAGACAGGTTTTGGAACTTTATACGGACACACGGAAAATTCAATCCATCACTTTCCCGATCACAGGTTATCGTGATTATGATGACAAAGCCGCAGTCGTTAAATATCCGCAGGCGAGTGGAGAATATGAAGGTTATGTATGGTTCAATGGCGCGAATGGTGTGACCCGTTCTTACCATTTGAAATACCACCGCAACGATATTCAGGGTACAGGTGATGACGGTTGGAAAAATCGAGGCGGAGATGGGCTGAACCTGATAGCCCCTTATGAGGATTTCTATAATACAGACGGTTTCGGTATTCGTCCGGTATCAATAAAGCAACCGACTCAGCCATGACCGTACACCCCTGTAATCGCACAAGAGACTGCAAGCCGGAGACGGAAGCAAAATACCGCCCGGCTTTTGAGCTATATACCGCCACAGACCTCTCCATCGCCGGCCATAGTCCTGCTTTATTGCTCGTTTTCGTTCAGACCTTTGATAATTTCGATGCCCAATGTGTTTTCTATCTTACATATAGTTTCCAACGACATATTCTTTTGTCCTTTCAGCATCTTGGATATATATTGCTGGGTGCAGTTCATTTTCTCGGCAAGCATTTTCTGTGTCAAGCCGAGTTCCAACATCCGCTTTGACATAAGGGCGGCAATAGCTCGTGAGTATTGCGTCCAATCCCTTTTATCCTGACCGGATTTGATTGTCTGCGATTCAGTCTCCAAAATTCCGCAAGGCATCTTGTATGTCACTGTATTCATTGAAACGATTACATTGCTTAATTCAGTTGCAAAGGTAGCACAAATATTTGAAATTGCACAACTTCCGGGTTGTTGTTCCGTGGAAAGAAACGAAATTCCATGCCTAAATCAATGATTTAGGTAAGTAGAGACTTGTCGCCTCCCTATTCATAATGGTAATGAACTTCCATGTTGTTAATTCCTATGTTCTACCGTAAGAACAATATTTCTCCATTTGTTTGTTGCAAATTTGTTGCGCATGGATTGTTTACCTATATATTACTATTGATTATCAAAGTATTATAATTTATGCAAAATCAAATTGCGTTGAACCATAAGATGGAGGAAATATTTCCGTCTGATTATGTAGCGTTTACCCCTTTGGCAAGTATATTGGATGAACAGTATGCCGATGTTCGCCGTTTTCGTAATGCTGTATTACTGGCGAGTTTTTCAATATATTTGATTACATTAATGGGTTTGTTAGGGTATATCAACGATGAAGTACGCCGTCATAGTAAGGAGATTACTATTATTTATGAAAATCCTATAAACAGTATTAAGAGCGAATAGTAGGAAACAGAATAATCAAGGCTGAGGAGAAGTTAATCTCTTTAGCTTTTTCACGTATATCCATAGGGCAATGACCGCTGTAACGAACGCAAAGAAATCTGACACTGGCATACATGTCCATATTCCGTCTAAACCTAGATAATGGGGAAAAATTAGTAACCCAGGAAGTAGATACAGCAGTTGGCGGGTGAGCGACAAGAAAATACTGATTTTAGCTTTTCCTATACTTTGGAAAAAGTTACCTATCACAATTTGTGCACCTACCAACGGAAACATAGCTATACCAATACGGACGCCTCTTGATGCCATATCTATCAATTGTTCATCGCTGGTGAAAATGGCGGATACAGCATGAGGGAATAATTCGCAGATGATGAAACCGGTACTGGTAATACATACTCCCGAAATAATGCTCAACTTTAAAGTCGTTTTTACCCGGTCGTGCTTCTGTGCCCCGAAATTATAGCCTACTATAGGTTGCATACCCATTGTCAATCCTAATACAATCATTACATAGAGTACCAGCAAACGGTTCATAATACCGTACGCACCGATAGCCATATCACCACCGTAATGTTGTAGACTGTTGTTTACGATAATGACGATGACACATGCCGTTACATTCATCAGGAATGGGGACATGCCGATGGAGAATATACTGGTTATAATCCGTTTCTTCATTTTCCAAAAATCCGATTGGAAACGTACAAGGGTAGTTTTCTGAAAGAAATGGCTGATTACCCATACCATACCGATGAATTGTGATATGACGGTTGCTGTAGCAGCCCCCCGAATACCCCATTCGAAATGGAATATAAAAATTGGAGCAAGGATGATGTTGCAAACGACTGTTACCATAGAGGTCAACATCGCTTTCTTGGGATATCCGGTAGCACGCATAATGTTGTTCAGGCCAATCATGGTATAGGTGATAGGAGTACCCAATAAAATTACCTGCATAAAGTCGCGTGCGTAAGGTAATGTATCGTTACTGGCACCGAAAAAACGTAGAATATCATCCAAAAATATAAAAGAGATACCTCCAAAAACAAATGCATTGATAAGACAGAACATCAACGTGTTTCCCAATACTTCTGTTGCCCCGTCAAGGTCTTTCTGTCCCAAACGTATAGATGAAATAGTGGAACCACCGGCTGAAACCAAAGTACAAAAAGCAACTACAAGGTTCATCAAAGGAAAAGTAATGGCAAGTCCGGCAATACCCATGGCACCTACGCCATGACCAATGAAAATACTATCGATAATATTATACAAAGAAGTTATAGTCATACCTATAATAGCAGGTATGGAGTACTGCAAAAGTAATTTACCAATACGCTCGGTTCCTAAAATATGCGGGTTATTCATTGATATGAGTCAATTAGAGACTACAAAGATATTAAAAATTTGTTTGGTTCGAGGATAATTCAGACCTTTGTCCCCGGTATAGTAATGATATTAACAGATTTAGGTGAAAGAATGTTTATGGAGACAATGGAAACAATATCTGTCTTATTTGATTTTGACGGAGTAGTAGTGGATACAGAGACGCAATACAGTATCTTCTGGCACAAGATAGGGGTCAATTATTTAGGTATGGAAGAATTGGAAAACCGTGTGAAAGGGCAGACTTTGACGTATATCTACGATACTTTTTTTTCCGGCATGACGAAGGAGCAGGCTGAAATCACCGGACTTCTGAATAGTTTTGAGGAAAAAATGACATTTGATTTTATTCCCGGTGTACTCGATTTCATTTCTGACCTTCATCGTCATAGTGTAAAGACGGCGGTAGTGACCAGCTCAAACGAAATTAAGATGGCAGCTGTATATCGTGTTCATCCTGAAATAAAGACGCTTTTCGACCGTATTCTCACTGCTGAGATGTTTGTTGCTTCCAAACCTGCACCCGATTGTTTCTTGCTCGGCATGGAGATTTTTGGTACTACTCTTGAAAATACATATGTATTCGAAGATTCTTTTAATGGTTTGAAGGCTGGAATGGCGTCTGGAGCCAATGTAATTGGACTTGCAACTACTAATAGTTATATGGATATAGCTCCTTTGTGCCATCATGTTTTGGAAGATTTCCAGGGTTTCACATACGATAAAATGCTCCAAGTGCACAAATAATAGGAAAAAGCACTACCTTTGCGGCAGTGAATTAAAATCTTATTTTCTGTATTGCACGTAAACTAAAAACATATAATAAATTATGGCTGGATATATTTCGGATGATACCCGTAAAGTGACTACACATCGCCTCGTAGAAATGAAACAAAGAGGTGAAAAAATATCGATGTTAACTTCATACGATTACACCATGGCGCAGATTGTAGATGGTGCTGGTATGGATGTAATCCTTGTTGGTGATTCTGCTTCCAATGTGATGGCGGGAAATGTGACTACGTTACCTATCACTCTTGATCAGATGATTTATCATGCTAAATCTGTTGTGCGTGGAGTGAAGCGTGCGATGGTAGTAGTAGATATGCCCTTTGGCTCTTATCAGGGAAATGAAATGGAAGGTTTGGCTTCTGCCATTCGCATAATGAAGGAGAGTCATGCGGATGCATTGAAGATGGAAGGCGGGGAAGAAATTATAGGTACGGTAAAGCGCATTCTTAGTGCCGGCATTCCTGTAATGGGACATTTGGGATTAATGCCGCAATCCATTAATAAATATGGGACTTATACAGTTCGTGCCAAGGATGATTCCGAAGCCGAGAAGTTGATACATGATGCTCATTTGCTGGAAGAAGCCGGATGTTTTGCAATCGTATTGGAAAAAATTCCCGCAGTATTGGCCGAGCGTGTGGCGAACGAATTGACTATTCCTATTATTGGTATCGGTGCCGGTGGAGGTGTAGATGGTCAAGTATTGGTTATTCAAGATATGTTGGGTATGAATAATGGTTTTCGTCCGCGTTTCTTGCGTCGTTATGCTGATCTTCATACAATAATGACTGATGCAATCAGCCATTATATATCCGATGTGAAGAACTTAGATTTCCCGAATGAAAAGGAACAGTACTAATGGACTTATGACGCTCAATTTCTGGCGGATATGTGTAGCAAACCTATTGCTGTTCACGTCTGTTTACATGCTGTTTCCGCTGCTACCTTTTATTATGGGAGTGCAGTTGGATATTTCCATTCCGCAAACGGGAGGTATGTTCATTATGTTTGCAGTGGCAATGTTGATGGTTGGTCCGTTTCATGCTTATCTGGGTGATACCTATAAAAGAAAGCATGTACTTCTGTATTCTACTCTTATTATGTTGGCGTCAATGTTGGGATATGCGTTCGTTGATAGTTATATAAAACTTTTGATGCTTGCAACTGTTCAGGGAGCCTCTTTCGGACTTGCTACAACGGCAGGTATTACGGTGGCTATTGATATCACTACTTCTGCTCGTCGTAGTTCCGGAAATATGGTATATGCATGGGCGGCGCGGTTGGGTATGCTGATTGGTGCCGGGTTGGGTGTATTGTTATTCCGTTTTTATGGCTTTCCGATGGTAGTTTATGGGGCGGTAATAGTGGGAATGTTCAGCGTATTTTTTGCATCAAGAGTCTATGTCGCTTTTCGGGCGCCTATTGGTATGTCGTTTTGCAATCTTGATCGCTTTTTATTACCACGTGCATGGTTGCCTGCGATAAACATGATGCTTATTGCATTTATACCGGGTATATTATTGCCGTTGCTGTTTGTGGGAGAGTATATATCACTTTTGACATTGGTTGTTTTAGCATTCCTGACAATCCCTTCTATAAAAATGTTTGTCAAGTTTTCTCATCATTGCCAACGCGGTACGGCTAATACAACTTGTCATTTAGCGATGGAAATGGGAGTATTGGCCGGTCTTGTAGTAGCTTGTCATAAGATGGATATAGCTTTGTTACATCATGTTGCCTTTGTAGCTACTATCCTTGCTTTGTTATTCTTTGTTTTGTTGACTTATCCCTATTACAAGAGGAAACGGATCAGATGATTTTATAAATTTATAAAGTACGGTATAAATATAATAAGTCCTATGATTGCCGCTGTGGTAGCACATATCAATACTGCTCCAGCGGCAATATCTTTAACTTGTCCAGCAATAGGATGTTGTTCAGGAGATACCAAGTCCACTAATCTTTCAATAGCTGTATTGAATAACTCTGCGGTAATTACAATGCCGATACACAGAGCGATAATGATCCATTCCATTTGTGTGATATCTAGAATAAGTCCCGCAATAATTACTATCGCCGAGGTAATGAGATGGAAGCTTAAATTTTGTTCTTTCCCTACGCAACTTCTAATACCTTTCCAGGCATAACCGAAACTTCGTAATTGTTTTTTTAAATTATACTTCATAATTAGCCGTAGAACTTTATAAATAGAAATTATCACTTAATTTCTTGAAACTTGCTTCACTCCTTTTACCGTTCTTATCTTTTTGATAAGTGTTTCAAGTCTTCCCGTATCACCAACCAACACAGTCAAAGTGCCAGAGAATAAACCATCATGCGAATCAATTCCGATACTTCGCAGGGTAATGGCTGTTTCTTTTGAAATAATAGATGTGATATTGGTAACAATACCGATATCGTCGTGTCCTACAATACGTAAAGTAATGGGGTATTGTGCTCCTTGCGATTTTCCTGCCCAACGGGCTTTCACAATACGATATCCGAAACGTTGATGCAGATCACTTGCATTAGGGCAATCTTTGCGATGTATCTTGATACCTCCACTTACAGTGACGAAACCGAAGACCTCATCTCCATAAATAGGATGACAACAACGGGCAAGAGTGAAATCCAATCCTTTCAGATTCTGATCAATGACAAGTACATCTTCTTTGGCTGATGTCTCTTCCGGTAAAACCGGTTGTAAATTGTACCCTTCTGCACTACGATAAATAATATCGTCACGTGTATCGTTTTCCCGTTTTTGCTGCTCAATGTATTTATCAAGTATGTCATTTACATCAAGAGTCTCGTCAGCTATGCTCTGGTAGAAATCTGTTACCACTTTATATCCGAGACGTTTGATAAGGCGCATCATTGTACCTTCATCATATTCGATCTTCCGGTTTTTAAATTTACGTTCCAGTGTTTCTTTGGCAAAGGCATGTTGGCGCGAAACCATTTCTTTCAGCGCTTGTCTTATCTTTGTGCGGGCCTTTGAAGTAGTTACGATATTCAGCCAATCTTGTTTCGGAGTCTGTGTATTGGAAGTCATTATTTCTACCTGATCTCCACTATTCAGTACTTGTTTCAGCTGTACATTTTTTCCATTTACCTTGGCGCCAATACATTTACATCCTAATTTACTATGGATGTGGAAAGCAAAATCCAGTACCGTAGCTCCTTTGCCGAGTTTGAATAAGTCTCCTTTGGGTGTAAAAACGAAAACCTCATCTTCATATAAATCCAATTTAAACTGATCCATAGCTTCCAACCCGTTACTGTCAGAATTTTCCAAAGCTTCCCGTACGGAAGTTAACCATTCGTCCAGTCCGCTTTCACCTTTTACACCTTTATAGCGCCAATGGGCTGCTAGACCACGTTCGGCTATGTCGTCCATGCGCTCGGTGCGTATTTGTACCTCCACCCATTTGCCTTCGGGACCCATCACGGTGATATGCAGAGATTCATATCCGTTACTTTTAGGAACAGAGAGCCAGTCGCGTAAGCGTTTTGGATTGGGTTGGTACATGTCTGTCACAATAGAGTATGCCTGCCAACATTCTAACTTTTCTTTCTCTAGTTGGGAATCCAGTATCACACGGATTGCGAATAAGTCGTACACACCTTCAAAAGGGCATTTTTGCTTTTTCATCTTCTGATAGATGGAATGGATGGATTTTGTACGTCCCTTGATGTGAAAAGTCAGTCCTGCTTCTTGCAATTTTTTCTGTACCGGAGCAATGAAAGCTGCGATATATTTGTCACGCGAAGCTTTCGTCTCGTTCAGTTTCTCTTTAATATGATAATATACTTCTTTTTCGGTATATTTCAAAGAAAGATCCTCAAGTTCAGATTTTAGTTTATACAAACCGAGCTTATGGGCGAGGGGAGCATAGAGATAAGCCGCTTCATTAGCGACTTGTCGACGTGCTTCGTCATTTTCACAATCTTTAATTTGCCGCATAATGTTTACACGGTCGGCAATCATAATGAGAATAACCCGCATATCTTCGGCAAAAGAAAGTAACAGATTACGGAAATTCTCGGATTCGATAGTCGGGCTTTTAGAGTAAAGTTCATTGACACGAATTAATCCTCGAATGATGCCTGCTACATCTTCACCATAAATATGTTCTACTTCTTCAGTAGTACAAGTGCCGCAACGCACGGAGTCATGAAGCATAAGTCCAAGAATGGACGCACGTTTCATTCCGATTTCTTCCGCTACGATAACTGCGGTCTGCATATCTTTTATTACTGGGTTCAGACCAAAGGTATCCCGTTGTATGCGGTTGTTTTGTATAGAATTGACAAGATGTGTTTTCAATTTTCTGCAGTCGCCTTTCAGTAACGTTTCTCCGGAAAGCTGCAATAATTTTCGATAGAGAGAAAAGAGTAGGTCCTTTTCTCCGGTAGTGAAAAATTCATCTGTTTCCATAATCGTCCGTATTTTATGCTGTAAAGGTAGTTTTTTTCTTCTTTTTCTTGAGGGCGGTTGTGGTTTTTTTGTATTTTTGGGCATCAATTAATAAAATTAGATATTATGATAACACTCCAAGACAAAGAATTACTTGCCAAAAAGGGGATCAGTGAACAACAGATTGTCGAACAGTTGGCTTGTTTTGAAAAAGGTTTCCCGTATTTGAAGTTATTTGCCGCTGCATCTCTAAAACAAGGTATATTGGCTCCTGATGTTGACGAGCAAAAGAAATATTTGGATGCTTGGGAAGTATATACCCAAACGGATAAAATAGTTGTTAAGTTTGTTCCTGCATCAGGTGCAGCAAGTCGTATGTTCAAGAATATGTTTGAATTTCTTGGAGCTGATTATGATATACCTCAGACTGATTTTGAAAAAAAATTCTTTGAGAAAATCGAGAAATTTGCTTTTTATGATGATTTGAATACAGCGTGTCGTCAGACAACTGGAAAAGATATTCCTATGTTGTTGATTGAAGGTAATTATAAGGCTGTAGTTGCCGCTTTGCTAGAAGCTGCCGGACTGAATTATGGAGCGTTACCGAAAGGGTTGTTGAAATTCCATAAGTATGAAGACGGAAGCCGTACTCCACTGGAGGAACATTTGGTGGAAGGTGCGCTTTATGCTGCCAATAAGAATGGAAAAGTGAATGTTCATTTTACGGTGTCTCCCGAACATCGTGCTTTATTCAAAGCGTTGGTTGATGAGAAGGCTGCTTCTTACGCTAAGAAATATGGCGTAGACTATAATATCAGTTTCTCAGAACAGAAACCCAGTACAGATACGGTTGCTGCCGATATGGAGAACAAACCTTTCCGTGACAATGGTAAGCTCTTGTTCCGCCCGGGTGGGCACGGTGCACTGATTGAGAACTTGAACGACCTTGATGCTGATGTGATTTTCATTAAAAATATAGATAATGTAGTACCTGACAAACTGAAAGGTGATACTGTGCTATATAAAAAACTGATTGCTGGTGTACTTGTTAGTTTGCAGCAACAGGCTTTTGCCTATTTGCAATTATTGGATAGCGGTAAATATACACATGAGCAAATTCTTGAGATTTTGCAGTTCCTGCAAAAGAAGTTATTCTGTAAAAATCCGGAGACAAAGAATTTGGAAGATGCTGAACTGGTGATTTATTTGAAGCAGAAGTTGAATCGCCCGATGCGTGTTTGCGGTATGGTGAAGAATGTGGGAGAACCCGGTGGCGGTCCGTTCCTCGCTTACAACAGTGATGGTACCATTTCTCTGCAAATTTTGGAAAGCTCTCAGATTGACATGGATGACGCAGAAAAGAAAGAAATGTTTGAGAAAGGTACGCATTTTAATCCTGTGGATTTGGTTTGTGCGGTACGCGATTATAAAGGACATAAATTTGATCTCGTAAAATATGTAGATAAAGCGACAGGTTTCATATCCTATAAGTCCAAGAATGGTAAAGACTTGAAAGCTCTTGAACTTCCCGGACTTTGGAATGGTGCCATGAGCGATTGGAATACGGTATTTGTAGAAGTTCCTTTGAGTACATTCAATCCGGTTAAGACGGTGAATGATTTGTTGAGAGAACAACATCAATGAGGGACTGGCAGTGAGTTAACTTTATTGTTGGAATGAAGTTAACTGAAGGGGTGCTAATATGTTAATATCATAATTACGGGAAGTTAACTTTATATAGTGGATGAAGTTAACTTCCCGTATTTCTTTTATCTCGTTTTTTCTCCCTATCTTTGCAATAATTTTATAAAAACTGATACTGAAATGAAAAAGATTTTACTTTTAGGTTCCGGTGAATTGGGTAAGGAATTTGTAATTGCTGCCCAACGTAAAGGTCAATACATCATTGCTTGTGACTCATATGCCGGAGCACCCGCCATGCAGGTGGCAGACGAATACGAAGTGTTCAGTATGCTGGATGGCGATGCATTAGAACGTGTGGTTCATAAACATCAGCCGGATATTATTGTACCGGAAATAGAAGCTATCCGTACAGAACGTTTATATGATTTTGAGAAGGAAGGTATTCAGGTAGTTCCCAGTGCGCGGGCCGTTAATTTTACGATGAACCGTAAGGCTATCCGGGATCTTGCTGCTAAAGAGCTGGGGTTGAAAACTGCTAAATATTTCTATGCCCAATCATTGGATGAATTGAAGGCTGCTGCCGAAAAAATTGGTTTTCCTTGTGTGGTAAAACCGTTAATGTCTTCTTCCGGTAAAGGACAGTCGCTTGTGAAGAGTGCCGATGAATTGGAACATGCATGGGAATATGGATGTAATGGTAGTCGTGGTGATATCAAAGAACTTATCATTGAAGAGTTTATCAAGTTTGATAGTGAGATAACTTTGCTCACTGTTACCCAGAAGAATGGTCCTACTCTGTTCTGTCCTCCTATCGGGCATGTACAGAAGGGGGGAGATTATCGAGAGAGTTTTCAACCGGCGCATATCGATCCTGCCCACTTGAAAGAAGCGCAAGAGATGGCGGAAAAAGTGACCCGTGCTTTAACAGGTGCCGGTCTTTGGGGAGTGGAATTCTTTCTCAGTCATGAGAATGGGGTTTATTTCTCCGAATTGTCACCACGTCCGCACGATACAGGTATGGTTACTTTGGCAGGAACACAAAATCTCAATGAGTTTGAACTTCATTTGCGTGCTGTCTTAGGTTTACCTATCCCGGGTATCAAGCAGGAACGTATGGGAGCGAGTGCGGTTATTCTTTCTCCTATTGCCAGTCAGGAACATCCCAACTATCGTGGTTTGGAAGAAGTGACGAAAGAAGAAGATACTTATCTGCGTATATTTGGTAAACCTACTACCCGTTTAAACCGCCGTATGGGAGTTGTACTTTGTTATGCACCATTGGGGGATGATCTTGATGTGTTGCGTGACAAAACTAAAAAGATCGCAGCGAAAGTAGAAGTGTATTAAAGTATACTGAAGAGGGATATATTTATTTCAGGTGCAATTCCATAGAGAAAACAAATAAATTCGTGTTATCTGTGAAATTTGCACCCGAAATGTATTATTCAAACAGTCCGGGGTAGATTTCTCCTCCTAGTTCACTCGTATTTATACTATTTGCCAACTTACCATCCGATGAGTAGAATAATTGGAACTCTTCATCGGAATTATACCCTTCTACTTCTATAAGAATTACAGTGGGATGTTTAGGAAAAGTCACAATTCTTACATCTTTTAGTCTCATAGAAGACCAAGTACTTTTCATAAATGCTTCTGCGACGGGAACAGGGATTTTCTCCAACGATTCAACATCATTTGTAGTCATCACCCATTCTCCGTTAGTATCGAACCACACATCTATTTCATGATGATCCATCACAAAATCTGCGGTATAATATCCGCCAATTTGTTCCCATTCCACATTGGAAACTTTGGGATACATATTTCTAAATGCAGTCTTTACCTTTAGAGGAAGACTATCGGCAAAGGCTGTTGTAGAAAGTACTAACAGTAAACTTGTCAATAAGTAAAATCTATTTTTTTTCATAATCAGGTTGTTTTTAAGTTCTATTAAAACAATGCTGATTATTTTTTGTTTAGTAAGGTTACCTTGTTTTGCTATATAGTCAGTTCTCCTTTATAAAAGAGTGAATTTTTCCCCAAACTTATTTCCGGCAGTAGGGTATCTGGCTTGAACAATCCGTAAACAGAAGAACCGGAACCGCTCATTGATGCATAGACTGCCCCCAGTTTGTACAATTCTTCCTTTATTTCTCTTATAACTGGGAATTGTGGGAAGACACTTTCTTCAAAATCATTGAACATATATTTCCTCCATTCTTCAATGGGTAACTGTACGATTTCTTTTAAAGATATTTGAGGATGACATGGCCTTATTTTTGAAAAGGCATCACGCGTAGAGACAAAGATATCCGGTTTTACCAATAAGAACTTATACTCTCTTAATGACAATGGAATAGGGGAAAATATATTTCCGATACCTTCGGCATAGGTGGGTTTATTTTTTATGAAGAAAGCGCAATCTGCGCCTAAACGGGCAGCATATTCTTCCAAAACTTCATCGGTAAGGTTCAGGCAAAATTTTTTATTCAGTAATTTCAACATAAAGGCTGCGTCGGCCGATCCTCCACCTAGACCGGCTCCCGATGGAATATGTTTGAACAAGTAAATGTCTACAGGAGGAAGATTAAATTCCTCATCCAGCATTTTATATGCTTTCACTACCAGATTATTCTCAGTTTCTCCGATTATTTCTAAACCGGACTGATACAGGCGGAATTTTCCTGTTCCTTTGTTCCATACATTCACTTCTAATGCATCTTCGATAGGTAATGGATAAAATATCGTTTCCAGATTGTGATATCCGTCAGAACGTCTCTCTGTGATATTCAGTCCTAAGTTTATTTTAGCATTTGGAAATATAATCATGATATGAATAACAAATTACGAGTTATAAATTGCACTTATGGAGACAAAGTTAATAAATTCTGTTTATAATAGATTGAAAACTTAACCATAGATTGTGATATCCAATGAATAAAATCGTTTATCTTTGTCCTTCCGTTAATGTTAGAAGAGCTTGTGCTCATAATTTCTATTTGATGATTTGTAATT
Organism: Bacteroides sp. OM08-11; assembly: GCF_003438665.1. Classification (NCBI taxonomy): domain Bacteria; kingdom Pseudomonadati; phylum Bacteroidota; class Bacteroidia; order Bacteroidales; family Bacteroidaceae; genus Bacteroides; species Bacteroides sp. OM08-11. The sequence continues at coordinate 108,208 of NZ_QSTJ01000005.1, forward strand.
AATAATTTGTGATAAATAAAGTGGCAGAACAAAGAAGAATAACTCGTACTCCCAAAGGAAAAACACCTCAGCCCGTTAATGACTACGGACGTATCCAGCCGCAAGCACCAGAATTGGAAGAAGCTGTACTTGGTGCTTTGATGATTGAGAAAGATGCTTACTCATTGGTAAGTGAAATTCTTCGTCCGGAATCTTTTTATGAACATCGCCATCAATTGATATATGCTGCAATTACCGATTTGGTGGCTAATCAGAAACCGGTAGATATCCTTACTGTAAAAGAACAACTCTCCAAACGTGGAGATTTGGAAGAAGTAGGTGGTCCGTTCTATATCACTCAGTTGAGTAGTAAAGTGGCTTCTTCAGCGCATATTGAGTATCATGCTCGTATTATTGCTCAGAAAGCTTTGGCACGCGAACTGATAACCTTTACCAGTAATATTCAAAGTAAAGCGTTCGATGAGACTTTGGATGTTGATGACTTGATGCAAGAAGCTGAAGGCAAGTTGTTTGAAATCTCGCAGCAGAATATGAAGAAGGATTATACACAGATTAATCCGGTTATCGCTGAAGCTTATGACCTTATTCAAAAGGCGGCTGCCCGTACCGATGGTTTGAGTGGTCTTGAAAGTGGTTATACCAAATTGGATAAAATGACCTCTGGCTGGCAGAAGTCCGATCTTATCATTATCGCTGCTCGTCCTGCTATGGGTAAAACGGCTTTCGTCCTTTCTATGGCTAAAAATATAGCCGTGAATTTTCGTAATCCTGTTGCTTTGTTCTCTCTTGAAATGAGTAACGTGCAGTTGGTGAATCGTCTGATCTCTAATGTATGTGAAATCCCGAGTGAGAAAATCAAGAGTGGACAGCTTGCCGACTACGAATGGCAACAGTTGGACTATAAATTACGTGATCTGCTTGATGCTCCGCTTTATGTTGACGATACTCCTTCGTTGTCGGTCTTTGAACTTCGTACTAAAGCTCGTCGTTTGGTACGCGAACATGGCGTGAAGATTATTATCATTGACTACCTTCAGTTGATGAATGCAAGTGGTATGTCATTTGGTAGCCGCCAGGAAGAGGTAAGTACCATTTCGCGCTCATTGAAGGGATTGGCCAAGGAGTTGAATATACCGATTATTGCCTTGTCACAGTTGAATCGTGGTGTGGAAAACCGTGAGGGTGAGGAGGGTAAACGTCCACAATTGAGTGATCTTCGTGAATCTGGTGCTATTGAGCAAGATGCCGATATGGTTTGTTTTATTCATCGTCCCGAATATTATAAGATTTATACTTCTGCTGATGGTAGCGACTTACGCGGTATGGCAGAAATTATCATAGCCAAGCATCGTAATGGTGCGGTAGGTGATGTTCGTCTCCGGTTTATTGGCCAATATACTCGTTTTGCCAATCCGGAAGACGATATGGTTATTCCTCCTCCTACGGAAGGTGGAGGAGGAGCAACTTTTGGTTCGCGTATGAATGCACCTATTGGCAGTCCTTCTACACCTCCGCCACCAACTGCTGCTGATTTTCCGGCTCAAACAGATAATCCTTTTGGTGGAGTGGGTATGGATGGTCCCTTGCCATTTTAGTGTGAATATCAAACTCGAAATTGGAAAGGTAGTAAGTTGTTGATACCCAGATAAACGACGAAAGGCAAGCAGTCTTTTTATCGACTACTTGCCTTATCGTTGTGATTCCGTTGCGATTCGAACGCAAGACCCACGCCTTAGAAGGGCGTTGCTCTATCCAGCTGAGCTACGGAACCAGCCTTAATTGCGGTGCAAAGGTACGCTTTTTTATGTAAACTGCAAATATTTATATCTAAAAAATATTCTTGTCGGTAGATAAACTGTTTAACTTTTGGGGAATGGAATTGATGGGTGATTGAATGACAAAGTTTTAGATGCCCGAAACGGATGAATAGAATAAGAATATTGAAAATTAAAATTGGTGGAATAATTAAGAATTGTTTGTGTTTACGTAAAATAACACTTGTTACTACTCTCCTAAAAAACTCAAAAAAGGTAAAAAGGTTTTGTTGCTATGCAATAGCCCACTAACTTTGAAATATCAACTTTTAAAATAAATAAAGCAATGAAAAAATTAATCTTATCTCTTGCACTATGTTGTGCAGCTACTAACTTCTTCGCGCAGAATGCTGACCCTGCTCAATTGGTCAATGAAGGTAAAGCCGCTCTTGAGGCTAAAAATTATCAAGAAGCATACACAAAGTTCAGTACTTATCTTACACAAACTAACAATCAAGATTCTGTTATTGCTTTTAACTGTGGTGTTTGTGCCGATAAAATAAAGAAACCGGCTGAAGCATTAAAATATTTCGATATTGCTGTTCAGAAAAAATATAATTTGGCAAATGCTTATATCGGTAAAGCTGGTGCATTAAAAGATTTGAAGAAAAATGAGGAGTATGTTGCTACTTTGAAAGAAGGATTGGAAGCAAATCCTGGTAATAAGACTTTGACTAAGATGTATGCCACTTATTATGTAAATCAAGGCATTTTGGCGCAAAGATCAAAGAAGGTTAACGAGGCAGAAGAGGCATTCAAACAAGCCCTTACAATTCAACCTGAAAATATTAATGCTTTAAATAGTTTGGGCTCATTGTATTACAGTCAGGGAGCCAATACATTAAAGACTGATGCCGAGAAAGCTAAAGTAGAATTCAAGGAAGCTAAAGAGTATTTGGATAAACTCATCCCTTTGCTTTCAGCTGGCAGTCCGGCTCAAAAGAAAATGATGGATAATGCTAAAACCATGTTGAATTTTATAGATTCTCAGTTGAAATAAGAACTATGAATTAATGTAAAAGAAAGAGGCAGGTGTTTTAAAGATACCTGCCTCTTTCTATTTATACTTAATTATTTAGTCTTTCTCAACACAACTGCTGTACGCGCTGGAATATAAAGTTTCAGCCATTCTTTCTTTTCCTTTTTATACAATGGATCAGAAATGGTGAAATGTTTTATCGTATCGTCAGTAAGTCCGTTACCGCCAAATGAGGGATTGTCTGTATTCAGAATTACTTCGTAACTTCCAGCCGGAACAAGGAAACCATAATCTGTAAAAGATTGCTTTGGGTTAAAGTTGAATACAAATACTAAATCTTTACGCATATAGGCAAATACCTGATCGCCGTCGTTATGCCATATTTCCTGAACAGGAGTAGACTGGAAATTCTTAATACTCTTGATAACACTAAGCATAGCAGCATCGAAGTCTCCCATGTAGTGATAAGTCAAGTTCTGATTATCTACTAAATCCCATTGACGACGGGCATATTTACATGACCAACCGTTACCTTCGCGGGGAAAATCGATCCATTCCGGATGTCCAAACTCATTGCCCATGAAGTTTAGGTAACCACCATTGATGGTACTTGCCGTGAGCAATCTGATCATCTTGTGAAGGGCAATACCACGGGTTACGGTATAGTTCTCATCTCCTTTCTGCATATGCCAATACATATCAGCATCGATCAAACGGAAGATAATCGTTTTATCACCTACTAATGCTTGATCATGACTTTCTGCATACGAGATAGTTTTTTCGTCTTGACGACGATTGGTTACTTCCCAGAACATACTGGAGGGTTTCCAATCCTCATCGATCTTTTCCTTAATGGTTTTAATCCAGTAATCTGGAATATTCATTGCCATGCGGTAATCGAAACCATAGCCACCATCTTCATATTTAGCTGCTAAACCGGGCATACCTGATACTTCTTCAGCGATAGTGATAGCTTTAGGGTTGACCTGATGAATTAAACGATTGGCAAGCGTTAAGTAGCAAATGGCATTATCATCCTGATGGCCATTAAAATAATCTCCGTAATTACAGAATGCTTCGCCTAAACCATGACTATAGTATAACATTGAAGTGACACCATCAAAACGGAAACCATCAAAATGATATTCTTCCATCCAGAACTTGCAGTTGGATAACAAAAAATGAATGACTTCATTCTTTCCGTAGTCAAAACAAAGAGAATCCCATGCCGGATGTTCACGGCGTCCACCTGGATAGAAATATTGATTAGGATCGCCAGCAAAATTACCCAGACCTTCCACTTCATTTTTTACAGCATGTGAATGTACAATATCCATAATAACTGCAATTCCCATTCCATGAGCAGTATCAATTAACTCTTTCAATTCTTCCGGAGTACCGAAACGGGATGATGCTGCAAAGAAACTTGATACGTGATATCCAAAACTACCATAATAAGGATGTTCCTGAATAGCCATAATCTGTATGCAGTTGTATCCGTCTTTAGCAATACGTGGAAGAATTTTTTCTTGAAATTCCTTATAACTGCCTACTTTTTCCTCCTGCTGTGCCATGCCTATATGACATTCATAAATCAACAGCGGATCAGTAGCCGGTTTAAAATTTCGTTTTTTCATTTTGTATGGCTTTTCAGGTGCCCATACTTGTGCACTGAATATTTTTGTTTGCTCATCTTGTACTACCCGGGTAGTCCATGCAGGAATGCGCTCACCACAACCACCATCCCAATGTACCATCAGTTTGTATAAGTCTCCATGTTTTATGGCATCAACTGGAAGTTTAATTTCCCAATTACCATTTACCTTACGTTTAAGACTATATTTCTTCTCTTCTTTCCAGTCGTTAAAAGTTCCAACAAGGAATATCTGACTCGCATTAGGTGCCCATTCACGGAAAATCCAACCATTTTCTGTACGATGCAAACCGAAATAAAGATATCCGGTAGCAAAGTCAGACAACGTTTTCTTTCCCTTGTCAGTCAGTTCAGCCTCTTTATCAAGAGCGTACTGATGACGTCCTTTAATGGCGTCGGCAAAGGGCTCCAACCAAGGATCATTCTTAATCAAATTCAATGTTTCCATAATAGGATGAGTTTTGGGGATTTGATGTATTTATGCTTTAACTTTCACAATAACTTTCTTCACGCCGTCAGGAGTAATACCGGGAGCATGGCCGTCTTGTGGAAAGAAAATAGCAAACATTCCAGGTTTAACTTTAATATAACTTTCAGCCAATCCCTCGAAGAAAGTAATATCTTTTTCGGCATTATAAACAGCATCGGCAGGTATGCAGTCCTTAGCTGCGGTATAACCCATAATTTCTGTTCCCGAAAGTGGTATTTGTATGTCGATAAAATCCTTGTGTGTTTCGAGCTTGGCATCTTCTTTGGTTTTTGGCTTAGTCTGAGCTACATTTACCAACAGATCTTTACCTTTTAATTCGGTTTTGCCTATTTCTAATGTATCCAGATCATGTGATTTCAAGAAATCGATGGCTTGTGCGAATAAAGGATTCAAAGAAGCATATTTTTCAATGTTTTCAAGTTTATCTACTACCATAATCAGAATGTTTTAAGTTAGTTATTATTAGGAAATTATTCAAAGTCGTCTATTGTATAATTTACAAAATCAGAAAATCGTTTCATTTGCTTGAAGATTTCATCCGTACGTTCTAGAAAATCCGGTGTAAGGAAAAAAAAGTCAGGCTGATAGCAAGACACAGTGTATTCTTTACATTGTAAGTACTTTAGATATGGATAATCTTTGGGAAATCCTTTTGGAGCAGTCTTTAAGAAATTTTCTCCGATAACCGGAAAATATTGTTTGAAAACCGGATCTTCGACAATGTCACGAAATTCATCTATATTATCATAAACAGCTTGGCGTAATGCCTTCAATATGGGAGGGGGAGGACAATAACTACCTCCTGCTAACAAGCAATTGTCCGGTTGCAGATGAATGTAGTATCCGCAATGATCAGATTTCTTTCCTTTTGCATTGATGTAACCTCCAAAATGTGTTTTATATGGAGTCTTATCTTCTGAGAACCGCGTATCGCGATAAATCCGGTACGTACAGTCTTTTGCTTCTATGCCTCGAATAGTTTCATCAAACAGGGATATACGGGAAATAATTACTGTCAACAAGTTTTCAAACTCATTACGGGCTGTTTCATATAGACCCCGATGCGCATTAAACCATTCACGGTTATTGTTTGCGGACAGTTCTTTTAAGAATTGGAATATAACAGGGATGTTCATATCATATTTTCCTTATTATCTGCCAAATTTACGGATAATATTTCTAACATACTACAAAGAAGGGTAAAAAAAGCATCGGCTCTGGTAAACCGATGCTCCTTACACATTTATCAATCAAACAGACGCTTCTGTTTTTTGATGTACTTACTTATCACAAGCGGGTACGTCTCCTTTAATTAATCTTATATCTAATACTATGAAAAACACAGATATATAACACGGCTTATTCGGATTTTGTTCACTTGGGTAAGGATAACTTTAGCAATTGTTATATCTTTGCAAGAAAATATGTGAAATATGGAAGAGTATAAATATGATGAAGAAAGCGTTAAGATGTTGATTGAATGGGCAAAGACAACGACTTTCCCACAACAGATCGTTTTAAGTGATTCAGAAAATATTATGAATGTAAAACGATATGTCTTTGCTAATTTAAGTGATATAAATGTACATTATCCGGATGAATTTTATAATCCGGCTATTACTCGGTTGTATCGCCTGAAAGAAAAAATGGAGAAAGGAGAATAAGATATGATATAATAAAACGAAACGAAGAATGTGATCTCATTACTTGAATGAAGAGAAAATTTTCTTCGCTTCGTTATAACTATTAAGATATAGTTCTATAATTTTATTTTCAGAATTTTTCCGCTATATCCTTCTACTGAAATATCTGTGGCTTTATAAGGTAATAAACTGATGTTTTCACTTTTTCCGGTAAGTAAATCTACCGCTTTATATTGATCCATCTGCGGTATTTGCAGGAAATCAAATGCATGAGAGGGAATATTGATAGCAAGATCTACAGAAATATGATCGAAGTTTACAACGAAAAATAGTAAATCTCTTTCATATTTACGTAAGAATGTATATTGTTTATGTTCATTGAAACGCCAACCATTGGTGTTGGCATACATCAGGTCAAAGAAATCACCTTTTGAAATAGCCTTTTCTTCATTACAAAGAGTCAATATCCGTTGATAGATGCCATATAGGTGTTTTTGATCTTCCGTCAGCATCTTTCCATCGAATTTACCTCCGTTACGCCAGCGGCGGATTGTATCTACACTCCAATAATCAAAAATTGTAGTACGCCCGTCTCTACCGCTGAAACCTTCACTATCCATTCCGAGCTCACCAAATTCTTGACCAAAATAAATCATCATTGGGTTGGTATTCATGCAAGCTGATACAATTAATGCAGGAACAGCTTTACGTGGATTACTGGCAAAAAAGTCGGAGGCAATACGTTGTTCATCATGATTTTCAAGGAAATTCAGCATGCGTTTTTCTATGCCACCTAAACTTTGCCAGGAGCGACTGATGGCGGTTGCCGATTCATCTCCGCAGACTATTGCACGGAGTGTATCATAAAGACCTACCTTATCATATAGATAATCGAACTTACCACGGAACAAATAGTTATTATATTCTCTTGGATTATAAACTTCAGCAATGAATAGGAGAGAAGGGTGTTTGATCTTTACTTGCGGAATGGCCCATTCCCAAAACTCGACAGGAACCATTTCTACCATATCGCAACGAAATCCATCAATATTCTTTTCTGCCCAGAACAGCATAATATCCAACATCTTAGGCCATGTATCCGGAATGGGGTTGAAGTGACAAGTTCCCCCATTTTGGTAATCGACTCCGTAATTTAATTTTATGGTTTCATACCAATCATAAATATTAGGGTAGGCGTCGAAACGATTGTTTCCCGTTGCCTTAGCAGGAAATTCCTTATAAGGTTCAGTAGCAGAAGCTTTCATGTCAAACTGTCCATGTAACTCCGACTGAGGAATATAGTAGAAGTTGTTATACGGGCTAAATGCATAATTTGTATCATCATTAGCACCCAATTGTGATGTACCATCAGGTTGGGTATCTGAGTGATATTGACGGGCTACATGGTTGGGGACAAAATCGATGATAACTTTCAAACCACTACGATGGGTACGTTGTACTAGGTTTTCAAACTCTTTCATCCGTTCCGGAACATCTTTTGCCAAATCCGGGTCTATGTCATAATAATCTTTGATGGCGTATGGTGAACCTGCTTTCCCTTTCACAATAGCCGGATGGTCAGGACAGATATTATATCGGCGATAATCAGTTTGGGTAGCATGTTCAATGATACCTGTATACCAAATGTGAGTGATCCCTATTTTTTTTATTTCATTTAATGCTTTTGTCGTAAAATCGGCCATTTTACCACATCCATTTTCTGCGATACTTCCGTTATTGATACAGTGGTTATTATTGTTCCCGAATAAGCGGGTAAACACTTGATAAATTATTAGTTTGTTTTCGTCATTCATTTCTTTTTTATTTAGAATATAGTTGTTTTTTTATTCTTTCCAGATACTTCCCTTATCTACCAAAAGCCTTTTCAAAACATCATTGGCAGTATTATAACCTTGCATGAAGATTTCTTCTGCCTTTTCTAGTTCCGTATTGCTATAACCTTCCAGATTGTAAGGTTCCACTAATAAATCCGCCTTTTCGCGTTCGGCAAAACTGTTGGAACGGAACATGAAATTATAAGATCGCAAGGCGATACTCACAATATTCATTTTATATTTTGTAGCCATTAGAGGGCTGACATTTACTGCTACTACTTTTTCGCATATACGTCGGATAGTGGTCACCGGTAGGTTCATTAATAGTCCACCATCTACATAATGGGTACCGTCAATATTGACTGGGGCGAACAATACAGGCATACAACAAGATGCCGCTATGCGTTCTGCAATATCGCCTTTGTGAAAATGTACCAGACGTCCATGATCCAGATCTGTAGCAGTGATGATCAGCGGTATTTGTAAATCTTCCATTTTTTTTGCCTTCAGATTGGTTTTAAGAAAGTCGATAAATTCACATAATTCAAATAAACCTACTTTGGGGATAACCAACTTGGTAAGATCCTGGAACTTATGTCCGGAGAAATAATCGAGTACTTTGTGTGGTTCATTACCATCAGCATAAAATACTCCTGCCAATGCACCTGCACTGACACCAGAAAGTATATCAGGCTTGATATCGTGTTCCAGTAAAGCCTGCATAACCCCTAAATGGGCAAATCCTTTTATAAAGCCTCCACTCAAAGCATAACCTATCGGATATTTTTTTGTGAACCAGTTATTAGTTGTTACCTCCATGTCAAAATCTTCCATATTGTTCGGCACGAATTTAGTTATTTTATTGAAGGAAGAAAGGAAAATAGAGGAAAAATGTTCAACGATTGGTCTTATAAAAAAGAATCTACTTTTTCTTTTATAAGAGAAGTAGATCCTTTGTTATATTTTGGATAATAAAATACCCCTTATATGTTTTTAAAAGCCGAAATCATCAACTTTTATTTTTTCTTCTTTTATTTCAGTAAATGGATGAGCTTCCTGTTGTACCTTATTCCCTTCAATATGTACGGCACGGAAGGGACGGGCAGGACATACATATTCGCAACCTCCACAGCCTACACAAATATTCGTATCAACATGTGGAATAGTCAATCCGTCTTTGTAAGGTATCATAGAAAGTGCTTGGGTGGGGCAATGTTCTGAACAGGCACCACAACTAGTACCATCAGTGTATACAATACAATTCTCTTCTGTAAATACTACCTTTCCCATTTGTGTTAAATGCTTTTGTTCGATAGTTAATGGTTTAATAGCACCATTGGGACAAACGTCACCGCAAACCGTACAGTCAAAATTACAAAAACCTTTCTCAAAAAACATAGTAGGTTGCATCATTCCGGCAATACCATATTCCATAAAAGCAGGTTTCAATACATGTGATGGACATTTGCTAACACATAAATGACACGATGTACAATGTGTTTGGAAATGTGTGAGACTAATAGAGCCCGGAGGAATTATAGGTGTCTTACGTTTATCGCTCACTTTGCCGGCAACTGTGGCGAGTACGGATTGTGTTTGTGCCATTACTTTGGGGGTAGTTACTGCGGTGGCCATACCTATGAATAGAAAACGACGTTTTGAAGTGTCAGATGTAACTAACTGTTGGCCTTTTTTCAGTGTAGAAGAAGGCAAGGAGTAGACTAATGCACCTTCTTTACAACTTTCCAAGCAGTCAAAACAATCTACACAGCGTGTATAATCTATTTTTTGATTTTTACTGTCAATACAGGATGCCTTGCATTTAGTACCACAAACCATACAGTGTGTACATTTATTCTCATCTATACGGATTTTGAAAAGCGAGAAACGGCTTACAAATCCCAGTAACGTTCCTACGGGACATATCGTATTACACCACATTCTTCCATGTTTCCAGGCTAAATAACCGATTATAAGGAAAGTAACCAATCCGATAATAAATGAAGAAATACTGAGTAAAGAAGCATCTACTTGATAGAATGTGTAGTTATCAAACCGGGAGAAAATGGACTCCAATAGATTATTACCTATCATATAGACAGGTTTGAATATATTAGTAATAATACGTCCGAATGCGCTGTATGGATCCAACAATCCTAATAACACAGTAAATCCACATAAGAATGAACAAACAGCGATGGTCAATACACTCCATCTTACTATATTCTTTGCCGGAGAAAAACGGAAACGTTTCTTTTTCTTTACAGTCTTTTGGGATATCCAGTTTATTATATCCTGCAAGACCCCCATCGGACAGATCACCGAACAATAAATACGTCCCAACAAAAGTGTTAATACAATTAGTATAACCAATGCAATGAAACTAAATGACATCAATGCCGAAACAAACTGGATATGTGCCAATACATGAAATTTGTTGGGTAGTAATTCTGCAAAGTCCAGAAAATAAAATGTTATCAGCCCAAAGATTAAAACAGATAATACAATTCTTACTTTTTTCAACATAAGCTGCTATCTTTTGAGTATGTACTGTCTTAATTAAATCTTGATACGTTTGATATTGAGCTTATCCAAATTCATTGTACCTACATTCAATGCCTGCCCATTAACCAGATGTCTTACCTTGTCAAGAGGCATTTCACGAACTTGATTGAAAAATTTGGCTGCAGCCGTGTCTACAGCAACGATGTCTTGAGAGATAAACAAACCTTTAGTCAATACTACATCAGATGCAGAACGTCCACGTGGACCATTGGTTTTCATAATGCGATAAGCATCTACCACATTCAGTACAGCCTTTTTCTGTAATGTACAGATATCGGCAATACACTGTTGCAAATCGTTTTGATGGAAATAACCACGATCCCATACAATACCCATATGGTTTTTCATGGATATAGTCAGATTGGCACCACCGTGATTTTTTAGAATTGGAACATTGATCCACACATCACTATTCAAGATTGCTTCATGTACCTTGGCGCTTTTCATTTTTTTACCTTTAGGTAGAGATACCGCACGGTAATAACTTTCCAGATGTGCAGGCATTACTTTGGCTCCCGCGGCTTTGGCAGCTGCTTCAATACCGCTGTTCTTATAACATTTCTGCCAGTCATCACAGGTATGATCGAATACGGTAACCTCTTTGGCTCCAGCTTGAAAGCATTGCTTTACAATCTCGGCAACTAATTTAGGATTTGTATTTCCTGCCAGTTCCGGTACTTTATCCCAACCGATATTAGGTTTTATTGCTACTTTCTGTCCCGGTTTGATGAAATTTTTCATACCACCCAGTTCGGTAATGGCACGGCGAAACATTACTTCCGGTTCACCCCCCATTACAGCTACGAGGTCTACCTTATTATCACCGGTATTTGTTAGCGTTTGTGTCAGTATATCCATCGCTTCTATGCGTTGTATAGTCATAGCTGCTCCCGTAACTGCCAATGTTTTCAGGAAATCTCTTCTGTCCATATCCTTTTTAACTTTAAATTCTCTTTTTATTCTACAATATCCACGGAAATTTAAAACATGTTTCGTCAAACAAAGCATAGTCTGCCGTTCCATTTACTGCGAATGTTTTAATCATATGAGCATCTTTTAGTAATTCGCACGCTAACCGAATAGTAGAACCAGTCTTTATGCGATCGTCTACCAGTAGTATGTTTTTCCCTCTAAATTCAAAGTCAACGGGTGCCAACAACTGAGGTGCATCATACTTAGGATGTTGATATTCATCCCTTAGGTTGATACGGAGTAGATGTACTTCCTTTTGTAAACGTTGGTTAATGATACCTGCCGGAACGATTCCGCCATTTGCAATTGCCACAATCATATCAAAATCATCGTGAAACTCGATGGTGCGGAAACGTTCCAACACTTCCTCCATTGTCTTAGCCATTGAATTTATGGGTTAAATTATTTTTTAGATTTTAGCTATTACTTTCAGTAATGCATAGCCACCGAACCACTGAATTAACATACCCGGAATACCCATACGGAAATCTTGAACAGCAAGGAAAAAGTCACCACACAAAGCCCATTCAAAAGCAGTACCGATAACCTGATAAGAGAGGACTACTCCCAATAAAGCCAACAGCGAAACACTTTTTACATGACGTGCAGCAAGTGCAGCTGCTCCTGCAAGCAAACCAGACTTTATCAGAATAGCCGGTAACACAGTTACGGCAGGCATTGCAAATAACAGATGATTGATTACCGGAGATAATATGGCAGTCAGCAGACCTACTTGGAAGCCATATTTATAAGCAGCTATCAATGTGAAAAAATAAATAGGCAACAATGTTGGGCCACCTGTCGGTACTAAATGACAAAGTTGCGGTAGGGCAATATTTCCAACAATAAATAAAAGAGCAAATAAATAAGTTCTTACGTTGCCGAAGGGCAAAGAATAAAGTTTAGCAGATGTTTCCATTTGTACAATGATATGAGTTAATTTTTATTCGTTATTTTAATTAGAATACAAAATTAAGGGATGAACGGACATCTTCTTTACAGATTTGTCTCAAACCCTATAATTTTTGTATCTCGCTACTCAATTATGACTTTATAAACTTTAAAAGGTTTAAATTTTTACCAATTCATATTCCATAGTTCCCAATCCTATCTTTTCAGCATGGCGAAGCCCTGCCAACCAGTCAGTATCGGGATGTATTATATGAAATTTATCACAGCCACGTAGATCCTCATGTTCATGACCTTCACCCAAAACATTATTCCCATGCAAAATAGGAGCTTGGGTAACCATATCTGCACATGCCATATCCAAAGCTACCGGGTCTGCTGATGCCAGAATTCCAAGGTCGGGAACGATAGCTGCGTCATTATGGTTCCAGCAATCACACTCTGGAGAAACATTCATGATAAAACTGATATGGAAGTGTGGCTTATCTTTTACTACGGCAAGAGAATATTCGGCAATCTTATAATTCAATCGTTCGGACGTATCCCAATCGCTTACTACAGCAGCATCATGTTGGCAGAGGGCTACACATTGACCGCATCCTACACATTTCGCATAGTCTATTTCCGCTTTCCGTTCTGCATTCATATGCACGGCATCATGGGCACAATGCTTTACGCATATATTACAACCGATGCAGTTTCCGGTATCAATCTTAGGTTGGGAGGATGCATGTAACTCCAACTTTCCACCCACGCTGGCACAGCCCATTCCAAGATTTTTTAAGGCACCTCCGAAACCGGCTTGTTCATGTCCCTTGAAATGATTCATACTGATAACGACATCGGCATCAGCAATGGCTGCACCGATTTTAGGTGCCGGACAATATTCTCCATTCAAAGGGATCTCACGATACTCAGTTCCTTTTAAACCATCGCCGATAATTACCTGACACTGTGCAGATATGGGATTGAAACCATTTTCCATGGCACTTTGTAAATGGTCTACCGCATTGGAACGACGTCCGCTATAGAGTGTATTACAATCCGTAAGGAACGGCTTGGCTCCGTAGCTACGGAGTAGGTTAGCCATTCGTGCAGCATAGTTGGGACGAATATAAGAGAGATTTCCCGGTTCACCGAAATGAATTTTAATGGCTACAAAGTTGTCCTTTAAAGGGAGTTCACCGATACCTGCACGCTTCAGTAAGCGTTCCATTTTATCCAAAAGATTAGAGGTAGGAGAGGTGCGTAAGTCTGAAAAATATACTTTTGCTTTTTCCATATTATACCTATTTATAGTGATAGCTTCTGCAAAAATAATAGATAAAATTAAATAATAATAGGTATGTAACTAAAAAGCTAATGAATACAGTGGATAAAAATATAAAACAGGTTATTCTTCAAATGTAAAATGTCCTAATGGACCATTTCCTTGGCCGATTTGCAGTTCTTTACCATTACTGATAGCAATATTTATGTAAGTTTTAGCTTGGTGGACAGCCTCTTCAAGTCTTTTGCCTTTGGCAAGAAAAGTAGCGATTGCAGAAGAAAGCGTACATCCTGTTCCATGAAGATTCTGGCTTTCTATTTTTTGATGTTTAAACCGGTGGATATGTCCCTCGTTATATAGTATATCACACATTTCATTGCCGATTAAATGTCCACCTTTTATTAATACCGAGGTGTGATAGTTATCTGATAATCGGCAAGCTGCGTTTTCCATTGTCTTAATATCCGTGATTGTTTGATTCAACAAGAAACTTGTTTCGTCCAGATTTGGAGTTATTAGAGTACAGAGGGGGAAGAGTTTGTCTTTGATAGTCTGAATGGTCTCTTCTGTCATGAGGCGGCGTCCACTAGTAGAAATCATAACAGGATCATAAATTATAATTTCAGGTTTATACTTTTGTAAACATTGGGAAATGGCATACACTATTGAACTATTGTGTACCATACCTATTTTAATAGTATGAGGGTGTAAGTCATCCATTACAGATTTAATCTGTGCTTTAACTATATCAGCGGGAAGAGGGTATACCGCTTGTACGCCCACTGTGTTTTGTGCAGTTATGGCAGTGATAACGGAAGCTGCATAGCCTTTCAGTGTAGAAATAGTTTTTATGTCGGCTTGTATGCCTGCACCACCTGAACAGTCAGAACCTGCAATGGTAAGTATGATGGGAGGAGTCATCGTTATTATATCAGTTGTGAATTGAATATTATTAATAAGATAAGGAGAGACGTCTGAGATTTTGGAAGTATTTGATAAAATCATTTCCTGTCCTGCTCCAAATATCACCCAATATAGCTACACCTCCAAAACCTAAAGATTGAATTTCTGGAAAATGTTTTGCAGAGATACCTCCCAACGCCACTACCTGAGAATCGATAATTTGAGATTGGCAGGCTCGTAGGAGACTGTCGTGTGTATAGGCGGAAATATAACCTGCTTTGGAAATACTATCGTAAATGGGACTGAGAAAAACATAATTGCAAGTCGATTTACGTTGTACAACCTCGTTTAAAGAATGGCAGGAAGAACTTATATGCCCTGAATAATTCTCGGGAATATGTGGGTTGCGCTTGTTCAAGTGTATACCTTTTAAATGATAATCGGACACCAAGCAAAAATGTTCATGGGTAACGATACGCTCCATGTATTGAGGGGGTAACTTGTTTAAAAGACTTTCAATCTCTACTATCGAAGCATCGGGTTTGCGCAGATGTAAAGTTTGTAATCCAGAATGGAATAGCGCAGTGATAGCTTCAGCTTCTCCTTCGAAAAAACAGGGGGTAGTGATAACTATTAATTTCATATTCTGTAATAGGAGTTATAGTACTTTTATTGGTGAAATTTAAAAGTCAATAATATACGATTGCATGGTTCGTAAATCAATAGTCCATAGTTTACCAGCCAGTAAATTACCGTAACCGCAAATCAGTTTCAGTGTTTCGTTGGCTTCTATGCTCCCGACAATAGCCGGAGTGATTCCGATAACAGATTTATTGGGTGGCGGCATTTGCGATGTTATTGTTTCATCCGGATAGAGATTACGATAAGTTCTGAAAACACTATCATGACAAAACACGGAGACTTGGCCTTCGAAACCTTGAATAGCTCCATAGACGTATGGCTTATTTGTTTTAGCACAAGAGTCGCTCAATAAGTAGCGAGTTGTAAAATTGTCACATCCATCCACAATGATATCATAGTTCGCAATCAGTAAATCTGCGTTTTCTTCAGTTAGCCGGAAAGGATAAGCTTCTATCTTGATGTCACTATTCAAACCTTGTAGTCTGCGTGTAGCGCATTTTACTTTAGACTGCCCAATCTCATCTTCGATATATAAAACCTGGCGTTGGAGGTTGCTGAGATTGACGGTATCTTCATCTATCAATCCGATGGTTCCTACGCCGGCGCCGGCCAGATATAGTGCGATAGGAGAGCCAAGTCCTCCTATACCTACTATCAAGACACGTGCATTTTGTATCTTCCTTTGTCCTTCTTCACCTATTTCAGGAAGGGTGATTTGTCTGTCGTATCGGTTCATTATTTTATTATTTTCTTGCATATTTCTTTAAATCGAAACTTACATCCCAATCCTTCCAAATCGGTTCACGCCCTAAACGTTTTAATGCGGCATTTACTTCTACAGCTTTACGCTCATCACTCACATGGAATTGTTCGAGGGCCTGTGGATATGTGTAATATCCGCCTGGTTCCGTTTTACTTTCCGCGCTCATGGTCGTTACCCCCAAGGTAGCCATGTGGTCTCTTATCTCAGCCGGTTCACGGGTAGAATAGGAGATATCTACGTCATGGTCAAATATCCGCATGGCAAAGGTCACTTGTGCCAGTTCACGGTCATTCATGACTACATTCGGCTGAAAGCCTCCATTCTCAGAAGGACGCATTCGGGGGAAATTGACACTGTATTTTGTTTTCCAATAATGTTTTTGAAGATAACGCAAATGGTACGCCATCATGCAGATGTCTGTTCTCCATTCTTTTTCCAAACCGATAAGTACTCCCATACCGATGGAATGGACTCCAGCTTGTCCCATACGGTCGAAACCGTTTACACGCCATTCAAATTTCGATTTCATGCCTCGAGGATGATAGATATTATAATTGGCTTTATGGTAAGTTTCCTGAAAGCAGATGACACCGTTCATACCATGTTTTTTTAGTTCGGCATATTCTTCTGCCTTCAAAGGCATTACTTCTATCTTTAAATTACTGAAATAAGGTTTTGCCAAATCAAGGGCACGAGCAATATAGGGTACCCCTGCTTTTGCCGGGTTTTCTCCGGTAACCAGTAGCAGGTTCTCAAAAGGAGCTAGTTTTTTGATGGCTTTGTACTCGTTTACAATCTCTTCTTCCGTCAGTATGGTACGCGGCATGGGGTTACTGATATGGAAACCACAATATACGCAAGAATTGATACAGGAGTTTGTTATATATAAAGGTACAAACATGGAAATTGTCTTACCGAAACGTTCTTCTGTATATTTTTTACTTAAGCGTGCCATTGTTTCCAAATAGGGGATGGCGGCAGGTGAAATAAGTGCCATAAAATCCTCTACATCACAATATCCTTTGGAAAGAGCACGGCGTACATCTGCATCTGTTTTAGTGTGAATACGTTCCGTTGTCGCTTCCCACGATATTTTTTCTAATTCGTCTGAAAACATATTGTATTATGGTTTAAATTTGAATAATTCTTTTCATTCTTTGTATCTTCTGTAGTGAAAGAAAACTACCCCATTTACTTACTCTTTTTCATCCTTAAATCTCTACTCAATCGTATTGCACAGAAATTGGGTCCACACATGGTACAATACTCCCCATCTGTATGATGTCCTGCACGGAAATACGTTTGGGCACGTTCTGGATCCAAAGAAAGGTCAAACTGATCTTTCCAACGGAACTCATAACGAGCTTTACTTAATGCATTGTCCCGGATTTGTGCACCTGGATGCCCTTTGGCCAGGTCAGCAGCATGTGCAGCTATCTTATAAGTAATAACTCCTACACGTACATCTTCCTTATCGGGCAGTGCAAGGTGCTCTTTGGGAGTGACGTAACATAGCATTGCAGTACCTAACCAACCTATTTGCGCTGCACCGATGGCTGAAGTGATATGGTCATAACCAGGAGCAATATCCGTAACCAGTGGACCGAGGGTATAGAAAGGGGCATTATGGCATTTCTCTATCTGGCGTTCCATGTTTTCTTTAATCTTGTGCATGGGGACATGTCCTGGACCTTCGATAAAAGCTTGCACATTTTTTACCCATGCGCGCAGTACGAGTTCACCCATCGTATCGAGTTCCGCAAATTGTGCTTCATCATTGGCATCGTATATAGAGCCTGGACGCAATCCGTCTCCCAAAGATACTGCTACATCATATTGTGCCAGTATATCACAAATATCATCAAAATGTTCGTAAAGGAAACTTTCCCGGTCGTGCATCAGGCACCACTTACTCATGATACTTCCACCTCGGCTAACAATTCCACACAGACGTTTATCCGCTAGATGTGCGTTGTGACGACGAATGCCGGCGTGGATGGTGAAGTAATCTACTCCCTGTTCACACTGCTCGATGAGAGTATCCCGGTAAATCTCCCAGGTGAGGTCTTCTACCTTTCCGTTTACCTTCTCCAATGCCTGATAGATAGGTACAGTACCTACGGGAACAGGACAATTACGGATAATCCACTCACGAGTTTCATGAATGTTTTCACCGGTAGAGAGATCCATTAACGTGTCACCACCCCATTTACAACTCCAAAGTGCTTTTTCCACTTCTTCCTCAATGCTCGATGTGGTGGCGGAGTTTCCTATATTCGTATTGATTTTCACAAGAAAACTGCGTCCTATAATCATCGGCTCGGCTTCCGGATGATTGATATTGGCAGGTAGTAAGGCACGTCCTTCTGCTATTTCCCGGCGAACAAATTCGGGTGTGATATACGTTTCTATACCCAGTTCGGCACAGTTCATGTTTTCGCGGATAGCTACGTATTCCATTTCGGGCGTGATAATGCCCTGCTTGGCGTAATACATTTGTGTACAACATTTTCCTTCTTTGGCTCTATATGGTAGGGTAATATGTTCGAAACGGAGGGAGTCGAGACTTTTATCATTACGGCGTATACGTCCGTATTCAGAGGTGATTTCTGGAAGTTGTTCTACATCGCCGCGACTGAGTATCCACGGTTCGCGTAGGCGTGGTAATCCCTTTTTTAAGTCGATATTTATTGCTGGATCACTGAATGGACCGCTGGTATCGTAGATGTAAATATCCGGATTGGGAGTGATTACTTTTTCTTCGTTGACGAATGTTGTACTCGGTATTTGTTCTACCTTACGCATTGCCACGCGAAGTTCCGGATAAATACTGCCCGACAGATACACTTTTTCTGAACGGGGGAATTTTATTTTTTGTTTCATATCAGATACAATTTAAAGTCTTATTTATCAAATAATCGGCTTCTATTTATTCAGGAAAGAAGTCAGCGGCGAACTGGCTTCCGCCACAAAATCAGTAGCCTGCAATCCTAGTCCCGCTTCGTATGCCATGCGTCCTGCTTCTACGGCTTGCTTGAAGGCTTGTGCCATGTTTACCGGTTCTTCAGCCACTGCTATGGCGGTATTTACCAGACAGGCGGAAGCTCCCATTTCCATAGCTTCGGCGGCATGGCTCGGTGCACCGATACCGGCATCCACTACAACAGGAATATTGGCCTGTTCTATGATGATACGCAAAAAATCACGGGTCTGTAATCCTTTATTGGTACCGATGGGGGCTCCCAACGGCATGACGGTAGCCGCACCAGCTTCTTCTAGACGTTTACACAAGGTAGGGTCTGCTTGGCAATAAGGAAGCACTACAAATCCTAGTTTAACCAACTCTTCAGTGGCTTTCAGGGTTTCTACGGAATCGGGAAGTAAGTAACGCGGATCGGGATGTATCTCCAGTTTCAACCAATTGGTACCAAACGCTTCGCGCGCCATCTGGGCGGCAAATACGGCTTCTTCGGCATTACGTACTCCCGAGGTGTTGGGTAGAAGTTGGATATGAGGATGCTTGATATGCATCAACATGTCATCTTCCCGGTTGTCCAGTTCGATACGCTTCATGGCTACCGTCACCATTTCTGTGCCAGATGCCAATATCGATTGCTTCATCACTTCATTTGAATTGAATTTTCCGGTTCCTAAGAACAGGCGCGAGCTGAATTCACGTCCCGCAATGATTAATTTTTCCATGTCTGTATAATTCGTTTATTGTCTTGCTTCCTTTTTGATGATTGAAATGATTTTTTTCATTTCTTCTATTGGGTCACTTGCCCGCAAGATGCTACCTGACAGGGCAATTCCATTGATACCTGTGGCCATTATGGCAGGAATGTCCTCGACGGTTATTCCGCCGATGGCAATGATAGGGAGGTTGATAGAGTTTTTTTTCGCTTGTTGTATGATGCTTTTGTATCCTTCCAGTCCCAGTATCGGATTAAGGTTCTTTTTAGTGGTGGTATATCTGAAAGGACCACAACCTATATAATCGGCTCCGGCAGAATAGAGGTTTTTGACGTCTTCGTATGTATTTGCCGTACCACCTATTATATATTTATTTCCGAGAATACGGCGTGCTTCGGCGATAGGCACATCTTTTTTTCCAAGATGTACACCCTCGGCTTGAACTTCTTGTATCAGTTCTACATGGTCATCGATAATGAATGTGGCGTCATAGCTTTCACATAGCTTTTTCGTTTCTATGGCTATGGGGAGAATCTCTTCAATAGGAGTGTCTTTCATGCGTAGTTGGACCCATCGGCATCCACCTTCCAAAGCCATACGTACGGAGTCTAGATATGTATATTGTTCTGTATAATGAGTAATGAACTGTAGGGTTCCGTTTCTCATTTCGTTTTTTTTACTTTTCATATTCCTCATCCTCCACAAGCGGCTTTTATGATGACAATGGAAATACCTGCGGACAATACATAGTCTGTCCATTCTGTGCGTGGTATCATACGGTTGTTTACGGCAACTGCAATACCTTGCGCTGGTAAGGAAAGTTCTTCTGTTAGTTGTAAAAGGGTAACAGCGGCTGTTTCCACTTCTTTGTTGTTTATTAATACTTTCATTTTCTGTTTATTGTAAATAATCAATAATGGAAGTAAATACAAAGAAGCGCCGCTAAGGCGGAAATATGAAGAATATAATGTTCAATTCCTACGGCAGTACTAACTGCATCAGGTTCGAGGGTATAATCTCAGCCCGGACCGGGCACCCCTTTGTCTTTACAATGGCAAAGGTAAGGGAAATACAGACATAAAAAACAAAAGAACCGATTTTTTTTATTTATCGAATTACAATTTGTTTCCTGAAACTACTACTTCTTTATTTTCTTAAAAATGTTTCGTATGGCGCTCCTGACACTGCTAGAATAATACTCTGTATCGGTGTTCTCAAGTATAAGTTGCAACTCTTTCAGGAGTTCCGGTTCTAACTTGCAAAGTTTATATGCCATTCGGATGGATAATGCTTGTACACCTATACTTTCTTTGGGCGACAACATGTGGTCTAAGCAATAATTTAGTAAATCGACGGGAATAGGAGTAGGGGCGGGTATATTGTAAAGTATGGATAATAATAAGCGTTTGGAACCCTCGTGCCGACAAACTAATAATCTTTGAAGTATGTCATTGTATAATGGAGCAAACCAGCTGGGGTACAATTCGCTCACTTTCTCACATACCCAGATGGCTCGCCATGAGACGGCTTGCTTTTCATCAGATATCAGTTGATGCATGTCTTTCAGGTATTCCGGTTTATTACAGATTTCATGTACTAATGCATCTATAGATAACTTATTGATGGATACATCCAATGCGTTTCTGAATTTATCTATATTTTTCATGGTTCTCAATCTTTCGGCAGAGATAGGTATAAAAAAAAGGCCACTTTCCAAAAGGAAAGCAACCTTCATTATAATGGTATGTTTAAAAGTTATGCAATGCCATGAGCATTTGCTTCGGGAGCAATTTTTTTGATAAGACCTTGAAGCACTGCGCCGGGACCGCATTCTGTGAATTCTGTAGCGCCGTCAGCCACCATGTTCTTCACAGTCTGAGTCCAGCGTACAGAAGCTGTCAACTGGGCAACGAGGTTTTTCTTGATTTCTTCCGGGTCAGTATGGGGCAGTGCATCTACATTCTGATATACAGGACATTGGGGAGCATGAATTTCAGTCGCATTAATGGCTGCTTCCAATTCTATTTTAGCAGGATTCATCAACGGAGAGTGGAAAGCGCCGCCAACCTTTAAAGGTAAAGCACGTTTTGCACCGGCTACTTTCATCAATTCGCAAGCTTTATTGATACCTTCCATTGAACCGGAGATAACAATTTGTCCCGGACAGTTGTAATTGGCGGCTACGCAAACTTCGCCTTCGGTATTTACCTGAGTACAGATTTCCTCCACTTTTTCATCCGGAAGGGCTATGATGGCCGCCATGGTAGAAGGGTGTGCTTCACAAGCTTTCTGCATTGCCATGGCACGGGCATAAACCAACTTCAAGCCGTCTTCGAAACTCAAAGCACCGGCTGCAACCAATGCGGAGAACTCACCCAGTGAATGTCCAGCAGTCATTTCCGGTTTAAAGTCATCGCCCATGCAAAGTGCGGAGATAACGGAATGAAGGAATACGGCAGGTTGAGTAACCTTAGTCTGGCGCAGATCTTCGTCTGTACCGTTGAACATAATATCTGTAATGCGATATCCCAGGATATCATTTGCTTTTTCAAAAAGTTCTTTGGCTAAAGCCGAGTTTTCGTACAAGTCTTTTCCCATGCCTACAAATTGGGCACCTTGACCCGGAAATACAAATGCTTTCATTTTACTTGTTTTTTAGTGTTTAATTAAAAAGTGTCGCAAAGGTAAAGGTTTTTCTGATATTCACCGCACAAATAGAGTTTTTTGTGCAATATAGGGTTGGAGATGCATTAATAATACAATATCCCTACAATCTTTCAGATATAATGGTTGCTTATTGAAATCCTTATAAATAAAGTACTTCATACTTGTTACGTACAATACAATAGCAACCTCTTTTCTATTGCTAAAATACATATTGTATTTTATATGATAACACGTAAATATGATATTGTATTTTATATGATATGTACTTATTTGATAAATAATGTTTTATAACACAATAAAAATATATTTTTATATATTGGTTATTTGAAAAACCTATTTATATTTGTAACGTTTAAATATAGATATTATGCAAAACATGGAACAGATAACACCATTGGCGAACAACCATATATCGGTAGATTGTGTAGTGATTGGTTTTGACGGAGAACAACTCAGAGTTCTGTTGATTAAACGTGTGGGGGAAGAGGAAGGGGAAATATTCCATGATATGAAGTTGCCCGGAAGTTTAATTTATATGGATGAAGATTTAGATGAGGCAGCCAAAAGAGTGTTGAACGAATTGACCGGGCTGAAAAATGTAAATCTCATGCAATTTAAGGCATTCGGTTCTAAAGACCGTACAAAAGATCCTAAAGATGTACATTGGTTGGAGCGTGCCATGCAATCCAAAGTGGAACGTATTGTTACCATAGCTTATTTGTCCTTGGTAAAAATAGACCGAGCATTGAGTCGCGCATTGGATGATTATCAGGCTTGCTGGGTAGCAATGCAGGATATTAAAATCTTGGCGTTCGACCATAATCTGATTATCAAGGAGGCTATGACGTATATACGCCAGTATGTAGAAATCAATCCGTCTTGTTTGTTCGATTTATTACCTCGCAAATTTACGGCGGCCCAGTTGCGTACTCTATATGAATTGCTATACGGGAAACAGATAGATGTGCGCAATTTTCATAAGAAGATAGCTTTAATGGAGTACGTAGTTCCTTTGGAGGAACGCCAACAGGGAGTAGCTCACCGGGCGGCTCGTTATTATCGTTTCGATAAGAAGATATATAATAAGGTACGACGATGAAGAATTTTATAATCAGTAATTTGTAATTAATATGTATTTATTAGGTTATGACATCGGCAGTTCGTCTGTCAAAGCGAGTTTGATAAATGCCGATAGCGGTAAATGTGTTTCTTCTGCTTTCTTTCCTAAGACAGAGGCGGAGATTATAGCTATGAAACCGGGTTGGGCGGAACAAAATCCTGAAAATTGGTGGGATAACCTTAGACTGGCTACACAAGCAGTTTTGAATGATTCAGGTGTAAATGCGGCGGATATAAGGGCAATCGGAATTTCTTATCAAATGCATGGATTGGTATGTGTAGATAAAAATCAACAGGTATTACGTCCTGCCATTATCTGGTGTGATTCGAGAGCTGTTCCTTACGGACAAAAAGCTTTTGAAATGTTGGGAGAGGAGGCTTGCCTTTCCCGTTTGTTGAACTCTCCGGGTAATTTTACTGCTTCTAAACTGGCGTGGATAAAGGAGAACGAACCTGCTATCTACGAAAAAATATACAAAATCATGTTACCGGGCGATTATATCGCCATGAAACTGAGTGGTACTATCTGTACTACAGTTTCCGGATTGTCAGAAGGTATGTTTTGGGATTTCAAGAACGGTCAATTAGCTGGTTTCCTGATGGATTATTATGGTTTCGACAAATCCCTGATAGCAGATATCAAACCTACCTTTTCCGAACAAGGACGTGTAAATGCCATTGCGGCTCAAGAGTTGGGATTGAAAGAAGGTACTCCGATTACTTATCGTGCAGGAGATCAACCCAATAATGCGCTTTCTTTAAATGTGTTTAATCCCGGAGAAATAGCATCAACCGCAGGAACATCAGGGGTTGTTTATGGGGTAAATGGTGGAATAGACTATGATCCGAAATCGCGTGTTAATACATTTGCTCATGTCAACCATACGGTTGAACAAACCCGTTTGGGAGTTCTGCTTTGTATAAATGGTACAGGTATTTTGAATTCTTGGGTGAAGCGTACGGTTGCCCCCGAAGGAATATCATATAATGATATGAATACATTGGCGGCACAAGTTCCTATCGGCAGTGCGGGGATCAGTATTTTACCTTTCGGCAATGGTGCTGAACGTATGTTAGAAAACAAGGAGATAGGTTGCTCCCTTCATGGCGTCAACTTTAACCTGCATGGAAAACAGCACATCATTCGTGCGGCACAGGAAGGTATTGTATTTTCCTTTAAGTATGGTATCGATATTATGGAACAAATGGGCATTCCCGTACAGAAAATTCATGCGGGAAAAGCTAATATGTTTCTGAGTCCGTTGTTCCGTGAAACTTTGGCTGGTGTTACGGGGGCTGTGATTGAGCTTTATGATACTGACGGTTCAGTGGGAGCTGCCAAAGGTGCCGGTATGGGTGCCGGTATCTATAAAGATAATAATGAAGCTTTTGCCACGCTTGAAAAACTGGAGGTAATAGAACCGAAATTGGCTGATTGTGAGGCTTATGCGGATGCTTATGCAAGATGGAAGACTTATTTGGAATTATCAATTATATAATTAGTTTTTAAATAATATTTAAGATTATGGCAACAAAAGAGTATTTTCCTGGAATAGGAAAGATTAAATTTGAAGGAAAAGAGAGTAAAAACCCGATGGCATTCCGTTACTACGATGCAGAAAAAGTTATCATGGGTAAGAGAATGAAAGATTGGTTGAAGTTTGCAATGGCGTGGTGGCATACACTTTGTGCAGAAGGCGGTGACCAATTCGGTGGCGGTACAAAGAGTTTCCCCTGGAACGACTATACTGATAAAATTCAGGCTGCTAAAAACAAGATGGATGCCGGTTTTGAGTTTATGCAGAAGATGGGGATCGAATACTATTGTTTTCACGATGTAGACCTCTGCACGGAAGCTGATACCATTGAAGAATACGAAGCTAATTTGAAAGAAATCGTAGTTTACGCAAAGCAAAAGCAGGTAGAAACAGGTATCAAATTATTGTGGGGTACTGCCAATGTATTCGGTCATGAACGCTATATGAATGGTGCGGCTACCAACCCAGATTTTGATGTTGTAGCCCGTGCTGCTGTTCAGATTAAGAATGCAATTGATGCTACCATTGAACTAGGTGGCTTAAACTATGTGTTCTGGGGTGGACGCGAAGGTTATATGTCTTTGCTGAACACTGATCAGAAACGTGAGAAAGAACATCTTGCACAAATGCTGACCATTGCCCGTGACTATGCCCGTGCCCGTGGCTTCAAAGGTACATTCTTGGTTGAACCGAAACCGATGGAACCAACCAAACATCAATATGACGTAGATACAGAAACTGTTATCGGTTTTTTGAAAGCTCATGCTTTGGATAAAGACTTTAAAGTAAATATTGAAGTAAATCATGCAACATTAGCCGGTCATACATTTGAACACGAACTGGCAGTGGCTGTCGACAACGGTATGCTGGGTTCTATTGACGCTAATCGTGGTGATTATCAAAACGGTTGGGATACAGACCAATTTCCCATTGATAACTATGAACTGACTCAAGCCATGATGCAGATTATTCGTAACGGTGGTTTGGGCAATGGTGGTACGAATTTTGACGCTAAAACTCGCCGTAATTCTACTGATCTTGAAGATATCTTCATTGCTCACATCGCAGGTATGGATGCTATGGCACGTGCATTGGAAAGTGCGGCCAAGTTGCTGGAAGAATCTCCCTATAAGAAGATGCTGGCAGAACGTTATGCATCCTTTGACAGCGGTAAGGGTAAAGAGTTTGAAGAGGGTAAGTTGACCTTGGAGGATCTTGTTGCTTATGCAAAAGTCAATGGCGAACCGAAACAAATCAGTGGTAAACAAGAATTGTATGAGGCAATTGTGAATATGTATTGCTAAAATTAATAGATAGTTGATAATGGATAATTAGTAATTACCATATGGTTATAATGGTTTAATTATTTAGTCTTTCATTATCAACCGTCAATTGTTAATTGCAAATTAAATCAATATTATGAATTATACAGAAAAAGGTAGCAAAATATATCTCTTTTCTATCGTACTTGTAGCTGTAATCGGTGGTTTGCTTTTCGGTTACGATACGGCTGTTATCTCCGGTGCTGAAAAGGGACTTCAGGCTTTCTTCATCGGAGCGGATTTTGAATATACAGACGCAATACATGGCATCACTTCATCCAGTGCATTGATCGGATGTATTATCGGTAGTGCTGTTTCAGGTTTCTTTGCATCCAGGCTTGGTCGTAAGAAATCTCTTTTTATGGCTGGTATTCTCTTTTTTTTGTCGGCATTAGGTTCATATTGGCCGGAATTCTTATTTTTCGATTATGGTGTTCCGTCTTATTCTCTTTTAATAGCTTTCAATTTCTATCGTGTGTTGGGAGGTATAGGTGTTGGCCTGGCATCAGCCATCTGCCCGATGTACATTGCAGAGATTGCACCGAGTAATATCCGTGGTACATTGGTCTCCTGGAATCAGTTTGCTATCATTTTCGGTCAGTTGGTGGTGTATTTTGTAAATTTCTTGATTTTGGGTAGTCATGTCAATCCTGTTATTGATTTGGTAAATGGAGTAAATCAGATTATGAACCCTGAAGCTGCCGCTTGGACTACTGAAACAGGTTGGCGTCTGATGTTTGTCAGCGAAGCTGTTCCTGCCGGCTTATTTGCATTATTGGTATTATTCGTTCCTGAAACGCCGCGTTATCTTGCTATGTGTGGTAAAGATGAAAAGGCATTGAATGTATTGAGTCGTATCAACGGATTTGCCCAGGGAAAAGTTATTCTGGCTCAGATTAAAGTTACTACTGAAGAGAAGACAGAAAAACTCTTTACTTACGGATGGATGGTTATCTTTATCGGCATTATGTTGAGTGTATTCCAACAGGCTGTCGGTATTAATGCTGTACTTTATTTCGCTCCACGTATTTTCGATACAATGGGTATGGCAACTCCAATGGTACAGACTGTATTTATGGGGATTGTTAATATTCTCTTCACATTGTTGGCTGTTTTCACTGTAGAGAAATGGGGACGTAAGCCGTTACTTATTTCCGGTTCTATCGGTATGGCAATTGGTGCATTCGGTGTGGCTCTTTGCAACATTGTGATAGGATTTCCACCTATTATATCAGTCGTCAGTATTATGATTTATAGCGCTTCTTTCATGTTCAGCTGGGGACCGATTTGCTGGGTGTTGATTGCAGAAATATTCCCGAATACCATTCGTGGTGCGGCAGTAGCTGTAGCAGTTGCTTTCCAATGGATTTTTAATTTCATTGTTTCATCTACTTTCCTACCGATGTACAATATGCGTCTCGGAGAAATGGGTGATAAGTTCGGGCATATGTTTGCTTATGTTTTATATGGTATTATCTGTGTGGTGGCTGCCATTTTCGTTTGGAAACTTGTTCCTGAAACGAAAGGCAAGACATTGGAAGATATGACCAAATTATGGAAGAATAGAAAATAAAAAAACAGATGTTTTATTCTGAAAAAAGGTGTATCTGGATATGTATCGGTTACACCTTTTTCTTTTGAAATAAGAAAATTCAAGTCTTGGAAGACAACATGTAGGTATAAACCGTAACTTTGCGATGTTTTTTAATCAGGAAGCAAGAAAGTAATGGATGAAATGAAAATTAATAAGGTGCAAATACGTAATCTGCAAATAGAAGATTACGACCAGTTGGCACAATCATTTACGCGCGTCTATTCAGACGGTAGCGATGTGTTTTGGACACACAAACAGATAGAAAAGTTAATTCGTATTTTTCCCGAAGGACAGATTGTAACGGTAGTAGATGAAAAGATTGTTGGTTGCGCACTCTCTATCATTGTGAATTATAATGATGTAAAAAACGATCATACTTATGCGCAGGTAACCGGTAAGGAAACTTTTAATACACATAACCCAAAAGGTAATATATTGTATGGTATTGAGGTTTTTATTCATCCCCAATATCGTGGCTTGCGTTTAGCACGCCGTATGTACGAATACCGTAAGGAACTTTGCGAGACACTAAATCTAAAAGCTATTATGTTTGGCGGACGTATCCCTAATTATTATAAGTACGCTGACCAAATGCGTCCTAAGGAATATATAGATAAGGTAAGACAGAAAGAGATATTCGATCCTGTGTTGACATTCCAGTTGAGTAATGACTTTCACGTACGCAAGGTAATGCGTAATTATCTTCCTAATGACGAAGAATCCAAGCATTATGCTTGCCTGTTGCAATGGGACAATATTTACTATCAAGCACCTACGCAAGAATATGTAAATCCTAAAACTACTGTACGTGTGGGATTGGTACAGTGGCAAATGCGTACCTATAAAACACTCGATGACTTATTTGAGCAGGTTGAATTTTTTGTGGATGCAGTGTCGGATTACAAAAGTGACTTCGTGCTTTTCCCCGAATATTTCAATGCTCCGTTGATGGCTAAGTTTAACAATGAAGGCGAATCTCAGGCCATCCGTGGACTGGCGGCTTATACCGAAGAAATTAGAGAACGTTTTGTGAAATTGGCTATCAGTTATAATATCAATATCATTACAGGTAGTATGCCGCTTATCAAAGAAGACGGACTTCTTTATAATGTAGGTTTCCTTTGTCGTCGTGATGGAAGTTATGAAATGTACGAGAAACTACATGTCACTCCTGATGAAATAAAAAGCTGGGGATTGAGTGGTGGCAAGTCTTTACAAACATTCGATACTGATTGTGCTAAAATCGGTGTACTGATCTGTTATGATGTAGAGTTTCCTGAACTCTCCCGTATTATGGCAGATCAAGGCATGCAAATATTGTTCGTACCTTTTCTTACTGATACTCAGAATGCTTACTCTCGTGTGAAGGTTTGTGCTCATGCTCGTGCTATCGAGAATGAATGTTTTGTGGTGATAGCTGGTAGCGTTGGTAATTTGCCGCGTGTACACAATATGGATATCCAGTATGCCCAGTCCGGAGTGTTTACTCCATGTGACTTTGCATTTCCTACAGATGGAAAGCGTGCTGAGGCAACCCCGAATACTGAAATGATTCTTGTTTCTGATGTTGATTTGGATTTGTTGAATGAACTCCATACTTATGGAAGTGTTCGTAATTTGAAAGACAGGAGAGGAGACCTGTATGAAGTGCGAATGAAAAGATAGAGAGTTTTCCTCACTACAGACTACACGGATTATTCAGAAGGATTATTAAGCGTACATACAGTAAATATCTGGTTGTTTTTTGGAGGGATCAGTGTCTTTGTTGTCTAACATTAAATCATTCCACCACGAGAAAAGTTTTATTCTTCCATGGAGAAAGTTTTGTTCCTTCATGATGGAACGATTTAACGTTAGGCGTCTTTTTCCTTGGTCATCGGAGAACGGGATGCTGAAAGTAGCGGTGGGAGGACTGAGTATTATAAAAATATTTATTCAAAAATCTCTTTTCTCTAACTTTTTTGTAAATTTGCACCCTTAAAATAAGAAGGATAGCCTTTTATGTGTGAAAAGTATAAAGATTATCTTCAATCGTAAATAGTTAAATCATAAATAAAAAGATGGGTAAGAAGTTTGCCGAATATTCAAAGCTTGACCTTTCGGAAGTAAACAAGGAAGTGTTGAAGAAATGGGACGAAAACCAGATTTTCGCCAAGAGTATGACAGAACGTGAAGGTTGTCCTTCTTTCGTATTTTTCGAAGGACCTCCCTCGGCTAATGGTATGCCGGGTATTCACCATGTAATGGCTCGTTCCATTAAAGATATTTTCTGCCGCTATAAAACCATGAAAGGTTTTCAAGTGAAGCGTAAAGCCGGATGGGATACGCACGGACTTCCTGTGGAACTGGGTGTGGAAAAGGCACTGGGTATCACAAAAGAGGATATTGGTAAGACTATTTCTGTTGCCGAATATAATGCCGCCTGTCGTAAGGACGTCATGAAATTTACCAAAGAATGGGAAGACCTGACGCACAAGATGGGATATTGGGTGGATATGAAGAACCCTTATATTACCTACGATAATCGGTATATCGAGACCTTGTGGTGGCTCCTGAAACAACTCTATAAAAAAGGACTTCTTTATAAAGGATATACCATACAGCCTTATTCTCCGGCTGCAGGTACGGGATTGAGCTCACACGAACTGAACCAACCCGGCTGTTATCGGGATGTAAAAGATACAACGGTAGTAGGACAATTCAAAATGAAGAATCCGAAGCCTGAAATGGCAGAGTGGGGTACTCCTTATTTTATTGCGTGGACTACTACTCCGTGGACATTGCCCTCAAATACGGCGCTTTGCGTAGGTCCGAAGATTGACTATGTAGCCGTGCAGACTTACAATGGATATACAGGTGAGAAAATGACCGTAGTATTGGCAAAGCCATTGCTCTATACCCACTTCAATAAAAAAGCGGAAGAACTTGCATTAGAGGATTATAAGCCCGGTGATAAATTGATACCGTTTAAGGTGGTAGCCGAATATAAAGGTACGGATTTGGTAGGCATGGAATACGAACAACTCATTCCGTGGGTGAAACCTATCAACGTTACCGAAGATGGCAATTGGAGTGTCAGCGATAAAGGTTTCCGTGTAATCCCCGGCGATTATGTGACGACTGAAGACGGTACGGGTATCGTGCATATTGCCCCAACTTTTGGTGCCGACGATGCTAACGTGGCTCGTGCTGCCGGAGTACCTTCTTTGTTTATGATTAACAAGAGAGGAGAGACCCGTCCCATGGTAGACCTTACCGGTAAATTCTATTTATTGGATGAGCTGGATGAGGCTTTTGTAAAGGCATGCGTCGATGTAGAAGCTTACCAAGCCTATCAAGGCAAGTGGGTGAAAAACGCTTATGATCCGCAATTTACGATAGACGGAAAGTACGATGAGCAGGCTGCACAAGCTGCCGAGTCATTGGATATTGAAATCTGCATGATGATGAAGACCGGTAATCTGGCATTCAAAATAGAGAAGCATGTGCACAATTATCCGCACTGCTGGCGTACAGACAAACCGGTATTATACTATCCGTTGGATAGTTGGTTTATCCGCAGTACTGCTTGCAAGGAGCGCATGATGGAATTGAACAAGACCATCAACTGGAAACCGGAAAGTACCGGTACGGGACGTTTCGGCAAGTGGTTGGAAAATTTGAATGACTGGAACCTGAGCCGCTCTCGTTACTGGGGTACTCCGTTGCCCATCTGGCGTACGGAAGATGGCAGTGAAGAAAAGTGCATCGAATCTGTAGAAGAACTTTATAATGAAATTGAGAAGGCTGTGGCTGCCGGACTGATGAAATCTAATCCTTACAAGGACAATGGCTTCCAACCGGGTGAATATACCGAAAAAAACTATGATAAGATAGACCTTCATCGTCCTTACGTGGATGATATCGTTCTCGTTTCTAAAGACGGACAGCCGATGAAGCGTGAATCGGACTTGATTGACGTATGGTTTGACTCCGGCTCCATGCCTTATGCGCAAATTCACTATCCGTTCGAGAATAAGGAATTGCTGGATAGCCATCAGGTGTATCCTGCCGATTTCATAGCCGAAGGTGTAGACCAGACGCGTGGATGGTTCTTCACGTTGCATGCTATCGCTACGATGGTTTTCGATAGTGTATCCTACAAGGCTGTAATCTCTAACGGTTTGGTGCTCGACAAGAATGGCAACAAGATGTCCAAGCGCCTGGGCAATGCGGTAGACCCATTCTCTACCATTGAGAAATATGGTTCCGACCCGTTGCGTTGGTATATGATAACCAATTCTTCACCGTGGGATAACTTGAAGTTCGACGTGGACGGCATAGAGGAAGTGCGCCGTAAGTTCTTTGGTACCCTGTATAATACATATTCATTCTTCTCGCTTTATGCCAATGTGGATGGATTTGAATACAAAGAAGCTGATGTGCCGATGTCGGAACGTCCGGAAATAGACCGTTGGATACTTTCCGTACTGAACACACTGGTGAAAGAAGTAGATACTTGCTACAATGAATATGAGCCGACAAAAGCCGGACGTCTTATTTCTGATTTTGTGAATGATAATCTTTCTAACTGGTACGTTCGTCTGAACCGTAAACGTTTCTGGGGCGGTGAGTTTACACAAGATAAATTGTCTGCTTATCAAACGCTTTATACCTGCCTGGAAACTGTTGCTAAATTGATGTCGCCCATCGCTCCGTTCTATGCGGACAAGCTGTATATGGACTTGATTGCAGCAACAGGTCGTGATAATGTAGTTTCGGTTCATCTTGCCACTTTCCCCGAATATAAGGAGGAAATGATTGACAAGGAACTGGAAGTCCGTATGCAGATGGCGCAAGACGTTACATCTATGGTGTTGGCATTGCGTCGTAAAGTAAACATCAAAGTTCGTCAACCCCTGCAATGTATCATGATACCGGTAGTGGACGAAGAACAGCGTGCTCACATCGAAGCTGTGAAAGCGCTTATCATGAACGAGGTGAACGTGAAGGAAATCAAGTTCGTAGATGGTGCTGCGGGTATATTAGTTAAGAAAGTAAAGTGCGATTTTAAGAAACTTGGCCCAAAATTCGGAAAGCAAATGAAAGCTGTGGCTACTGCTGTAGCGGAAATGTCACAGGAAGCTATTGCTGAATTGGAAAGAAAAGGTTCTTATACATTAAACCTGGATGGTATGGAAGCTGTTATAGAAACTTCCGATGTGGAAATATTCAGTGAGGATATTCCGGGATGGTTGGTTGCTAATGAGGGGAAATTGACTGTTGCTTTAGAAGTTACCGTTACTGAAGAGCTTCGTCGTGAAGGTATTGCACGTGAGATGGTAAACCGTATTCAGAATATCCGTAAGTCAAGCGGTTTCGAGATTACGGATAAAATAAAGATTACTTTATCGAAAAATCCGCAAACAGATGATGCGGTAAACGAATATAAAGATTATATTTGTAACCAAGTATTAGGGATCTCATTGACATTGGCAGATAACGTAGAAAATGGTGTGGAATTAGAATTCGACGATTTCAAGTTATATGTAAGTGTTGTAAAAGAATAACTACTAAAAACACATTGTTATGGCAGAAAAAACAAGATATTCGGATGCTGAATTGGAAGAATTCCGCGCCATTATTATGGAAAAGTTAGAGTTGGCTCAACGTGATTATGAATTATTGAAAGCTAGCCTGACAGGTGCAGACGGTAATGATACCGATGATACATCACCAACGTATAAAGTTTTGGAAGAAGGGGCCAATACCTTGTCTAAAGAAGAAACTACACGTTTGGCGCAACGTCAGCTTAAGTTTATTCAGGGGCTTCAGGCTGCATTGGTACGTATTGAGAATAAAACGTATGGTATTTGTCGTGAAACCGGTAAGTTGATTCCTGCTGAACGTTTGCGTGCAGTGCCTCATGCTACTCTAAGCATAGAAGCTAAAAACAACGGCAAGAAATAAGGATGAAGAAATTTTTTACGAAAGGGCGGATTGCTTTACTCGTTATATTTTCGGTGTTGATTGTCGACCAGGTAATTAAAGTGGTTGTCAAGACACAGATGTATTGGCATCAGAGTGAAAATGTTATCAAGTGGATTTATGAGAAATTCGGTATAGTGGATGCGGAACCTCCTACTTGGTTTTATATTTACTTCACCGAAAATAACGGTATGGCTTTTGGCATGGAGATATTCGGAAAATTATTCCTGACTTTATTCCGTATCGTTGCGGTAGCAATAATAGGCTGGTTTCTGTATAAGTTTATAAAGAAAGGTCTGAAAACAGGTTTTATAGTCTGTATTTCTCTTGTTCTGACAGGTGCATTGGGCAATATTATCGATAGTATATTCTATGGTGTGCTATTCAATGAAAGTACCTACTCGCAGTTGGCTACATTTATGCCTGAAGGTGGTGGATATGCTCCATTGTTTTACGGAAAAGTGGTGGATATGTTTTATTTTCCCATCATTGACACAACATGGCCCCAATGGATGCCGTTTGTTGGTGGAAACCATTTCATTTTCTTTAGCCCTATTTTCAATTTTGCTGATGCAGCCATAAGTTGTGGTATTATAGCTTTATTGTTGTTTTACAGTAAATATTTGAATGAGGCCTATCATGTTGTGAGTAAATCATGAAAGGAAAAAAACGATTTCAATGGTGTAGTATAATTCTTTTGGTGTTCTGTTTGACAGCTTGTCAGGTGAAAAGACCGAAGACTGTTTTGTCGGACGCCAAGATGGAAAACGTGCTTTATGACTTCCACATAGCTAAGGCACTAGGGGAGGATATTCCTTATGGTGAGAGTTATAAGCGAGTATTGTACATTGAGTCAGTTTATAAGAAACATGGCATTACTCAGGCTGATTTTGATACTTCGATGGTATGGTATGCTCGTCATCCGGATGTTCTTACCAAAGTTTATGAAAAGGTGAACCAACGGCTGAAAAGTCAGAGGGATGGCATTAATCATCTAATCGCTTTACGTGATAATAAACCCAAAGAATCACTACCCGGTGATAGCATTGACGTGTGGATATGGCAGCATGTTTATGAGTTGACAGGAATGCCTTTGGATAATAAGATTGCTTTTATTCTTCCTGTTGATACTAACTTTAAGGATAGAGATACTTTGAAGTGGACAGTTCGTTTCCGTTTTAATAACGGTAAACCGGATAGTGTGCTTGCTCCGTTGATGGCGATGCAGATCCTTTATGATAAAGATACAATTAATGATTTACTGAAAATAAAAGAACCGATAACAGAAACCCTTACTCTGACTGCCGATACATTTGGAAAGATAAAAGAGGTTCGTGGTTTTATTTATTATCCCATGCAGAAAACCGTTCAATCTTTATTAGTAGACCAAATTTCGTTGATGCGTTATCATGCGACAGATACGTTGTTCAATGTTAAAAAAGATAGTATAGCAGTAGAGAACGCTAAAAAAGATACACTTGCTGAAAAGTCGGTGAAGCCTTTGGAAATAAAAAGCGTGGAGGAAAAGAATATTCGACGGAATGAGTTGCGTCTGCGTCCGCAACTACGTAAAAATACGAGTAAGTAATGAAAAGATATGCTTCCCATTTTATAATTTTCCCAAAGCATGATTGTTTGAAACAACATGTGGTGGAAGTGGAAAATGGGTATGTAGTGAATGTTTTTCCATTGACAGAAGAAATGGAAGATATAGAATGGCTTCCCGGTGCTATTTATCTTGTACAAACAGAAGAAAAATTATCTGCTGTCTATATTTCTAATTTTGATATTACAATGATGCAGCCTGTCTTCGGAACTCGGCGCAAACAACTGCTGTAGCAATCGCAACATTTAATGACTCAGAAGTTTCTCGGTTTGAGGGATAATTAGGGATATACAGTTTCCGGTTGATGAGTCGCTTTATTTCTTTGCTAATACCGTTTCCTTCATTTCCCATCACAATTAAACCGTGTGCGGAAAGGGGTTGAGAGTATATGTTTTCTCCATCTAGAAATGTACCATATACGGGAGTGTCTTTTAATGAACTGATCAGTCCTGGTAGGGACGTATAATATAATTTTACCCGTGCAATACCTCCCATTGTAGCTTGAATGGTTTTAGGATTATAAACATCTACTGTATTAAGAGAACAGAAAATGTGTTCAATTCCAAACCAGTCTGCTAGACGGATAATCGTTCCGAGATTTCCGGGATCTTGCACATCGTCTAATGCCAAGCAGAGAGAATGGTTAATAACTGATACATCAAATATCTCGTCCGGTTGTTCAAATACTCCCAATACTTGTTGAGGAGTTTTTAAAAAGCTGACACGAGATAATTCTTCTTCTGAAACCTCATTCACTTCTTCTATTGGTAATTCCCTGTGAGCTGAAATCCATTCAGCTGTGGCTACCAAAAAACGGCAATTAAAATGTCCCAGTAAATCACCTACTAATTTAGGACCTTCTGCCAGAAATACCTTTTCTGCTTTACGATTTTTCTTCAATTCCAGTGAACGAATATATTTAATACGGTTCTTACTTAGTGCCATAAAAGTAAAATGTTATAGTTTGACAAAAGTACACGATTATTTCTATATAATCAAAAACTCTCCACTCTTCCGGTGTTTTTATTTCGAGAACAGAAAAAATAGGACTATATTTGTAGCAGTTTATGCGCAATCAATCACAGAATATGAAGAAAGGTTTCCGCTACGTACTATTTGTAACCGTCGTACTTTTATTAGCATCTTGTTCTGCCACGAAATACGTGCCGGAGGGTTCGTATTTGTTGGATGAAGTGCGTATACAGACAGATAATAAGGAAATTAAACCTTCCAGTCTTTCCATGTATGTCCGTCAAAATCCTAATTCCAAATGGTTCAGTTTGATGAAGACTCAGTTGTATGTTTACAACTGGTCGGGAAGTGACTCTACACGTTGGATAAACCGTACTTTGCGTAAGTTAGGAGATGCTCCAGTAATCTATAATGAGGAAGAAACTAATCGTTCCGGTGAGGAAATGAGGAAAGCCGTACAAAACATGGGATATATGGGGGCTACGGTAGAACCTGTGCGGCATATCAAAAAGAAAAAGTTAAAATTGATTTATAGAGTAACGAGTGGGAAACCTTATAAGATACGTTCTATAAGATATGATATCCAAGATGATAAAATCAAGGAATACATGTGTCATGATTCTGCAGCAACATATCTGTCGGAAGGAATGTTTTTTGATGTAAATTTGTTGGATGGAGAACGCCAACGTATTACCGATAATCTTCTGCGTAATGGTTATTATAAATTCAATAAGGAATATATTTCTTATACGGCAGATACAGTCAAAAATACTTATCTGGTAGATCTGACCATGCATTTATTGCCTTATAAACAACGTAATGATGATGTACCCCAAAATCATCGTCAATACTATATTGATAAGGTGAATTTTATAACAGACTATAATGTCTTAGAAGCTTCTGCTTTGAGTAGTATAGAAGTTAATGATTCTGTGCACTATAAAGGGTTTCCTATCTACTACAAAGATAAATTGTATCTACGTCCTAAAGTATTGACCAATAATCTTCGTAT
The DNA here is from genome assembly GCF_003438665.1 of Bacteroides sp. OM08-11. Classification (NCBI taxonomy): domain Bacteria; kingdom Pseudomonadati; phylum Bacteroidota; class Bacteroidia; order Bacteroidales; family Bacteroidaceae; genus Bacteroides; species Bacteroides sp. OM08-11. The sequence goes on from NZ_QSTJ01000005.1 coordinate 146,137, forward strand.
TGTACCTGGCAGTTTGTATAATGAGCAAGATGTACAACGTACATATTCTAATTTTGGGCGTTTGCAGGCTTTGAAATATACTAATATCCGTTTTTCTGAAACTCAAATAGGAGATACTTCTAAACTGAATGTGTATGTGATGTTGACAAAAAGCAAGCACAAATCTGTATCATTTGAGTTAGAAGGAACTAACTCTGCAGGTGATCTAGGAGCCGCTGCATCTGTTTCATTCCAAAATCGGAATATGTTCAAGAGTTCGGAAACCTTTATGGTGAAACTGCGTGGGGCTTACGAAGCCGTATCTGGTATACAAGGTGGATATAACCATGAAGACTATACTGAGTTGGGTGCAGAGGCTACCATTAACTTTCCACGTTTTTTATTTCCGTTTTTATCTAATGACTTTAGAAGGAAAATTCGTGCTACTACCGAGTTTGGTGTACAATACAATTATCAGATACGTCCGGAGTTTTCACGTATAGTAGCGTCGGCGAACTGGAGCTATAAGTGGGGATTGCAACGACAACGTGCACAACACCGTATTGATATTCTGGATATAAACTATTTGTACATGCCTTCCATTTCAAATGAGTTTCGTGAGAAATATTTAGAAAATGAACAGAACTATATTCTGAAATATAACTATGATGATCGTTTGATTGTACGTACAGGTTATGGCTTTACGTATAATAGTGCTGGACAAGCATTGATGAATAACACAGTTATCGGTAATTCTTATTCCATCCGTTTCAATTTTGAGTCTGCGGGTAATTTACTTTATGTATTTGCTAAAATGGCGAATATGAAGAAGAACGGTGAAGGAGAGTATTCTCTTTTAAGTATCCCATTCGCACAATACCTCAGAGGTGATTTTGATTTTGCAAAAAATGTAGTTATCGATAATCGTAATTCCATAGCGTTTCATGTAGGAGCGGGCATTGCTATTCCTTACGGTAACGCAACTATTGTTCCGTTTGAAAAGCGTTATTTCTCAGGTGGTGCCAACAGTGTACGTGGATGGTCTGTCCGTGATTTGGGACCGGGTGCTTTTCCTGGGGATAGAAATTTCATGAACCAATCGGGGGACATAAAATTGGATGTAAATGTAGAGTATCGTACGCGTCTGTTTTGGAAATTCAGAGGTGCCGTCTTTGTAGATGCGGGTAATATTTGGACATTGCGTGATTATAAAGATCAGCCGGGTGGTAAATTTAAGTTTAATAAATTTTATAAGCAGATAGCTGTAGCATATGGTTTGGGATTACGTCTGGATCTTGATTTTTTTGTTCTGCGCTTTGACGGTGGTATGAAAGCCATCAATCCAGTTTATGAGACAGGAAAGGATCGTTATCCCATTATTCATCCAAAATTCAGTCGAGATTTTGCTTTCCATTTTGCAGTGGGATATCCGTTCTAAAAAAGTGAGAAATTGATGAAAAATGAAGATTAAAAAATAAAGGCTACGCAATTCATTAGCATTGTGTAGCCTTCAATTTCTAATTTTTATTTATCTTGCGGCATAATAAGTATTAATCATTGTTGCTTGACGTGCAGCAGCTACACCTTGTGCATCCAAAGTAACAGTTAAATCTTCGCCATTGGGTAAAGTTATTTGTGCAGTACCATTATTGTTCATTTGCAGCAACTCAGTACTTATACCATCAGTAACGACATTCCAAGTATTCAAGTTCTTATCATAGATTAATTCCATAGAGACAGTTTCACCTTCTTTAGTAATGGAATAACCATTTTCGAGAGTTTCTACCAAGTAGTTACCGTTCTCGCCTTTCACTTTTTTCACATCACCTACACTTGCCATAGGATTACTTCCACTCCAGAATTCAATAGAGTTGATGACCAAAGCATCAGCCAAATAACATACACCATATACCGGAATGATGTTGAACGCAAGATACACAAGTTCGTTAACGAACTTATTACCAATACCCTGGTTCCAATTTACCAGTTTGCTATGCAATCCGAAAGAACCAATACAAGAACTGAAAAGAAAAGCTCCACAAACCATTACAGTTGCAGCCATTTTCAAATTGAACTTTTTCATAATCACTTTCTTTATTTTACTGTGTTTATTGAGATTAATATCTCATTAGTAGTTTTAAACATTTGCAAATATATATATATTTCTTAAAATGCCTCACAAAGAAAGTACAAAATGTACTATTTGTAAAATAAAAGTAGTTTATTTCTCTCTTTTTGCTAACACAGATTTAGCAATCCAATGATCTACGGCAAATTTACCTGGCCCTATTATGTACATAAGGACAAATGTTACTAAATATATGAAGGCAAGCTCTTTCACCACAAATGGATCATTACCATGAATGACAAAAAATGCTATACACATTGTAAATATCATGGGAAGCATTGCTAATCTATATAAGAATCCTATTATAAATGCCATAGAACAAGCCATTTCTCCAAAAATAGCTAATCCCAAAGACAGGGGACCGCCTATACCCAGTGGATCGGGAAATACAGTGGACAGTTCTTGATAGTTTGACCACTTCTCAATACCATGGTTCATCAGTAGTACACCAAATATAATTCTGACTATTAATAAGATTAATGATATATAAGTTTCATTCGGTCTGGTAGGAAATAAAAATCGATAAAACATATTCATTTGTTTTTAAGTTGATATAGTATTATAACAAATTTTTATGAGTAAATGTTTATTCCCGTTTCAGTGGTTTGATGATAATACGTAGGGATGGGTCGTATGTGAAATAACTCCACATCCAGTCTGTGAAGATAAATAGACGGTTTTTCACACCCACGATGCTCATCAGGTGAATAAATAACCATATTATCCATGCTATAAAACCGCCGAAACGTAGTTTCTTAAGCTCTACTACTGCATGATTACGTCCGATGGTTGCCATAGAACCTTTATTATGATACTCGAATGTCCGTAAAGGTAACCCGTCTACTATACGATGTAAATTATATATTAGATTTTTGGCTTGCTGAATAGCGGGTTGTACCACTTGCGGATACCCTTTAGGATATTCAGTAGAGGTCATAAGGGCTGTATCTCCAATAGCAAAAATGTTAGGATAATCATTTAACTGATTGAAACTATTGACTTTTAATCTGTTTCCTAGATCGTAAACTTCAGAAGGTAGTCCTTGGAGACTATTGGCTTTTACGCCAGCTACCCAAAAGACATTCTTAGTTTCTATAGAAGTGTTGTCACCTAACATCAATAGGTTGTTTTCGTAACTGTTGACGCGTACATCAAGCTTGATTTCAACATCCCGTTTTTTCAAATAATCAGTTACGTCTTCTGAGGATCTTTCTGAAAAAGCAGATAGAAGTCGGGAAGCACCATCTATCAGAATAATACGCATTTCGTTGATATTCAAATCGGGATAGTCTTGTGGTAACACAAATTTCTTCATTTCTGCCAAAGCACCTGCTAGTTCGATACCTGTGGCTCCGCCACCTACAATCGCAAATGTCATGAGTCGTTTACGTTCTTCTTTATCGCTAGTATTTTGAGCATGTTCAAAACTCTCTAATATTTGGTTACGATTAAACAAAGCTTCCGAAGTATTTTTTAAAGCCATAGTTCGTTTAGCCATATCATTGTTACCAAAATAATTGGTGTCACATCCAGTAGCAATTACCAGATAATCGTAGGCTAATGTACCGATAGATGTTTCCAATAGGGAATTTTGGGGGATAATGCGTTCTGCTACGCAAATCCGTAGATGAAAATGTTTTCGTCTTTTAAAGATTTTTCGAAAGGGAAAGGAAATAGCACTCGGTTCGATACCTGCTGTAGCTACTTGATAAAGTAAAGGCTGGAAGATATGGTGATTGTTCTTATCTAATAAAACTATTTGAAACTTATTACTTTTTAATTTTCTAGCAAGTTTTAGTCCCCCAAAACCGCCACCGACGATTACTAATCGTTTTCGTCCTTCTTTATCTGGGATATCCATTGCTGTTTTCATATTCAAGTCGTTCATTGTTCATATTAAAGAAACACTGAAAACGAAAGAATGTTCTATTGCAAGATTGTATAATATATAAATATGTAGTTTTGTAAATCAAATAAATTATTCATTTATAAAGGGAATTTTAAAACATTAAAACAGAAGAAACGAAAACAAAAAGAGACGTAACATTGTTGTAATCAAAATAATAAAAACTAACTTTGTCACTGAAGTTTTCTATCTAATGAGCACAAAATTAGCGAGATTGATATTTTCGATATTGTTGGTGATAACAGAATCATCTGTTAATGCACAAACTCTTTTAGCAGAAACGTATACTTCGGTAGATAGTTTGTCTGTTTCTGCTCAGGATTTACTTCCTGCAAAGAAAAAAATCTTCAAGAAAATCCTCGATTACTTTAATGATGCTAATAAAGGAGATAAGAACAAGAAGTTTGATTTCAGTATTATTGGGGGACCTCATTATTCTAGTGATACAAAGTTAGGACTTGGATTGGTGGCGGCCGGACTTTATCGGACTGAGCGGAGAGATACAATTTTGCCTCCTTCTAATGTATCATTGTATGGTGATATATCAACTGTCGGTTTTTATCTGTTGGGAGTTCGAGGTAATCATCTTTTTCCGAAAGATAAATACCGCTTGAATTATAATCTATATTTCTATTCGTTCCCAAGTCTATATTGGGGCATAGGGTATGCCAATGGTGTGGACAATACGAATGAAAGTAAATACGATCGTTTTCAGGCTCAGTTTAAGGTGGATTTTATGTTTAAAATGGTAAAGAATTTCTATATAGGTCCTATGGTAGAGTTCGATTATGTGAAAGGATATGATTTTGAGAAACCAGAACTCTGGGAAGGAATGAATTCACGAACAATTAGTTTTAGTTTGGGCTTTTCATTGCTATACGATTCGCGTGACTTTCTGACGAATGCTTATAAAGGTTATTATTTAAGAATAGATCAGCGTTTTAGTCCTAATTTCCTTGGAAATAAGTATGCATTCAGTAGCACGGAATTAACTACAAATTATTATCATTCTATTTGGAATGGTGGAATATTAGCAGGGCAGTTTCATACCTTATTAAATTATGGTGACCCTCCTTGGGGGTTAATGGCTACTTTGGGAAGTTCGTACTCCATGCGTGGCTATTATGAGGGACGTTATCGTGATAAGTGTGCTATGGATGCCCAAGTGGAACTTCGTCAACATGTATGGAAACGAAACGGAGTGGTGGTATGGGTGGGAGCAGGAACCATATTTCCGGAAATATTGGAATTCAAGTTAAAACATATTCTCCCGAACTATGGCTTCGGTTATCGTTGGGAATTTAAGAAAAGAGTAAATGTACGTTTAGATTTAGGATTTGGAAAACGTCAGACTGGTTTTATATTTAATATCAATGAAGCTTTTTAAGGAAATAAAGAAATGGTTTGATAACCAAGAACACTTGTTTTATTTGTTCTTGGGAATTTTGATAGTACCTAATATAGTACTTTGTTTTACAGAACAGATATCATTGGTTGCAAAGATATGTAATGTGCTGTTACCATTATCAGTTTATTATTTCGTAATGACTTGGTCAAGGAATTGCAGCAGAACATTTTGGGTATTATTCCCGTTTATCTTTTTGGGAGCTTTCCAGATTGTATTGTTATATCTTTTCGGGCAATCTATTATTGCAGTCGATATGTTTCTGAACTTGGTGACGACAAACTCAAGTGAAGCTTTGGAATTGTTGGATAATTTGATTCCGGCTATCATAATTGTCGCTATTCTTTATATTCCCGCTTTAATTTTGGCGATGGTATCTATTGTGAAGAAAAAGAAATTATCTGAGAATTTTTTATGTAGAGAACGGAAACATGCCTGGGTGGGATTAGGAATAGGATTATTGTCGTTATGTGCCACTTACCTAATGGATAACCGTTATGAATTAAAATCAGAATTATATCCTGCCAATGTATGTTATAACATTGAGTTGGCTTTTCAGAGGACTGTTTTAACACAGAACTATCAGGACTCATCGAAAGATTTCACTTTTCATGCAAGCTCTATTCATCCGATGAGAAAAAAAGAAGTTTATGTAATGGTAGTAGGAGAGACTTCTCGTGCAAATAACTGGGGGATATATGGTTATAACCGTGATACTAATCCGAAACTCTCTAAAGTTTTTGGACTGACTGCGTTTAATCATGTACTGACGGAGTCCAATACAACGCATAAAAGTGTTCCGATGTTACTTTCTGCTGTAAGTGCTTGTACTTTTGACTCCATCTATCATCAAAAAAGTATAATAACTGCATTCAAAGAGGCGGGGTTTCAGACTGCTTTTTTATCTAATCAGCGTTATAATCATTCTTTTATCGATTTTTTTGGTAAAGAGGCTGATACTTATGACTTTATTAAAGAAGATATTCCTAATTCCAGCTACAATCCATCCGATGATGAATTGTTGAAACTTGTATCTGTAGAATTGGCGAAAGGTACAGGTACTTCTAAGCAATTTATTGTATTGCATACTTATGGTTCCCATTTTAATTATCGTGAACGTTATCCGTCGGATAGTGCTTTCTTTTTACCTGATTTTCCTGTAGATGCAGAAGTGAAATTTAAAGATAATCTGATAAATGCATACGATAATTCCATTCGTTATACAGATAATTTTCTAGCCCGTCTCATATATCTATTACAGGAACAGGATATAGACGCTGCTATGCTTTACACTTCTGATCATGGAGAGGATATATTTGATGACAATCGTCATCTTTTTCTGCATGCGTCGCCTGTGCCATCCTATTATCAGATACACGTTCCTTTTTTGATATGGATGTCCGACAGCTATCGGAAGTCTTATCCGGAACTCCAGCAGGCCATCCAGTTAAATGTACAGAAGAACATTTCTTCAAGTATCTCTTTTTTTCAGACTATGTTGGAATTGGGTGGGATAGAAACTCCTTATCGTAATGACTCTCTTTCCGTTACTAATATTTTATTTACAGAAAGACCGAGAGTTTATTTGAATGATCATAATGAGGCTCGATCATTGAATGATATTGGGATGCGGGAGGAAGACTTTGAAATGTTACAGATGAAAGGAGTAGATATAGAATAAGATATAGCCCATTTCTACCATTTTGTAGTCTCATTGATATGATAAAATATAGAGAAATAAAAAAATAGGGAGCAAAAAACATTGTCCCTTTTGTACACCCTCAGGGACTCGAACCCTGGACCCACTGATTAAGAGTCAGTTGCTCTACCAACTGAGCTAAGAGTGCATTCCTATTTTTTTTATTTGCGGGTGCAAAAGTACCCCTTTAATTTTATCCAACCAAACAAAACAACGTATTTTTTCGATGAAATCGACGTTTTTAGTCAAATATATATAATTCAGATGGTGTGGTACGTTTCAAAGCACATAAATGAACATCCTTCCCTACGATTATGCCTTTTTCTCTTAATTTCCATTCTACGGTTTTGTAAGCCAATTCTGGATGATTGTTGTCCTTACTTAGATGGCAAAGCCAAATATATTGTAAATGTTCCGTGATATTTTCAGCAAGAAATTCAGCAGTAGCAATATTGCTCATGTGTCCGGTACGACTGGTAATACGTTCTTTCAGGTACTGCGGGTAAGTGCCCATACGTAACATTTCTTCGTCATAATTAGCTTCTAATATCAGATAATTTGCTTTGAGGATATATTCAGCTGCGGTGGGGGTAATTTCTCCAAGGTCAGTGAGGAAAGAAAATACTTTTCCATCTATTTCAATACAGTAACCTACATTATCTGTACCATCATGGGGAACTTCAAAAGATTCTATACAAAAATCCTCCAACTGCATAGGCTGCTGTTTTTCCAGATAACGAACAGATGAATATAACTTCTCCGTCATACAATAACTTCTATTGATACCTTCATGAATACGTGCTGTTGTGTAAATAGGTATATTCAATTTTTCACCTAATCCACCTACTGCTTTAATATGATCGGCGTGATCGTGAGTGACAAATACTGCGCGTATAGTTTCTATTCCAATACCTACCTCTTTCAATCCTTTTTTAATAGTACGTACTGCAATGCCTGCATCTATAAGTATTCCGTATTTTTCAGTGCCTATATAATAACAGTTGCCACTACTGCCACTTGCAAGGCTTATAAATCTTATTTTCATTCTAATCTCCTAAATTAAAAGCCGTCACTTTTAGAAAAAGTGACGGCAAATATACGTAAAATATACAATATAAGTAACTATGCTTTCTTCTTTTTGTCGATGAATTCGGTGGTTTTAGCGAAAATCAGCAGAGCTATTGCCGCTATTAATCCAATACCCGCAAAGTAATACCAGATGTAATGTGCATTGGCACTGGCAGTTTCCCAGGCTTCCCGGGTTGGGAACAAGGCGGGATCGGGGCAGTATTTGGTTAATAAAACCCCGGCTATACCAAATCCGAAGATTGAGGATAAGAATGAATGTAGATGACTGAACCCTAAATACATACCTTCTTCTCCTTTGGGAGCTTGGAAAGAGAAGTATTCCAGATAACGGGGCGAAATGAAACACTCTGCTAGAGCTTGTACAACAATTCCGAGAATCATCATTAAAGTGATATTACTCATTCCGGTAATTACATCATTACCCAGCAGGTTGCCGCATGCCATCAGCAAGGCTGACACCGGAATGAGGAACATACCTACGTTCATAGAAGTAATGGCGGTGCGCTTTGCCATCCACCGAGTGATGAAACTGACACAGCAAACAACCACAAATGGATTGACATTGGCTATCCATCCCGGTTTTGCCGTTTCGCCCGCCATACGGATTACGTACTTGGGCATAGTGGCATACAACTGTTGCTGAACCATCCAGAAACCTGTTACAATCAGGATCAGAATTAATAAACGCCAGTTGGTGATAATACGCAGAAAACCTTTACCGATTTCACGCATGCTCTTTCCTTCGCCTGCCGTATGTGCCGACTTATATAAAAGGATAACGGAGAGCAGCGCCAATATGGTCATCGTGCCCGAGAAGTAATTGATATAGATATAGGCTTGATCTCCGATGGCATTGCGTAATGGGTCTACGACGGTTTTACCGGTGAATGCACCGAAGTTCACCATCATATAAAAGATGGAATAGCCACGGGCACGGGTAGCCTCGGTTGTTTCTTTGGCTACGGAGGCCGAAATGATGGACTTTATAAATGAACCGCCTATCATAATTATAAATAATACGGGGACAATCATCCAGCGGTCGTTACTGTCCGGTAGTCCGGAAAAACGGGTTGTTTCACCATATTCTACCAGTCCCGCCGCTTCCAGCAGAGTGGGCAACAGTCCTAAGCCCAGATATCCGATTGAAAGTAAGGAAAAGGCAATAATCATAGATTTCCTGAAACCTATCTTGTCGGCATACGCTCCTGTAAATATGGGTAACAGATAAAGTCCGCCCGAGAACAGACCGGAAATCATACTCGCTTCAAAATCATTGAAACCTAAAATACTCGAAAGATAGATGGTAAGAATAATAAAGACGGCATAATATGCCATGCGTTCAAACAGTTCTACTGTGTTGCTTACCCAAAAGGCTTTACTAAAACCTTTGGACGTAGTTTGGGGTGATTGGGTCATCCTTTACGTTGTTTTTTATATGGTTTGATTGAAAAATGATTGCAAAAATACATTTTTAGGGTATTATATGCAACCCCTTTATATGTAATCGCCGGAAAAATTGTATCTTTGTTTAATAATCTTTCATAACAAAAATATGACAATAGCGGTAGATTTTGACGGAACCATCGTAGAGCACGATTATCCGCGCATTGGTAAGGAAATACCTTTTGCAATAGATACTCTAAAAATGTTGCGACAAGAGCAGCACCGGCTCATCTTATGGAGTGTGCGCGAGGGTAAACTTCTGGAGGAAGCCGTGGCATGGTGCAAGGAAAGGGGGCTGGAGTTTTACGCGGTCAATCGTGATTATCCCGAAGAGAAGCTGCAAGACAAGGGCTTTTCGCGCAAGTTGAAAGCGGATATTTTCATTGACGACCGTAATTTGGGCGGTCTTCCCGATTGGGGGATAATCTACCGTATGATAAAGGAACATAAGACATTCCGCGATGTTTATTCCGGAGAAAATATGGTTACAAAAAAGAAAAAGTGGTGGTTTTGAAGAAATATCCCTGACTATTTTTTGTGGTTTTTATCAGTATTTCCATAACCGTATCCGTAGCCATATCCATGTTTTCCACCATATCCGTATTTCTTTTTTGTCAGTTCACCTCCGTTTACTACCAGTGAAATCCGGCTTAACTGTTCCTGACGTTGCATTTTTATGATTTCCGGCAAAGCATTCTTATACGTATAATTCATGCGGCATACATACAGGGTGATATCCGTCACTTTACCCAGGCAAAAGGTATCGCTCACTAACCCTACGGGAGCGGAGTCCACAATTATATAATCGTAGTGCTGGCGAAAATAGGTAAAGGCTTCCTTTAACTTCGGTCTTTCCAGCAGTTCTGCCGGATTGGGAGGAATGATTCCCGCAGGCGCCACAAACAACAGTGGGTGCATACCCGATGGGAAAATGATATCTTCCGGGTTTACATCATTACCCGAAAGATAGCCGGTCATTCCCAACCGGCTCTTAATTCCGAAATATTCTGCCAGTCTGGGGCGGCGGATATCCAGTCCGACAATGAGTACCCGACACCCCAGAAAAGCAAAAGTGAGTGCCAGATTGATGCTGATAAAGCTTTTACCCTCTCCACTGACAGTGGAAGTCATCAAGATACACTTCTTACCGTCTTCTTCTGTAAGAAAACGCAAGTTGCTGCGCAAACGCCGGAATGTCTCTTCCAGGATGCCGTTTTGCCCGTCTTTCACACAGTTGTCTTTACCTTCCATATAAGGTATCACCCCCATTACGGGAAGCTGTGTACTCTCCACCTCAGCCATTGAAGAAATCCGGGTACGGAATATCCCGCCAAACAAGATAATTCCGGCAGTTACCACCCAAGTCAGAAATATACTGCCGGCATATATTATCATGTTGCGCGGAGCAACCGGCGTATCTCCTGAAAGAGGTTCGTCAATCACTCTTGCCTTGCTCATGGTGGCAGCCAGGGAAATAGCCGCCTGTTCCCGTTTCTCCAGTAACATCAAGTAAAGGTTGGCTTTTATTTGCTGCTGGCGGTCTATGTTCTTAAATTCCCTTTCCTGCTTCGGCATGTTGCCGATGCGGGTATTGAAATAGTTCGTCTTGCGCAAAATGTCATTTCGGGCAATATTGAGTCCATCCTTAACTCCGGCAACGGAACTTATGACATTTTTTCTTAGCGCGCTGATTTTGATATCCTGGTTTACTACCGTAGGGTTATCCGCTTTCATCGTATTCAATAATCGTTCACGTTCCAGTAATTCTTTATTGTAATCGTTGATTAGGCGCATAAGCTCCATATCAGAAATGCCGGTATTTACGGGTAACAACGAAAACAAATGTTTTTCATCCTGTAAGTAGTTGTATATATAGACAGTCATGTTTAGCTGTGTTTCCACATCCAGCAGTTTCTTTTCATATTCATTGTTTGTATTCAAGTCCAGCGTTATATTGGTTTTAAGGTCGCTCAGTCGTTCCCGTTCTTTATATTGTTCCAGATGCTTTTCTACAAATCCCAGTTCGTAGCTGATGCTATCCAGCCGTTCTTCCAGAAAAAGGAGGGTATTTCCGGTCACTTTGTTTTTGTCGTTCACGGCATCCCGGTTGTAGACCTCTATCAGTTTGACAAGAAAAGCTTCCGCACGCTTTTTGTCCGTATCTGTAAATGTCAGGCTGATGATAGAGGTGTTCTTTGAAGTGGTATTAACGGTGAGATGCTTTGAATAGTAATTCATGGCATCGACAGGACGGCTGATAATGATTTTCATGGTTTCGGAGAAACTCTTTCCCGGTTGTAGCCTCAGAGTACAATGCCCTGCAGGCGTAGAAATAAAAGCCGGAAAGCCGGTGAAATCTTCTGTCACACAAATATCATTTACAGCGCTGCTCACAGTATAACGGTTGCCGTTTTTCTCTATTTGCAGCAATAAAGTTCCGGGCAGGGTATCCATAGAAGCCTTATCCAATTCTGCATGGAGAGGAGGAGCGATGGTTTCATCATAGAACAGTCCGTTTTTTACCTTATACTTGGTGTGTAAATTCAGTTCGTCAATCACTTGTAACAAGATGGAGCGCGAACGTAATATCTCCATTTCATCCTCTATCTCGGTGTGTGAGGCAGCCAATGGGTTTGAAACGATATTTTGAAACAACTCATCGATCACCTTATTACCACCTTCCGAATCTTTGATGATTACAGAAGCGGATGCCTGATATACGGGTATGGTGACATGTACATAGACATAAGCTCCGGCAAGGGCTATCACGGTAGCCAACAAGAACCAGTTCCAATGTGCCAATAATTTATAGAATAGTTCAATCAGGTCTATTTCCTGTTCTTGTATCTGATTATTATCTGTGCGTTGAGTATCCATGTTGCAAAGTATTAGTTATAATGGGTATGCTATCTTAAAATATTAACCATCAATCCTGCCAGTGATATCAGGATGGATGTGATTGAAACCAACAGATTGGTCGATGAACCGATATTGGCGCTTTGCTTTTTTGCCTGGTTGGGTTCCACATAGAGGATGTCATTCTGCCGTAAATAAAAATCGGGGGAATAGATAATGTTCTCGTCATTCAGATTTAGGGTGATGAGCTTTTGCCGTCCGCCTTCATTACGGATGATACGTACGTTATCCCGTTTCCCATAGATGGTCAGGTCACCTGCCATGGCTACGGCTTCAAAGATATTTATCTGTTCGTTATTCACTGTGTATACTCCCGGACGGCTTACTTCACCAATAACGGAGACTTTATAGTTAACCAGACGCACTGTGACGATAGGCTTTTCCTTCAAGTAACGTTCCAACTTGCCGATAATCATTTCCGAGGTTTCTTGTGTGGTCATTCCGCCCACCTTTAAGGTTCCTAATACGGGGAAGGTTATTTCCCCCTGATTATTCACCAGATAATTTTGTAAAGTGGGTTGTGAAACAAGGTTTGTGGGATTGATATCTACCTGAGATACAGGTATTATCAAATTGAAGGGAAGGGCGGCTTCCGGGTCGGAACAACTGACAGAGACGGTTAGTAAGTCTTTAGGCTTGATGCGCGCATCGTAAGTCTGGAGGGTATCGTGCAATTCTTCTCCCAACTTTTGTAAATACGAAACCTGCCTGCTCGACGAACAGGAGGAACAAAACGTGCACACAAGCAACACTGTACAGACAACTGATGTAATGATTCTCATCTCTGTTTATATCCCGATGTCACAGTTCCCGGATGCAACATCTATATTACAATAAAAGCGTGGGAACTGTTGCCACTATCTGTCAAAGAGGTATCGCCAAACACCCAGATGTAGATAATAAAGACAACAGCCCACGCCCAAGTATATATGTGGATATATACAACGAGCATGAGCGTTTTGTTGCCTATTACTCTCACATCATTTTTGAAATTGGCGATTTCCTTTGACGAGAATAATATGGTAAACGCTTCTAACTATTTATGTTATAAATCCTTAGAAATATATTAGAACATTCCTAAAGACGTTGCAAAGTTAATGAATAATTTATAAAAGCCAACAACGACCTTATCTTTTCTCATATTATGAGGAGATAAAGCCATTTCCTGAAAAGTTTTTAAGGTATGGGGAAAAGGGGATAGTCAATCTTTTAATTCCTTCAAGGCTCTGTTTAGGCTTCGGATATCCACTCCCAGATAAGAAGCCATATCTGATTTTGATAATTGGAGATTTTGCTTGGCTTGTAATTCAATCAGCTTTGAGACTGCGTATTTTATGGTATATAATTGCTGGTAGGCGGCTCTGCTGCTGGTATTGTAAATACGTTCCGCCAGTTCATCGAGAAGCAGATTACTGAATGAATGTTCCTTCTCCAATAAGGACTTAAAGTAGGAAGTGGCAAATGTATAAGCCTGGGTATCAGATACTGCTTCTACGCTGCACAGGCATTTTATGTTGCGCAACGCTTCAATTTCTCCAATAATTTCTCCTTTTCCCAAGAATTCAAAGATATAATCCTTACCGTTTTCTTTGCTGTTGAAACATTTCACAAATCCTTCCTTAAGAATTGAAACCCTATGGGGCATCTCGTCCTGTTTGTACAAAAGAGTCTCTTTGGGATAAGTTCTCAGAACGATGTTCTTCTGCTCCGGTTCGTTATAGAGCTCTTCGATAAATGACAAAAACTGAATATTGGTTCGTAACATTTGGCGGTTTCAGGACATTTGTCCTTTTTTATAATTGGATACTGACGTAACTTTGCACGCAAAGATAAACAATAACCCTAAAATAAAGGATGTATGAAAGATAAAATCAAGTTTATAGCCTTTGATGCCGATGACACACTTTGGGAAAACGAACTTTATTTTCAGGAATTTGAGCAGAAGTTCTGTAACCTGCTGAGTCCGTACCTGTCTGCCGATTCCGCTTCACAGGAGTTGTTCAGGACTGAAATGAAAAACCTGCACATGTATGGATACGGGTTGAAAAGCATGATGCTCAGTATGATTGAAACGATGTGCCGGGTGACGGAGGGAAATGCCGACGTCCATTGTGTGGATGAGGTTATCCGGCTGGGGCAGGAACTTTTGGGAAAACCCGTAGCTTTGTTGGAGGGTGTGCAAGAAGTGTTGTCGGAACTTCAGGGAAAGTACCGGCTGGTATTGGCAACAAAGGGGGATTTATTCGATCAGAAACGAAAAATAACGAACTCCGGGTTAAAGCAGTATTTCTGTCACATTGAAATTATGAGTGACAAAAGGGAAGAAGATTATAGAAAATTACTTGCTCATATAAACTGTCGGCCGCAAGAGTTTCTGATGATTGGAAATTCAGTTAAGTCGGATATCCTTCCTGTATTGGAACTGGGCGGATATGCGGCCCATGTATCCCATGATGTAACTTGGCAATACGAGCACCATGAAGGAGAAGTACAGCATCCCAATTATATCCGTCTGGAAAGTATCAGGGAAGTATCGGACTTCCTGTAACATTCACCGGAATAGCAAAAGGAGTGTGTCGGGGACTTGTTTGCCCGACAACACTCCTTTCTATGTTTAACTAAAAAGAAATATTGTTTTGCTCTGTCTTAGAACTGGAAGAATTTCTTGGCATTGTTATAGCTGATATCTTCAATCATCTGATTGACACGTTCCATTTCCGATGCAGGAATTTCACCATTTTCCACATCACGGCCTACAAGGTTACACAAGGTGCGGCGGAAATATTCATGACGCGGATAGGAGAGGAAGGAACGGGAATCGGTCAGCATACCTACAAAGCGGCTCAGTAGACCCAGAACGGAAAGTGCATTCATCTGCTTTTCCATACCGTCTTTCTGGTCAAGGAACCACCAGCCTGAACCGAACTGTATCTTTCCTGCAATAGTACCATCCTGGAAATTACCCAGCATCGTAGCGATTACCTCATTTGCGCACGGATTCAGGTTATAAAGAATTGTCTTCGTCAGTTTACCCGCTGAGTTCAGGCGATCGAGGAATTTGGACATTGCCTTTGCCGTTGTAAATTCACCGATTGAGTCAAAACCCGTATCAGGGCCGAGTAACTTGAACATCTTGCTGTTGTTGTTGCGGATAGCTCCGTAGTGGAACTGCTGTGTCCATCCTTTTTCCCAATCCATTTCGCCAAAGACAACCAACATGGCAGACTTGAACTTCAAGATTTCTTCTTTACTCAATGCCGTACCGCCATATACCTTATTAAAGATAGCCTTGATTTCAGCATCGGTGTAGTCTTCCGCATAGAATTCTTCGATACCGTGGTCGGATAACTTACAACCCTGTTCTGCAAAAAAATCGTGGCGTTTACGCAGCGCAGCAACCATATCGTCGAAACCGGAGATCGATACCCCGCTTACCTCAGATAGCTTTTCTACGTATGCGCGGAAATCGGCAGGAACTTCTACCGCCATTGCTTTGTCGGGACGCCATGTAGGCAGCATCTTGATTTCAAAACCGCTTTCACGTGTCTTGATGTGGTATTCCAAAGAATCAATAGGGTCGTCGGTAGTACATACTGCCTCTACATGATAACGGCGCATCATGCCACGGGCAGAATATTCAGGTTGTTTTAGCTTTTCATTACATTCATCGTAGATTTCACGGGCAGTCTTCGGGTTTAATATCTTATCAATACCGAAAGCCGTTTTCAGTTCCAGATGAGTCCAGTGATACAACGGGTTACGGAAAGTATAAGGAACAGTCTCTGCCCATTTCTCGAATTTCTCCCAGTCTGTCGTGTCTTTTCCGGTGCAGTAACGTTCGTCCACACCATTGGTACGCATGGCACGCCACTTGTAATGGTCGCCTCCCAACCAGATTTCAGTTAATGACTTGAATTGATAATCATCTGCTACCATTTGAGGAATTAAGTGGCAGTGATAGTCGATAATCGGCATTTTAGCCGCATGTTCGTGGTACAACTTCTGAGCAGTTTCTGTTTGCAACAGGAAGTTTTCGTCCATAAAGTTTTTCATCTTCTTGTGTTTTAAGTATCTAAAAAAATTACTTTCCGTTTATAGTACCTATATAGTATTGATTGTAAAGCTAATAGGCATGATATTGGTTTTTGCTTTTATTAACCGTTATCGAACACAAAAGTAGAAATTTTACTTGGAGAAACAAAATAATTCGTATCTTTGCGGCAAATATTTATAATATTTAAGTTTTAAAACATCGAACCTTAATCACCCTGAAAGGGCAGCGATATGGAAAGCAAGAATTATACCATCAAAGACATTGCCCGTATGGCAGGTGTATCTGCCGGAACGGTAGACCGTGTACTCCATAACCGGGGAGACGTTTCTCCTGCGAGTCGTGAAAAAGTGAAGAAAGTCCTTGATGAGATAGACTATCGCCCCAATATGTTTGCCATCGGGCTGGCTGCCAAGAAACGCTATCACATTGTTTGCATTATACCTTATTATATAGAGAATGATTACTGGCATGCGGTTTCGTGTGGAATTAATCGGGCGGCACAAGAGTTGCAACCGTTCAATGTAGGGGTAGATTATTTGTACTACAACCATGCCGACCGGATTTCTTACGAAGAAGCGTGTTCCGGGTTAGAACAATTGAAAGCGGACGCCGTCCTGATTGCTCCTAATTTCAGGGAAGAGACGCTGAGACTGACTGCCCGTCTAGAACAAGAGGGGATACCTTACGCATTTATCGATTTCAATATAGAACAGACGCATGCGCTCTGCTACATCGGACAAGATTCCCGGAGGAGCGGGTATATCGCCGCCAAAATCCTGATGCGCCATTACGAGGAAGGGCAAGAACTTGTACTTTTCCTGCATAACCGGAGGAACAGTCCCGCAGAAATACAGATGCAACGCCGCATGGAAGGTTTCATGCAATATCTTGCTGAAGACTACAAGCATCTGACGGTACATGATGTTGTGCTGCATAAAGAAGACGCTTCCATTAACAAGCGGTTATTGGATTGCTTTTTTGCCGGGCATCCGCAAGCTGTGTTGGGGGCGGTATTCAACTCCCGCATCTATCATGTGGCAGACTATCTGCATGAGAGAGGACTGAAACTGAATGGTTTTGTAGGCTACGACCTTTTGCAGAAGAATGTGGATTACCTGAAGTCCGGTGAAGTGAACTATCTTATCGGTCAACGTCCTGGATTGCAGGGTTACTGCGGAGTGAAAGCTTTGTGCAATCATATCGTTTTCAAACAGGAGGTGGCGGTTGCGAAGTATATGCCCATTGACATCCTGATGAAAGAGAACATCGATTTCTACTTTGAATTTGAATAAAAATAATCATATCAATCATTTAAATCATTTTTTAAGATGAAAGCATTAAACAAGCAGACGGCACCTAAGTCTGTATCTCCCGAGAGAATTATTCAGTTTGGCGAGGGTAACTTCCTTCGCGCGTTTGTAGACTGGATTGTGTACAATATGAATCAGAAGACCGATTTCAATAGTAGTGTTGTAGTGGTTCAACCTATCGAAAGAGGTATGGCTGAATGGTTGAACGGTCAGGATTGCCTTTACCACGTCAACTTGCAAGGCCGGTTGAACGGCGAAGCCGTGAACAGCCTGACACGTATTGATTGCATCAGCCGTGCATTGAATCCCTACTCACAAAACTCCGCATTCATGGCGCTTGCCGACCAACCGGAAATTCGTTTTGTCATCTCCAACACTACGGAGGCGGGTATTGCTTTTGATGCAAGCTGTAAGTTTACCGATGCCCCCGCATCTTCTTATCCGGGCAAACTGACCCAATTGCTGTATCGCCGTTTCAAAACCTTCAAGGGTGACAAGACCAAAGGACTTATCATCATGCCTTGTGAGCTGATTTTCCTGAACGGACATCATCTGAAAGAATGTATCTACCAGTACATCGAATTGTGGAAAGAAGACTTCGGTGCAGATTATGAAAAATTCAAGACTTGGTTTACGAAGTATTGCTATGTATGCGCTACGTTGGTAGACCGTATCGTTCCGGGTTTCCCACGTAAAGAGATTGCGCAAATCCAGAAGAAAATCTGTTATGCGGACAACCTCGTTGTACAGGCCGAAATCTTCCATTTGTGGGTTATCGAAGCTGCTGAAAACCTCTCTTTGCGCCAACTGGCGGAAGAGTTTCCTGCAAACAAAGCCGGACTGAATGTGCTTTTCGTGAAGTCTGAAGCTCCTTACCACGAAAGAAAGGTTACATTGCTGAACGGCCCGCATACGGTACTCTCTCCGGTGGCATACCTCAGTGGCGTAAACATTGTGCGTGACGCTTGCAATCACCCGGTAATCGGTAAATATATCCATAAGGTGCAGTTCGATGAGCTGATGCAGACACTGAACTTGCCGATGGATGAACTGAAGAAGTTTGCCGGTGACGTATTGGAGCGTTTCAACAATCCGTACGTTGAACATCAGGTAACCAGCATCATGCTGAACTCCTTCCCGAAATTCCAGACTCGCGATCTGCCGGGATTGAAGACTTATCTGGAACGCAAAGGCGAACTGCCGAAAGGTCTGGTACTCGGTCTTGCAGCTATCATCACCTATTATAAGGGTGGTGTCCGTGCCGATGGTGCCGAAATCGTTCCGAACGATGCACCCGAAATCATGCAGTTGCTGAAAGATTTGTGGGCAACCGGAGATACCCGCAAGGTAGCTGAAGGCGTGTTGGCTGCCAAAGACCTTATCTGGGGCGAACATGGTGACTTGAACGCGATTCCGGGATTGACGGAACTGGTTGCCGGTTTCCTGAACTCCATTCAGGAGAAAGGTATGTTGGAGACGGTGAAAAGTATTTTGTAAACCGAACATAAATGAGTAGGATAATAGGGTAAGGTGAAAGTCTTGCCCTATTTTTGTAATAAGACATTGTAGATTTAAGATTATTTCATCTAACTTTACCGGATAAAACGATATTTATCAAAATCCAAGTAAATGATGGAAAACAATTCTGGCTTTAACGAAAAATTAGCCCGATACATTTTGTGTCTCAATAACCAATGCACACAGGCGGAAAATTGCCTGCGTCACAATCTGATGCAATACAATACGAAACAGATCTCTCATGTGTCTGTCGTTAATCCTCTCTGCTATCCCGAAAAAGGGAAAGAGTGTCCATTTTTTCGTACCGACAAGAAAATACGTGTAGCATGGGGCTTTAAGCATTTATATGACGATATGCCTGCCCGTGTTTCACGTGCCGTTCATTCGAACTTGGAGGGTATTTTCAGGCATTCTCCCTATTATCGGTACCGAAATCAGCAGTTGGGACTCTCCCCGCAGCAACAGGAAATCATCTGCCAAGTATGCCGGAGGCATGGATGGAAAGGGGAGGTGAAGTTCGATCGCTATACGGAAGAATATGATTGGTGACACCGATAAAATATTACTCTTTCGGTGAAATGACGTTTGTCTATCGGGATAAGTAGGATACCCTTGCAGGATATTCAATATACCTTCGGTTGGTATTCAATATACCTTGCTATGGTATGTCTTGTACCTTAGTGTGGGATGTGCCGTATCATAGTAAGGTATAAGACGTATCAACCGTTGGTACAAGACGTACCAGGACGTGGCATTTTTAGGTATATGTATATGTCTGACGAACAGAAAAATAGCTCAAGACAAATTTGCGAACAAATTTTTTATACTTTTGTTGCCTATGCTAATAATATAGTTAAAAGTAAAGTCATGAAATACGGAGTCAATAGAAAAGTTTTACTTATTACAGCCGGTATCGTATGGATTATAGCGGGTGCCAACATTCTGCGGATTGGTATAGTGACATGGCTCAGCGATTCCGAATACTGGCTTTTCAAGATAGGAGAGGCTACGATTGTGTTCCTCCTGTTCTTTTTATTTGTATTTAAAAAGCTCTATTACAAGCATACTAGACGGATTGAACGGAAAAAAGACAAGAATTGCCCTTTTTCTTTCTTTGATGTAAAAGGATGGATCGTTATGGCTTTTATGATAACGTTCGGTATCATGATACGTTCTTTTCATTTATTTCCCGATGCTTTTATATCTGTGTTTTACACCGGATTGTCTTTGGCACTGATGTTTACCGGCGTACTTTTTATCCGCTATTGGTGGAAAAATCGTCAGGGAAGTTCTCTTACTCTGCCGCACGCAGAATGAAAGTGGTGGCGCCGATAGTGACAATCGCACCATCTTCAATGCGGATGCGGTCTTTATCGTTTAAAATCTCATTATTCAGGAAAGTACCTGTCAGACTAGGGGCATCACGTAGTGTGTAAATCAGTATTCCTTGTTTATTACGCTTTACATTGATGACGCAATGGCGGCGATCCATACTCATGTCCGAAGTTTCTATCGGTACATTGATAACGGTTCCTACACAACGGCGACCAATCACATTGTCACCCTCCTGTAAAGGCAATATTTGCTTGAAACCAAATACATTTTCAATGACGGTAATGCTGCCAAAAGCTTCCCGAAATTCTGTCTCATCCGGTTTTTCTTCTTTTTGGGGAACTTTCATCTTTGTTTTTCCCAAACGGATGCTGAATTGTTTCTTACATTGTTCACAGACGAATACCAATGACTGCCCTTCGCTGTATTTAGTTTCATCGAAGGTTAGATAATTCTCACATTTGGGACAACGGATACGTTTCATGCGGCAGATTAATTGAAAGTTGATAATTGATAATTCGCTTCCTGTTATTTTTTCAATACCCAGGCATTCTGGTAAGCTGCATTCTGGCGAATTTTATTTAAAGCTCGGTATGCTTCTTCCTGTGTGGCACAAGACTGAATGCTGACACGCATCTTGCCGTCGCCAATGATGGCTTTTGCACCAGAGAAACCATTTTCAATCAGCCTTTTGGCCATCATTTCAGCATCTTTTTCGGTACCTACGCTGGCAATAATGATATGATAATACTTTTGGGTAACTTGTACGGGCTGTGTTGATTGTGTTTCCTTGAGTTGAGGAGCAGCTGTCGGAGATTGTTGTTGGTTTATCTTAACTTCTTTGACGGCAACCGGAACAATCACCTTTTTTCTTGGAGTTTGAGAAAGCTTCGATTGAGAAGATGTCGCTTTTTTATTCTGTTGATGAACCACTATCGGAGTAATAATCAATGATTGTTTCTCTATTTTCTCGAAAAGTTCGTCGGGAAGAAGCTGCGCATAATTGGCTTCGATTACTTCCGTATTCTCTACCGGAGTGGAAAAAAAGAAAAATAATGCGATGATTGCAATCGTGGCAACAGTATTTACCAAATAAGAACGTTTAATTCCAATTTCAAATCTACGCTTTTTCGTTTCAGCTACTGCTGGCACATTGAAAGGAATTGTTTTTCCGGTAGGTTTCTGCAATTCAGACAGCTCTTGTATTTCAAAGCTATCGAGGCCATATAAATAAGGAGTAGTTATTTTATTGTCGTAAGGAATAAAATCGTAAGTGTCGTAAATAGAATAACGCAATTCACCTACATTAGGCAAATCAATTTTACCATCATCATGGAGAACAACAAGCAAATCTTCTACCGTTTTATCTACAATTTTAGTGGCATCGGAGAAGTTTGTTCCATAAACAGACATATATGATTGCACCAGCAATCCGTCATTCATCTTCAGTTGGGGATTAAAACCAATGATACGGGTTGGTGGCAGAAATATATTTTCTTCAACCACTCTCACTGCCGGAGTATAATGGGCGACAAATCCACCCAAACCCGGAACAATGACACAATCATTCTCCAATAACAATACTTCTATGTGTTGTGCTAATTCAATCATGTCACAAAAGTAGCGGATTAATCGGAAATACGCCACTTTCATGTACTTTTTCTTATTAACAATTTATCAACTCATATACTATTTGGAAACTCATTTGCTTCAAAACCGGATATATTGGATTTTTTTCCTAATTTTGCATCGTTTTTACACATTATCAATTATTATGCGTATCTCAATTTGTTTATTAGCTCTTATGTTCGCCGGAGGCAGTGTTGCCACAGCACAAGTTTCTTCTTTCGTAGAATATGGAGCAACCGTACATACGGGAGACAATACCCCGCTTTGGCAAGTTAGCAATCAGCAAGGACTCGGTTCTATTTATAATAACACCTACATACGGGGAGGCGTGGATTATAAACATAACTTGGGTAAGTGGAAATTTGAAGAGAAACTGGATATGGTGACAGCCGTCGGTATGAACTTTAAAAGCGATAAGGATATTTATATTCAGCAGGCGTATGTGGATGTACGCTACAAATGGCTCGGCTTGTTTGCAGGAAGTAAAGAAAGATGGGCAAACTTGCTGAATAATACACTGAGTAGCGGTGGAATGACTTGGTCGGGAAATGCGCGCCCTATTCCTCAAATAATGGTAGGTATTCCCGAATATCTTTATATACTTCCCCGATTGGCTATAAAAGGGGAAATATCATACGGCTGGTTTACGGATGATAATTATCAGAAGAAGAAAGTGGGTGAGGGGTATTGGTATACGAAAGGTATCAAATATCATCATAAAGAAGGTTTTATCCGTGTTGGTATCCCTGAAGGCAAATGGCAATTCGATTTGGGAATGACGCTGGATACTCAGTTTGGTGGTTATCAGGTAATCGGAGCTACTGAAACGGATTTGGGTAACAAGTTGAAAGATTATTTCAGAGTGTTCATTCCGGGGGCAGGTGATGAAGACAAGCCCGCCAACGACAATATGTTTTATCAAGGAAACTTCTTAGGTAGCGAATATTTGAGAATGACCTATCGGAGTAAAGACTTCTCGGTTAGTGCCTATCTGCATAATCATTTTGATGACTTTTCTGCTATGGGTAAACAGAACGGTTGGGATGGTTTATGGGGACTTGAATTTAATTTCAGGTATTTTCGCCCAATCAATGCGGTTGTACTGGAGTATTTGCAGACGACGAATATGAGCGGACCGTTGCATGGTTTACATGAACCGTCAGAAGGTCCCGTACATAAGACTGGAGGTTCTGACAATTATTATAATAATGGTTTATATCCCGGTTGGTCACATTGGGGGATGATGATAGCCAATCCATTGATTGCATCACCTATTTATAATGAAGACGGGAACTTGTCTTTTATTTATAACCGTGTAAAAGCTGTACACGTAGGATGGAGCGGAGATATCAGTTCTGAATGGCGTTATGTGGCAAAACTGAGTCATAACAGGACGTGGGGAACTCCGGGTAGACCGACATTGGATATATTGGAGAACTTTTCGGCGTATGCTTCGTTCTATTATTCTCCGAAAAAATGGAAAGGATGGGATTTTAATGTATCTCTTGCCTTGGACATGGGAGATATATATGGTGATAATTTAGGATTTCAACTGAAGGTACATAAAACATTCTGAAACAATGAACTATATACAAACAGAGATTGATGGCGTCTGGGTCATTGAGCCCAAGGTGTTTAACGATGACCGTGGTTACTTTATGGAGGCATTCAAGGAGGAAGAGTTTCGTGCTAATATAGGAGATGTACATTTTGTACAGGATAATGAGTCGAAGTCTTCTTTTGGCGTGTTGCGTGGACTCCATTATCAGAAAGGTGAATATAGTCAGGCTAAATTGGTGCGTGTTATTAAAGGTAAGGTTTTGGATGTTGCTGTAGATTTGCGAAAGTCATCTCCTACATTCGGTAGGTATGTCAGTGTAGAGTTGAGCGAAGAAAACAAACGCCAGTTTTTTATTCCCCGTGGTTTTGCCCATGGATTCCTGGTGTTGAGTGATGAAGCGATTTTTACATATAAAGTAGATAATATGTATGCTCCGCAGGTTGAAGCTTCTATCCGTTTCAATGATGAAACGATAGGTATAGACTGGCCTGTTACAGAAGAACAACTTTTATTATCTTTAAAAGACGGACATGCCGTGTCTTTTAAAGATGCGGTTTATTTCGAATAAGATATGAAAATAGCCATTGTCGGTACAGGGTATGTCGGTTTAGTGACTGGTACTTGTTTTGCGGAAATTGGTGTCAACGTTGTTTGTATAGATACAAACTGTGCAAAAATTGAAGCACTGGAGAAAGGAATTATTCCTATCTATGAAAATGGATTGGAAGAAATGGTAAACAGGAACATGAAAGCCGGGCGTTTAAAGTTTATCACTTCTTTGGCAAACTGTTTGGATGAAGTAGACGTTGTGTTCAGCGCCGTAGGTACGCCACCTGATGAAGATGGTAGTGCAGATCTGAGCTATGTGCTTGAGGTAGCACGTACCATAGGTCGTAACATGCGGAAGTACATTTTGGTAGTTACCAAGAGTACAGTTCCCGTAGGTACCGCGAAGAAAATACGTGCTGCCATTCAGGAAGAATTAGATAAACGGAATGTACAAATTGAGTTTGATGTGGCTTCTAATCCAGAGTTTCTGAAAGAGGGTAATGCCATTAATGATTTTATGAGCCCTGACCGGGTAGTGGTAGGGGTGGAGTCTGAACGTGCCAAGAAGCTAATGACTAGACTATATAAGCCGTTCTTACTGAATAATTTTCGTGTTATCTTTATGGATATTCCTTCGGCTGAAATGACAAAATATGCGGCAAATTCTATGTTGGCTACCCGTATCAGTTTCATGAATGACATAGCCAATCTTTGTGAATTGGTAGGGGCAGATGTAAATATGGTACGTAGTGGTATTGGTTCGGATACCCGGATAGGTCGTAAGTTTCTCTACCCGGGTATCGGGTATGGCGGTTCATGTTTTCCGAAGGATGTAAAAGCTTTAATTAAGACGGCTGAGCAAAATGGTTATCAAATGCGTGTACTTCGTGCTGTGGAAGAGGTGAATGAAAGACAAAAAAGTATTTTGTTCGAGAAGTTGCAAAGATATTTCAATGGTGATTTGCAGGGGAGGATAATAGCTTTATGGGGATTGGCCTTTAAACCGGAAACGGATGATATGCGTGAGGCTCCGGTTTTGGTTTTGATAAATAAATTGTTGAATGCGGGATGCAAGATACGTGCTTATGACCCTGCTGCTATGCAAGAATGTCGTCGGAGAATAGGAGATGTTATCTATTATGCTAAAGATATGTATGACGCTGTTTGGGATGCAGATACTTTGATGCTGGTGACCGAGTGGAAGGAATTCCGTTTGCCATCTTGGGCAGTCATCAAGAAAACGATGCAGCTCCCAGTAATATTGGATGGCCGAAATATTTACGACAAAAAAGAAATAGAAGAACTTGGATTTACTTATCATTGTATAGGTAAATAAAAGAAGAAATCAACAATGAAAAAGTTTATCATAGCAGTATGTTCCATCATACTGCTATTTGCTTGTAGCAACAGTAAGGATACAAAATCTGCGGAGGAAGATTTTACTGCCAAAACTCTGCTTCAGGGTATTTGGATAGATGATGAAACCGATATGCCTTTATTGCGTATCGAGGGAGATACGATTTATTATACTAATCCACAAAATATCCCTGTGGCATTTAAAGTAATCCATGATACTATATACATATATGGTAATCAAACTGTAGCCTACAAAATAGACCGGCAGACTGGGGATAATTTCTGGTTTCATTCTTTAGCTGATGATATTGTAAAATTGCATAAATCAGAGAATGTGGAAGATACGTTATCTTTTATTAAACAGGAAGTGGAAGTAATACCGGGTACTACAGAGGTGACAAAGAAAGATAGTGTAGTGATGTATGGTGGTAAACGTTATCGCGGATATGTCTATATTAATCCTTCCCAAATGAAGGTTATCTGTACTTCTTATTCGGAAAATGGTATTGGCGTTGATAACGTCTATTATGACAATGTAATACATATCTGTGTTTACAAAGGCAAACAGATGCTTTATGGAAAGGATATTATCAAAAAGGATTTTTCTGATATCTTTTCCGTGGAACTTTTAAACCAGATGATTCTCGCTGATATGAATTTTCTGGGAATAAACAATAAAGGTTATCATTATCAGGCGACTCTTCGTATTCCGGAAAGTTCTGTATACAATTTAATAGATATAACTATCGGTTTTGACAAACAGTTGAAAATAAAAAAAGCGGAATAAATCCGCTTCATTTTATTCTTGTTTTTTAGTAGGTGACCGCTTGCCTCCTTTTCTGTTCTTGTTTCGGAAATTACCTTTTCCATTTCCATGGTTACTGTTTCCATATTTCTTGTACCTTTCATTGGAACGTGGTTTGAATTCTGGAGCTTCACCAAGTTCTTCCGGTACTGGAATTTTATAGATATCTTTTTCCAAGAAGGTTTCTATACTCTTAAAGTAGGTTTGTTCTTTTTCACAGACAAAAGTCAAAGCGACGCCATCATTATTAGCACGTGCCGTACGACCAATACGGTGTACATAGTCTTCACTGTCATGCGGAACATCATAGTTGATAACCAACCGAATATCATCTATATCAATCCCTCTTGCCACAATATCCGTAGCTACCAGTATATTAATTCTTCCGGCTTTGAATTCATACATTACTTCTTCTCGTTGCGTTTGCTCTAAATCAGAGTGCATTTCTCCAACATTCAACTGCATTTGTTTTAAAGCTTTGGTTACTTCTTTTACTTTCAGTTTGGAAGAAGCAAATATAATAACGCGTTCCGGTGCTTGCTCCGCAAAAAGACTACGGATAATACCTAATTTCTGGTTTTCATAACAAATATAAGCAGCTTGAATGATTTTTTCAGCAGGTTTGGATACCGCTAATTTAACTTCTACGGGATTGTTTAAGATGGTGTTGGCTAATTGTTGTATTTTGGCAGGCATTGTTGCTGAGAACATGACCGTCTGTCGTTCTTTCGGTAGAAATTTGACAATCTGCATAATGTCATCATAAAAACCCATATCCAACATACGATCCGCTTCATCTAAAATGAAATAAGATACACGCGAAAGATCTACATATCCTAAACTTAGATGAGCTATCAATCGGCCGGGAGTAGCAATAACCACATCAGCTCCCAAAGTCAGACCTTTTTTTTGCTGTTCAAAAAGTATTCCGTCGTTACCGCCATACACTGCTACACTACTGATCGGCATAAAGTAAGAAAAACCTTCCATTTGTTGGTCTATTTGCTGCGCCAACTCGCGGGTGGGAGCCATAATGATGCAATTAATGGCATCTTCAGGATGTCCTTCTTCTGAGAGTCTGTTTAATATAGGCAACAGATAGGCTGCCGTTTTTCCTGTACCAGTTTGTGCTACGGCAATTAGGTCTTTTCCTTCGAGTATGACGGGAATTGATTTTTCTTGTATTGGAGTGCACTCCTCAAAACGCATCGCTTCAAGTGCTTCAAGCACTTTATCATTTAGTTGTAGTTCGGAAAACTTCATGTTTCTTTATTAATTTGTCAACAAAGATAGAAAAAAAAGAGTTAATTGGGAATATCTATATAGGAATCTTTGAACCCTAAGAAATAAAGAACTCCGTCTAATCCAATTGTGTTGATAGATTGTTTGGCATTTGCTACAACTTTCGGTTTGGCATGGAATGCAATTCCTAGTCCGGCAATGCCCAACATAGGTAGGTCGTTTGCTCCGTCACCTACAGCAATTGTTTGGGCAATATCCACTTTCTCTACTTGAGCGATTAGGCGTAGGAGTTCAGCTTTCCGTCTTCCGTCTACTACATCGCCCAGATAACGGCCAGTCAATTTTCCATTTTCAATTTCCAATTCATTGGCATAAACGTAGTCTATTCCGTATTTCTTTTGCAGGTATTGTCCGAAATAAGTGAAACCACCGGAGAGAATGGCTATTTTATAGCCATATTTTTTCAATACATACATCAAACGGTCAACACCTTCGGTAATAGGTAAGTTTTCTGCAATTTCCTGCATCACGGACTCGTCTAATCCTTTCAATAGCGCCACACGTTCACGGAAGCTTTCTGTAAAATCAATTTCTCCGCGCATGGCACGTTCTGTTATAGCTTTCACTTGGTCGCCTACACCGGCACGCATTGCCAGTTCATCGATTACCTCTGTTTCAATCAAAGTAGAGTCCATATCGAAACAAATTAATCGGCGCATACGACGATACATATTATCCAGTTGGAAAGAGAAATCCATTTCTAGTTCACTTGCCAGTTTCATAAGTTGTTCTTGCATAGCTATACGGTCTTTGGGTGTACCACGAACTGAAAACTCAATACAAGCGCGTGTCCTTGCTTCACATTCGTCTAGCGGGATACGTCCTGTCAGGCGCTTGATGGCATCAATATTCATGCCTTGTTCTGCAAGGATACGGGTAACGGCTGAGATTTGGCGGGCAGATAGTTTACGTCCGAGTAAGGTAAGGATATATCGGTTTTTACCTTGCATGTTTACCCAATCCTCGTATTCTTTTACCGTGATGGGATAGAAGCGGATGGTGACTCCCAGGGAAGAAGCTTTAAAAAGTAGTTCTTTCATGATGAATCCGGAATGTTGTTCTTCCGTCTTGCACAAAATGCCTAATGATAAAGTATTATGAATGTCTGCCTGACCG
This sequence comes from Bacteroides sp. OM08-11, assembly GCF_003438665.1. NCBI lineage: Bacteria > Pseudomonadati > Bacteroidota > Bacteroidia > Bacteroidales > Bacteroidaceae > Bacteroides > Bacteroides sp. OM08-11. The sequence goes on from NZ_QSTJ01000005.1 coordinate 175,234, forward strand.
ATGTCAAGAATAGTCGCGTCATATTTGGCAAGGATTTCAGTAACCGAGGCTGTTAATCCCGGACGGTCTTCGCCCGTAATCCGGATAAGAATTAATTCAGTGTTCAATAGTTGCATAAGCTATCTTTAAAAGAATAATATAGGTTACAAAAGTAAGGAAAATTCTTGCTATTTATGCTAAATAACATAAAAATGTATATTAAAATAACGAGAAAATTACTTGTTTATTTGGAACTTACTTTAATATTTACTTACCTTTGCACCCGATTTCAGAATTAAAGGCTTTGATTATCAATGAATTCCTCTCATTGTAAAGCCAGAGAAGACGATGTTCTGGGAAGAAATCACTGTCATAGAGGACAGTCTCCCAGATAGTATTAACTAAAACCGCGTTACATGAAATATGTAAAATGGATTTTTGTTGTATTACTAGTAAGTTCCTTAACATCTTTCGTAGAAAAAGACAAACCTACAGGAGGTTTGAATGTGGGTGACATAGCCCCAGATTTTAAAATCGAAACTATGTCGGCTGAGCAGCCATCTGCCGAGCTTTCTGGTATGAAAGGTAAATATGTACTGCTTAGTTTTTGGGCAAGTTATGATGCGCATTCCCGGATGCAAAACGCAAGTTTTAGTAACGCGCTTCGTTCCGATCCCTTTAATAATAATGTGGAAATGGTTTCTGTTTCGTTTGATGAATATCCATCCATCTTCAAGGAAACCATTCGTAAGGATCAAATAGTTACGCCCACTTGTTTCGTGGAAACTAAAGGCGAATCTTCCGGCTTATTTAAAAAATATCGTTTGAGCCGTGGATTTACAAACTATTTATTGGATGATAATGGTGTAATTATTGCCAAAAACATCTCTGCTGCAGAACTTTCATCTTACTTGAATTAGAGTTTCAATGAAGTTAACTATGAACACTTAAAGAACCTGTAAGACGAAAGTGAGGGTTCTTCTGAAAATAGACAGATATAACTATCTTGTTTGTTGAAAGAAAGGACAAAACAAAAGAGGAAATAATACAACAAAAAAGCCCTCCCGCACTTGTAAAAACACAAGAGTAGGAGGGTCTCTTATTTTTTATAATTATTTCTTGTTATTTCAGAACATGTTCTTTTTATCCGGTATTCTACTGTCCTTACTTCGGTGCTTTCTTATATAGATAGAATGCAATGAATGCATATAGCATATTAGGTATCCATACAGCAACAAATGGCGGAACATTACCGTTTATGGCGAAAGTGGATGCGATTGTCTGAAATAGAATATACGAGAAACTTAACCCCAAACCTATACCTAAATGCAATCCCATACCTCCTTTGGTCTTTTTTGAAGAAAGAGACACACCTATTAACGTCAAAATGAATGAAGCAAATGACATGGCGATACGCTTGTGATATTCTATCTCAAATTCCTTGGTATTAGCAAAACCACGCTGACGTTGTCTGTCAATATATTCGCTTAGCTGAGGACTAGTCAACATTTCTTGTTGGTTTTTCATTATCAGGAAATCAGCAGGTTCCATAAACAAGGTAGTATCAATTCGTTCACCTTTAATAATACTCTCTTTCATGCCGTCCATCTGGCGAATCATGTAATCTTTAATCGTCCATTTATGTACACATGCCGTATCATACGTGATACTACGCGCTGTCAAATGAGATACCAATTGTTTATCCTTGAATTTATCTAATGAGAAGCGATAACCTGTTTTGCTGTAATCTTCAAACCGTTCGATATAAGCTATTACACCGGAATCAACTTCCAGTTGAATATTTCGTGCTGTCGTTTCTTTACGAGGTTTGTAATATTTATCTTCAAAATTAAGACGCGTCACACTACCTTTAGGAATAACATACGAACCTAAGCAAAAAGTAACCACGGCAATGATTGCAGCTGATACCATGTAAGGTCGAAGCATACGTTTGAAACTCATTCCTGTGGAAAACATCGCAATAATTTCAGAGTTCTCCGCTAATTTAGATGTAAAGAAGATTACAGCAATAAATACGAACAACGGACTGAAAAGGTTGGCGAAGTAGGGGATGAAGTTCATATAATAATCGAAGACAATGGCTTTCCATGGCGCTTCATGCGACATAAAACGATCCATTTTCTCATTGAAATCGAATACTACTGCAATAGAAATAATCAGAGCGATGGCAAACACATACGTTCCCAAGAATTTCTTAATGATGTACCAATCCAACCGTTTTAGGAACTTATCCCTTCCGACAGGCATCTTTATATCCTTAAATATTTTCCAGTCGATTTTTCTCATAATCTTGTCGATACACGTTTTATCATCATTGGTTTCCAAGTTGAGAAATCACCGTCAATGATGTGTTTACGGGCTTCTCTCACCAACCACAAATAAAACGCCAAATTATGAATGGAAGCAATCTGCATTGCCAGTAATTCTTGTGCATGGAACAAATGACGCAAGTATGCTTTACTATATAAGGTATCTACGCAGGATGCACCATCAGTTTCGATGGGAGAAAAGTCCGTCTCCCATTTCTTGTTACGCATATTGATGATACCATCTTTGGTGAACAGCATACCGTTACGTCCGTTGCGGGTAGGCATCACGCAGTCAAACATATCCACTCCACGTTCAATACCTTCCAATATATTTACTGGCGTACCTACACCCATCAGGTATCGTGGTTTGTCTTTCGGAAGGATTTCGTTGACCAGTTCTATCATTTCATACATCTTCTCTGTAGGTTCACCTACTGCCAATCCACCGATAGCATTTCCTTCAGCTCCTTTAGAAGCAATGAACTCTGCCGATCGTTTCCGCAGATCAGGATAAACGCATCCTTGGACAATAGGAAAAAGAGCTTGGTGATATCCATATTTAGGCTCAGTTTCATTGAAACGTTTGAGACAACGGTCTAGCCAGCGATGAGTCATTTCCATTGATTTTTTTGCGTATGCATATTCTGCATCTCCAGGAGTACATTCATCAAATGCCATCATAATATCTGCTCCGATAGTACGTTCAATATCCATCACTTTTTCCGGTGTAAAGATATGCTTACTACCATCAATATGAGAGCGAAATTCAGCACCTTCTTCTCGTAGTTTACGAATACCTGCCAGAGAAAAGACCTGAAAACCACCACTGTCAGTCAGCATCGGACGATCAAAGCCGTTGAACTTATGCAGTCCACCGGCTTTTTCAATAACATCTAATCCCGGACGAAGATAAAGGTGGTATGTATTACCTAGAATAATCTGTGCCTCAATATCTTCTTTCAGTTCTGTCAAATGTACTCCTTTTACAGTTCCTAACGTACCTACCGGCATAAAGATAGGCGTTTTAATCTGCCCGTGATCGGTAGTAATCAATCCTGCACGTGCATTTGTCTTGCTGTCTGTATACTGTAACTCAAATGTCATTCTTCTTTCTTTTCAGTCTTTTCTTTTTTTACGGACAAATCAATTGCATCGACTACCTTTTCATTAGTAAGTGCAATGGCAAATACTTCTTTCACATCTTTCACATAATGGAAAGTTAGTCCTTTCAGGTAAATATCCTGAATTTCATCAATATTTTTACGGTTTTCTTCGCTCAAAATAATCTCTTTGATCCCAGCACGTTTGGCAGCCAAAATTTTCTCCTTAATTCCACCCACAGGAAGTACTTTTCCACGGAGTGTTATTTCACCTGTCATGGCAAGATTTGCTTTCACTTTACGCTGAGTGAGGGCAGAAGCCAATGATGTAGCCATGGTGATACCCGCAGAAGGACCATCTTTGGGAATTGCTCCTTCCGGTACATGAACATGGATGTTCCAATTATCAAAAATATTCTCATCCAAATAGAGCAATGATGCATGTGCTTTGATATATTCCAAAGCCAGCATTGCTGATTCTTTCATTACATCACCCAAATTTCCGGTTAATGTCAGACGACCACCTTTTCCACGACTCAAACTGGTTTCAACAAAAAGAATTTCACCGCCTACAGCTGTCCATGCTAAACCGGTCACAACACCTGCGTATTCATTTCCCTGATATTTGTCACGGGTATATTCAGGAGCTCCGAGGAAATCGTACAAATCTCCTGGTTTGATTTCTGTTTTTACAAAATAACCGTCTGTAGCATATTGACGTGCGGATTTACGCAATATTTTTCCAATTTTCTTTTCAAGTTCGCGTACACCACTCTCACGGGTATAAGATTCTATAATTGCTTCCAAAGTATTTTTTGGAATTTTAATATCATTCTTTTTCATACCATTAGCTTCTAATTCTTTAGGAACCAGGTGACGACGAGCAATTTCTATTTTCTCTTCTGTGATGTAACCACTTACCTCAATCAGCTCCATGCGATCGAGCAATGGCCCGGGGATAGTATTCAGATTATTGGCAGTAGCGATAAACATGACTTTTGACAAGTCATAGTCCACATCTAGAAAATTATCATGGAAAGTCGTATTCTGTTCAGGGTCGAGTACTTCCAAAAGGGCAGAGGAAGGATCACCCTGACGGTCTGCACTTACTTTATCTATCTCATCTAAAATAAATACAGGATTAGAAGAACCTGCTTTAATTAGGTTTTTGATAATCCGTCCGGGCATAGCACCGATATATGTTTTACGATGTCCACGAATTTCAGCTTCATCATGCACCCCCCCCAAAGACATACGAATATATTTTCGTTTCAGAGCCGCGGCAATAGAACGTCCTAAAGATGTTTTTCCGACTCCCGGCGGACCATACAAACAGATAATGGGTGATTTCATGTCACCTTTTAACTTTAGTACAGCAAGATGTTCTAGAATACGCTCCTTAACTTTCTCCAAACCATAATGATCTTTGTTTAACGTTTTTTCTGCATTTACCAAGTTCAGATTATCCATAGTATATATACCCCAAGGCAGGCTAAGCATGGTTTGCAGATAATTTAACTGTACACTGTAATCTGGCGACTGCGGATGCGTACGTTCCAATTTATCTACTTCTTTCAGAAAAAGAGCTTTCACTCCTTCACTCCACTTGATGGTCTCAGCTTTTTTACGCATTTCTTCGATTTCCTGCTCTTGACCACCACCACCCAATTCATCCTGAATGGTTTTAATTTGTTGTTGTAAGAAATACTCGCGCTGTTGTTGGTCGATATCCTCACGTGCACGCATCTGTATAGATTCTTTTATTTCGGCAAGCTGTACTTCGCGATTTAGAATTTCCAGTAATCGGTAAGTACGAGCACGCAATGAATCAATACGAAGCAATTCAATTTTTTCATCTTTTTTTAAAGGTAAATTCGTACAGATAAAGTCTACCAGAAACATTGGATTCGTGATATTCTTGATTGCAAACGAAGAGTCCTGAGGAAACATGTCGGACGATTTTATATAACGTACAGACAAGTCTTTACAAGCCTCTACCAAAGCTTGGAACTCTTTATCGTCTTTTGCAGGTATTTCTTCATTTAATGTGCTTATATGTCCCTTCAAATAAGGTATAGTATCTGTAATATCCTTTAATTCCATACGTTTGGAACCCTGTAAAATAACAGTCGTTGTTTGATCTGGCATTTCCAGTACACGAACAATCTTGGCTATAGTACCTACACTATGTAAATCTTCAAACAGAGGAGATTCTGTTTCTGCAATTTTCTGGCATACTACAGCTATATAGAGATTTTTCTTCTCCGCTTCGCGTATTAATTTTAAAGAAGCCTTTCTTCCTACAGATACAGGCATAAACACACCCGGAAATAAGACCATATTCCGAAGAGGTAATACCGGTAGGATTTCATCAACCTCTATATCCATCAATTGTTCTTCACTTCCCTCAAAATCAGCAATCACAGAAAATGCATTTTCTCTCCTATCTTCGATATCACTAAAGTAATTTCTTTTCTTCATTTCTTTCCTTTTTAGTTTATGTCATATTGGCAGACCTATAAAGTGTTTGCAAAGTTAAGCTTATTTCTTCATTAAATGGCTGTTCCTTTCTTTAAAAAGACAAAAACGATGCCAAAATTGTAACTCTTTTCTTGTCTTTGATTATTTTTGAGCCCGATTAACAGAGATAAACTATGTCAAATTCTTGTTTTAAGTTTAAACAATTTACCATTTATCATGATAAATGTGCAATGAAGGTCGGTACAGATGGTGTACTTTTAGGAGCATGGGCTCCGGTTGATGATATAAAACAGATACTCGATGTGGGTACTGGTACTGGGTTGATAGCATTACAATTAGCTCAACGAAATCAACAAGCAAGAATAACGGCTATTGAAATTGATGAAGTGGCTGTAGAGCAAGCTAAAGAAAATATAGCTTGTTCTTCTTGGGCCGACAGAATAGAGGTGGTATGTAATGATTTTAGATATTATCAACCTGAAAAGAAATTTGATTTGATAGTTTCAAATCCACCTTATTTTATTGATGCATTGAAATGTCCAGATGAACAGCGTCGGATGGCTCGTCATACTGGAAGGCTGAATTATGAACTTTTATTTTGTAATTCGGCGTATTTATTGTCTGAAAAAGGTTTTGTTAGTATTATCATTCCTGTAGAAGTAGAAAAGGAAGTTGTTGATACTGCCTGGAATTATAATTTGTATCCACATCATCGTTTACATGTATATACAAAACCTGGAAAGCCTTGTCGTCGGGTATTAATTACTTTTGGATTTCTGGAAAAAGTATGTAAAGAGGAAGATCTTTGTATTGAAATAGAACATAATCGGTATACTCCCGAATATATAGCTTTAACCCGTGATTTTTATCTAAAGATGTAGTAGAGAGACTTTATAACACTCCGAAAGAAAAATGCAACCAGTTAATTAATAACCGATTGCATTTTTTTAGTCGGGGTAGCGGGATTCGAACCCACGACCCCCTGCTCCCAAAGCAGGTGCGCTAACCGGACTGCGCTACACCCCGAGTGCTTTACTTCCTAAAAGCGTGTGCAAAGGTAAATACTTTTTTTATATGAACCAAATATTTTTATTATTTTATATTCAAGAATTTTATAATAGACTGAAATGCAATAATCAACGATAATAAAAAAATCTTTTCTTTGCTTTATTTTTTTTTCTATCTTTGTAAAAAGAAAATCTATAATATTCTAAAAATATGAATGTAATCAAACAGACTTTATTTTTTGTCATTATCTCGTTGGGATGTATCTCTTGTAAGAGTAAGGCAGAGAAGTCAGTAGTAAATACTGAAACGAAGATAGTTGTTGCGGATGATTCGTTGTGTCATGTACAAGGTGTAGTGATAGATGCTACAATGAATGGTTTTACAATGATAACATCGAAAAACGATACATTATATTTCAGTACCATGGATCAGAATATATCTTTGGAAGGTGGATTGCTTTTGGGAGATACTTTGGATGTTTCTTATACGGTTACAGATGATGAACCGGGCATTAATATGATTTCATTTGTAAAAAAAGTACATTAAAATTACATTTAAATAAAATATATTATGAAGAAACTTATTTTAGGAGTTGCTGTGTTTGCAATGGTATTCGTAGCTTGTGACAGTAAAAAGAGTGCAGACTCTGTTGTCGGTTCATGGGTGATGCCTATTGAGGGACAGCCGGGAAAAATGCAAGGAATTAAGCTGGAAGAAGGGGGTGAAGCATCTTCCATTAATATGGCAACGTTAGTATATAAGTATTGGGAACAACAAGGTGATAACTTACTTTTGACAGTTAAAAGTATTGGTAATGGTATTGAAATAGAGGGCATAGATACCTTGAAAATAGAAAAGCTGACTGCTGATTCATTAATTTTAAACTCTAATTACGGATACACATTGCGTTACGTAAGAGAGAAATAATTCTGGTCAAAAAAGATTTGTACCACAGTAATCTGTGGTACAACTGTATCATCCAAATTGTAGCGTAAAGCAACTGCCTTTTCCTACTGTCGATTTTACTATAATATTTCCTCCATGTCGATTCATTATCTGTTTGCATAGACTGAGTCCGATGCCTGAACCTGATACCTTTGTTGTGAAAAATGGAACAAATATCTTATCCTGTATTTCCGGTAACATTCCGTCCCCATTATCATCAACGACAATCAAACATTGCCATGAAATGGAAGGAAGCATTTTTATTTTGATTTCCGGTTTGTTTTTCTTGCTACATGCTTCCCGTGCATTCTTAATCAGATTGATGAGTACTTGTTCTATTTGAGTTCTGTCAATTTGTAAAATTCGGTCTTTCTTGGGTATTTCAATATGGATATATCTTTCGGGAAACAGCTTTTGCAAATCCAGAAAAAGTTCGCTAACAGATACTGGATGACGGACAGGAGCGGGTAGACGTGTTAATCGACGATAATTTTCTACAAATTCAAGTAATCCTTTGCTACGTCTGTAGATTGTCTTCATACCTTGCTGCATCACAGGGTAATTTTTTTCTGTCACCTCCCGTTCACTTAAAGTTTCAGAAAGAGATAGAATCGGAGTAATCGAGTTCATTATTTCATGCGTCAATACTCTAATAAGTTTTTGCCAAGCTTCCATTTCATTCCGTTCTAATACGCGTGTACGGAAGTTCTTCATTGCCTCTGAAAGTTCATCGACCATTTCTTCCATGGAACGATTACGATAAGGAGAATGGAACGAAAGCATCATGTCATCATAACGGAGACTTTCTGCCAAGTGACGCATCATTCGTACTTGCATCATCTGAAGATGATACAAGTGTACGACCGTTAACATCAATAGCATAGTTATCATTAACATACTAAACCACAATCTGGCATCCATCAGCAGATACAATCCTATCGACATCAGTACAATACCGATAATATGTAGTATGACTACAAAAGAATAACGTTTCATAAGCCTAATTTTTCAAGTTTACGGTATAAGGCGAAGCGTGTGATACCCAGATATTCTGCTGCACGAGTTACGTTACCTTCACTCAGACGCATCGCCCTTTCTATAGCTTGACGCTCCAATCGCTCCAGATTGAGTATGTCTTCATCTTCCTTTATACGGGGAGTAACAGCCTGAAAAAGAAAGTTGTCCGGTTGAAGCAAAGAGCCATCTCCTAGTATTACCGCTCGTTCCATAGTATGTTGTAGTTCTCGTACATTACCCGGCCAGACATATTTCAAAAGTTTATTTTTCGCTTCGCGAGTTAACCCTCGCATTTCTTTTTGGTATTTTCGGGCATAACGTTGAAGGAAAAACTCAGCCAATAAAATAATATCATTCCCACGTTCTCTTAATGGAGGAATGTGTAACTCAATGGTATTGATACGATATAATAAATCCTGTCAGAAAGTACCTTCTTCCACTAAGCGGCAGATATCAGCATTGGTGGCACAAATCAATCTTACATCGATAGACATAGTCTGTGTACTTCCCAAACGGTTGATTTGACGTTTTTCAATGGCAGTCAATAGTTTAGCCTGCATAGGAAGCGATAGATTTCCTATCTCGTCCAAAAAAAGTGTACCTCCTGTCGCCACTTCCATACGTCCAGCTTTGGGTTTTCGGGCATCGGTAAATGCCCCTTTTTCATAACCGAATAATTCACTTTCAAACAATTGTTCTGGGATACTACCAAGGTCAATGGTTACAAATGGTTTTCCGAAACGTGGAGAATTACGATAGAGTAAACGAGCTATAATATCTTTACCCGTACCGTTTTCGCCTAATATCAGGATATTGGCATCCGTATCGCGCAGTTTCTCCACTGTCAAGAAAACATCTTTCATTACTTTGGACTCACCGATGATTATATCTTCTATGTTTCCTACTGCTCCGTTACTCAGGATCTCGACTTGTTCTTTTAACAGATTGATTTCATACCGCGAACGTCGTAACTTCATGCCTGAAGATAAGGTTGCCAGCAATTTTTCTTTTTCCCACGGTTTAGGAATAAAATCCGTAGCACCTGCTTTGATGGCACGTACGGCTTTATCCGTATCAGCATATGCTGTCATAAAGATAACAATGGCTTGCGGGTCGATATGTAGGATTTGTTTCAAGCTTTCAAACCCTTCTTGGCCACTTATTGCGTCACGGCTGAAATTCATATCTAATAATACGATATCCGGTTGAAAAGTAGTCATAAAATGTTCGATACGATCAGGTGTAACAGCTACTTTTATTTTTTCTACGTAAGGTTCTAATAATAAATTGAGGGCAAAAAGTACATCCTCATTATCATCAACTACTAATATTTTTCCTAATTGTTCCATATTATTTACTTATGGGACAAAGATAGGAAATATATCAATGTGTTGTACGTGTGAATTCGCACTGTTTTTGTGCGAAAATGCACATTGAGAAAATGTCAAATTTATTAGTAATGTATTGATTAATAGTATATAATCTGTTTGGCACAAGATTTGAATGTTTTGCAGAAAAACATACTATGCAATTAAATATATATTTATCCTTACTGACTTGTATTACTTTCATTTCTGTCTCAGCTCAGGAACATGAAATGAGACTGACACTGCAACAGACTGTGGAATATGCCTGCCGGCAATCGCCTGATGCGCAAAATGCTCGCCATAGTTTTCGTTCTGCCTATTGGAATTACAAATACTATCGAGCCAATTATTTACCAACACTTAAACTGACATCAACCCCTTATTTAGACCGGGCTATTAATAAGGTGACATTGGGAGATGGTAGTGTGAAGTTTATAGAACAGAATTTATTGAATAGCGATCTAACTTTGAGTTTGACGCAAAATATTCCTTGGACCGGTGGTAAATTGTTTGTGGAAACAGCAGCCCAACGAATAGACTTGTTCAGCAATGACAGTCATTCGTGGCAAACGTCTCCTGTCAATATCGGTTACAGTCAATCATTGTTTGGATACAATAATCTGAAATGGGATCGTCGTATAGAACCCATACGTTATCGGGAAGCTAAAAAAAAATACATGGAAACTTTAGAATTAGTTGCCGCCCGTGCTACGGAGAAGTTTTTCGACCTTGCCCGTGCACAAAGCAATTATGAGATAGCCAATACCAATTACGCCAACGCAGACACCTTATATATATATGCTGCAGGACGTTATAATATCGGTACTATTTCTGAAAATGAAATGCTCCAACTGGAGCTTAATAAACTTACTGAAGAAGCCAATCAGATGAATGCACGTATTGATATGGACAATTGCATGCAGGAACTTCGTTCTTATCTCGGCATCCAGGAAGATATAGAACTGAAGACTGATATTGACGATCATGTTCCGGATTTGAACGTAGACTTGAATACTGCACTTTTATTAGCGAACGAAAACAGTCCGGAAATCCAAAGTATGTTACGCCGTAAGTTAGAAAGTGAGAGTGCCGTTTCAAAAGCACGTGCTAATGCCGGACTTAAAGCTGATATTTATTTACGTTTTGGATTGACCCAGACTGCCGAGAAACTGAAAGATGCTTATCATAATCCTTTGGAGCAACAATATATCAGCTTGGGTATCAGTTTGCCTATTCTGGACTGGGGGCGGGGAAAGGGACAGATACGTGTGGCTCGTTCTAACCGTGACTTGGTTCACACACAGATAGAGCAAGATAAGACGGATTTCAACCTTAATGTAAGAAAATTAGTCAAGCAGTTCAATCTGCAGGCGCAACGGGTACACATTGCTGCCCGTACAGATGAAACTGCGCAAAGACGCGCTGAAGTTGCCCGTCGGCTCTATTTATTGGGAAAATCTTCCGTACTCGATTTAAACGCTTCCATTACAGAAAAAGATACTGCTCGGCGGAATTATATAACAGCCCTCTACAATTACTGGAGTCTGTATTATACTCTTCGGAGCCTGACACTTTATGACTTTGAGAAGAACAGTCCACTAACAGAAGATTTGAACAGGATTATTGAAGAAAAATTTACACAGTAGAAAGAAAAGAGAATTTTTAGTAAAAATAGAATGAAGATTTAGTAAGAATTCCGTCCCTATTTAAAAGATGTTTTTAGGTAGGGATAAATTGAAAATAAATATAGATTATATATTTGATAAATCATGGATATTAAACTTGAAAAGAAACCTTGGTATATTCGTTACCGTTATTATTTGGCAGGAAGCATCCTTTTTTTTGCTTTCCTCATTTATGTGATTAGTCTTTCTTTGGGTCCCAGCAAATTACGTATCGAAAAAGATAATATACAGATAGCTGAAGTGAAAAATGGGAAGTTTATGGAATATGTTGATGTGGAAGGACTGATTCAACCTATTCTCACTATAAAAATCAATGCTCGCGAAACTGGGAGTGTGGAACGTATCATTGCGGAAGAGGGAAGTTTGTTGGATAAAGGTGATACTATACTTGTACTAGAGAATCCTGATCTGCTACGAAGTATAGAAGATCAACGCGATGATTTGGAAAAGCAATTGATAACGTATCGTGAAAAGGAAATAGAAATGGATCAGCAGAGTCTTCATCTTCAACAACAGACATTGCAAACTAACTATGAATTGGAACGGTTACGCAAAAGTTTTCAGCTTGATCGTGAAGAATATAGAATGGGAATTAAAAGTAAAGCGCAATTGGAGGTTTCTGAAGACGAATACAATTATAAAGTAAAAACTGCTCGTTTGCAACGTGAAAGCTTACAGCATGATTCTGTCGTTACCGTCATTCGTAAAGACCTTATCTGCAATGATCGCGAAAGAGAGCGGAAAAAATACGAACGTGCATGCGAACGGATGGATAATTTGATTGTAAGATCTCCTGTCGCAGGACAACTTAGTTTTGTAAAAGTAACTCCTGGACAACAAGTTAACTCAGGAGAAAATATTGCTGAAATCAAAGTGCTGGATCAATACAAAGTACACACTGCTTTAAGTGAATATTACATTGATCGTATCACTACGGGATTACCTGCCACTATCCATTATCAAGGAAAAAAGCACCCGTTACGCATCAGTAAAGTGGTACCAGAAGTGAAAGATCGTACCTTCGATGTGGATCTTGTTTTTACGGAGGACATGCCCGATAATGTGAGAGTAGGAAAGAGTTTTCGTGTACAGATAGAACTTGGACAGCCGGAAGAAGCACTCGTCATTCCTAGAGGTAATTTCTATCAAAATACCGGAGGACAATGGATTTATAAGTTAAATGCATCTCAAAGTAAAGCCATCCGTGTTCCGTTGAACATAGGTCGCCAAAATCCGCAACAATATGAAATTACAGATGGTTTGCAACCGGGAGACTGGGTTATTACGACAGGATATGATAACTTTGGCGAGGTGGAAGAATTGATCTTGAAATGAATGTAAACAGAATTATGATACAATATCATCTAAAAATAGCATTTGTAGTTTTCTCGTGTACTTATCTGGTAATGTCACATGAGTGTCTGTGTTTTTTCGCACGGTATTCGTGCGGAATTGCACAGATTTTGAAAGTAAATGAGATTATTTAGTATTGATTATTAGAGATTTGTATTCTGGCATATAATTTGATTTTATATTTTGTAAACACACATATTATGATATTACATTATTTTAAAACAGCATTCAGAAACTTATTGAAACACAAAACACAGAATGTAATTTCCATTATTGGATTGTCGGTAGGTATATTATGTTTTAGTATTTGCATTTATTGTAGCCGGTTTATAAATTCGACCAATCAATGTTTTATTCATCACGAACACATTGTAGATATAAATTTGTATCATACTTCGGCCAAACGTTCTTTTTCTGGTATCCCTGCTACATTAATTGAAGAATTGCGCCGGATACAGTTCAACGAAGTAGAACAATTTGCTTTTGTTACTTATCCTCGTTCACGTAGTTATAATGTAGAAACATTGGATGGAAAGAAATTACCCTATGAAGATTTGTATACTATGGAAGTAGATTCTTCCTATTATAGTGTGTTTACTCCCAAAGTACTACAAGGTTCATGGGAAGTTGCTTCACAGACTCCCAATACTGTGATATTGACACGCTCTTTGGCACAGAAGATATTTGGTATTAAAGAAAATCCGATCGGAAAACAGATGATTTTGGCTCAGCGATTATTTTCTTCACCTAGTACTACACCGAGGACAGGAGGTATTACTTATACAGTTCAAGCCATGATAGAAGATATTCCACTCAATACCAGTCTGAGTTTTCTTAAGAAAGTTGATATGTTGACGTTGAACGACAGTGAGGGGCTTATGCAATTTAAAAAGCGGAATAATATGAGTGGTGGTTTCGGATTTGCTTTGTTGCGTCCGGGTACACTCCCTCTAGAGTTGGAGGCACATTTTCGTACTATGAATTTGAAGCATTCATTTGTCGATAAGGAATATGTTGTGACAGCTTCTACCTTTGGAAAGAATTTTCAGGAGGGATCCGTGGCTCCTTATTTTGCCAGAATAACGTTCATTGTTGGAGTACTTATTTTACTAATTGGATTACTTAATTTCTTTCAATTTCTGGCAGGTAGCTATTTAAATCGTTCACATGAATTCGGTATACGTAAAGTTACGGGTAGTGGTAGTCGACAGTTATTCCAGTTACTTTTTATCCAAGCTATTGTTATATTACTGATTGCTTTTTTCCTGACTTTTTGTTTGATAGAGATACTTAGTCCATTATTGTCATTCTCTCTGTTCAATTTTACATTAATAGTAGAACAAAATATATTATTGATACAGACGGCAGAATACATGGCTGCTATTATTTTACTATGTTTATTACTTTGCCTTTTCGTTGTATGGCGGATGAGACATATTTCTATTCATGTAAGTATCTCCATAAATAAATCCAGACGTCACAAACGGATTACGCGGAATTTACTTTTAGGTATCCAGTTCTTCATTTGCTGGTTGTTCATTGTCTTTGCAGTTGCCCTTTATTTACAAGCGAAAAAGACAGGATCCACTCTATTCTATACGTTAACTGAAAAAGAGAAGTCAGAAATTATAAGTATTTCATTGGATTACCGTTTTATGAAAAATGATGAGAAGTTTGCTTTGATAGAACGTATCTGCCAACATTCGGGTGTAAAGGATAAATTGCTGACTGATATAAACTATTTAGAAGGGCTTTCGGGTACCGGTATGCAGACAGAAAAGAATAATCGAGATAGTTATATAGAGGTGAATATTATGCGTGTACCAAATAACTTCTTTGATTTTATGAATATTCCTGTTATCGTTGGTCATGCATTGGAGACGGATAAAGATATGGTAATAGACCATAGATTAGCAGAACGTATGAAGAAGGATTGGCTGGGTACTACCTTATATAATAATGAGGATGATTACACCGTATGCGGTATTTGTTCCGATTTCATAGTCTGTACTTATAATCGAAGCGAGGGATTTGTCTTTCCATCTTCTGATTTCAGCGATTATGTAGGTCATTGTTATCTGAAGTGTGAACCCGGAAAAGTAGAAGAAGTGAAAGTTTTCGTTGAAAAGATGTTGAAAGAGAATCTTCCATCAAGTGTACAACCACAGATCTCTACTTTACGGGAAGATATATACCAGGCACAAGCTATGGAGAATAAAATGAAAGGTATTGTCCTGTTCTTTTCTATTGTCAGCCTGATAATTACCTTGCTGGGTGTTTATTCAGCCATTACTTTGGATACGGAACGTCGACAAAAGGAAGTAGCTATCCGTAAGGTAAATGGGGCAGGGGTGAAACAAATCATCATGTTGTTTGCCCACATGTATATAAGTTTACTTGTATTATCGGCAGTAACAGCATTTCCGTTATGCTATGCCATATTCCAGTTATGGAAAGAAATGTATATTGTATTCTTTAATGATGGACCGTTATTTTGGATTTCAATCTTTATGATAGTGGCTGTCATTACTATTTTTACTATTATTTTTCGTATTCTGAAGATAGCGAGGAGAAATCCGGTAGAGGTAATAAAGAACGAATAAAAAATGCAATAAAATGATAAAACATTACTTCATTGTAGCATTGCGTAATTTGTTGAAATATAAGTTACAGACTATTAGTATCGTAAGTATTGCTATTGGCTTTACTTGTATAGCTTTATCGTTATTTTGGAATTATTATGATTAATGGTACAAACTAGCGAACAAAGGCGTAAAGAAATAGCTATTCGGAAAGTAAATGGTGCACGAGTGAGAGACATATTGTTTTTATTTTTTTAAGAATATCTGATACAAGTCGTTATAGCTGCCCTCATTGCTTTATAAATAGGTTATTTTTGATGAAAAACTGGCTGGAAAATTATGAAAGACAGATAGTTATCAGTGGATGGATCTTCCTATACATCTTTGTTGCTATTATCATGATGATTATTGTTTGTATTAGTTGGCGGGTATGGTGTACTGCTAATGAAAATCCGGCTGAGGTTATTAAAAGTGAATAAGAGAATTAATATATTATAAATTATAAAAACAAAGCATTATGATTAAAACAGTAAATTTGCAGAAAATTTTCAGAACCGAAGAAGTACAAACTTTGGCTTTGAATGATGTGAATATTGAAGTAAAAGAAGGTGAGTTTGTGGCGATTATGGGACCTTCTGGTTGTGGTAAATCAACTTTGCTCAATATTTTAGGATTGTTGGACAATCCCACAAGCGGAGAATATTATCTAAATGGGATAGAAGTTTCCAAATACACAGAAGCTCAACGAACTAATTTGCGTAAGGGGGTTGTCGGCTTTGTATTTCAAAGTTTTAATCTGATTGATGAACTGAATGTGTATGAAAATATCGAACTTCCATTATTATACATGGGTATCCCTTCCGCCGAACGCAAGCGTCGCGTAGAAACTACGATGGAGCGTATGGCTATCATGCACCGTAGTAAACATTTTCCGCAACAGCTTTCCGGAGGTCAACAGCAACGTGTGGCCATAGCACGTGCTGTTGTTGCCAATCCGAATTTGATACTGGCCGATGAGCCTACTGGTAATTTGGACTCCAAAAACGGAAAGGAAGTAATGGAGTTGTTGAGTGAATTGAATAAAGAAGGTACTACTATTGTTATGGTAACCCATTCACAACATGATGCAGGATATGCAGGACGTACCATCAATTTGTTTGATGGACAGGTAATGACAGAAACTAATTTGTAACAGATATCTGTCTACATACTGGGGGTACACAGGAAGAATAAAAGTAAGGCTGTACCTCCATTTCCTATTACAATAAAAAATAAAGCTATGAACTCTTGTCTTTCCTTGAAATTAATGATAAGAAGCTGGAAACGGAATAAATTGTTTGTTGCTATCTCTCTTATTAGTTTGGTCATTGGTATTGCTTGTACCATTTTATTAATGGCATTTGTGATACATGAGTATAATATTGAAAGTAATAATCCAAACAGAAATCGTATTCTTCGATTAATTCAAAGTCTACCTTTTGCTCAACAAGAAGTAGAGGGGACATTTATTTATGGTGGGAGTGTTCCGCAGATAGTATCAGAGTTTCCCGAAGTAGAATCATATCTACGTACACAAACATTTGGTAATGCAAGAGTAAAAATAGACGGACAGGAATTTCAGGATTGGAAAATAGTTGCAGCAGACTCAACGTTAATAGACTTTTTCCCTTTTCGTAATATAGCCGGAAATGTACAAGATGCTTTACTTAAACCCGGAGAAATAGCTGTTAGTGAACAGTTTGCTAGAAAATGCTTTGGTACAAAAGATTGTATAGGGAAAAATGTGGATATTTTATTATCAGGGGTGTCTACAAATCGTATTGTTGCGGTTTATAGTCAACCGGAACAAAGTATGTTACAAATGGATATTCTTTTATCATTGGAAGCTACTAAGGGGGCTGATTGTATGCTTTTACTTAGAGAAGGAACTGATATTAAAAGTTTTCGGCAACGATTTGAGCAAACTGAATTACCGACTTTAACGGGTAAGGGATATTTCCGTACACAAACATTACAAGAATCTTACTTTGATTCTACGGTAAAAGATAGTAATCAGAATATGAGGCATCAGCAGAGTACCTTACTAAACGTGGGATTGCTGTCTGCCATACTTATTTTGTTCATTGGCTGTTTTAATTTTATAAATCTCAGTTTTTCTCGCCTGTTACGGCAAGTGCACATGCTTCATATTGAATCTGTGATGGGAGCTACTAAAAAACAGATACGTTACCAACTATTTCTGGATACTTTCTTGATGGTTTTTGTAGCATTTCTTTTATCTCTATTATTGATGAGCGATCTGTTGTCGGTGTTTAATGGTATTGTTTCCACACACCTGACAATGGCTTATTTGTTTTCGTGGCAGATATTTTCCTTTATTTTACTATTTATAGTTATACTATCAGTTATACCAGCAAGTTATATGAGTCATAAATTACATTCAATATCTGAAACCAATTATCGTAACTTCTTTACCGGACGTAAGAAACGTTTCATCGTAGGTGTATTGGTTATATTACAATTTATGATTTCTATTGGATTGATGGGTGCTTTCATGATTATCCGTGCACAGATGCATTTGATTGAGCGAGAGGGAGAACGTTATGAGAATATTATTAACATATACTCTGAAACACATACAGATACTCCTATAAAAACATGGATGAATGAAGTGAAGAATATAGAAGGAGTCGAGAATGTTGTAGTTTCAAACAAAGGGATTTATCCTATGAGTTTAGCTATTCCTGGTAAAGATAACATTGACGAAAATTTGTTGATGTTGGAATTATATGAAGAAACTATTGACTTCCTGACAATCCATCATCTTGAGTTGTTGGATTCCACTCAAACATTTCACCTTATATCCCGGGTTCCACAACCGACATTGGTCAATGAGACATTTATACATTTACTTGTTCCAGAAGGAGAAAATCCTATAGGACAACCTATTTCCAAGTATATAGGTTTAAAAGAAGAGCTGGCAAAAGGTATAATAATCGGAGTAATGAAAGATTTCAAGAAGTATTCTATGACAGATCAGGTAGCTCCATTACGTATGTTTCTTTACGATACTCCGCAAGATAATTTCTCAGTTTTAGTTATAAAAGTAAAATCTGGTTATAAAGATGGAATAGTTAATCAATTATGTGGGTTATATGAGAAAAAATATCCAGGTGTCCCTTTCAAATATAGGGATATACATTCTGAATTCGTATCATATAATCAGAAGGTTTCAAGTTTTTCGCATATTTTGTTGATGTATGCTTGTATCAGCCTGTTCCTTACTCTCTTTGGATTGTTTGGTATCACTCGTTATGCTATAGAACAGCGTAAATATGAAATTAATATCCGAAAAATACATGGTGCATCCATTCTCCAAATCTTATGGCTTATTAATTATCCATTTCTTAGTTATATAGGAATTGCATTTCTAGTAATTATTCCTATTACTTATTATTTTATGATTGGTTGGCTACAACAGTTTGCATATCATATAACTCTCAATATATACCATTTCCTGTTGCCTTTACTTTTCACGATTGGTGTCACTCTGTTTACGGTATGTTTAAATGGATATCGTACAGCTATTACTTCACTTCATCCGTGCAGCAATAGCTAAAAGTACTCCGAGAACTACTCCTAAGATGGCAGCAAAAAGTACCCGCATTTCTCCAGGAAGGAGAAATGTGATAGTGTGTGCCGGATACCAGAAGAAAGGAATTGTTTTCTTAAAAACAAAATTCCACTGGGAATTCCAATTCAGATGCGTGATGATACGTGTCATTGGGATAGGGGTGATTATGCTAAGAAGAGAACCACCACAATTCAATATGTGTATATCTGTAATTTTATGGAATGTCATAAATACAGGGGCGAATATCGTATTCATTGTAACGGAAATAGCAAGTGCCACCCATAGTTTATCTAAACAGAAGTCACCGTTGATAATGGTTGAAGCGTCTGTCATTCCCATATATATCATGAATTGTGGAACTCCTTTTGAGAAAACGATCATAGCCATATTGATACCCATCCCTAGTACTCCCCATACAATAGCACGAGGAAAAACACCAAATCCTTTTCGATTGTATACTCCGGCACTGATACGAAGCCCTAACATTTCACCCAATGTTGCAAGGATACCAAACTTTAGAAAACTCATTACCATACCATGTGATGCATTGAATGACTTATACCAATCATAAATGGGCTCACTTATAAAGAATGGCAAAAAAAATGCAATCAATGCCAAAACGAAAAAAAAATCTTGTTTTCTCATGCGAAAGATGTGTTTTTCATTAATAATGTGACAAAGATACTTAATTATCAGAAATTTAAAAGAGAAAAGATATAATATTTAAAATAAAGTAAGCAGTATGTTAAAAGTATATTCCCTATAAAAGAAAAAGAGGTAAAAATCATTTGTTTGATTTTTACCTCTTTAAAAATATTCTTATAAAATTTATTTTATCACTCCAAGTGATTTAAAACATTTAGTCAGTTTATCTACTGCATAATCTACTTGCTCCTTGGTGTGAGTAGCCATCAAAGCTACACGTACCAATGTATCCTGAGGTGCACATGCAGGCGGGATAACTGGATTAATGAAAATTCCTTCATCAAAAGCCATTTTTGTTACTACGAATGTTTTCTCGGTATCGCGTACATATAAAGGTATAATAGGAGATTCTGTTTCACCTATCTCGAAACCTGCATCACGGAATTTTTTTAATGCATAGTTGGTGATATCCCACAAACGCTGGATTCGTTCTGGTTCAGATTTAATAATATGAAGTGCCTCACGAGCAGCAGCTGTTGCAGCTGGAGTACTACTTGCTTGGAATATATAAGAACGAGCATTATGACGCAACCAATTAATAACCTCTTTGTCACCGGCAACAAACCCACCGATAGAAGCTAATGATTTACTGAATGTTCCCATAATTAAATCAACATCTTCAGTAACTCCAAAATGGTCACAAACACCACGACCTTGTTTTCCGAAAACACCTAAACCGTGGGCTTCATCTACATAAATGCTGGCATTATATTTCTTCTTCAGGCGAACAATTTCCGGTAAATTAGCTAAATCACCTTCCATAGAAAATACTCCGTCAACAACAATCAACTTTATAGCATCCGGTTCACATTTTTGGAGTTCCTTTTCAAGATCTTCCATATCGTTGTGCTTATACTTCAGTTGTGTGGCAAAAGATAGACGGCGTCCATCTACGATAGAAGCGTGGTCACGATCATCACATATAATATAGTCACCACGTCCTACAACAGCGGGGATAATACCTTCATTAACAGTGAAACCGGTGGAGAAACAGAGAGATTCATCTTTTCCAACGAACTCGGCCAATTCTTTTTCCAGTTCAACGTGTATATCAAGAGTACCATTCAAAAAACGGGAACCAGCACAACCTGTACCGTATTTTTCTGTAGCGGCTATTGAAGCGTCAATAATTCGTTTGTCATAAGTAAGTCCCATGTACGCATTCGAACCGAACATCAGAACTTTCTTGCCATCCATCATTACTTCAGTATCCTGATGGCTATTAATTGTACGGAAATAAGGATATACGCCTTTTGCCATAAACTGTTGCGGCAGGTCGTATTTCGCAAATTTGTCTTGTAGTAAACCCATGAAATGTCTATTATATAATGAATATTTAATTCTATTAAATACGAGTCCTTAAAAACAGGGGGCAAAGATAGCAAAATATGTTGTTATATGTTCCATTTACTCTAAAAAATCTGCTTCTATTCGTTTTAAAACAGTCAGATGGTTAATTTTTAAAGGAATTATATTACTTTTGCAAGACTAGAGAATTGCATTATAACATTTCTTTCGCATGGAGGATAATAAGAAAAGAATATCATTTATAATAAATCCGATATCTGGCACACAAAGTAAGGAGCAGATTTTGAAATGGCTTGATCAAAAACTGGATAAGGATAAATATATTCCCGAAGTTATATATACTGAATGGGCAGGACATGCTGTGGAGATAGCCGCGCAAAAAGCTAAAGAAAAGGTTTTTGCAGTTGTTGCCATTGGTGGAGATGGAACGATCAATGAAATAGCCCGCTCATTGGTGCATACAAAAACTGCTTTAGGTATTATCCCTTGTGGTTCAGGGAATGGGCTTGCACGTCATTTGCAAATTCCGATGGAAATAAAAAAAGCGATTGATATAATCAATGATGGTCTGATAGATATTATTGATTATGGTAAAATAAATGATGTACCGTTTTTTTGTACATGTGGTGTCGGTTTTGATGCTTTTGTCAGTCTGCAATTTTCAAAAGCAGGTAGAAGAGGACCACTGACTTATTTGGAAAAAACATTGCTGGAGAGTTTAAAGTATCGTCCTGAAACTTATGAACTTGAAATGGATGGTAACACTTCACGCTATAAAGCTTTTCTGATAGCTTGTGGAAATGCTTCGCAATATGGTAATAATGCTTATATTGCTCCACAAGCTACTTTAAACGATGGTCTATTGGACGTTACGATATTAGAACCTTTTACAGTGTTGGATGTACCCGCCTTGTCTTTTCAATTATTTAATAAAACGATTGACCAAAATAGCCGTATCAAAACTTTCCGTTGTCAGACACTTCGTATACATCGCACTAAACAAGGGGTAGTACATTTTGACGGTGATCCAATGATGATGGGAGAATATATAGATGTAAGGATTATCCAGAAAGGATTACAGGTTATTGTTCCTCGGAATGTAGAGAAAGATACGTCTAACGTTTTACAACGTGCTCAAGATTATATAAACGGACTCAAACAGATTAATGACTCCATTATGGAAGACATTACACATAAAAATAGAAAAATATTGGATAGAAGTAAGGAGCAATTAAAAAAGTTCACAAAGAACTGATTACACCATAATTTATATGTATTGATACTATGGCTAAAATAATCTTTTCTTAATTTGATGTCTCTATAATAGTTTTATGTATTTTTGCATGATAATTATACAAAGTATATTAAATGTATAGTCAAATTGTAAATCAATAAATTTAGATATAAAAATGTATAGATCACACACCTGCGGAGAATTACGTATCTCCGACGTTAATAAACAAGTGACATTGGCAGGTTGGGTACAGCGCAGCCGTAAAATGGGAGGTATGACTTTCATTGACCTTCGCGATCGTTACGGAATTACCCAATTAGTATTCAATGAAGAAATAAACGCTGAGCTTTGTGACCAGGCCAATCATCTGGGGCGTGAATATGTCATTCAGATTACAGGTACAGTAAATGAACGTTTTAGCAAAAATCAAAATATTCCTACTGGAGATATTGAAATCATCGTTTCAGAATTGAATGTGTTGAATGTAGCTTTGACGCCTCCTTTCACTATCGAAGAGAATACAGATGGTGGTGATGATATACGTATGAAGTATCGTTATCTGGATTTACGTCGTGCAAACGTGCGTAAGAATTTGGAACTACGTCATAAGATGACGATCGAAGTCCGTAAATATTTGGATAATCAAGGTTTTATCGAAGTAGAAACCCCCATTTTGGTCGGTTCTACTCCGGAAGGGGCACGAGATTTCGTAGTGCCTTCACGTATGAACCCGGGACAGTTTTATGCTTTACCTCAAAGTCCACAAACTCTGAAACAATTGTTAATGGTTTCCGGATTCGACCGTTATTTTCAGATTGCAAAGTGTTTTCGTGATGAAGACCTGCGTGCTGACCGTCAACCTGAGTTTACCCAGATTGACTGCGAAATGTCTTTCGTTGAACAAGATGATATCATTAACCTTTTTGAGGGTATGGCTAAATATTTGTTCAAGGAAATTCGTGGTGTGGAATTGACTGAACCATTTTTACGTATGCCATGGGCAGATGCCATGAAATATTATGGTAGCGATAAGCCTGATCTCCGATTTGGTATGAAGTTTGTAGAGCTGATGGATATCATGAAAGGTCATGGTTTCTCTGTTTTTGATAATGCCGTATATATTGGCGGTATTTGTGCAGAAGGTGCTGCACACTATACCCGTAAGCAACTGGATGCATTGACCGAATTTGTGAAAAGACCGCAGATTGGTGCCAAAGGTATGGTTTATGCCCGTGTGGAAGCTGATGGAAATGTAAAATCGAGTGTTGACAAGTTCTATACTCAGGAAGTTTTGCAGGAAATGAAAGCTGCGTTCAATGCACAGCCGGGCGATTTGATTCTGATTTTAAGTGGTGATGATGCCATGAAGACCCGTAAACAACTGAATGAGTTGCGTCTTGAAATGGGTAATCAATTAGGGTTACGTGATAAGAATAAATTTGCTCTTTTATGGGTGGTTGATTTTCCAATGTTTGAATGGAGTGATGAAGAGGGGCGTCTGATGGCAATGCATCATCCGTTCACCCATCCTAAAGATGAAGATATTCCTTTGTTGGATACAGATCCGGCTGCGGTTCGTGCTGATGCATACGACATGGTATGTAATGGCATTGAAGTAGGTGGTGGTTCTATTCGTATCCATGATGCACAGTTACAGGCCAAGATGTTCGAAATTCTTGGATTTACTCCGGAGAAAGCCCAGGAACAATTTGGCTTCTTAATGAATGCTTTCAAGTACGGTGCACCTCCTCATGGTGGTTTAGCATACGGACTCGACCGTTGGGTAAGTATCTTTGCCGGTCTTGACAGTATCCGTGACTGTATTGCATTCCCGAAGAATAATAGTGGACGGGATGTTATGCTGGATGCTCCTTCAAGTATCGATCAGAAACAATTGGACGAATTAAATCTGATTGTCGACATCAAAGAATAAAAATATAGAACAGGAGAGAGTGAAAGAGTCCACACGAATTTTCCGCTTTATGATAGTCGGTACGTTGAATGCCTTGATTATGGCAACCACTATCTGGATAATGATGGATGAATTGGATATCAATTACATGCTCTCCAACATAACTGCTTATACACTAGCGCAGATACATAATTTTATCTGGTGCAAGTATTGGATATTTCCTACAGAAAAAAGAGGCAACACTTGGCGTCAAGTGTTGCTCTTTTCTGTGGCTTTTGGAATGGCCTACGGAGCACAATTCCTCTTTTTGATCGGACTGGTCGAAGGTTTGAATTGCGATGAATACCTATCTCAATTTCTGGGTTTATTTGTCTATGGAGGAGTTAATTTCTTGATGAATAAACGGGTTACATTCAAATAAATTAATCTAAAAATCGTTTCGTCAATCCTTCGTATGCATCTATCCTGCGATCGCGCAAAAACGGCCACCAACGGCGTACGTTTTCAGAACGTTCCATATCTATTTCTACCACAATATTTTCAGGACTATCATTTCCGGCCTGTGCAAGAAATTCCCCTTGGGGACCGACGATAAAACTGTTTCCCCAGAACAGTATACCGTTAGTCTGCATGGACGGATCAGGTTCATGCCCCACGCGATTTACCGATATTACCGGCAAACCATTGGCTACCGCATGTCCACGTTGTGAAATAATCCAGGCATTCAGCTGACGTTTTTTTTCTTCGTCTGTATCGCTGCTTTCCCAGCCGATGGCAGTAGGATAAATCAATATTTCAGCACCTTTGAGTGCCATCAGGCGGGCTGCTTCGGGATACCATTGATCCCAACAGACCAATACGCCTAGTTTTCCAAGTGAGGTTTGAATAGGCTCAAAACCGATATCTCCGGGAGTGAAATAGAATTTTTCATAATAAGCGGGATCATCGGGTATGTGCATCTTCCGATATTTGCCTGCGATACTTCCATCACGTTCAAATACAACAGCCGTATTATGATACAAACCTGGAGCACGTTTCTCGAACAGAGAGGTAACAAGCACAATATCGTTGGCTGCTGCCAGTTCCGAATAGAAACCTGTGGAAGGTCCGGGAATTGTTTCCGCCAAATCAAACAATTGTGTATTCTCCGTCTGACAAAAGTACAAAGAGTTGTGTAATTCCTGTAAAACGACCAATTGTGCCCCATGTACGGCACATATTTCAATACTTTTTGCCAAATTCATCAGATTTGTACGTATATCCGAAGTATTGGCTTGCTGAATTATACCAACTTTTATCTTTCTTGCCATATGCATATTTGTTATTTTACGATTTATAAATTAACAGTTTCGTTTCTGTAATCTAATATTATTTTAATACTCCAACAGGATATTGCATTGTGACGCAATGTAATGACCCATGTTGTTTTATCAAGGCACAGCAATCTATACCTATAATTTCGTGATTGGGGAACGCTTCCTGTAATACCTCTTTGGCACGTGCGTCATTACTTGGTTGGTTATAGGTTGGATATAGTATCACATCGTTCATAATCAAAAAGTTAGCATATGTAGCAGGTAACCGTTCACCTTCTACTTCAATCTTATCAGCCATAGGTAACGCCAACAAACGATAAGGTTCTCCGTTCAAAGTGCGGAATGTTTTCAGTTGTTCTTCCATTTTATGAAGTTCTTCATAATGTTCATCTTGTACATCATTACATTGTACATAAACAATCGTATTGGTAGAACTGAAACGGGCAAGCGTATCAATGTGGCTATCGGTGTCATCTCCAACTAAATAACCATAATCAAGCCAAAGTATCCGTTCCAAATGGAATGTAGAACGAAGAAATTCTTCAATTTCTACTTTATTCATCTGTCCGTTTCTATTGGAAGACAATAGACATTCAGAAGTAGTAAGCAAAGTACCTGCACCATCGCTTTCGATAGAACCGCCTTCCAGGACAAATCCCAAACGATTGACATATTTTCCTTTTAAAACTTCGGCTTCTACAGCTCGGCGGGTAATTTCATTATCTTTGTCTGAAGCAAACTTCAGCCCCCAACCATTGAATGTAAAGTCAAGCAGGGAAGGTCCGTCAATATCCAACATAGTAATGGCACCGTGATCGCGTGCCCAAGTATCATTTGTGTCACATTTCAGAAAACGAACATTCTCCATATTCACTGTTGCAGAGATTTGCTTTCTCACCTCATCGGGGGTAGGAGTCACGATAAGTAATAATTCGCGTTTAGTAATCTCGGTAGCAATCGTAACAAAGCATTTTTGGACTTCTTCAAGCATATAGGCCCAGTCCGTACCGATGTGAGGCCAAGTCAACTGTATGCCACTCTGCATAGCCCACTCTGCCGGCAAATACGGAGCACGTATTTCTACTTGAATGCTTATGTTCTTACCAAACTGCACCTGATAATCCTTTTCAGATGCTCCACCATGTGGCAATCCAACGACAATTCCCATGTATTTTAATGCGTTAATTTATTTTTCTTCTTTAGGTTTTCTATCAAAGAACGGATTTTTGGAAGATGCACTCACTGGAATGGCAAATACGGTCTTACAGTTCTTCAACCACTCCAACCGTTGTACGGCAAGTCCGGCAGAGAACATCACACGGGTATCTACCCGCATATCAGCCGCCATTGCACAAGCAGAGCCCAAAGCAATGCCTACATCAACCGTGTTCAAGGCACATGGTACACCCTCAAGACGTTCTACACAAGTAGGGAAACCGCAGTGTCCACAGTTCAATCCTTGTGCCTGTTCGCGCGTACCTATTATAATTACACATTCTGCCTGCAGAATGTTTCCGGCATCACGCAGAAAAAACTTCATACCTAGTTCTTCGGCCATGGCAATCATCTTGTTCGATAACTTTTTGAGGTCGTCACCTGTAACCAAAGCAGTCTCAATTACATCAATACCTTTACCTTTGGGTGCTGTACGTGCAGCAGTCATCATTTGCCTTGCCACATTCAATACATGTTCATGGCGGCAATCCCTTTCGTTCTGTATCATATTTTTTTCTAAATTAATTAGTGAGACAAAGATAGTACAATTATTTTTTCTGTACTTTTGTAAATATAGAAAGATTAAAGAAAAATATTCATGTTACAAATAGAAAATGCCAGTATTGCATATGGTAACGAAGTACTCTTTTCCGGTTTCAACTTACAAGTAGATAAGGGGGAGATAGTGAGTATTTCTGGCTCTTCGGGATGTGGGAAGACTTCTCTGCTAAATGCCATATTGGGATTTATCCCTTTGAAAGTAGGTCGAATTACAGTAAACGGTATCCTGCTGGAAAAGAATAGTATAGATCACATTCGCAAACAGATAGCTTGGATACCACAAGAGTTGGCTTTGCCATTGGAGTGGGTGAAAGATATGGTACAACTTCCTTTCAGCTTGAAAGCCAATCGGAATACTCCTTTTTCAGAAGAACGTCTATTTGCCTGTTTTCAAGATTTGGGTTTGGATCGTGAGTTATATTACAAACGGGTCAATGAAGTTTCCGGCGGTCAGCGTCAACGTATGATGATAGCCGTGGCTTCGATGATTGGCAAATCTCTCACCATCGTTGATGAACCAACGTCTGCACTCGATTCAGATACTACCGGAAAAGTCCTTGCGTTTTTTCGGAAACAGACCGAAAAAGGAAGTGCCATACTTGCAGTGTCTCATGATGAGGGCTTTGCAGAAGGATGCGACCAGCATATAATTATGAAATAAACAAATATACTATGAGCTTTGCAGGATTTGTTTTCGATATGATACGGCGTGATAAGGAGAACCGTGACATGCGTAACCTTCGCCGGGAACGTTTGAACGAACGTTTGAATAAGATGTATGAAAAAAGTAATGGTATACCTCAGAATACCACTTTCGAAGACATGGAAGAAATAGCGAAGTTGACAAAGAAGAAAGAACGATCGGAACTCAATTACAACGTAATAATGACCTTGATTTGTGTCAGTGTCTGTATTATTATTGCTTCGGTATTGGTAATTATATTCATCCGTTGACGGTTTGTATATGTAATCTGTATTTGAATGGTATATTACTAAAAAGTAGTTAAATTGTTTCATGGGAACCATAGACATATCTTATCTTAGTTTGGGTATCGGGCTGCTGTTATTACTGATACCCTTGTTCTATATCTGGAAATTCAAAACCGGATTGGTACGTGCAACCATTGTAGGTACGGCACGTATGATTGTACAACTTTTTTTTATAGGAGTCTATTTGAAATATCTTTTCTTGTGGAATAATCCGTGGATAAACTTCCTGTGGGTGATTGTTATGATATTCGTAGCCTCACAAACCGCTTTGTCGCGTACGCAACTGAAGCGTAAAGTTTTGCTTATTCCTATTTCAGTAGGGTTTCTGTGTAGTGTGGTATGTGTAGGAATGTATTTCATCGGTATCGTACTTCGCCTTGAGAATATATTCAGTGCTCAATATTTTATTCCCATTTTCGGTATATTGATGGGAAATATGCTGTCTAGTAATGTGATAGCTCTCAATACTTATTATAGTGGACTGAAACGCGAGCAACAACTATATCGTTACTTGCTTGGTAATGGGGCTACCCGTGCAGAGGCGCAAGCACCATTCATCCGTCAGGCCATCATCAAGTCATTCAGTCCCTTGATAGCCAATATTTCTGTAATGGGTTTGGTCGCTTTTCCGGGAACAATGATAGGCCAGATACTGGGAGGAAGTAGTCCGAATATTGCTATCAAATACCAAATGATGATTATGGTAATCACTTTTACGGCATCTATGCTTTCATTGATGATTACTATTTCATTGGCATCGCGCAAATCGTTCGACGTATACGGCAAACTATTACCGGTTATGATAGAGAAGAAGAAATAGCCTGATTATTGTAACTTTTCCGGCATATAGCGGATTTGTACATACTGTACGCCCGGTTTTACAAAACCACTATCCAACATTGCCTTGGTAATTCTGAATACTTCTAATCTTTCTTGTAAATAGTGCTTCACGCGGTTCTTCTGGGGTTTCGTGTATGACAGAATTTCTACTTTGCCCGATGTGTGAATGTTGGCTTTTACTTTTACCGTACGTACAGGGATTGGAAAGTCGTCTTTCTTACCACCACTATTTTTTTTGTCTACCCAAAGGATGGTCGTAGCTTTCGGCGTGGTATCCACATATTGTTCATCGGAATCTTGTCTGTCATTTTGCGTCTGTCCTGTATAACGGCAGGAAGATAATGTTATAAACAAAGAGAAAAACAAAAGTATTAGTATCTTCATAATGGTTATATTGGGTTTTGTCGACTTCAAATATACAAAAAAAGCGTAAAAGCTCCCTTGAATTCACCACTTTTTGCTATATTTGCAACCAAATTTTCTACTAATAATGAAAATTAAGGAGATAGTTAGCGCCCTTGAACGGTTCGCGCCTCTGCCATTGCAAGACGGATTTGATAACGCCGGTTTGCAAATTGGATTGACAGATGCGGAAGCAACAGGGGCTTTGTTGTGTCTTGACGTTACTGAAGCCATACTGGATGAAGCGATTGCGTTAGGATACAATCTTGTCATATCACATCATCCTCTCATTTTTAAGGGTTATAAGTCCATTACTGGAAAGGATTATGTGGAACGTTGTATATTGAAGGCCATTAAAAATGATCTTGTGATATATTCTGCCCATACTAATCTGGACAATGTGGTAGGAGGGGTGAACTTTAAGATTGCCGAGAAAATAGGTTTGAAAAACGTGCGCATATTGGAAGTTAAGGAAAATGCGTTGCTGAAGTTAGTAACTTTTGTTCCTACGGCTTGTGCTGAAAAAGTACGTGAAGTATTATCATCAGTCGGATGTGGATGTATTGGCAATTATGATTCGTGCAGTTATAATGTGGAAGGTGAGGGAGTGTTTCGTGCGAAGAAGGGGGCACATCCCTATTGTGGAGAGATTGGAGAATTGCATATTGAAAAAGAAGTGCGCATAGAAACTATATTACCTGCTTATAAAAAAGAGGAAGTCGTTAAAGTATTGCTCGCTACACATCCTTATGAAGAGCCTGTATTCGATCTTTATCCTTTGCAGGACTCTTGGACACAAGCCGGAGCTGGTATTATCGGTGAATTGGAAACTCCTGAAACAGAACTTGAATTCTTGAAACGTATCAAGAAAACATTTGAGGTGGAATGTTTGCGCCATAATAAACTGACCGGACGCGAAATCCAGAAAGTAGCCTTGTGTGGTGGTGCGGGAGCATTCCTTATGTCATTGGCCATCGGCAATCATGCGGACGTTTTTATTACCGGTGAAATAAAGTACCATGACTATTTTGGACACGATTCGGACATCCTGTTGGCAGAGATAGGACATTACGAAAGCGAACAATATACAAAAGAAATTTTTTATACAATAATCCGGGATTTGTTTCCTAATTTTGCGGTTCAAATGACCAAAGTGAATACAAATCCCATAAAATACATGTAAGTAAAATGGCTAAAGAAGCAAAAAAAGATCCCCAGGAATTGACAGTAGAGCAAAAGTTGAAAGCTTTGTTCCAGTTGCAGACAATGCTGTCTAAAATTGATGAAATCAAGACGTTGAGAGGTGAACTTCCTTTGGAAGTACAAGACTTGGAAGACGAAATTGCCGGTTTGAGTACCCGTATTGAAAGAATAAAGGCAGAAGTTGCCGAACTGAAATCTGCTATCGCCGGTAAGAAGGTGGAAATTGAAACAGCAAAAGCTTCCGTAGCAAAATATAAAGAGCAACAAGAAAATGTACGTAACAACCGTGAGTACGACTTCTTGAGCAAAGAAATCGAATTCCAGACTTTGGAAATCGAACTTTGTGAAAAGAGAATTAAAGAATTTTCCGAACAAGAAGTTGAAAAATCCGCTGAAGCGGCAGAAAGTATTGCTGCTCTTGAAGAAAGGCAGAAAGATCTTGATGTAAAGAAGAACGAATTGGATGAGATTGTATCTGAAACCAAGCAAGAAGAAGAAAAACTGAGAGATAAAGCTAAAGACCTTGAGACTAAAATCGAACCGCGTTTGCTCCAGTCATTCAAGCGTATCCGTAAAAATTCACGCAACGGTTTGGGTATTGTATATGTACAACGTGATGCCTGTGGTGGATGTTTTAACAAAATCCCGCCTCAGAGGCAGTTGGATATCCGTTCTCGTAAGAAAATTATCGTTTGTGAGTATTGCGGACGTATCATGATTGACCCGGAATTGGCGGGTATAGCTCCGGAGATTAAAGAGGAACCGATAAAAGAAAAAGCAACAAGAAGCAGAAAGAAAGCCACAGAAGCTTAATGTATCTGCAGTAATTGCGATAAACAAATAGAGGTTTAGGTTGTTATGATCCCAATATTATAACAACCTAAACCTTTTTTTATGAATATAAAAAGCTGGAGCAGTATGCTGCTCGTTTTATGTCTATGTTCTGCGGCATTGGCTCAGAAAGGCAACCGCTATTTGGGAACAAAACTTCCGCAAGGTTGGGGGATTTCGAGAGATGATAATCTGTTTAGTGAACAGATACAACCCGTAGACGACAAATGGTGGGAAGCCTTTGCCGACCCGGTGTTGGACTCGCTTATCTCAGTAGCATCTACACAAAATTTTTCCGTATTATCTGCTATGGATC
Source organism: Bacteroides sp. OM08-11 (assembly GCF_003438665.1). Taxonomy (NCBI): domain Bacteria; kingdom Pseudomonadati; phylum Bacteroidota; class Bacteroidia; order Bacteroidales; family Bacteroidaceae; genus Bacteroides; species Bacteroides sp. OM08-11. The sequence continues at coordinate 207,548 of NZ_QSTJ01000005.1, forward strand.
GTATAAACATGGCGCAGGCGAATTTACGGATACAACGAGGTGCTTTCTTTCCTTCTATTTCATTGGATGCCGGGTGGGAACGGGAGCAGAGTAGCGGAAATGTAAGTTCACTTCCCAAATCTATTTCTTCAGTTTATAGCGCTTCTCTTAATACTAGTTGGGAGCTGGATGTATTTGGCAGTATCCGTCAGCGGGTTAAAGCACAGCGGGAAAATTTTGCGGCCAGTAAAGAGGAGTATACCTCTGTCATGATTTCCTTGTGTGCCCAAGTGGCATCTGCCTACATCGGTTTACGGGAGTTACAACAAGAACTGAAAGTCGTAACTGATAACTGTAATACTCAAGCGGCTGTACTCAGTATTACTGAAACGCGTTATAAGACGGGACTTGTATCTAAACTGGACGTATCACAAGCCAAATCTGTATATTACAGTACTAAAGCTTCTATTCCGCAATTGGAATCGGGTATCAATCAGTATGTTACAGCCCTTGCTGTCTTGTTGGGTACTTATCCCCAATATATCCGTCCTATATTGGAAAGAACCTCGAAGCTACCTGACTATATAGAACTCATCGGGATGGGAATTCCTGCTGACCTGTTACTTCGCCGTCCTGATATTCGCCAAGCTGAACGGCAAGTCAATGCACAAGCCGCCCTGTTAGGTGCCTCGAAAAGCGATTGGTTGCCTCAGTTTTTCCTAAAAGGTTCTATCGGTTATTCTTCGCGTGATATAAAAGATTTAACCAAACAGAACAGTATGACTTTTGAGATAGCCCCAAGTGTCACTTGGACATTATTCAGTGGTACCAAGTTGGTGAATGCTACTCGATTGGCACGTGCACAACTGGACGAAACGATCCATCAGTTTAATCAGACGGTACTTACTGCCGTACAAGAAACGGATAATGCCATGAACGGATACCATAATTCCATACAACAGATTGTTGCTTTGCGTGAAGTATGTAACCAAGGTGAAGAAACGTTGAAACTGTCTTTAGATCTGTACAAACAGGGGTTGTCACCTTTTCAGAATGTATTGGATGCTCTTAGGTCATTGCTAACTTACCAAAATCAGCTTGTACAGGCACAAGGTGGTTCATTACAACAGTTAATATCACTTTACAAAGCATTGGGAGGAGGATATGAGTTAATTGATAATTGATAATTTAAGCCGAAACATATATATGAAAAATCAAATGTATATCACTTTACTTATCTTGCCGTTATTGGCAGGGTGTGGGAATAAAAAAGAAACGGTACGTACAATACCTGTTCCGGAAATAAGTGTGGCCCGTCCGTCTGTGCAAGACATTACATTGACGAAAGAATACCCGGGCTATCTGACTTCTGAAAAGACGGTGGATCTGGTAGGCAGAGTTAACGGGACTTTACAAACCATAGCCTATGCACCGGGTAGCCGGGTACGTCAGGGACAAGTACTTTTTGTCATCGAGCCTACGGTATATCTGGATAATGTGCATCAGGCAGAAGCTGCACTTAAAACGGCCCATGCCAATCTGGAATATGCACAGAATAACTATGAACGTATGCAGGAAGCTGTAAAGACGGATGCGGTCAGTCAAATCCAAGTATTACAGTCCAAATCGAATGTAGCAACTTCACAGGCTGCCGTAAGCAACGCAGAAGCAGCACTGAATACGGCTCGTACCAATTTGAGTTATTGTACCATTCGCGCCCCGTTTGACGGGACTGTCAGTCGCAATCGGGCTGATGTTGGAAGTTATATCAGTGGAGGAATACAACCTGTAACATTGGCCACTATCTACAAGGATGATCATCTGTATACTTATTTTAATGTATCTGATAATCAGTGGATTTCTATGTTGATGCAACAAGGAGACTCCATTCCGCGGAAAGTGGCTGTCAGTCTGGGAAAAGACGGAGTTTCGAGTTATCCGGCTACTTTGGACTATCTTTCGCCTAACGTAAACCTGAATACCGGAACGTTGGATATTCGTGCCCGTCTGGATAATCCCAAAGGACTATTGAGAAGCGGATTATACGTCAGTATCACTCTACCTTACGGGGAACAAAAACAAGCGGTACTGATACCCGATGCTTCTATCGGTACCGACCAGTTGGGAAAATATATCTATATCGTCAATGATTCGGATATTGTCCGCTACCGGCATATTGAAACCGGACAATTAGTAGGAGATAGCCTTCGCCAGATAAAGGAAGGGCTTTCTCCGCAAGAACGCTATGTTACCAAAGCATTGATGAAAGTAAGGGACGGGATGAAAGTTCATCCCGTTGGCAACTGATTATTGACTCATTTTAATAAATAAGACCATATGTTCTCAAAGTTTTTCATAGACCGTCCTATATTCGCTACCGTACTGGCGTTGCTTATCGTCGTGGCAGGATTGGTCACACTCAATATCCTTCCTATTGCGCAATATCCTGAGATAACGCCTCCCACCGTACAGGTGAGTGCCGTTTATCCGGGAGCCAATGCGCAGACAGTAGCCCAAACGGTGGGTATCCCTATCGAGCAACAAGTCAACGGAGTAGATGGAATGCTTTATATGTCTTCCAATTCTTCTTCTTCAGGAGCTTACTCTTTGACAATTACTTTTGCAGTAGGTACGGACATCGATATGGCTACCGTACAGGTACAAAATCGTGTCAGTGTAGCCCAGTCCTCATTGCCGACTCCTGTTGTGGTACAAGGTGTCACGGTACAGAAGCAGTCGAGTAACATAGTGATGTTTCTCACGATGAAATCAGACAGTAAAGATTACGATGGATTATACCTTAGCAATTATGCCAAACTGAACCTCGTAGACCAGTTGACGCGTGTTCCCGGTGTGGGGGCAGTCAATGTAATGGGGGCGGGCGATTACTCCATGCGTATTTGGTTGGATCCCGCTGCCATGCGTATCCGTAATCTTTCACCTGTTGATGTGTATCAGGCCATTCAGGCGCAAAACGTAGAGGTGAGTGCCGGAAACGTGGGACAACCCGTTGGCGATGATAATAAAAATGCATACCAATATAGTTTGACCGTAAAGGGCCGGCTTACTTCTCCCGAAGAATTCGGTAATATTATTTTGCGTACCGAAGCGGGAGGGAAGATACTGCGGTTGGGTGATGTGGCTAAGATTGATCTTGGTTCAGCTTCGTATAGCGTTGTTTCACAGCTTGATGGAAAACCTACTGCTGCCATTGCCATTTATCAGCAACCGGGTAGCAATTCGCTGGATGTATCCAAAGGGGTGAAGGCGAAGATGCAGGAACTTACGCAGAATTTTCCGGTAGGTATACAATATGATGTAACGCTGGATACAACAGACGTTATCCATGCTTCTATTGACGAAGTGATGGTGACTTTTCTCGAAACTACCATCCTTGTTGTATTTGTTATCTTCCTTTTCCTCCAGAACTGGCGGGCGGTTATCATACCTTGTATCACAATTCCCGTGTCACTGGTTGGTACGTTGGCAATTATGGCATTGTTTGGCTTTTCTATCAATACATTGACGTTGTTCGGGTTGATACTTGCCGTAGCCATCGTGGTAGACGATGCCATCGTGGTGGTGGAGAACTCCACCCGTTTATTGGATACGGGAAAATACTCAGCACGCCAGGCTGTTACGGAGGCGATGGGGGAGATTACAGGTCCTATTGTAGGAGTAGTTTTGGTGTTGTTGGCAGTATTCATACCGACTACGCTGGTGAGTGGTATTTCAGGGCAGCTATATAAACAATTTGCTTTGACAATTGCCGCCAGTACCGTATTGAGTGGAATAAACTCATTGACACTTACACCGGCACTTTGCGCATTGATGCTGCAACCTACAAAACCTTCTAAATTTCCTCTTTATAAAGGATTTAATCACTTGTATGATAAGACACAAGGTGCGTATGACAAAATAGTAAACTTTCTGCTGAAACGTCCGTCGGCAGCAGTATTGTCTTATGCTGTTTTCACGTTGATTGCCATTATGATGTTCGTTAAATGGCCCTCTACATTTATTCCTGAGGAGGATGATGGTTATTTCTTGGCTGTGGTACAACTACCTCCGGCTTCAAGTTTGGAACGTACTCAAGTGGTTGGCCGACAAATCAATGCGATATTGGATACCTATCCGGAAGTAAAAGATTATATCGGCATTTCCGGCTTTTCGGTAATGGGAGGAGGTGAACAAAGTAATGCCGCTACCTATTTTGTCGTGTTGAAGAACTGGGATCAGCGTAAAGGTAAGAAGCATACGGCTGCCGCCGTTGTCCAACGTTTCAATATGGAGGCATATAGTATACAAGAAGCTGAAATATTCGCTATGGTTCCTCCCGCCATTCCCGGTTTGGGAGCTACGGGGGGCTTGCAGTTGCAATTGGAGGATCGTCATAACCTCGGTTCCACTGAAATGCAACGTGCTATAGAAACACTGATGGAGAATTATCATGATTATCCTGCATTGGCATCTGTCAGTAGTCAATATCAGGCAAATGTACCACAGTATTTCCTGGATATCGATCGTGACAAAGTGCAACTCATGGGGATTCCACTGAACGGTGTGTTTACTGCTTTGGGATATTATATGGGAGATGCATACGTGAATGATTATGTACAATTCGGGCATATTTATCAGGTAAAACTGGGAGCGGGTGACCACGCCCAGCGTATCATCGGAGATGTGCTGAATTTGAGTGTTCCAAATGCTTCGGGAGAAATGGTTCCTTTCTCGTCATTTACCCGGGTGAAGGAGCGGTTGGGCATGGATCAAATTAATCGTTATAATATGTATTCCACCGCTGCCGTTACTTGTAATATAGCTCCTGGAAGTAGTTCGGGAGAAGCTATCAAGCAAATGGAAAACCTGATAAAAGACCAGCTTGGCAATGAGTTCGGTTACGAGTGGACATCAGTGGCCTATCAGGAAACACAGGCGGGAACAACTACTTCCGTAGTTTTCATTATGGCATTGATTGTAGCATTCCTTGTTCTTGCTGCTCAATACGAGAGCTGGACCAGTCCGGTGGCGGCGGTTATGGGACTTCCGGTAGCTTTGCTCGGTGCCATGTTTGGATGCTACGTTATGGGGACACCGGTCAGTATTTATACTCAAATCGGTATAATTCTGCTTGTTGCTCTTTCTGCTAAAAATGGTATTCTGATAGTGGAATTTGCCCGTGATTTCCGCGCACAAGGTAATTCTATCCGCGATGCTGCTTTCCAGGCGGGGCATATCCGGCTACGCCCAATCCTGATGACTTCGCTGGCATTTGTGTTGGGTGTGATGCCATTATTATTTGCAACAGGAGCGGGAGCGGGTAGCCGTGTTGCCCTTGGTGCCGCCGTAGTGTTTGGTATGGCTTTAAATACATTACTTGCTACGGTTTATATTCCGAATTTCTATGAACTGATGCAGAAGTTGCAGGAGAAGTTCAGCAGTAAGAAGGAAGTGAAGTGAGAGGAAACGTAGTTTTCATATAAAGACTACCCAACTGAGACAAGATACATACAGCCCTTTGCGGAAAAAAATTCCCAATCAGGATCTTGCCATTATTCTTCCTGACGGGCGGAAATATTACATAGCCGTTTTCATCATGAATTCGTGTGAAACGGATGAAACCAATGCTGAGATCATTGCTCATGTATCGCGCATGATATATGATGTGATGAAATAAAGAGTGGGGGCTTTACCGTAATGATATGGTAGCTTAACTGTAATGAAATAGGGACTTATCCCCTTTCTGTTTTATACAGAATTCCCAAAACACCCGGATGTTACGCTGTAAAACATGGGGATGTTTTGAGTGATAACATCCGGGTGTTTTCATATAAAACATCCGGGTGTTTTGATGGAATATATCCGGGGGTTATTGCCTTTCGGTATGGTAGTGAAAAGGATTTGGTCCTGGCGAGAAAGACGTTCAAAGCTATAGGCTTTGATACTCAGGAATATCGTGCAGAAAAATATATGTGTTATGTTCGTAATCCATCCGGCAACAATAGTGCTGTAATCCGTTGCTGACAATGAGGTAATCTACTTTCAATACCATGTTGTAACGAGTTATCTGGTCGAAAACCTTCTGTGTGATTTCAATATCGGGAGCTTTGTACTCCACAATCATCCGGGCGGTAAGATCACGTCGGTAAAGCACCGTGTCGCATCGTTTCTTTGTACTGTTCAATTGAACCTGGACTTCGTTTGCCATAAGTGCCTGTGGATATCCTTTATGAGCAAGAAGAAAGTGTACGAAGTGTTGCCGTACCCATTCCTCAGGGGTGAGAGCAACATATCGACGACGTATTACGTCGAATATAACATTTTTTCCGTTCCTTGCGGCAATTTTAGCATCGAATGCTGGTAGGTTTAACGATAACATTTACTACATTTGTAAGTTAAATAATGGTCTCCCAAACCTTGGGGAATACAAATTTAATAAAATCTTATGAAAACAAAAGAAGAAATCGTAGCTAATTGGCTACCTCGTTACACAAAACGTAACCTGGAGGATTTTGGGGAGTATATTCTGCTGACTAACTTCAACAAGTATGTAGAAATATTTGCGGGGCAATTCAATGTTCCGATCCTTGGTAAAGACGCCAATATGATATCGGCCAGTGCAGAAGGAATTACTATTATCAATTTCGGTATGGGTAGTCCTAATGCTGCTATTATCATGGATTTGCTGAGTGCCATACATCCTAAAGCCTGTTTGTTTTTAGGTAAATGCGGTGGTATCGACAAGAAAAATAAGATAGGGGATCTTATTCTTCCTATTGCCGCTATTCGTGGTGAAGGTACTTCCAATGATTATTTTCCACCCGAGGTGCCGTCACTTCCGGCTTTTATGTTGCAGCGTGCTGTTTCTTCTGCCATCCGTGACTATGCCCGTGATTACTGGACAGGTACTGTATATACTACTAACCGGCGTATTTGGGAACACGACGAAGCATTTAAGGAATATCTGAAGAAAACACGTGCTATGGCTGTTGATATGGAAACTGCAACTTTATTCAGTTGTGGCTTTGCCAATCATATTCCAACCGGTGCTCTTCTGTTAGTGTCAGACCAGCCCATGATTCCTGAAGGAGTGAAAACGGATAAAAGTGACAATTTGGTAACTAAGAATTATGTGACCGAACATGTAGAAATCGGTATTGCATCATTAAAGATGATTATTGATGAAAAGAAAACTGTAAAACATCTGAAATTCGACTGGTAAACCAATATGGCAAAACAAGAGATTACTTGTGACGATATTTTGAAGGAGTTGAGAGCTAAACAATATCGTCCTGTCTATTATCTGATGGGAGAAGAACCGTATTATATCGATCTTATTGCCGACTATATTACAGATAATGTCCTGACTGAAACGGAGAAAGAATTCAATCAGACTGTTGTTTATGGCGCGGATGTAGATATAGCTACGGTTATCAATGCTGCTAAGCGATATCCGATGATGTCTGAGTATCAGGTTGTAGTGGTAAAGGAGGCTCAGAATATCCGTAATATGGAAGAACTTTCTTTCTATCTTCAAAAACCTTTGCTTTCTACTATATTGGTGATATGCCACAAACATGGCGTATTGGACAGAAGGAAAAAATTAGCAGCCGAAATAGAAAAATCAGGTGTTTTATTTGAATCTAAGAAGATGAAGGATGCCCAGTTACCGGCATTTATTTCTTCTTATATGAAACGTAAGGGAGTAGACCTCGAACCTAAGGCAACTGCAATGCTTGCTGATTTTGTAGGAACTGATCTTAGCCGTCTCACCGGAGAACTGGAAAAGCTGATTATTACACTTCCAAAAGGTCAGACACGTGTTACTCCTGAACAGATTGAGCGGAACATTGGAATTAGTAAAGACTACAATAATTTTGAGCTTCGTAGCGCAATCGTCGAAAAGGATATTTTAAAAGCCAATAAGATAATAAAATATTTTGAAGAAAATCCGAAAACAAATCCAATTCAAATGACTTTATCTTTACTTTTCGGCTTCTTCTCTAATTTAATGTTGGCATATTATGCACCTGAAAAAACAGAGCAGGGTATCGCTAATTTTGTAGGCCTGAAAAGTCCTTGGCAATCTCGCGAATATATATCTGCTATGAGACGGTATAGTGGAGTGAAAACAATGCAAATTATTGGAGAAATCAGATACGCAGATGCCAAATCTAAAGGAGTAGGCAATTCTTCACTAAATGACGGAGATATTCTGCGGGAATTGGTATTTAAAATCTTACATTAATTCTTTGAAAAGTGTATTGCTTTACTACGGGTAATGGGTGTACCCCTTTACCCAATATGGTTGTATCATTTTAAATTCTATAGCTAGATCCTTTTACCTAAATAATCCCTTCTTCTTTTATTCAAAAAGTAAAATCATTCAATTTTTTTATTTGGCGGTTGTTCTAAATCTTACAATATTGGGATAATACATTGACATACAATTTATTGTGTTAAAAATAAGGCTCTCAGAATTGTTTTTTTTCAATCAGTCGGAGATTTATACGGAAATAAAGCATTGTCAGCCAATTTTCATGTTTCCCAAAAGTATTTATAAGAAAATAAGAAAATTAATCGATGTGATAGTTGTTGTATGCAACTATGTAAGTTTATTATTGTAATATTTGACTATTACGTTTATATGGCAATCCCTTTTGTGATATTTCTTTTGTGAATATATTAAGCTGTTTACGGATGTAAATAATGTGAATTAAATCAAGGAATAGATGTTTTACAAATGTTTATCGATACGGCTTAACAAGATGTATTTGTATATATAAACTTCTGAATATCTATTGAATATTGTATTTTATTAAATAGTTTAATGAAGATAAGGGGGAAGATGTCGATAAAACAAATGTAATATAGGCTTTTAAATGAATATTATGAGATATAATATAGTGAATTTCAGTATATTATAATATTTTGTTAGAGCTAAAATGTAATGTTATAAGTAGTTTGTTTTTGGCAGTAACAACTGTGTTATTAACTTTTGGAATATTTATTATACAAATGTAAAACTTTGGTATTTACAATTATAATTTGCATTTGTGATTTTCTTTTTTTACTTTTGTGATCAAGATTGATGAATATACAATTGTAATTATGCCTGTATTATGAGTATAAAAGACAGATTTAAAATGATTATGGATCGGGAGAAAATGACAGCTGGAGCATTTGCAGAAAGTATTGGAGTAGCTCAAGCTACTATCTCTCATATTTTAGGTCCCCGTAATAAGTATCCAAGTACGGAAGTTATTCTTCGGCTACATCAGCGGTATAATGACATAAATCTGGAATGGTTACTTACCGGCAATGGTAATATGAGTAATGATGGTAATAATTCCGATTTTGTTGAAGACGGTAGTTTCGACTACCCTTTATTTGCTGAGAATCCCGAAAATCTGTCCAATGGACCGAGTGCAGCGGAAAATCGCAAGGAAATTGCATCAGAAATGCTCCAAAAAGTACCTAAAGAGATTGTAAAACAAGAGATTATCTATAAAGAAAGACCTCCTAGGAGAATTACTGAAATAAGGATTTTCTTTGATGACAATACTTATGAAACATTTAAACCCGAAAATTAAGGAGTGTAAAGATGGATAGTGCAAATAAATTTGTGTCTGCATTCAGTTTGCACTATCTTTGCAAACAAAAGATATAATTCCTTCTTTTTTGATGATATGAAAAAATATATTTTAGATCTGACTGTGACAGAGAATGTCCGATTGCATGCTAACTATGTATTGTTAAAACTGACTTCTCCGTCTCCGCTTCCGGAAATGCTGCCGGGACAATTTGCGGAAATTCGCGTAGACGGTTCACCTACTACTTTCCTACGTCGTCCTATTTCTATCAATTATGTGGATAGACAGAAGAATGAGGTATGGTTCCTTATACAACTTGTTGGTGACGGAACCAAGCGTTTAGGGGAAGCTAAAGCTGGCGATATGATCAATGTGGTACTCCCGCTGGGAAATTGCTTCACAATGCCTGAAAATCCCTCTGATAAGCTTCTTTTGATAGGAGGTGGTGTGGGTACGGCTCCAATGCTTTATTTAGGTGAACAATTAGCCAAAAATGGTAGTAGACCAGTATTCTTGTTAGGGGCTCGAAGTGATAATGATTTGCTCCAATTGGAACAATTTGCTGCCTATGGTGAAGTATATACTACTACAGAAGATGGTAGTCATGGAGAAAAAGGTTATGTTACGCAGCATTCTATATTAAATAAGGTGGATTTTGAACAGATATATACTTGTGGTCCGAAACCGATGATGATGGCTGTGGCAAAATATGCCAAAAGTAAAGATATCAACTGCGAAGTATCTCTGGAAAATATGATGGCTTGTGGTATAGGTGCTTGCTTATGTTGCGTGGAGAATACTACAGAAGGCCATTTGTGTGTATGTAAAGAAGGTCCGGTTTTTAATATAAACAAACTATTATGGCAGATTTAAATGTAAATATAGGTGAATTACAAATGAAGAATCCCGTTATGACGGCTTCTGGGACATTTGGATATGGTGAAGAATTTGCCGATTTCGTCGATATATCGCGAATAGGTGGTATAATTGTAAAGGGAACTACTCTTCACAAACGTGAAGGTAACCCTTATCCGCGTATGGCGGAAACTCCATCGGGCATGTTAAACGCTGTGGGACTGCAAAATAAGGGTGTGCATTACTTTGTTGAACATATATATCCGCGTATCAAGGATATAAAAACTAATATGATTGTAAATGTTTCGGGGTCGGCTATAGAAGATTATGTTGAAACTGCATCTATTATCAATGATCTTGTAAATATTCCTGCTATAGAATTGAATATTTCCTGTCCTAATGTGAAGCAAGGAGGAATGGCATTTGGGGTCACGACCAAAGGAGCTGAGGAAGTGGTAAAAGCTGTACGTGCGGTATATAAAAAGACACTTATCGTAAAGCTCTCACCGAACGTAACGGATATCACTGAAATTGCTCGTGCGGCAGAAAATGGGGGGGCAGATAGTGTTTCACTCATTAATACCTTGCTAGGAATGGCTGTAGATGCGGAACGTAGGTGTCCGGTACTATCTACGGTAACAGGTGGAATGTCCGGTGCGGCTGTGAAGCCTATTGCGCTACGCATGGTATGGCAAGTTGCTAAAGCGGTAAAAATACCTGTCATTGGGTTGGGGGGTATTATGAACTGGAGAGATGCAGTGGAATTTATGCTTGCAGGTGCTTCTGCTATTCAAATAGGTACGGCAAACTTCATAGATCCGGAGATTACAATAAAGGTTGAGGAAGGTATCGATGACTATCTTAATAGACATGGATATAAGTCTGTAAAGGAGATTATCGGCGCACTTGAGGTGTAATGAAAAACAAAAGATTGCCATTCGCAGGTATAATTCATAAAAAAGGACATTTGTAAGCAAATGTCCTTTTTCTTTTTATTTACACTTTTGACTTTACTCTCCCAATAAGTCCGGGCGTAATTTCCGAGTCCTTTCGAGTGACTGTTGAAGTTCCCATTCCTTAATTTTTGCCTCATGGCCAGATAGTAAAATATCAGGAACTTTCCAACCATTGTAATCAGCAGGCCGTGTATAAACTGGAGCAGCCAGTAAATTGTCTTGGAATGAGTCGGAAAGTGCAGATTGCTCATCGGAGATTACGCCAGGGATAATTCGTACAATAGCGTCTGCCATAACGGCGGCGGCGAGTTCACCTCCTGTCAGTACATAATCTCCTATACTGATTTCTTTCGTAATGAGATGTTCGCGAATACGGTAATCAATACCCTTAAAATGTCCGCAAAGAATAATAAGATTTTGGGCTAGCGAGAGTGCATTTGCCATCGGCTGGCAAAACTGATCGCCATCGGGGGTAGTAAAAATCACCTCATCGTAATTTCTTTCGGCTTTTAAAGCATTGATACATCGTTCTATAGGTTCTATTTTCATCACCATTCCGGCAAATCCACCAAAGGGATAATCGTCCACGCGACGATATTTATCTTTTGTATAGTCACGGAGATTGTGGATGTGAATTTCGGCAAGCCCCTTATTTTGAGCACGTTTCATAATGGAGCAATTAAAGAAACCTTCAATCATCTCCGGTAAGACTGTGATAATATCAATTCGCATAAAACTTTATTTTTCTGCAAAAATAGTGATACATTCTATTTTCATAAAACAAAAACATAAATATTCGGTTAGAAACCTGTATTTTTGCGTTAAAACAATCTGAAATCGCTATGACTGCAAAAGAAAAAATAAACCAGCTCCGTGCCGAATTGCATCAGCATAACTACAATTATTATGTGTTGAACACTCCTGAAATATCCGATAAGGAGTTTGATGATATGATGCGTGAATTGCAGGATCTTGAAAAAGAATATCCTGAATATCAAGATGGGAATTCTCCCACTATGCGCGTAGGAAGTGATTTGAATAAGAACTTTACGCAAGTCCCTCACAAATATCCAATGCTTTCCTTGGGCAATACCTACTCGGAAAGTGAAGTGGCGGATTTCTATGATCGAGTCAAAAAAACATTGAATGAAGATTTTGAAATCTGCTGTGAATTGAAGTATGATGGTACTTCTATTTCACTGACATACGAAAATGGTAAGTTGCTACGTGCTGTTACGCGTGGTGACGGTGAAAAAGGTGATGATGTGACGGATAATGTGAAGACTATCCGCGCTATTCCATTGGTACTTCATGGTAATTATCCTCCATTGTTTGAGATTAGGGGAGAAATATTGATGCCTTGGGAAGTATTTGAGGAGCTTAACCGCGAAAAAGAGGCTCGTGAGGAACCACTTTTTGCCAATCCGCGTAATGCCGCTTCGGGTACATTGAAACTGCAAAATTCGTCAATTGTAGCATCACGCAAGCTTGATGCCTACCTGTATTATCTATTGGGAGAAGAATTACCTTGTGACGGTCATTACGAAAACCTACAAGTGGCTGCCAGTTGGGGATTTAAGATTTCAGAGCATGTGAAAAAGGCTCATAGTCTGGAAGAAGTCTTTGAATATATCAGATATTGGGATACTGAACGTAAAAATCTGCCAGTGGCAACTGATGGTATTGTGCTAAAAGTAAATAGTTTGAAACAGCAGAAAAATCTCGGTTTCACCGCAAAATCTCCCCGATGGGCAATTGCTTATAAATTCCAGGCGGAGCGAGCATTGACACGTTTGAACAAAGTTTCTTATCAGGTGGGACGTACTGGTGCTGTTACTCCTGTTGCTAATTTAGATCCGGTACAATTATCTGGAACTATTGTGAAAAGGGCCTCTTTACATAATGCAGATATTATTGAAGGGCTTGATTTACATATAGGTGATATGGTTTACGTGGAAAAAGGTGGAGAGATAATTCCTAAAATCACAGGGGTTGACAAAGAGGCACGTAATATGCTTATCGGTGAAAAAGTGAGATTTATCACTCATTGCCCTGAGTGCGGCAGTAAATTAATTCGATATGAGGGAGAAGCTGCACACTATTGTCCTAATGAAACGGCTTGTCCACCTCAGATAAAGGGTAAGATAGAGCATTTTATCAGTCGTAAGGCTATGAATATAGATGGATTAGGTCCTGAAACCGTAGATATGTTCTATCGGTTGAAATTAATCAAAGATACAGCAGACCTCTATCGGTTGAAAATAGATGATATCAAGAATTTGGACCGAATGGGTGTAAAATCGGCTGAAAATATAATTAATGGTATAGCTGCTAGTCGGGAGGTGCCTTTTGAAAGAGTTCTTTTTGCTTTGGGTATCCGGTTTGTGGGAGAGACTGTAGCGAAGAAGATTGCAAAGTCATTTGCAAATATTGAAGAATTAGAGAGTGCAGGCCTTGAAAAACTCAAAAACATCGATGAAATCGGTGAAAAGATAGCGCAAAGTATTATTAACTATTTTTCTAATCCCTCAAATAGAGAGTTAATAGAGCGACTGAAAATCTCGGGTTTGCAATTTTGCAGGAAAGAAGAAGACTTGAGTGGATATACTGACAAACTTGTTGGACAATCCATCGTTATCAGCGGTGTGTTTGTGTACCACTCAAGAGATGAATATAAAGAATTGATCGAAAAAAATGGTGGAAAGAATGTGGGGAGTATTTCTGCTAAGACTAGTTTTATACTGGCCGGTGAGAATATGGGACCTGCCAAATTTGAGAAAGCTCAGAAGCTGGGGGTAAAGATTATGAGTGAAGATGATTTTCTAGAGTTATTATCCTAACAAATTTCTGCAAAAAACTTTTTTATAGCTTGTTTTTGTAGACTAAATCGAAAAAAATCGTACTTTTGCGAGTCATTTAATTAGAGATTACTTTATAATACTCATGATACAGACAAGATTGAAAGGAATGGGGGTAGCGCTAATTACTCCATTTAAAGAGGACGAAAGCGTTGATTATGATGCATTGATACGTATGGTAGACTATTTGTTGCAAAATAATGCTGATTTCCTATGCGTATTGGGCACCACGGCAGAAACTCCTACTCTTACGGACGATGAAAAGAGAAAAATCAAGAAAATGGTCATTGAGCGTGTGAATGGAAGAATTCCTATTTTGCTTGGAGTAGGTGGTAATAATACCCGTGCCATAGTAGAAACGCTGAAAAATGATGACTTTACTGGTGTCGATGCTATTCTTTCCGTTGTTCCTTATTATAATAAGCCTTCACAAGAAGGGATATATCAACATTATAAAGCTATTGCTGAAGCGACGGAGTTGCCTATTGTACTTTATAATGTACCGGGACGTACGGGTGTAAATATGAAAGCTGAAACGACATTACGTATTGCACGTGATTTTAAAAATGTGATTGCTATTAAGGAGGCGTCAGGGGATATTTCCCAAATGGATGATATAATCAAGAATAAACCTGCTAATTTTGACGTTATTTCGGGGGATGACGGTATAACCTTCCCTCTGATTACCTTAGGGGCAGTTGGTATCATATCGGTCATTGGAAATGCGTTTCCGCGTGAATTCAGCCGTATGGTGCGTCTGGCATTGCAAGGAGATTATATTAATGCCCTGACTATTCATCATAAATTTGCTGAGTTATTTAAACTTTTATTTGTTGATGGTAATCCTGCAGGTGTAAAAGCTATGTTGAATGTGATGGGTATGATTGAAAATAAACTTCGTTTGCCACTAGTACCAACAAGAATTACCACTTTTGAAGCAATGCGGAAGATTTTGGATGAATTGAATATTAAGTGTTGAGGTATCCCTTTTATGTTATATGAAAAAGCCTTGTCATTGCAGGGCTTTTTTTATTCTCTTTTATTATAGGGGAACAACTTAAAATATATAAATAAAAAAGAACCTCTACAAAGTTTTGCAGAGGTTCTTAGTGATCGCGACAGGATTCAAACCTGTAACCGGCTGATCCGTAGTCAGCTACTCTATTCAGTTGAGCTACGCGACCCTTTTACTAAAACATTGTGACCGCGACAGGATTCAAACCTGTAACCGGCTGATCCGTAGTCAGCTACTCTATTCAGTTGAGCTACGCGGCCTTTTTGTTTAACGGGTGCAAAGATACGTACTTTTTCTGAATTAGCAAATGTTACGCCAACTTTTTTTGAAGAATTTTATTCGATGAAACGGTAGTTAAACAGCTGCCAACCGATGGTTAATCCTACATTCCACTCCTTTTTCGGTGAGCTATAATGATTTACATATGCTGCTATAGTACCGAAAGGTAATTGACATATTACAGAAATTTCTCCCATATACTCAAACTTTGAAAATGCTTTTCCGTAAAAAGCTTTATTTAATGCATTTTTTTCAATGGGAAATACTGGCATGAATCCATAAAATTCGGTACGGAACTGAAACATATCATTAAAAATGAATATTGGCTTGATACCCACTGCCAGGAATTGGTTGGCACGAAAAGCTTCATTATACATCAACTTGCTATGCGGAGTAGGTGTGAATTCTGCAGCCTGCATCATTGTTGCCGTATAATTCTCTGAAAAATTTTTCGATGAATAGAGCATTTCTGCCATCCATCCTAAAGTGAATTTAGGGCTCATGGAGTGATAAGCATCTTTCATATAAGAAATTTGAAGCCAAGATTGGCGCCCTTTGGTAGAAACTTCCTCTTTAGGATTTCCGGGGCGGAACTTTTCTTTTCCGGTAAACACCTGAGCTATCAGTTTTTCATAATACCCTCTTGTTGCATACTGACGGGCATTATAAGTGCTTCCATAAAACCCAATAGTTCCACTTAACAACTTATAAGTACTCTTGTCCGAACGATCTTCATCAAAGTTTATTACATTGGACTGGAAGTAATTATCTTCAAGCGCTCCATATCCAATACTAAATTCCGCACGCTTGTTTGAAAGGAAAGGCAGAGCAACCATCAGCTTTACAAAACGTTCATCCTTTGAATTGAAAGACGGTTTGTCATTCTTGGAGAAGAGTTTATCTTTTTTATAATAATCAAAGGTGCTTATGGACGCGATGAAACGATATGAGGTAGGGATACGGGTGGGTAAATCAATTTTTGCCATCAATTGGGCGTTATTATAAACTTTACCTAACTGGCCGTCGAAAGTAATTTCTTTGGAATAATAGTTTAAATTTTGATATCCTAATCCTAGATATATCTGATTAGAACTTGTAGTAGAAACACTTCCACCCATGCGGACCGAAAAATTATTCTCCATTTTAACTTTTAGATGGAGTTCATACAAATCATTTTCTGGATCATAAACAGCATGGGGTATGATCTCTGATATCATATTATCTGCTAATAAACGAAAATAACCCCGTTTCAAGTCTTCATAAGTAAACACTTCATGATCTTCATCGTGAAATTCTTTTTTGATATAGACTTGTTGTTGTTCATTAGCTCCTTCGATACGAATATCGCGAAAACGGAGTTGTGGCAGATTACTTCGGTAGACCAATCGTCTTAATCGCACGTTATCAGCATTTACACGTCGATGGATGCGATTTTTTATAGAGTCCATTAAACTGATAGTCCGGTTATAACCGATATCATGTAATTCTTGTAAACGGTCAAAATCCAGCAGATTTACGTCATCGTACTTGAAATTCATTATAATACCCAAAGAATCGGGAAGAGAATAATCCGTTTTCTGCATTACCATATTTTCTATCTGACTCATCAAGTCGTTCTCTTTCGGTTTACTGGGATTGGCTGCCACCACACTACCAATAATTATATCGGGACAAAAGTCTTCCCGCATCACATCCGTAGGAAAATTATTGTAAATTCCTCCATCATAAGCCAATACACTATCAATCTCTATAGGTTTAAAAACAAAAGGAAAGCTCATGGAGGCACGTACAGCATCTCCTAAGTCTCCTTTTCTCATTATAAGAGGCCTTTTATTATACACATCAGAAGCGATACAGCGAAAAGGAACAAACAACTTATTAAAATCGCCGTTACAAGATGCCGTAGCTCGTGCAAATAGTTCTACAAACACCAAGTTCATCTGTATGGGATTGACCATACTGGTAGGAAGTATCTGTGGTTTCAGATGCATTGAATCTCTGAAAGCAAATCGAATATTGAAAAATTCAGGGGTAGGACGGTTTTTCTTAAAATAATATTCATATTTAGGTTCTACCTTTCCAGAATACCAACGTTTGAAGTCCGGAGATCGTAACAGAGCCTCCATATCGTCTGGAGAATATCCCATCGCATATAATGAACCGATAATGGCTCCCATAGAAGTGCCGGTAATATAATCAATTGGGATATTGTTTTCTTCTAGGGCACGGATAATACCAATATGTGTCATACCTTTCGCACCACCACCACTAAGAACAAGCCCCACTTTCTGAGCCTGAACTACTGATAACAAACATAGGTAAAACGACAAAAACAACAGAATTCTCTTCATGACTAATAATTCCGAGTGAAACGTGCTGATTTATTCAACGCTCAAATATAAACAATAGTTTCCAAAAACATCGTATCCAACGGGAAAAAACACCTGTATAACAGTAAAAACGAACAAAAAAGGGTATTGCAATTCGTATGAGTTGCAATACCCTTGTATATAAATAAAATCTAAAGGGGATTATTTAATTAAGTCTATGCTTCTTTTAACAAAGTTATTCAGGGCTTCTCCCTTTAACATACCGTTTTGAAGTAATGCTAAGTCAATCAGTTGACGAACGGTCTTATTTTTAGCAGCATATCCGGCAAATATATTTTCTTTCTGTACCTTTAATTCTTCCCATTTCCGATCCAATTTATTCACCTCATCTTTTTCAGTAGTAGGTATTTCTTCATCCTTCTTACCTTCCTGTTTCTTTTTCAGATCGTTTCGTTGTTGGTTTACCTCATCCATTTCCTTCTGAATAGGCACAATCTTTGAGGCACATTCCTTATCTTCGTCCGATAAAATCTCTTTTACAAGCTTATGATCGGAGTTCAGTACCAGATTGAACATATCCGGCATTTCTCCATAGAAGCTCATTCCTGCCTGAATATTGGCCATTTCTTTCATACGGCGCATATATTCGCTCTGAGTAATCATTACCGGTGCAGAATTCTCTCCCAAAGCTTGTGTCGTTATGTTAAACTCGGCCTTCTCTATTTGGGGCAGTTGACTCTTGAAGATAGTAGACAATGCTTCTTGTTTTTCGGTTTCCAGAACATCGTTCTTTTTGTCTTCTTTGACAATCAGATTATCAATCACATCGCTATCTACGCGAGTGAAGCGTGTTTTTTCAAACTTCTGCTCCAACATACTAACTAAAGCGATATCCAGTTGACCGTCCATTAACAATACATTGTAACCTTTATTCTTGGCTGCTTCAATATAACTGTACTGTTCATCTTTATGGTTGGCATACAGATATATCAAATTTCCATCCTTATCTGTTTGGTTATCTTTAATCAGAGTCTTATATTCTTCAAAAGTATAATATTTGTTGTCTGTATCGGTAAAAAGGGCAAAATCTTTCGCTCTATCATAGAAGTCTTCTTGTGTGAGCATTCCGTAATTGATAAAGATTTTCAAATCATTCCACTTTTCTTCGAACTGTTTTCGATCATTCTTAAAAATTGATTGCAGACGGTCTGATACTTTTTTGGTGATATAGGTGGATATCTTCTTTACGTTAGAGTCGCTTTGCAAATAAGAACGGGATACATTCAACGGAATATCCGGTGAATCCAGTACTCCATGAAGTAGAGTGAGGAAATCGGGAACAATTCCTTCAACAGAATCCGTCACATATACTTGATTGCAATAAAGCTGTATCTTATTCTTATTCAATTCGATATTACTCTTTACCTTAGGGAAGTAAAGGATACCGGTGAGATGGAACGGATAATCTACATTCAAATGAATCCAGAATAGAGGTTCGTCGGACATCGGATAGAGCTCACGATAGAACTTTTTATAATCTTCATCTTTTAATTCATTGGGTTTCAGAGTCCACAATGGATTGGCATTGTTGATAATATTATCCTCGTTTGTTTCCACTTGCTTACCATCTTTCCATTCTTTCTTTTTACCGAATGCGACAGGGATAGGGAGGAAACTGCAATATTTCTTTAATAAAGAAGAAATACGGGTTTCTTCAAGGAATTCCTTGCAATCATCATCAATATAAAGTACGATATCAGTACCGCGTTCAGTCTTGTCAACGTCTTCAATAGTAAATTCAGGACTACCGTCACATGTCCACTTTACAGCTTGAGCACCTTCTTGATAGGACTTGGTGATAATTTCAACTTTCTTGGCTACCATGAAAGCTGAATAGAAACCCAATCCGAAATGTCCAATGATGGCATTTGCGTCATTCTTGTATTTTTCCAAGAAGTCGTTAGCTCCAGAGAATGCAATTTGATTGATATATCTATCGATTTCTTCTGCTGTTAAACCGATACCATGATCAGACACGGTAATCGTATCCTTATCCAAAGAAACATGAACGGTCAAATCTCCAATCTCGCCTTTAAATTCACCTATTGAGGCCAGGGTTTTCAGTTTCTGAGTAGCGTCTACTGCATTAGAAACCAACTCGCGAAGAAAAATTTCATGATCACTGTACAAAAACTTTTTAATGACGGGGAAAATGTTCTCGGTAGTTACCCCAATACTTCCTTTTTGCATATTACGTTTATATTTTTATTGTTTTTGGTAAAGATGAAACAAAAAAAATGCCAGCCACTATGGACTGACATTTTGACGGTTTTTTATCGAAAGGACTGTTATGCTCTCTTGATACTCAATTCATCCTTCTCTTTATCTACGGAGATATTTACGGTATCTCCCGGTTGTATACCGGATGATACAATTAGTTCAGAAAGTCCATCTTCCAGATAATTCTGGATGGCACGCTTCAAAGGACGTGCACCAAACTGTACATCATAACCTTTGGAAGCAAGGAATTTTTTAGCGTCTTCATCTACAACTAATTTATATCCAATAGCTTCAACGCGTTCAAATAATCCTTTCAGCTCGATATCGACAATTTTAGTAATAGCATCCAATGAAAGCTGATCGAAAGTAATGATTTCATCGAGACGGTTTAGGAACTCGGGAGCGAAAGTCTTGTTCAAGGCTTTCTGTATCACGCCACGAGAATGTTCATTATTGTCAGTACGGCTTTGTGCAGTAAAACCTACACCATGACCAAACTCTTTCAATTGTCGGGTACCGATATTTGAAGTCATAATGATGACCGTATTCTTGAAGTCAATGGTTCTGCCATAATTGTCAGTCAGACGTCCTTCATCCAATACTTGCAACAGGATATTGAACACATCCGGATGAGCCTTCTCTATTTCGTCCAACAAGACTATGGAATAAGGTTTACGGCGCACCTTCTCAGTCAGCTGCCCACCTTCTTCATAGCCGACGTATCCCGGAGCTGCACCAATCATACGAGATACGGTATATTTCTCCATGTACTCACTCATATCGATACGTATCAATGCATCGCTGGAACCAAACATGTATTGGGCCAACTGTTTTGCCAAGTGTGTTTTACCAACCCCAGTAGGGCCAAGAAACATAAACGTACCGATAGGGCGATTCGGATCTTTCAATCCCACACGACTTCGCAGAATAGCTTTGGTCAATTTCTCAATAGCGGCATCCTGAGCAATGACTTTGGCTTGCAATTCTTCTTTCATACCTGCGAGCTTCAGTCCTTCTGCCTGTGCCATACGCTGTACAGGCACACCGGACATCATGGATACGACATTTGCTATTTCTTCTTCTCCTACAGTTTGACGATTATCTTTTAAACGAGCTTTCCATTCATCTTTCATTTCATCCAGACGCGCGGACAGTTCTTTTTCACGATCACGATAGCTGGCCGCAAGTTCAAAATTCTGCGATTTTACAGCTTCAGCCTTTAGATTGCGTGCTTCTTCTATCAACTTTTCTTGTTCTTCAATTTCTTTAGGAACGTTGATATTTGTCAAATGTACGCGTGAACCAGCTTCATCCAGGGCATCGATAGCCTTATCGGGGAAGTTGCGGTCTGTGATATAACGGTCTGCCAACTTGACACATGCTTCCAGAGCTTCGTCCGTATAATTCACATTATGATGATCTTCGTATTTTTCTTTGATATTTTTCAATATCTGAAGAGTTTCTTCAGCAGTGGTAGGTTCTACAATTACTTTTTGAAATCTACGTTCCAAGGCACCGTCTTTTTCGATGTTTTTTCTATATTCATCGAGTGTAGTAGCACCAATACATTGTATTTCACCACGTGCTAAAGCCGGTTTCAGCATATTGGCAGCATCCATGGAACCGGCTGCGGCACCGGCACCTACGATTGTGTGGATTTCATCGATAAAAAGAATGACATTCGGATTTTTCTGTAATTCATTGATTATAGAACGGATACGTTCTTCAAATTGACCACGATATTTTGTTCCGGCTACAACAGATGCCATATCAAGCATTACCACACGTTTGTCAAACAGGATACGTGATACCTTTTTCTGCACGATACGTAATGCCAACCCTTCTACAATAGCAGATTTACCGACTCCCGGCTCACCAATTAACACTGGATTGTTCTTCTTGCGGCGACTCAAAATTTGTGCCAGACGTTCGATCTCTCGTTCACGACCCACCACTGGATCTAATTTCCCTTCTTCGGCGGCATGAGTCATGTCCATACCGAAATTATCCAATACAGGAGTATCATTGGATGGTTTCTTAGAAGTTGTTTGTGCAGATGATGATGGACCATTAGCGGAATCACGCGAAGAACGTGACATATTCATATCTTCTTCATCTTCTTCATCGTCTTCCGTAAATCCCATTCCTGCATTAGGATTGGTAGATTTCATCGAAAGCAGTTCGAATACAGACTGATAGTTTATCTGGTTCTCTTCCAAAACTGTCGCAGCCAAATTATCTCCATCTTTCAAAATAGCCAGCAATACATGTTCGGTATCTGCAGTTGCACTCTTCAATAGACGAGCCTCCAATATACACATTTTTAATATTTTGGCAGCCATTGGAGATAGGGGCACATCTGCATCAGGCAAAAGAGTATCATCTTCCGCATCCTTTAAGAAGCTCTCTAAACGACTCTTAACCTGTTTTAAATCTATATCGAGTTTCATCATAATTTCAATAGCTTTCCCTCCACCGTCTCGCAACATACCGAGTAGGAGGTGTTCAGGACCAATATATCTATTCCTCAATCGATTGGCTTCTTCTTTGCTATAAGTGATGATATCCGAAACTCTTTGTGAAAATTGATTGTTCATACTTATTATTTCTCCTCAATTAAAAGGTTATTATATACAAAGATACGTATTAATTAAATTCATGTATCATATAATTCAATTTATTACTGTACAAATCTTATGCCACAAATAAAGAGTGTTTTTGTTTTATACATATTATTATATACAGCTGCTAGATTAGAAACAGGTTTTCGCTTCATATATAAACGTTTTTAAAGAGGAAAACGGACCAAGTGTGGGTGTTTGTTGGTATATGTATGAGTTGATAGGCAGCTCGTCAGGAAATGGCTACACGCTATAAAAAAGTATAAAGCGAAATTGTGCACAATGGCAACAAAGTTTATAGATGAAAACTTTTGTATATCGTAAAAAAGCAGTACTTTAGCGTGGTTTTTCACAAACCCTAAAATGTATAATTAATAATCTTTTTAAATGCTTGAACAAGACAGAATTATAAAGATTAACATCGAGGAGGAAATGAAGTCATCGTACATTGACTACTCTATGTCGGTCATTGTTTCGCGTGCCCTTCCGGATGTTAGAGATGGTTTTAAACCCGTTCACAGAAGAATCCTTTTCGGAATGATGGGATTGGGAAATACGTCGGATAAACCTTATAAAAAATCAGCTAGAGTTGTAGGTGAAGTATTAGGAAAATATCACCCTCATGGCGATTCTTCCGTATATGGCGCGCTGGTTCGTATGGCACAGCCATGGGCTATGCGATATATGGTTGTAGACGGACAGGGTAACTACGGTTCAGTAGATGGTGATAGTGCAGCTGCTATGCGTTATACCGAGTGCCGTTTACAAAAAATCGGTGAAGAAATGATGCAGGATCTTGATAAAGAAACAGTTGATATGCAAAGTAATTTCGACGATTCTTTGTTGGAGCCAACTGTTATGCCGACTCGTATTCCAAATCTTTTGGTAAATGGAGCATCAGGTATCGCCGTAGGTATGGCAACTAATATGCCGACACATAATTTGACTGAAGTTATCAATGCTTGTATTGCATACATTGATAATAATGATATTGATGTTGAAGAACTGATGACTTATGTGAAAGCTCCTGATTTTCCGACCGGAGGTTATATTTATGGTATGAGTGGTGTGCGTGAGGCTTATCTTACGGGACGTGGGCGTGTTATCATGCGTGCTAAAGCTGAAATTGAAACCGGTTCGACACATGACAAGATTGTAGTAACGGAAATTCCTTACGGTGTCAATAAAGCAGAGTTAATTAAATATATTGCTGATTTAGCCAACGAAAAGAGAATTGAAGGTATTACCAATGCCAATGATGAGTCTGACCGTGAAGGGATGCGTATTGTTATAGACGTGAAACGTGATGCCAATGCCAGCGTAGTATTGAACAAGCTTTATAAGATGACTCAATTGCAGACTTCGTTCGGTGTAAACAATGTGGCACTTGTGCATGGACGTCCTCGTCTGTTAAATCTGAAAGACTTAATAAAATACTTCGTAGAGCATCGCCATGATGTAGTTATTCGTCGTACACAATATGAATTGCGTAAAGCTAAAGAGCGTGCTCACATTCTGGAAGGATTGATTATTGCATCAGATAATATTGATGAAGTAATTAAGATTATTCGTGCTGCTAAAACTCCGAATGATGCCATAACAGGTTTGATGGAACGTTTCCAATTAAGCGAAATTCAATCTCGTGCTATTGTTGAAATGCGTTTGCGTCAATTGACTGGACTGATGCAGGATCAACTTCACGCTGAGTATGAAGAAATTCAGAAACAGATAGCATACTTAGAGGAAATTCTTGTAAACGATGAGTTGTGTCGTAAAGTTATTAAGGATGAGTTAATCGAAATAAAAGAGAAATATGGAGATGAACGTCGTTCTGAAATTGTTTATTCATCGGAGGAATTTAATCCAGAAGATTTCTATGCAGACGATGAAATGATTATTACCATTTCGCATATGGGATATATCAAACGTACTCCATTGAGTGAATTCCGTGCACAAAACCGTGGTGGGGTAGGCTCTAAGGGTACTGAAACTCGTGATGAGGATTTTGTAGAACATATCTATCCTGCAACAATGCACAACACAATGATGTTCTTTACGCAGAAAGGTAAATGTTATTGGTTAAAAGTATATGAAATTCCTGAAGGTACTAAGAATTCTAAGGGACGTGCCATTCAGAACCTATTAAATATTGATTCTGATGATGCTGTAAATGCATATTTGCGTGTCAAGAATTTGAATGATCAAGATTTCATTAATAGTCACTATGTATTATTCTGTACCAAGAATGGCATTATTAAGAAGACATTACTTGAACAATATTCACGTCCTCGTCAAAATGGTGTGAACGCTATTACCATACGTGAAGATGATCGTGTGATTGAAGTTCGCATGACTAATGGAGATAATGAAATTATCATAGCTAATCGTAATGGTCGTGCTATTCGTTTCCATGAAAGTGCTGTGCGGGTTATGGGACGTACTGCTACAGGTGTGCGTGGTATGACACTTGATGAAGATGGACAAGATGAAGTTATCGGAATGATTTGTATTAAAGATCCTGAAACAGAGACTATCATGGTAGTATCTGAACAAGGTTATGGAAAACGTTCTGATATTGAGGATTATCGTAAGACAAATCGTGGTGGTAAAGGTGTAAAGACTATGAACATCACAGATAAAACCGGTAAATTGGTAGCAATTAAATCTGTAACAGATGAAAATGATTTAATGATTATCAATAAATCGGGAATTACTATTCGCCTGAAAGTTGCAGATGTGCGTATTATGGGGCGTGCTACTCAGGGAGTACGTTTAATTAACCTCGAAAAGCGTAATGATGAAATCGGTTCTGTATGTAAGGTAACCTCAGAAAGCGAGGAAGAACTTATAGAAGAAAGTATCATGCAGCAGCCGGAAAATAAAGAAATAAATAACGAAAATGAAGAATAGACATAATATTAATTTAAATTTTTCTACAATCATGAAAAGAGTACTATTTTCAATGGTTTTACTGCTTGCGGTAGGATTTACTTTCGCACAAGAGAAGACTGTGAAAGAAGCCAAAAGTATTGCTAATGAAGTAAAACCGGACTTTGCAAAAGCAGAGCAACTTATCAACGGAGCCTTGACTAATTCTGAAACAAAGGACAATGCTGATACATGGGATGTAGCAGGCTTTATTCAGAAGAGAATCAATGAAAAAGAAATGGAAAGTGCATATTTAAGAAAGCCTTATGATACCCTTAAAGTGTATAATAGTGCATTAAATATGTGTAAGTACTATTTTAAATGTGACGAATTGGCACAAAAACCTAATGAGAAAGGTAAAATTAAGAACAAATATAGAAAGCCTAATTCTGCTGCTATCTTGGCTGCACGTCCGAATTTGATTAATGGTGGTATTCAGTTCTTTAACTTGGACAAGAACAAAGAAGCTCTTGAATTCTTTGCTACCTATGTTGATATTGCTGCACATCCGATGTTTGAGAAAGAAAACTTGCAACAGACTGATACTGTATTACCTCAAATTGCATATTATGCAAGTTTAGCAGCTGCTAAAATGGGAGATTATCCTAGTGTGTTGAAATATGCTCCTTATGCTCAAAATGACAAAGAAGTAGGAAAATATGCTATGGAATTTATTTCTACTGCTTTGAAAGCTCAAGGAGATACTGTTAAATGGGTTGCATCTTTGAAAGAAGGTATCCAAAAGTATCCTGAGCATTCATTCTTTTTCGGTCATTTGATTGATTATTATAGCAACAACAATAAATATGATGAAGCAATGCAATTTGCTGATGATATGTTAGCAAAGGATCCTAATAATACATTTTATTTGTATGTAAAAGGATATCTTTATCACAATATGAAGGAGTATGATAAAGCTATCGAATTCTACAAAAAGACTATTGAAGTAGATCCAACTTATGCTGAAGCATATTCTAACTTGGGTTTAATTTATTGTCTGAAAGCTCAAGACTTTTCAGAAAAAGCTACTACTGATGTAAACGATCCTAAATATAAAGAAGATCAGAATACATTAAAGACTTTCTATGAAAATGCAAAACCTTATTATGAGAAAGCAAGACAATTGAAACCAGACCAAAAAGATTTGTGGTTGAATGGTTTGTACAGAGTATATTACAATTTGCAAATGGGACCGGAATTTGATGAAATTGAGAAGATGATGCAATAATGTTTTCTTGATAAATATCTTAAAAACCTAATCAAAGTTTATTTGATTAGGTTTTTTTAGTAGTATAAAAGAAAAATAGGAGACAAAAAATTATCTCCTAAATATATTAAACATAATCATGATATTCGTTTAATTGTAAAGGCTTAATTTTTCAGCTTGGTCGACCATAAATAACCAATAAAGGTGTATCAGAATGAAAAATCATTTTTCTGGCAATACCGGGATTAAATAAGCGTGAGAATATATTCCGTTTATAAGATGTTATAGTTATAATATCAATGTTATTAGCTTTGATATATTTATCTAAACTATTAAGGAAATCATCATTCTTCACAATATCATAATGAATTTCTAATTGTGAATATTGTTTCTGAAAGTATTCTTTAATACCACCTAACTTTATTTCATTCCAAGTATCTTTTATATCAGCAAGATGAATTAAAGATACGGAAAAATGAAATGGTTTCAAACTATTTATTAATGAATCAAATGCTATTAAGTCTCGTTGATCAAAATTTGTTATAAAAGCAATGCGTTTTACTTCAGCAAATTGTTTAAATGGTGTATTTTCTGGAATTGCAAGAACTGGCACACGACTACGTTCGATAACTTCGGCTGTTACACTTCCAATTAAATCAATATCTTTTTGGTTTTTGCCACGTGTACCCATAATAATAATTCTTGGATGGTATTCCTTAACATATCTAAGAATTTCTTCTTCAGGAATACCCTCACGTAACACACACGTATACTTAACATTAGGTAACTCACCGGAAGTAACTTTTTCTTTTACTTTATTAGATAAGATATTTAAGTCATAATGTACCTTTTGTAAAATACTTTTTACATTTTCTTCATCACCTAACTGATAATTAAAAACATCGCCATAAGGTAAAGATGTTGCATAAATAGGTGTAAAATAAACATGTAATAAGATAACCTCTGCACCAATATTTTGTGCAAAATTAAAACCGAATTCACATGCTTTCATTGAATAAGTAGAGAAATCAACTGGAATTATGACCTTATTACTTATATTTTCTACTTTAGGAGGCTTCCCTCCTACTACCTCTTCAGATAACCAGACAGAGCTCTCAGTAATTTTCAAGGCATGGGGCAGATCACTTTCTTTGATACGGACTCGGACACCAGAAGATACCACTGGTTGTATTTGATTTACATTATGAATGTAAGTTTCAATACCTTCATTTTCGAGGACATTCTTCAATATCTGTGCTTTTGCATACGTTAGAATTGCTAATGTAACTAATTTATCTTCCATAAGCCTATTTATTTTATTGTATTTTTAAACAAACAAGAAATCCCAATTGTTTATTAAACCAATTGGGATCTTTTTATTTTTTCTTAAGCTTGAACAGGTTCTATTGTTTTATTAGCTATCTCATCTAAAATCATTAATGCTCGATCAAGGACAGTAGTATCATCAATCATTACTAAACCACCATCAGGACCAGGCTCTAAATGAATCCCTACACTTTTACCTTCTTTAAAATTATGTCCACCGAAAAAGTTTCTCACTGTATCTACATTAAGTCCAAGTTCATCGGCTATTCTATGCATACTACCGCTAGGTAATGCGTCTTTAATTTTACGAAGTTCATTAAATGTTATTGTTCTCATATTCATAAATTTAATGGTTAATACCCTGTATTTTTATTATCACGCTATAAACTTAAGAAAAAAAAAGGATAAAACAAATTATTTACATGTATTTTTCAAATTCGATATTTACATTACTTAAAATGAAAACACGACACTTATGAAGTACAAAAAATTAGTTCTTTTTGTACTTCATAAGTGTCGTGTTTTCTTATAATTGGTTGTTTTAAATTATTTCTATTGTGGAAGTAGGTACCCATCCTACTTTACCATCCTCTAAACGGATTTCTTTCCATTCACGCATTGAATTGTCTTTAATTTCAACTTTATGTCCTTCATGTAAAATGAACAAACTAGTACCACTTTCACTAGGAGTACTACGTACTGTTACACTAGGTGATAAGATTATAGCCTGATTACGATTCATCAATTCATTCTTTTGTTCTGATGCAAAGACATTACTTACTACCACAAAAACTAGAAAAATACTTCCTGTTATAAAACCTGTCTTTTTCCATACAATTTGTTTGGAAAAGAAAAAAAGAGAAAAGGAGACTAATAACAGAATGAAAAAAATTATCCCTAATTTAGCCCAAGTATCTACACTCAGACTGTTAATCAAGAACTTTATCCAAGCTACAAAGAATATTTCAGGTACTGAAACTACCTTGTCAATCGTTTTAGAACGTGCTATTTCTAAGTTTGCACGAATGTCTGCATTACCCGGTTGCAATAGTAAAGCACGTTCATAATTTAATATTGCTTTTGCAATATCATCAGCTTTATAGTAACTATTCCCAAGATTATAATATACTTCTGCAGCTTCACCTTTCTTTAACAAATTCTCATAAATTTGAATCGCTGAAGCAAAGTCATTATGTATATAGGCACTATCTCCTTCAGCTTTTGTCACGTTTCTTTCTTGTCTTGCAGCAGAAAATTCGGCAACACGTGTGCCAACAGTACTGTCAGTCAGTTGTAGTGTATCTGTCAAGTTCTGTCCAAAAGCAACCAATGCCATTACTAAAGTAAGGGTAAAAAACAATATTTTTTTCATCATTATGCCCTCCTGGTTAATGTTTAATTGAGTTTTCCATTTTACTGATAATATCCAAAGAAGCAGAATAAACCTTATCCATAGCCTGATTATCATCACCAGGAGCAAAACGGGCAAATTCGCAATTATTCAATGCATCAATGAATTCCTTAATTTGAGTATCATCCACTCCATAATTACAAAGTTCTTCTTCGATATTATCCTTTGATAAACGAGAAACAGGAATATTTAATTTATCACTGATATATCCCCAAAGAGCCTTCAATACTTCATCATAGAATGCATCCTTTTTATTCTCTTCCAGCAGTTTACCAGCTAGTTTCATACGTTTTACTGCTACTTTGTTTGCTTTCTTTGTACGCATTCTTGCTACATTAGCATTGGCAGTAATCTG
Organism: Bacteroides sp. OM08-11; assembly: GCF_003438665.1. Taxonomy (NCBI): domain Bacteria; kingdom Pseudomonadati; phylum Bacteroidota; class Bacteroidia; order Bacteroidales; family Bacteroidaceae; genus Bacteroides; species Bacteroides sp. OM08-11. The sequence continues at coordinate 237,541 of NZ_QSTJ01000005.1, forward strand.
TTTACGATATATAATAAAGAATGTAATAAATGCTACTCCCGGTATCAAATAAAATAACCAGTACAACCATGAACCAAAGAAGAAGTCGCCTTTTTGAGAAAGAGTTACTTCATTCTGTTTAATATATCGAATATCCTCGTTTAATATCTTTAAATCCTCTTTATTCGTAAAATTCGCAATAGTCTGTACCGCATTCCCTGCACCCTTTTCTACATGCAATTCATATTCTTCCGTAGTCAATATTTTGTATGAATTAGAATTAATATCGAAGTAACTGAAGTTTACGGCAGGAATTTTGTATGTGCCCGCATTCCGTGGAATAGCCAGATATTCAATTACTTTACTTCCAGACAATCCTGCGTTGGTCAGACGGAACTTATTATCTACTTTCGGATCATAAACTTCAAAGTCTTCCGGAAATTTAATCTCCGGAGTAGAAAGAAGTTTCAAATTACCTGTACCAGAAATAACCAATTTTACGGTAACAGCATCATTTGTTTTGATGTTTGTTGTGTTAATAGAAGAAGTAATATTAAACTCACCTACCCCTCCTGAAAACTCGGCAGGCTTACCGACAGGTAATGGTTTTACGTCAATTGTCAGTTGCGGAGTCATTATAGTCTTTTTGACTTCTACATAATTACTACCACCATTGAAGAAAGCTTCAAACGGATCGGATACTTGTGTTGCTTTAGCGATAGAAGCATCAAAACGAGCAGCATCAATAGTAAGTTTACCTGATTGTTGGGGAAATAGTACAAACTGGCGATAAATTGTGGTTTGATAATTTCTACCTTTATAATGCTCCAATCCCCATCTTCTGTCGTTGGGCAATTCCACTTCTTGTGAGTGAAAACCTTTAAAATCAGGTAACTTCACATTGTCAAACATACGAAGATCAACCAATGTGTATATCTTATATGTCAACAAGAGAGCTTCTTGCTCATAAACAGTAGTTTTATTGGCAGTAGCCGTAATGAATAAATCGTTATTGGATATTGCTGTACCGGAAGAAGGACGACTGGCAGATCCGCCACTTTTGTTATTACTGTTTCCTGATGAATTAACCTGATCAGCTGGTAATACTTTAATGTGTACAGCATTGGATACCATCTGATTACCATCAACCGTTATAGTTGCACTGGGAATTGTGAAATTACCTTCGGCTGTAGCCATTAAAATATAAGTAAATGTGAGATTTTCTGTTTTCACTCCATTAATACTTTGCATACTGTAGGAACGGCTTGGACCCATTAAAACATCAAATCCCTTAATAGAAGCAACCCGAAAGTCTCTTACTTTCTCCGTATTCACTGTATATGATAACCTAAACTGATCACCCACTGCTACTGCATCAGGAGCAGACGCGGTAAATGTCACCTTTCCATCAGCAAAGGTATGCACACTGACCGTTATCAATACTATCCATAAGAAAACTATTTTTCTCATATATTATTTCCTATTATATTTATTACCAATCCTTTTCTAAACGATGTCCTTGGATAACTTGTTGTTGCTTTTTTACTTTATCCTGTACATCTTTTTCATCTTGCATGACAGAATTCAACAACTGTTCCGCATTTTCTTTAGACATTTCATTGTTTTTCTTTTCAGATTGTTGGGGTTGTTGATCTTGTTTTTGCTGTTGATCTTGCTTATTTTGGTCTTTTTTATCCTGTTGTTGATCCTGTTTATTTTGATCTTGGTTTTGGTTCTGGTTTTGTTGCTGATCTTTTAACAATTTCTGAGCCAATACTAAATTATATCGAGTTTCATTATCTTTGGGATTGTTACGCAAAGATTCTTTGTAAGCTTCTACAGCTTTTGCATAATCTTTCTGCGACTGGAATATAACTCCCATATTATGATAAATTTGTGCCAAATTATCTTTATTTTTTTCAACTTTTGTCGCCCCTACGTATTGTTCCATGGCTTCTTCCAATTTATTTTGCTCAGTCAAAGTATTTCCTAGATTATACATAGAAACGGTTGACTTTGGGTTTACGTCTAAAGCTTTCCGATAGTTTACTTCTGCATTCACATACACACTATCTTTAAACAAACGGTTTCCCTTACGGATAAAATCACGTTCCGCTTTCTGTGCAGAAACCGATACAGATACTGCTGTTAATAACAGCAAAACCATTCCAATATATTTTTTCTGTAACATACGTATCATTTCTTATTAGAGAACAAATGAATATTGCGGAACAGTGGATTTTTACGTTCCATTATCAGCATTTCGGCAAGCAGCAATAGCAGAATAATCCATGCTATTGCTTGGAATTGTTCATTAAATTCCGTATAAACTTGTGTTTCTACATCAGCTTTAGCCATTTTATTAATTTCTTGGCTAATTGCTTTTTGTGCACTATTCGTATTATCTACACGTACATATATACCATTACCAGCTTTTGCTATTTCCTGACACATCTGTTCGTTTAGTTTGGTAACAATAACATTGCCTTCCCGGTCACGACGATAATCATTCGTACCTTCTACTGGGATAGGTGCACCATCAGGCATACCAACTCCCAAAACATTGACTTGAATACCTTTTTCTGTAGCAGCCTTGGCAGCCTCGATTGCTCCACCTTCATGATTTTCACCATCTGTAATAACAATAATAGCTCGTCCTACCCCTTCTTGAGGTGTAAAACTACGGGATGCCAAATTAATGGCAGCACCGATAGCCGTACCTTGCTTAGATATTAAAGAGGGATCAATACTTTCTAGAAACATTTTAGCTGAAATATAATCATTTGTGATAGGCAATTGTGTAAATGCATCACCGGCGAAAACAATCATACCTACTTTATCATTTTCCATTTTGTCAACCAATTGTGCCACTAGTCTTTTGGCTTTTTCCAAGCGACTAGGCTGTACATCTTGTGCCAGCATAGAATTAGATATATCCAATGCAATCATCACCTCTACTCCTTGGCGTTTCACAGTCTCAAGTTTTGAACCAAACTGTGGACGTGCTAACAATACGGAAAATAATCCAATAGCAGCAAATACCATCCAAAATTTTACATCCGGACGATATTTAGAAACATTAGGCATTAATTGTGCCATTAGTATAGGATCGCCGAACTTACGGATCGCTTTTCGTCTCAGATAATTGGAGTACAAGTAGAAAGCTGCCAAAAATGGCAACAATAGTAACAAGTACAAATATGCAGGTTCTTCAAATCGAAACATCTTTCTATTTACAATTTAGTAATTTACAATTTATAATCCGGTTATATAATGATATAACATAAAGAAGATGCGCAAATAATAATTTTATGGTATCTTTTTTAAAACAGAGTTACGTAACAAAACTTCCAATAATACACATAAAAAAGCTGCCAGTGCGAACCACTGATATTCTTCTTGACGTTTACTATATTCTTTTACATTTAGTTTTGTTTTCTCCAACTTATCTATTTCTTCGTAAACTTCTTTTAATTTAGAGTTACTGGTGGCACGGAAATAATTACCATCTGTAGTACCGGCAATTTGAGTCAATGTTTTTTCATCTATCTCAACTGGCATATTTATATATTGCACAGTTCCACCTACTGGGTAAGGATATGGAGCCATACCATTAGTGCCCACACCGATAGTATAAACACGAATACCAAAACTCTTTGCAATTTCGGCAGCTGTTAACGGAGAGATATCCCCTTTATTATTAGTTCCATCCGTTAAAAGAATAATGACTTTAGACTTTGCCTTACTATCTTTTAAACGAGTCACAGCATTAGCTATACCCATACCTACTGCCGTTCCATCTTCTATAAGTCCACATTTCACATCCTTAATCAGGTTTAAAAGTACGGCATGGTCTACCGTTAGTGGGCATTGAGTAAAACTTTCCGCAGCAAACAAAGTAATACCTATATTGTCGTTCGGACGTCCATTTATAAATTCTGCTGCCACTTCTTTAGCCGCTTCTAAACGGTTCGGTTTCAAGTCCTCGGCTAACATACTGGTAGAAACGTCTATAGCCAGCATAATATCAATACCTTCAACTTCACTATTTTGCCAGCTATTAGTGGTTTGCGGGCGTGCCATAACAAGGATAATCAATATCAAAGCAATGATCCGAAGCGCAAACGGTACATGTAGCAAATAATTCTTATAACTTTTAGGGGTATGCGCATACACACGAGCATCCGAAATCTGAAGAGTGGCTTCACTATTCTTCCGCTTCATGATATACCATACTATATAAGGTATAAGCAACAGTAGTAAAAATAAATATTCAATATTGGCAAAAACCATGATATTTATGATTTAACGATTTAAAATTTAGCTTCACTCAAAAACTCATTCATTTCTTTATTAATGTATATGATTCCGATTGAAGTATAATTAAGCAAAATAGTTATACAGTTCTAAACCTATATATATAAGCGAACCTATAAGAGCGATGGCCAATAGCACAATACCTGCACCGAGCAATATTTTGGTACGTAAAGAACGTTTCTCAATGATAGTAATTTCTGTTGGTTGTGGTTTAGCATTCTCATCTTCTTTCTCTTTAGTTTCATTGATGAAGTCAATTGCATTAATCAAATTAGCATCATTCTCGTTCATCATTGGGTTATGTTTGGCAAATTTCACCAAATCAGCAGTTTGAAATAATGAGCGTAAATCAGTTATCGCTTCTTTATCCTTTATTTCCAATAATTTATCAATGATTTCAGAAGACGTCATTTCCAGAGCATTAAAACCAAAACGGTTCTTAATATATGTACGAATGGTATCTGTCAGTTCTGTATAATATTCCTTCGATAGTCCTTTTTGCCATGCTTTTTCATCTTTAATACGCTCGATTTCTTTCATTGCCAATTGATGTGGCGGTAATTTAGGTTCTACTTTTACCTTTCGTATAATTGGCTTATTATCACGTATACGCTTTATCAGATAGATCAATAATAGAAGTAGAGGAATAAACAATATTCCGCAAGAGATACTTACATACCAATCTTCCCAAGCAAAAGGAGCCTGCATCACAGTCTTAGGTCCAAAGAACTGATCGGGATGCAACGTATCTACTGGCATTGAATATACTTTCAGGGCCAATGCCTTGGAACGGTAGCCTTTATTATCCACAAGCACCTCCATAGGAGGCAGATAATAAAGTGCTGAGTCAAATGAAGTAACTGTGTATTCTTGAGTTATCAATGAACGCCTACCATCATTCAACATCTGCGTATCAGGTTTGGCTATATCAATAATTTCCACTCCTTTTACCAACGTATCGGTATAGACAGGAAAAATAGCCCGTTTGTCAGTATCTAGCGAAACTTGCAATTTAATCTTTGCCTGTTCTCCGATTAGAATTTGCAAAGAATCTATTGTCGCATCTACCGTTACTGACTGAGCTCCTGCTCTGCCCGACCATGCAACCAACAGTGTTATCAGAAATAAATATCTTTTCATCTTCCGATTAATTTCGTTTTGCAAACAAATTCATTAATGCTTTGACATAGTCCTGATCGGTACGTACCGACACATTGTTAACATTACTCTTGGTAAATGTTTCGTTTAATTCCACTTGTTTATTCACCCACCAATCATGATGTGCACGGCGCACGGCATGCGAAGAAGTGTCAATCCACTGTTCATGACCAGTTTCAGCATCCTTAATTTTTATTAAGCCTATAGCAGGTAATTCCTCTACGCGACGATCGTATACTTGTATAGCAACAAGGTCATGTTTACGATTGGCGATAGTCATGGCATTCTTGAAATTTTCCTGGTCTATAAAGTCAGATAGAATAAAAGCTGTACAACGACGTTTCATTACATTCGTCAGATACTCTAATCCCAAACGAATATTTGTTCGGCGACTTTCTGCATGGAAATCGATCAACTCACGAATGATATAAAGTATGTGCTTACGTCCTTTTTTAGGTGGAATAAATTTCTCAATCCGGTCTGAAAAGAAGATGACACCTATTTTATCATTATTCTGGATAGCGGAGAAAGCCAATGTTGCAGCAATCTCCGTGACCATATCTTTCTTCATCTGCTTTATTGTACCGAATTCCAAACTGCCGGAAACATCTATCAATAACATTACGGTCAGTTCGCGTTCTTCTTCAAACACCTTAACAAAAGGTTTATTGAAGCGTGCAGTCACATTCCAGTCAATGTCACGTATATCATCGCCAAACTGATACTCTCGTACTTCGGAAAATGCCATACCTCTACCCTTGAAAGCCGAGTGATACTGGCCAGCAAAGATATTGTTGGATAATCCGCGGGTTTTAATCTCAATTTGACGGACTTTTTTTAACAAATCAGTAGTTTCCATTCAGTAATACATAATTTAATAAACAGGTATATATCACGTAACAAAAACCATTTACTAATTTCCCTTCCTTTTTTACTAAAACATCGGCTAAATTTAGTAAATCTTTCTTTACTTTTTTAGTAAAATAGGTAAATCATTCTTGGATTTTCGTCCTGATATTACGATATTTATTTACATCAAGGCACTTCAATCTTATTCAATATTTTACTTACAATCTCATCAGAAGTCATATTACTTGCTTCTGCTTCGTATGTCAGACCAATACGATGGCGCAGAACATCATGTGCTACGGCGCGAACATCCTCAGGGATAACATAACCACGACGTTTAATGAAAGCATAACTACGTGCAGCCAATGCCAGATTGATAGATGCGCGGGGTGATCCGCCAAAACCGATCATATCCTTTAATTCCTTCAAATCATATTTCTCGGGATAACGAGTAGCAAATACGATATCTACAATATATTTCTCAATTTTCTCATCCAGATAGACCTGACGAACAACTTTACGGGCTTCTAAAATTTCGTCAGCTTTTAAAATAGGCTTTACATTAAACTTGTCGCCATTGATATTCTGACGGATAATTAGTTTTTCTTCCTCCTGCTTTGGATAGTCAATAACGACTTTCAACATAAAACGATCTACCTGCGCTTCAGGCAATGGGTAAGTACCTTCTTGTTCAATTGGGTTTTGAGTAGCAAGTACCAGAAAAGGTTCAGGCAATTTAAACGTTTCTCTGCCGATAGTAACTTGGCGTTCTTGCATAGCTTCTAGTAAGGCACTCTGTACCTTGGCCGGAGCACGATTAATTTCATCCGCCAAAACAAAGTTGGCAAAAACAGGACCTTTCTTTACCAGGAAAGTTTCATCTTTCTGGCTATAAACCATTGTACCAATAACATCGGCAGGCAGCAAGTCCGGAGTAAATTGGATACGGCTATATTGCGCGTCGATCAATGAAGCCAATGTCTTGATAGCTAAAGTTTTTGCCAAACCGGGTACACCTTCCAATAATACATGTCCGTCAGACAGCAAACCAATTAACAATGATTCTACCAGGTGTTTTTGTCCTACAATAACCTGGTCCATGCCTGTGATGAGATTGGTAACGAAAGCACTTTGTCTTTCAATCCGCTCGTTCAGTTCGCGGATATCAATTGTTTCAGCCATAAATCAATCTATTTTTAATGTTTAATTTCCTCGTTTATCCGGTTTCATAGCCGGTAATTATTTTTTCGCTCCCAAAAGTACGGGAATAAATTAACCATACCAACTAATTTTTATTAAAAAACAATGTGAAACCTTTAGATTAAACTACTTTCATAGAGTTTAGTACTTAACAAAAAAAGAAGCAGTATTTTTTTACTGCTTCTTTACAAGTTTCGGTATCTTAATTGTGGTACCAAAAGGTACATTATCCGGATTTTTGATAACACCAGGATTATGTTTTACTATATATGGCCATAAAGCCTTTGTTCCATAAAATCGAAGTGCTATTCTCGTTAACGTCTCGCCTTCTTTAATAGTATAGGTAGTCTCTGTTCCAACGATGGTATATCCTACAGAATCAGGCTTGAAAGGTATCACCGCAGATTTCTTTTGTTCTTTTCGAGGAACAGATACTGCTACATTCTCTTTAGGAGTATTTTTTTGCTGAGAAGTTGAAGTTAAAATTTCAGCTACAGTATCTTTTTGAGCCGGTTGAACAACATCTTTTGGAGAAAGACTATCGGTTAATGTTCTTTGATCAATAGGTTTTTCTACTTTTTCTTTCATCATTGTTTCTCTAACAGACTTTGAAGATGAACTATCGAACAAATCAGGATAATACATAAATATCACGGCGCCAGAACATAATAGTACCACGAAAACGACGATACCTATAAAATATTTCATCGTAGAAGACTCCTCACCTTCCCTCACGATCGGTTCCGATTGTTTTGTATTTGGCTGGTCTAGTATCGTTTCAGAAGTTATCTCCGACTCAATTTTCGATTTTAGTTTCTGTTTGACAACATCAGTAAAAGTTTCTGGAATTATTTCAGCAACTTGTTGCTTCTCATTTTCGAGTTCTTCAGGAATATTTTTAGTTTCCTTAGAAGCAGAAACAACTTCTGAGGAAATTACAGCTGTTTTTTCTATAAATTCAATAGTCCCTTCCTTATCGTTTTTAGGTTTGACAAATTGCACCTCTTTTACTTCCGCAATAATCGGAATTTCTTTCTTAATCTCAGCTTCCTGAATTTTCGTATCAATGTTGGAAGGAACTCCTTTTTGTTCAACTTCCTCATCGTCCTCATTATCAGTATCCAATGGGGTATCTTCAAGCACTGTATTATCATTCAAAGCAACCGTTTCAAAGTGTGCAAACGGCTTATTGATAATGTCCTTCAAAGTGGGTTCCGGAGTAAAAGAAACTTTGGTATGTCCCTGTATTTCAAAACGTTCTCCCGTATTGACATTGACACTTTCGCGACTCTCTACAGCAATCAGCTTGAAAGTGCCCAACCCTTTTATCTTCACATATTTATCCTTTTCTAGAGATTCTTCAATCAACAGAAAGAATTCTTTCACAAAACTGTCTGCATTCTTTCTGCTCATGCCATGCTTTTCAGCTAGCAAATCAATCAAGTTCTGTATGTTTAACTTTTCATTCATAATGCGAGGACAATTAAAAGGAAAATTACTTAAACTTATCTTTCAACAGTGTACTAGGTTTATATGTCAGTACTAATTTAGGAGGTACCAATAACCGTTGTTTTGTTGTCGGATTAACGGAAATACGTTCGGATTTTTTCTTAACTTCGAATGTACCAAATCCCTGTACGGAAATAACATTCCCTTCTTCCAACTGCCGGATCATGTCCGACAGTAAAGATGTAACTAAATCCGAAGTATCTTTCACGGTATACCCCAGTCTCCGTGACAATTCAGAAGTAAATTCTTTGTTATTCAAAGTCCAAGTAATTAATTTAGAAATATGTTGCTATATTAGCAAATCTTCCTCACATACACAAGAAGTTCGGGAAAAATATTTAAATAATTCGTCCAAAAAGGTCGAAATCATCGGAGTTTATTATCTCTACTTGGTAAAAGTTACCTATAAGTAATGTATTATCTTTACATTCGATCAAGACCTCAGGGTCAACTTCAGGAGAGTCAAATTCCGTACGTCCCACGTAATAATCTCCTTCTAGGCGATCAATAATTACTTTCATTTTTTGTCCTACTTTTGCTGCGCTCAATTCTGCAGAAATACCTTGTTGAATCGCCATCAATTCATCTAAACGTATTTGTTTCACTTCCTGTGGAATAGTATCCTCATAATTCGCTGCCGCGTATGTACCTTCTTCTTCGGAATAAGCAAAAGCCCCCATTCTATCAAAACGGACCTTACGGACAAATTCTTTTAACTCCTCAAAGTCTTTTTCCGTTTCACCGGGATGTCCTACCATCAATGTAGTGCGCAAATGAATTCCCGGAACTTCTTCCCGGAATTTCTCGATTAGACGGTAGGTTTCAGCTTTTGTCACATGGCGGTGCATCTTTTCCAACATATTATCACTAATATGTTGCAATGCAATATCCATGTATTTACATACATTGGAACGCTCACGCATCACACGAAATAAATCTATCGGAAAATGTGCCGGATAAGCATAATGCAGACGTATCCACTCTACACCCGGTATTTCAGAAATACGTTCGATGAGTTCGGGTAACCTTTGTTTTTTATACAAATCTACTCCATAATAAGTCAGCTCCTGTGCAATAACCTGGAATTCTTTCACACCACGGGCAACCAAATACCTCACCTCATCCAGAATTTCTTCCATTGGGCGTGATACATGTTTTCCGGTAATAATAGGAATGGCACAATAAGAACATTTACGGTCACATCCTTCTGATATTTTCAGATAAGCATAGTGTTTGGGAGTAGTCAAAGTACGCTCTATATGGAGTTCTTCATGATAGGCTTTACCTAAATCCTGAAGCAATTCTTTCCAATTGAATTTACCGTAAAATCTGTCAACCTGCGGAATTTCGATAGCCAACTCCTTTAGATAACGTTCCGAAAGGCATCCCATCACATAGAGTTTTTCTAGTGTTCCCTCCTCTTTGGCCTGTGCAAATTCTAAAATCATATTGATGGATTCTTCCTTTGCATCGCCAATGAAACCGCAAGTATTGATAACGGCAATTTGTCCTTTGGGACGTTCGGCATCATGAGTAACGTGATAACCGGCTTCTTCCAACTGACGTATCAGATGCTCAGAATCCACTAAATTTTTAGAACATCCTAAAGTAATGATATCTATTGTTTTCTTTCTCATGTATTTTCTCCAAACAGTGAATCGACAAATTCCTTTTTACGGAATACTTGCAAATCTTCCATACCCTCACCCAAACCAATATATTTTACTGGAATTTTGAATTGATCGGAAATGCCGATGACAACACCGCCTTTCGCTGTACCATCGAGTTTGGTTACCGCCATTGCCGTGACTTCGGTAGCTAATGTGAATTGCTTAGCCTGCTCAAAAGCATTTTGCCCAGTAGAACCGTCCAAAACAAGTAATACTTCGTTCGGTGCATCCGGTACGATTTTCTTCATTACGTTCTTTATTTTTGTGAGCTCGTTCATCAAGCCTACTTTATTATGAAGACGTCCGGCGGTATCTATAATTACCACATCGGCATTATTGGCTACGGCAGAGCTTAGTGTATCAAAAGCTACAGAAGCAGGATCGGCTCCCATTTTTTGTTTTACTACAGGCACACCTACCCGCTCGCCCCAAATCATCAATTGTTCCACAGCAGCGGCACGGAAGGTATCCGCCGCCCCTAAATAAACGGATTTACCAGCTTTTTTGAATTGATATGCCAATTTGCCAATTGTAGTAGTCTTACCTACCCCGTTCACACCAACTACCATGATAACGTAAGGTTTCTTCATAATGGGAGCTTCAAAGTCATCCACATCATCCGAATTGTTTTCCGTGAGTAAAGCAGCGATTTCATCGCGCAAAATTGTGTTCAACTCCTGCACATTCATGTATTTCTCTGAAGCGGCACGCTTTTCAATGCGTTCAATTATTTTCAATGTTGTTTCTACACCTACATCAGAAGTTATCAGTACTTCTTCGAGATTATCCAACACTTCATCGTCTACCTTCGATTTTCCAGCCACGGCACGGGCTATCTTACCGAATACACTTTCTTTGGTCTTAGATAATCCTTTATCTAACGTTTCCTTCTTTTCCTTGGAGAAAAAACTAAAAAATCCCATATTCTTATTGTTTGTACAATGCTTTTTACGTATAAATAGTACGACCTATTCTCGCTTTTCTGCAAAGATATAACAAATCCCCTTACCGGACTACCGATAAGGGGATTTTTTTATAAATTATCAGCGCCTTACGGTCGCTATGTTAATCTTATTTCTTGAAAAAGTCTTGTACTTTTTCGTTAGGAACCATTTGTTCATCGAAGATGTAAGCACCTGTCTTCGGAGACTTAACCATCTTGATAACCTTGGTATAAGCACGACCTTCTTTAGAACCTTCGTGCAAACTTGCTACTGTTTTCTTTGCCATGGGGTTATACTCTTATTATTTAATTTCCTTATGTACTGTTACTCTCTTCAAGATCGGGTTGTATTTCTTCAACTCCAATCTTTCGGTAGTGTTCTTTCTGTTCTTCGTCGTAATATAACGAGAAGTTCCCGGCATACCGCTATCTTTGTGTTCTATGCATTCCAGAATCACCTGTACTCTGTTACCTTTTGCTTTCTTTGCCATAATTCAGTATCTCCTCTACGTTTAACCAATTACTTTAATGGTTTTCCAATCACAATAACCTTTAGCTACTGCATCATTCAAAGCAGCGTCCAGTCCTTTTTTATTAATAATACGTAAACCAGCAGCACACAGGCTCAGGCTGATCCAGCAATCTTGCTCTACATAGTAGAACTTCTTGTTAAACAAGTTCAAATCAAAGGTTCTCTTAGTTCTTCTCTTTGAGTGTGAAACATTGTTGCCAATCATGGCTTTCTTTCCGGTAATTTGACAAATCTTCGACATTTCTATCTTTATTTTATAGTTTTTATCTATACTTCTTTCAAACAGAGCGCAAAGTAAGTACTTTTATCGTTACCAAACAAGTTTTTCCTAAAATAATTCACTGTAGGATAGCAATTTTTCCTCATTTTAGTATGTCAAGAAGTAATAAAAGAGCATTTTGGATAGCTTTTTGAACATTTCCCGCTCTTCCGCAGTCTCCTTCCTGTTTCATAGTGACAATTTCATTTTTATAGGCAGCAGCTATCCAGACAGTTCCTACCGGCTTCTCGGGAGTTCCTCCTCCGGGACCCGCAATTCCCGATGTCGCTACCGCGCAATCTGTTTTCAGCGTTTTCATCGCACCTTTCACCATCTCAGTTACGGTTTCACGGCTCACGGCTCCATATTTTTCCAAGGTATCGGCAGAGACATGAAGCAGAGACATCTTTACTTCGTTGGAATATGCTACGATACCACCATTAAAGTATTCCGAACTACCCGGAACGGACGTTATCAAAGTAGCGATCCCGCCACCTGTACAACTTTCTGCGGTGGAAAGGGAGAAATTCTTTGTTTTCAACAATATTCCTATTTCCTCTTCCGGTTTCATACCTTATTATATTATATGGCCTTATTTTTATAAACTAACGCGCGAATAAGCAGGTGCCTCCATTGGACAGAATTCTTTATCCAAATACTTGAAATATCCTGTAATAGCAATCATTGCAGCATTGTCGGTTGTATAGCTGAATTTAGGAATAAAGATATTCCAACCATATTTTTCGGCATGTTCTCGGAATGCATTACGCAAACCATTATTGGCAGAAACACCACCGGCAACCGCTATTTCATTGATTTTATATTGCTTGGCAGCTTTGCGTAACTTATCCATTAAAATATCTACAATTGTAGCCTCCAATGAAGCGGCTAAATCCACCTTATGATGCTCGATGAAATCAGGATCATCCTTCATCCAATCACGTAGAGAATAGAGAAAGGAAGTCTTCAATCCGCTGAAGCTGTAATCCAACCCCGGAATATGAGGTTTACTGAATGTAAAAGCTTTCGGATTTCCCTGACGTGCCAGCTTATCTATGATTGGTCCCCCTGGATATCCCAGTCCCATTACTTTGGAGCATTTATCAATGGCTTCGCCTGCGGCATCATCAATCGTTTGCCCTAAAATCTCCATATCATTATAAGCCTTAACCAGAATAATCTGCGAATTTCCACCGGAAACCAGCAAACAAAGGAATGGAAAATCGGGCTGTCTATTCTCTTCGTCTTTTGCTTTAATAAAATGAGCTAACACATGACCTGTCAAGTGATTAACGTCTATCATTGGAATACCCAAAGAACGTGCAAATCCCTTAGCGAACGATACTCCTACCAATAGAGACCCCATCAATCCGGGACCACGTGTAAAGGCTATTGCACTTAATTCTTCTTTTGTCACTCCGGCACGTTTCAATGCTTCGTGTACTACCGGAACAATATTTTGTTGATGTGCACGGGAAGCCAGTTCAGGTACTACCCCACCATATGCTTCATGAACAGCCTGGCTGGCCACTACATTCGAAAGCAGATAACCATCTTTGATGACCGCTGCTGAAGTGTCATCACAGGAGGATTCTATTCCTAAGATTATTGTACTCATAGTGTTTATTTACGTTTAAACGCTGCAAAAGTAGTGATAAAAGTAGTATCGATAACGTATTATTTCATATTTTTGTTGGCTAAATAAAATTAATCGCCTATCAGAACGCTGAAAAAGACAGTACGTTGGGTACTCGGTATAGTATTGGGACTATATATCGGGACTATTTTATTGTTGAACATTCCATATGTCCAACAGCAAATGTCTGCACTTGTCGCCAAAGAATTGAGTTCTATATTAGGTAGTAAACTCAGTATCGGAAGAATAAATATAGGCTTGTTGAACCGCATCATCATTGATGATTTATTATTAGACGACCAATCCGGCAAAGAGTTGTTGAAGGTATCCCGCTTGTCTGCCAAATTCGACATTATTCCCCTGTTCAACGGAAAAATATCTATCAGTAATGTGCAGTTGTTCAGTTTTAATGCCAATCTGGAGAAAGAAACTCCAGACGCTAAATCCAATTTTCAGTTTGTACTCGATGCTTTTGCTTCCAAAGATTCCGTTAAGAAAAAGAGTAATCTGGATTTGCGTGTTAATTCTTTGTTGATACGTCGTGGGAGGGTGTCATATGATATACGGTCCGAACAGGAAACCCCGGGAAAGTTCAATCCTAAACATATCCGTTTATCCAATATTCTCGCTAATATTTCTTTGAAAGCCCTGCAAAGCGATTCCATCAATGCCGCTATCAAGCGCATGAGTATCGAAGAGGAACATTCCGGTTTTGAATTGAAAAAACTAAGTCTCAAAGTAGTTGCCAATGACCGGAAAATGCGGATTGAAAATTTTGCAATCGATCTTCCTAACACCTCTTTGGAGGCAGACACTATCCGCATGGAATACGACAGTCTGGGAGCTTTCGGTAATTTTGCCAGGGATGTTCGTTTTTCGTTTCATATACTTCCTTCCGAGGTCGTTTTGCGAGATTTATCAGCCTTTGTTCCTGCTTTTAAGCCGTTTAAAGAGAAAATAAAACTGGAAGTGGAGACAAACGGAACCATTAACCGACTGAATTGTCCGCAGTTGTTGATATCTGCCGGAAAACACTTCCTGCTGAAGGGAGATGTATCCTTGCAGGATCTTTCTCATCCGCAAGATGCCTTTATTTATGGCAATTTATCTAACCTTTATGCCGATCAGGAAGGCATTGCGTTTTTTGTACGTAATTTGAGTAACGATTATAAAGGAGTTCCCCCGGTCTTACAGCATTTGGGTACTGTTGCTTTTCGTGGTGAGATATCCGGATATTTCACCGATCTTGTCACCTACGGTGAAGTGCGTACCGATATCGGTTCTTTAAAAACCGACATAAAGCTAAGTTCCGACAAGGAGAAAGGTTATTTTTCCTACTCTGGTGCTATAAAAACTACCGAATTTTCGTTAGGCGAACTGTTGGGTAATGATAAATTAGGAAAAGTTACCTTTAATATGGATGTCAAGGGCAATCATTATGAAAAGAAATACCCGTCCATCCTTATGAAAGGATTGGTCGCATCCATAGATTATAGTGATTATACTTACGAGAACATTACTTTGGATGGAGAATACAAACAAGGTGGATTTAATGGGAAAATAGCATTGGATGATGAAAACGTTTCGTTGGAAATGAATGGCACTATCAATACTGCCACTCAGGTACCTACTTTTAATTTCCGTGCCAACCTGGAGCATTTCCGTCCGCATAACCTCCATTTATCACCTAAATATGAGGATACGGAAATATCAGTTCAAGTAACCGCCGATTTCACCGGAGGTTCTATTGACGACATGAATGGTGAAATCAATATAGACAGTTTACAGTTCATTTCACCGGATAAGAACTATTTCATGGATAATCTTCAAATAGCGGCCATTCAGAAAGACAAACAACATAAGTTGCTGACAGTCAATTCCGGATTTCTGAAAGGTAGTATTGAAGGAGATTATTCCTATCAAACACTTCCCGGTAGCGTACTCAATATCATGCGCCGTTATGTTCCAGCTTTGATATTGCCGGGCAAAAAGCCTCAGGAAACAGAAAACAACTTCCATTTCGACCTGCATATTTTCGATACGGAACTACTGTCTACAGTCTTCCAAATACCTGTGAAAGTGTATACCCACTCTATTTTAAAAGGTTACTTCAATGACAAAGCTCAGCGATTACGGGTTGAAGGCTATTTCCCTCACCTGAGTTATGGAGAGAAATTTATTGAATCGGGCATGCTTCTATGCGAGAATCCCGGCGAACAGTTCCAGGCACGGGTTCGTTTCACTAATCGCAAAGTGAATGGAGCTGTAAACGTGGCATTAGAAGCACAAGCCAAGGACGACCATATCCAGACTGTGTTGAACTGGGGTAACAGCAGTTCTGTAACCTATAGCGGAAAATTAGCAACCGTTACACAGTTCATCCGTGTTAAGGAGAATATAGCCGACGGTAACAAACGTTCCTCTCATAAAAAACAAAAAGAGAAATCCTCTTTAAAAACGATAGTCGATGTCCAGCCTACCCATATTATTCTTAATGATACACTCTGGCAGATACATCCTTCACAAATAGTAGTAGATTCGGGAAAAATACATATCAATAACTTCTATTTCAGCCATAAGGAGCGCCATCTTCGCATCAATGGGATTGTATCCGATCAGCCTCAGGATACAGTACGTCTAAACTTACAGGATATTAATATCGGTTATGTATTTGACATAGCCAACCTTGGTGTAAACTTTAAGGGCGAAGCCACCGGTCCGGCTTATGCCAGTGGTGTCTTGAAAAAGCCGGTGATGAGTACGGACCTGTTCATTCGTAATCTCGGGTTGAATGATGGTCTGCTTGGCGATGCCAATATTCATGGAGAATGGCATCACGACGTGAAAGGTATTTATCTGGATGCCCATATCCGCGAGAAAGACATCGCCAAGAGTCATGTGTACGGATATGTCTACCCCATAAAACCCACCAGTGCGCTTGATTTACAAATAGAAGCGGACAATACGAACCTGAAGTTCATACATCATTATATGCGTAGTATCACTCCCGAATTCAGCGGGCGTGCCACCGGGCATGTACATTTCTATGGTAAGTTTAAGGCACTCACCATGGAAGGGCGTGTATTGGGTGATGCATCGTTAAAAGTAGATGTACTCAACACTACATTTTCTTTGAAAGATAGTATCCTTATTCAGCCGGACGGACTGACATTCCGCAACAATCGCATTTTCGACACACGTGGATATCAAGGTAAGATGAACGGTTATCTGCATTACCAGCATTTCAAAAATCTGGAATACCGTTTCCAGTTCGATGTTAACAATATGTTGGTAATGAATACCAAAGAATCTCTTGACTATCCTTTCTACGGTACCGTATACGGTACAGGCAATGCAACAATTGCCGGAAATGCAGCCGACGGTGTCAATATCGATGTGGCAATGACTACCAATCGTAATACCAACTTCGTATACATGAAAGAAGGTGTTGCGTCTGCCGTCAGCAACCAGTTCATCCGGTTTGTAGATAAAACTCCGCGCCGTGCCATACAAGATTCTATCCTTCTCATTTCCGATTTTGAACAAGCCCAAAAAGAGATGGTAGAGAAAGAAAGTGATACGGATATTCGTCTGAACCTCCTTATCGATGCTACCCCCGATGCTACGATGAAAATCATTATGGATCCCATCGCAGGCGATTATATCAGCGGAAAAGGCTCCGGAAATATCCGTACTGAATTTTATAATAAGGGAGATGTCAAGATGTTCGGTAATTACCGCATCAGTCAAGGAATTTATAAGTTCAGCCTTCAGGAAGTCATTCGTAAGGACTTTACCATCAAAGATGGAAGTTATATCAATTTCAATGGTCCTCCTCTTGATGCCACGCTTGATATACGGGCAAGTTATCTTGTCAGTTCCGCTTCGCTGAACGATTTGGTACCCAATGCCGGCAATTATGTCGACCAAACCAATATCAAGGTGAATTGCATCATGGATTTGACGGGACAACTCACTTCTCCGGCCGTAAAACTGAGTATCGAGTTGCCCAATGAACGCGATGAAGTGCAAGCATTGATACGTAACTATATTCCTACAGAAGAACAGATGAATATGCAGATACTCTATTTGCTGGGTATCGGCAAATTCTACACTCCCGAGAATGTAGATGTCACAGGCAACTCCAATATGATGTCGAGCGTGCTGTCTTCCACCCTTTCAGGACAATTGAATAATGCCCTTTCGCATATCATCGACAGCAACAATTGGAACATAGGCACCAACTTCAGTACGGGAGAAAAAGGCTGGACAGATGTAGAATTTGAAACCATGCTCTCTGGGCAGTTACTGAACAATCGTCTGCTCATCAACGGCAACTTCGGTTATCGAGACAACCCGATTGCCAATACTAATTTCGTGGGAGACTTTCAGGCCGAATGGTTGGTAAACCGTTCTGGAGATATCCGCCTGAAAGCTTATAACGAAACGAATGACCGTTATTATACCAAGACTAATCTTACCACCCAAGGCATCGGTATTGTTTTCAAGAAAGACTTCAATAAATGGAACGAGTTGCTCTTCTGGAACAAATGGAAACTGAAGAGATTGAAGAAAATTCAGGAAAAAAAGGAAGCGGCCTCCACTGATAGCATCCCCCAGGAATAGATTTAAGTAAAAAAGGGAGATACAGTCTTTTTCAACCATATCCCCCTGATATTATAAAATATATATGTCTGTCTTTATTAATAAGAGCGTGCAAATATCACACGGCAAGCCGACGGTTTACCTGTAACCATACATTTACCCGGTTCTTTGTCACCCGGCACGAAGGAGTCAAAAGGAATACAGCGAATGGTAGCTTTTGTTTCCTCCTTGATCTTTTCTTCAGTTTCCGTTGTTCCATCCCAGTGAGCCAGAATAAAACCACCTTCTTCGATCTTTTCCTTGAACTCGTCATAACTGTCCACTGATGTAATACGGTTATTACGATAAGTAAGCGCCTTCTTGTAGATATTTGCCTGGATCTCTTCAAGCAAATCTTTTACGTATTCCTCGATACCTTCGCAAGAACGTGTTTCCTTCTCCAACGTATCGCGACGCATCACTTCCATCGTATTGTTTTCCAAGTCACGGCCACCCATTACAAGGCGTACAGGTACCCCCTTCACTTCATAATCGGCAAACTTGAATCCCGGACGCTTATTATCGGCATTGTCATACTTCACGGAGATACCCAGCGATTTCAACTTGGCAACAATACCCGCTACCTTTTCGTCAATCTTAGCCAGCATTTCCGCATTCTTATAGATAGGTACGATAACCACCTGTATCGGAGCCAGATGCGGCGGCAATACCAGACCATTGTCATCAGAATGCGTCATGATAAGCGCTCCCATCAAGCGGGTAGATACTCCCCACGAAGTAGCCCATACATATTCCATCTTATTCTCCTTGTTTACAAACTGCACATCGAATGCCTTGGCAAAGTTCTGTCCCAAGAAGTGGGAAGTACCACTCTGCAGAGCCTTACCATCCTGCATCATAGCTTCAATGGTATAAGTGTTGAGTGCACCGGCAAAACGTTCGTTGGCGGATTTTACACCTCTGATAACGGGCACCGCCATATACTTCTCAGCGAAATCGCTGTATACATTCAACATTCTTACAGCTTCCTCTTCAGCTTCCTCACGGGTAGCATGGGCGGTATGTCCTTCCTGCCACAAAAACTCAGCCGTACGTAAGAACAAACGGGTACGCATTTCCCAACGGAACACGTTAGCCCACTGGTTGCACAAGATAGGCAGGTCACGGTAAGAATTGATCCAGTTCTTATAAGTATTCCAAATAATAGTCTCCGAGGTCGGCCGTATAATCAGTTCCTCTTCCAGTTTTGCGGCAGGATCCACCACAACTCCCCCCCCATTCGGATCATTTTTCAAACGATAATGCGTCACTACAGCACACTCTTTGGCAAAACCTTCTACATGTTCCGCCTCACGGCTCAGAAATGATTTTGGAATAAGTAACGGGAAATAAGCATTCACATGTCCTGTTTCCTTGAACATATCGTCCAACTGACGTTGCATTTTCTCCCATATAGCGTATCCGTAAGGCTTGATAACCATACAACCACGCACAGCCGACTGCTCTGCCAAATCGGCCTTCACCACCAATTCGTTATACCACTGAGAATAGTTCTCACTACGTTTGGTAAGGTCTTTCAATTCTACTGCCATTCTATTTCGTATTTTAAAGTTTTCTATTCGGGTTCATTAAACGAAGTGCAAAAGTACAAATTTCTGTGCTAAAAGTGTTTATTATATAATCACTATTTTTGTGTGGATACATATAAATAATTTGTACTTACACTTTAATTTATAAATAATAAAGCAGCCGGAATTACTCAAACTGAGCAATCCCGGCTGCCGCCTAAAGCAAAATAACCGCTGTTACCTGTCGTTTATTATAAAAATGTCACTCTAAATTTGTAGAGGAGTCTCTTCTCTTACATACCACTGCTGGTGCCCCCAATTCTTCTCGTTCTAATACATCAATGATCCCCTCCTGTTCCAATTCGAAAAGTGCAGGATATACCCGTAGCTTGTCGGCACCGGAATTTTGAATGATATCCTCTACATTTATCCTATTAGGAAAAGACTGGATATAGCTGATAATCTTTTGAGTATCTAAAAGTTTATAATTGATTTCCATACTATTTTAATATTTCCACGATACGTTTACATGCCAGTCCATCCCCATAAGGATTTACAGCTTTGCTCATCTTGTCATAATAATCTTGATTATCCAACAAAGCAGAAACCTCACTTACTATTTTCTCATAGTTTGTTCCAACTAATTTTACTGTGCCGGCTTCAAGTGCCTCCGGACGTTCTGTGGTATCACGCATTACAAGAACGGGTTTACCAAGACCAGGTGCTTCCTCCTGTATACCACCACTATCTGTTAAAACAATTGTAGCCTTTTCCATTAAATACACAAAAGATAAATATTCTAATGGTTCAATGAAAAACATATTATCAAGTCCTGACAAATTTTCTCCGAATACTTCATGAATAGGACGACGTACATTCGGATTCAAATGCATCGGATATACAAAATCTACTTCAGGATATTTCTTAGCCAATCTTTTAATAGCATGGCATATAGAGATAAAACCATTACCAAAGTTTTCTCGTCTATGTCCAGTAATAAGAACTATTTTTTTTCCTTTAATCGAACGATTTATATCATATCCTGATTTTTTTAGTATTTGTTCTAATTTTATATCTAGCGATTTATCATTTTTGATTTTATCTACCACCATATAAAGAGTATCAATAACCGTATTACCGGTTACGAAAAGAAACTTCTCCACTACTCCCTCGTTTTGAAGATTTTGGCGGCTGAGTGGTGTAGGTGAAAAATGATACGTGGCAATGCGTCCCGTTATGAGACGGTTCATTTCTTCGGGCCACGGACTATATATATTGTGTGTACGTAAACCTGCCTCCACATGTCCCACGGGGATTTGTTGATAGAAAGCAGCCAAGGCGGATGCTGTGGAAGTTGTAGTATCACCATGCACTAGCACGACATCGGGCTGTACCTTTTTTAATACGTCGCGCATGCCTGTCAATACACGGGCAGTGACGTCATAGAGATCCTGTCCCTGTTTCATGATGTTCAAGTCATAGTCCGGTGTGATGTCGAATATCTGTAATACTTGGTCGAGCATCTCGCGATGCTGTCCCGTGACGCATACAATGGTCTTGAACTCTTCCGGATATTTTTGGAACTCTTTTACCAAAGGAGCCATTTTGATAGCTTCCGGACGAGTACCGAAAACGAGCATTATTTTTTTCATATTCTTCTATATTTAATTACTTTAGCTGGATTTCCACCTACAATCGCATAATCGGGTACAGACTTTGTGACAACAGCTCCAGCTGCTATAATAGCCCCTTTACCTATTGTCTTGACATTCCCCAAAATTGTAACTCTTGTACCAATCCAAACATCATCACATATTATTAATTCAGATTTACCAATATTCCCTTGTTTTGCCATCGGAATGTCTGTTTTTTCAAATACATGTCCACCACCCATGATCATTACATCCGGTCCCATCATTACGTAATCTCCTATGCACAAGTATGTGTTGTGTATTTTTAGGTTTTCACCTAATGCAGAATAGTTTCCCATGGATATATCACTGCCTGTTCCCAAATAGACATGTCGCTGAATGTTGCAACAATGCCCCATTTTACGCAAAAGAAATTTACATGAAATTTCCCTGATCCACTTGGAAAATTTCCCAACAACAGGTAAACTTGATGACGGAAGATGATAGGCGATCAGGTAATAGAAGAGCAAATACCCCCCCCCTAATAAATTTATTCAGACAAGCAAACATTAAAGATGTTTTTATATATATTTCAGAAATCTAAAAGTGTTGGCGAAACGTTTCAAACGGGCTATGCTCGGTTCTTTTAAGAATCTGTAAAATCCTTCAAGACACATTTTTTGTATCCATTTAGGTGCCCGTTGAATTTTGTTAGAGAAGACTTCCATTGTACCGCCACATCCCACTGCAATTTCAATCCCCAATCGTTCCAAATCTTTGCGATTTTCGTCAATCCAATATTCTTGTTTCGGCATCCCTAAACCAACGAATAAATAATGAGGCTTGAAATTCGATATATACATCAATATTTGCTTGTTTCGTTCTTTCGGAAAAGGATATGGTATAAATCCCGTGACAAAACCAGCAGCCTCAATTCCCATATCCTGCATTTTCTTAACAGAACCTGCATTTGAATCTGGATAGCCACCTAATAAAAATATACGTTTATTATGCTCTTTGGCATAGGCACATACATCATAAATAAAATCAGCTCCGGAAATCTTCTCAAATGATTTTTTTTTGTTTTGCCTGCAAGCTATCAGATATGGTAGTTGCCCGTCAAAAGTCGCAATATTATCATCAATTATTCGATGTAAGCGCTCATTCTTTTGGGCTTCTATAATGAATTCCGCACCAACAGTTATTATTTGTATCATCTGTTTTTTAGACATTTCAAATATCTGTTGACGTACTAAGCCTTTGAATTTCAAATTACAAAATTGGATTTCCATTATTATAAACTATAATATTTATGAAAGAAGAGAAATATAAAGTTTCTCTATTTGTTTTTCTATATAATCTGGATAATACGATTTGCTTACTTCGTATCCGTTATTACCAAGCCTCATTCGTTCTTCGGGATTGTCTGCCAGTTGCATTATTGCCTGATAAAGTTGTTTCTTGTTTCCTGGGGCAATCAATATCCCGTTTCTACCATTATGTACTATTTCAGGAATACCTCCTACATGTGATGCTATTACAGGAATTCTATAAGACATGGCTTCCAAAATGGCAATACCCAATGCCTCAGTATAAGAAGGTTGCAAATAGATATCAGTATCTAACAACAAGCGTTCTTTTTCTTCTCCAACAATCCATCCACAGAAGTCGACCTTGCTTCCAAGACCTAAATCGTTTACCATTAACAGGAATTTATCCACTTCCCCATTCCCTCCCACAATTAATTGTAGATTATCTGGAAGTGATGCTTTATACTCATATAGCATTTCTAAAATGTCATAAATACCTTTATTATCGCACAGTTTCCCAAAAAACAACAAATTCAGGTTAGACTTCTTACGAGGAGTATAGCTTATCGGAAGGTCTATTGGGTTCCCAATTGTAGTTACATTAGTAAAACCTTCTTCCCTCAGGAACGATTCCCACACTTTAGCTATCGTTATAACACGATCTACCCGATGAAAAATAAAAGAAAGCATACGTGGATTGGCTCGATAGAACTCCGCCAAACTCCCGGAGTGTATATGTAAAACTATCTTTTTATGAAACAGATATGCCAGCATTACAAAAAGACTTTCACGATAAAATGTAAAACCGGAGGCTGTATGTACATGAACTATATGTATCCCTGATAAACAACAAAATCTAATCATACGAAAAAGCCCCGTTATCAATATTCCGATTTTACGTAGCACAGACTCCTTTCCATTCAACGGGATACGTACTGTTGAAATAAAATTGAACGGATTAAAAAACTGAGAATAAGTATTTAATAATTTGGCAATTCCTCCGCTCGGATAACGATAATCAGGACCAATAGTTAAAATTTTATTTGAGATTTTTTCTTGAATCATAGTTAATTAATTTCAAAGTCCTTAACCCCTCTAATAAAGCTTCAGGTTAAAAATCAACATTATCATTGAAGTACAAATACAGTATACTTCCACAATCCATTTTTTACGAAACTGTATACCTTCCACCATTAATATAAAGAATGCTGGCATAATGATATAGCTATATCTGTAATTCACATAATGTCCGGAAACAATTAATAAAAGTACCGTAAACAAATAGATACTAATCAAAGGATAATATTTCGTCTGCTTATTTTTGATAAAACAAATACAACTCAACAGCCCAAATATAGACAACGAAAACTTTAGGATTGTATATGTTATCATAATCAATACTTGGGGCGTTTCCATATTAAAAAATTTGGGTAAAGGACCTAAAAATGCAAGCAGCCAATAAATATACATTCCCAATCCTGACGGTGCATTCTCTGAGGTATTTAATATGGCATAATATATTTCGGGGAACTGATAAACCAACAAACTCGTAAAGAAAAGGCATAGGACTATTGCAGCCACACACATCCACGCAAATAGACGGTTATATATGTATGGGAAAATACAATATCCTAAGTATATTATGACAAAAAAGAATGTCATATATGGTCTGAAAAAATAAGTCGAAGCAATTGATACCCAAAACAAAATGTGATTATATGGCTTACGCTTACATTTATATATATAAAACAATGACAATGTGCACAAAAGTGTAAAAAGTGTTTCTTTCAGGCCTGAAACATTTAAATATGTCGAACAAAGATTTAATCCCCATAACAATGAAATTAAATGTGCTTTATAAGTATCGTTCACTATATTTACCGACAAATTGTATACCAACAAAGTAGTAAACCACTGGATTATGCAATTTACTAAAATCAAAATCCGCATGGAAGTCAGCGTATCTCCGCCTATCCAATAAATATATTTTAAGAATACAGGCCAACCATAATCGGATAAATCAGAAAATGTATTTCCTATTTCCACTAATGCCCCTTCAAAATCAAGATTTTTAGTTTTATTGGCTAAATCCGAATATAAAACGCTGTCAACTGCATTGTACCCCAATAAATCATTTGTATAATAAAGAAAGAAAAAATGAAGGGAAAACGATAATATAAGCTGAAAAAGGAAAACCCACAGTAACATTTGATTTTTCTTCAGCATCAGCCCTATTTTGAGCGAGATACTCCAAAATACGATAGAAAAAAGCTGCCAGAATATTACTCCCCAATCATAAGTACCGTTCGAAAAGAAAGTTACAAGAAATACAATGATAAAAGTAATTACATAGAAAACTTGTAAATACTTAATTAAATAAGTATCTCTATCTTGTCGCAAATGGCACGCTTCACCATATTGTTCAAAAATAAAATTCATAAACTATAACAATTGAGTATATATTTTTTGATATTGCCAAGCTATTTTTTCTATTGAATATTTTTCCGCATTACAGAGACCTTTTTGTATTAAGTCATCACATACTTCTTTATGACTTAACAAAAAATTGAAAGCCGCTTTAATCTCCACGACACTATGAGGATCTACATAATAAGCAGCCTCTTGTGCAACTTCGGGAATAGCTCCAACTTTACTTGTCAGAATAGGCCTTCCTACAGCATTAGCTTCTATGACAGGCATACCGAATCCCTCATAAAGAGAAGGGAAACTTACAATAGTACATTGTTTATATAATTCAACAATTCTACTGAAAGGAACGTCAAACTCGTTGTAATAGTCAATTTTGTATTTACGTAATAAAGTCAACTGTACAGATGACAATCTTCCGACTATGAACAGTTGGCACTTAATGTCACTCAATGCTTCAATTACCCGTTCCAAATTCTTGTGGCTTCCTGTGCCGATATGTAATATCAGCGGTATTTCAGTGATGCTTTGTTCCGTTCTTTTAAAAACAGGATTATATGGATTAGGAATTATCGTCAGCTTTTTTTTGACTTTTGGAAATTCAGATAATACTTCATTATATGTGCTACTTGATATACAAGTTATAACATCGCAGAAAAGCATAGGCAGATATCTCAACAGATACTTTTTAATCCATCTTTTCGTCTTTGACCTCGTATAAAAATCAGTACCTACATCATGCCAGGTCACAATTTTCTTACCTGTACAAAATGGTATCAGATATGTATCTGAAGAAGAAAAAAAGTGATTAATGTCAGATGAATTTCTTCTGACAAACAAGATGTTTTTTAAAATTCCTTTCAAAGAAGTTCCATATTCTGGAAGTTCCAGCAATTTTAAATCCGGAATTGCGGCAACAAGATTAAAGGCAATCTCTTCTATGCTGTTTTCTCCCTGCATCTTTTTACGTAGAAACAAAACTTTACCCATTTTTATATAGATGTTACTTTTAAGAAATCAGGTATTGTAATTAGTAGTTTCAAAATTCGTTTGATTTATAACTAATTAGTATACCTTTTTCATTAAATGCATAATCATTTGCGCTTGTTACTGCTTAATAAATACAACAGTGTGTCCTGTAAACTTAAAGGCAGGCAAAATATGCATTTTATTAGTTTATCCTTAAGAGACTTCGGTTGAAAATTTCTTTTAAAATATTCATCAAGATTACTTCCTTTTAAGACGGATATCCTGTCATTCTTTGAAATATGCATCAAATAAGTGGTACATACAGCCTTGAAATGAATATAACAGATGAATGTTCGAATAGATGCAAGATAAGAATTATCGTGTATAGAGAAATGTAGCAATACTTTTTCCAGCAAACTGCGCAATTGAAAATAGGCATTCTGTAACTTATCATAAGGATGTATTCTATGTACTAAACTCCCTGGATTACTGTAATAATTATATCGTGCTCCTGATATTGACCAAATGTTGTTTATCTGCAACAAATATGTGAAATAAAAAATATGATCCTCATGATATGACATTCCCGTATCGAATCTGATCCCTTCATTTTGTATTATTTCCTTACAATAAAGTTTATTACATGGGCCTCCTTCATGCAAGAAAGCGAAATTATGAAAATTGTCATATTGTGACAAGCTAATCATATCCATCTTTATCAGTGGAAATTCCACTCGCCTAATCAATTTCTCACCCGTACTGTTCACATAGTTCAAACCTTGCATCACAAGACAAGAAGAATCCGGATTACCTAAGCTAAAGAAAGAAGCTAAATAATCCTTTTCTACGCTATCATCCGGATCAACAAAGCAAACCCACTTTCCTTTTGCTAAGTCCAATCCTGCATTTCGTGCTGAGCTGACACCTCCATTGGGTTGATGAATTACTTTCACACGCAAATCTTTTGAAGCATATTCATCACAAATCCGGGCACTACCATCCGGGCTGCCATCATCAATAAGTATGATTTCAAAATCCTCGAATGTCTGTACAAGGAGACTATCCACACAGCGGCAAATATACTTTTCCACCTTATAGACAGGAATTATGATAGATATAACCGGAGTATTCATTTCATTACTTTTTTCTTAATACATATTTTAATTTTTCCACAACAAACGACAGCTCATTTTTTGAAATACCTAAAAGTACTACACTCAAAAGAACAGAAAAAGCGGCGGCTGATACTATGACAATGAACGAGCTGAAAGTTCCTTCGGATAAATTTCTTTTCAAAAAATAAGGAATTATCCATACCACTGCACTAACTTTAAAAATCGGCCACATGATTTGGGTATAATAATATCGTATAGCCAATCTTATTTTAGGAAAAACAATCCATATACGTATCAGTTGAGTGATAACTTCTATAATCAGATAAGTGAAAAAGACAGCGATGGCACCGACATTGAAATATTTTAATAGAACATATGATACCGGTACTACAGACAATAAAATAGTGCCCTCTATCATTTGGAATTTTTTCAAATCACCCGTTGCGTGAATACCTATTAATACGGAACCATTCAATGATGTATTCAATGCAACTACAAGCATAAACTGCACAAATTCCACTGTATACGGAGGTACATCTACCAACCAAATTTTTAAAATATAATCAGCTTGTGAAATTATAGGCACTGCGATAAGAAGCGTCAAATAGAATGAATATCGAGTTGAAAATAATATCAGTTGATGCATATGGCTTAAATCATCCTGTGCATAAGACTTGATGATTTGCGGTCTTACCGCCATTAAAAAATTAGAGCAAAATTGATTACAAGCGCTCTGCACCTGCAAAGCTATGCCATAAGCCGCATTAACTATCGGTCCGAAAAACAGATTAAAAAGAATATTTATACCTTGTGTAGAGCCGACAATCGCCAAATTACCATTCATTGTCCAAGCTGAATACATTAAAATCGACTTCATACCGTCTACTTTAAATCTTAAGTGGTAATGACTTTCGCTAAAATGCTTCTTGCAATAAATGGTATAAAGTATGCGAATAAAAACCTGGACGGTTACAGTCAATATCGCATATATAACCAATCTGTCAATTGGCAATACAAACAGTACGAACACACTGAATAACTTTAAAACAGCTTCGATTACAGATATAAGAGCAAAGGCATTCATCTTTTCGTGAGCTATGATAAGGGCATTGAAAGGAGAACTAACCAACATGATGATTGAGGAAAGAACAGTACTTTGATATACCCAAAAAGCAGCAGTTAAACGTTCGTCCGGAATGACTAATTTATTCATTACAAACCATAAACCAGCCGTTTCAGCTAATATCACCACAACAGCTGCTATAATATAATGAGTTGTCATTATGCTATTAAATATTTCTTGGCTCTTTATTTTATCTCCTTCCCCCAAAGAGTAAATTATAAAACGTGAAGAAGCACCGCTCAATGAGGCATTGATAAAACCGAACATTGAAACAATTCCTCCAACTATATTATATATGCCATAATCTTCTACCCCTAATGCTTCAAGTATTATTCGGGAAGTATAAAGCGACACAGCCATTATAAATATCATGCGCACATAGAGGAATGCCGTGTTTTTAACAATACGTTTATTATTTGATGATATATCAGCCATGATGATTATAGTAATCGAATTTATCTATGACTACTCTTTGAGTATGTACCCTTCTACTATCTTCAGATGGTAAAGACATATAATCATTTCCATATAAATCCACAAGATACTGATGTGTATCATGTGGAGCTTTGAAATAGACTCCTTCAAATTCCACCTCTTTCAAAGGGAAAAAAATAGCAGGGGAATGATTTTCCGGATTTGTAACGCCATATTCATAATAATATCTCTTATTAGGAATGAAACAATCCACCAACCATAATAGCTTATATATACATTTCACAAACAACATCAGTAAACGCATTATAAACCCCTTATAAAAAAAAGAATGTCCTTTTTTAGTTAAAGCCCTCCAACCATAAAGAAGATAGCGATGTAACGATGCTGAAATTATGTGAGAAAACCCACTAATTGGAGCCACTGTGAAAATATCAATATAAATACCTCTATACTTATATTGGTTATCTATGAAGTTATTTTCGTAAATGGTACTATAAGTATCTCGAATTTTCATATATGCGCCCGGATAGTTCCAGTCTGTCCGATTGGTCTGTATCTTCAAAAAAGGCGGTAGTTCTCTGCGTAAAATACGCATTAACTTCTTACGGTCTTTCTCCAATATTTCAATGTCCAAGTCATCATCCCATGGTATAAATCCTTTATGTCTGACTGCGCCTAAAAGTGTACCGGAAGATAACCAATATGGTATTTCATACTTATCACAAATATCCGCAATTATTTTCAATATATCTAACATTCTGAGTTGCTGTAATCTCAAAATGGAGCCATCAGGATTATATTGTTCTCGTAAACTTCTCCGTTCTATCATAAACACACATTTATTTCTTTCAGCCCATTTATTAACCTGTCATTATCCATTTTATCTCTTACTGCAAGACGAATATAATTCCTTCCTGCAAACGCATCTTTCGTACTACAATCCTTTATCAATATATTTTTCTTTAGAAGGACTTTACTCAACTCTGAAGATGTATAGGGAGGAAGTACCTCACACAAAAAATAATTTGCTTGAGAAGGAATTATACGCAAATATTCTATTTGTAATAAAGCATCATAAAAACGTTCTCGTTCCTGGATAAACTTTCTACATGCCTTTTTATAATCGTTTTCATATTTACCGAATATCTGCATATAGAACTCTGCAAAAGAATTTATATTCCAAATGGAAACATCTTTTTTAATCTTCTCAATCAGTCTCTTGTCACTGCTTGCCAATATACCCAAACGTAAACCGGGAACACCGTAAGATTTTGAGATACTTTTCATTACAACCAAATGAGGGTATTTCTCAAGGATATCATTTGACAGTAATGAATTGTTTAGCCCGTCTTCTGCAAAGTCCACAAAAGACTCATCCACAATTAAACGGACGGAATGTTGTCCGCTCCACTCAGCCAATCGGAATATATCTTCACGAGAAATGAAGTTTCCTGAAGGATTATCAGGATTGATAAGTAATAATGATTGTATATTCTTATTGGCATAATAAGCCATCAGGTCATCTGCCGTATATGAAAAATCAACATTACCAGGAATATAAATTATCAAATTGTCCTTTTCATATCGATTTGGATATTCTTCAAATGTGGGATAAACCACTCCTGTTTTTCCATTTAAATATCCCATCAAAGATTTAATCAATTCGGCAGCTCCATTACCGACTACTGCATAATCTCTATTGATATGGAAGTATTTTGAAATAAGTAATGAATTGATACGCATACCTGATGGATATTCATTCAATAGAATATCAAAATTAGCTTTCAACTCATCTTTTAATTTTTGAGGAGGGAAATAGGGATTCACCAAATAACAAAAATCTAATAAATTAGGAAAACGCCAATACCCTCCATATCGTTTCTGGTATAATGAAAGCTGGTTTTCTTCCGAAGCAAATATTGTCTCCGCAATATCCAAATCTTGTACATCATCTATCTCGTACCATTTCTGTCCGGTCAATGGCAATGCTTTTAATTCACAATTATCCAGTAAAGTAATTACACGAAGAACCTGTTCATAGTATTCATTATTGCCCAATGCTTTAGTATAGGCTTCCAAGAAAGGAATATAGTGAGTCTGAGAGAATTCTCTACTGAACTTATAGATATTTACTGTTTTATAATAGAAATCCACATCACTATATTTAAAAGCTTTTTTAGGTACGAAATTTACAATATTGTTATCATCATCTATACGGACCATGGTACCATCCATCCAGGTTTCATATTTTGCCACTAAAGCCAAATTAGGATGTGAATTATTTACAATCATTGAAAAAAGGGTATCATCAAATATTAGATCAGACTCTATAAGTAATGTATCATCTTTTTGTAATTCTTCTTTTGCTAAGGAAAGGGAATATATATTGTTGGTTTTGTCAAATATAGGATTATTTATATATTCTATTTTCAAACCTTTGTATTCATGTCCGATGTGTTTTTTTAGCTTTTCCCCTTGATAGCCTATCACAATTATCACTTTGGATAATGGTAATATTGACAATTGCGTAAGGGTTCGATCTATAAGAGGGATCCCGTTCACTTTTACCATGCACTTGGTATTACCTTTGGTCAATTCGCCTAAACGTTTTCCCATGCCGGCTGCTAATATAATTGCTTGCATAATGTTATAATATATCATGGATGACTACAATATTTATAAAAAATATACAGTCCTCTGTCAGTTGTTTTTTTATTTAAAATATTATTTACAATATAAGGATAGTAGTGACACCTTTGTCACCCTCTTTTATAACTTTTTATACGTATACGTAAAACGTACTATTAAGTATTGATTCATTAAATACATATATACTATAGAAAGTTGGAAAAACGCGTGCCAAAGGTGTCATCGGCTACAGCGTCAATGCGTTTCCCAATCTTTTTCCATACACTGCACAAACCTGTGAACCAAGCTGTTGTACTCTTCGGAGTGTAGCGCGTACACACCCGCATAGAGGTGGAAAACAGCATAGCACTGATTCAAATCAGACCAAGTCCCCTTTTTATGCATTCATAAGTGGAGACGCTCATAGACGTGCGATGGCATACTTCCTGAATGGGAAGGTATTTACCATCTACCGGAATGCTACACCGTAGCGATTCCAGGAAATCACCCAGCTCAAAGTAGAGGATGATTCTCTTCTTTTTACTCATCGTTTTTTTTGAATAAATTTAAGTTGATACTAAAAAATAGGCATGTAAAACGTTAACATACGTGAATAATGTTAATAAATCATCCATGCGTAACTCACATGTCAGTTATCTCTTTTTGGCGGTACGCCATCTATTCCTCAACTTCGCGGCATCATTTTTTTTACAACAATAAAAACATTCAATGAAAGAAATTTTAATCAGCCTTTTTAAAGGCTATTCAGACATGCATCCCGCAAAGACTACTATTCGTCAAGTGGTCGACCTCATCAAGAACGATGCGTTGATAAGTGAACATACCGAAAAACATCGTCATTATGCAAAACAAGGACTCACTGATGCTGCTAACCGTGAAAAGGCTGCGTGCCCCTGTTTCGCCATAGCCGTACGTTTCGAGGGTGGAAAACGACGGGAGAATATCTCCGGATGGACCGGACTTTCCATGGCCGACTTGGATCATGTGCCCACCGACCGGATGGAAACGATGTTGCAAAGTATTCGTGAGGATCCTCATACTCTTCTCTCCTACCGTACCATTAGCGGTAACGGTGTCCGGGTGATTTTCCTTACGGATTGTATCGGCGACCATTCCAAAGGAAACTTGAAACTTTATGCCCGTGTTTTTGAAGAAACCAATCTCTACTATTCCCGCCTGCTGGATTACGAATGCGACCTGAAATGCAAGAATGTTACCCGTTTGTGCGGACTTGCCCATGATCCTGATGTGTTTTTCAATCCTGAGGCGCTTCCTTTCCGGATACAATCCCGGACAACCGTATCGTGTGGGACTTCCCCAAAAAGAACCCCGCATAAGCGGTTGCAAAGAGCTGTAGAAAAAGCCGCCGAAGAACTGAACCGGGAAAACATTGTTTATACCGAACATTCCCGTAACGAATATATCATGCGAATGGGCTATCTGCTCAACGCGTTTGGGGTATCTCAAGATGAAGCGACGGAATGGGCCATCGGCCGGTTTACTGATTACGACGGGGATATTGTTTCCATTTTCCGTTCGTGTTATCTCAATACAGATGAACACGGCACCCGGAAACTGTCTTGCCGGAAGGGTAAGGACACTACCGGAAACGATAAGTTTGCCACCGTAGAGGAAATAGAGACGTTTCTTGATACCCAAGCGAAATTCAGACATAATACTATCACCGGAAAATGTGAAGCTATGAAATCCGATGCCGGCAAAGACGACGGCAGGTATGTGGAAATAGACGACCGTTTCGTCAACTCCCTGTGGTGCCGGATGAGCAAGGATGCGAAGGCGGCACGCATCGGTGATATCCGCAACGTGCTGAGTTCCGAGTATGTGAAGCTTTTCAATCCTTTCGTCGAACATTTCAGTAAGTTGAAGCCTTGGAACCGCGACATCGACTATATCGGGCAGCTGGCATCTACCGTGCACGTCAAGGGTGACCCGTCCGTGTTTGCGGAATACTTCAAGAAATGGTTTGTAGGTATCACCGCATCCTTGTTTGACACGCAAGTGGTAAATCATGAAATTCTGGTTCTCATCGGGCCGCAGGGAAGTTATAAAACCACTTGGTTCAATAACCTGCTGCCTAAAGAGTTGCAACAATATTTTTATGTGAAATCGAATAATAACCGTATCACCAAAGATGATATGTTTACCCTCACCGAGTTCGCCCTCATCTGCCTGGAGGAGATAGACGAGATGCGTCCGGCAGAGTTGAACCAACTCAAAGCCATGGTAACCATGAAAAACGTGAACGAACGGGAGGCTTATGGGCACTATAAAGAGCACCGTCCCCATATTGCGAGTTTCTGCGGTACCAGTAATAATATCCATTTTCTCTCAGATCCCACCGGTAATCGTCGCTGGTTGCCTTTCGAGGTGGAGAGTATCGACGACCCCTATACGTACCCCGTAAATTATGACGGGGTCTACGCGCAGGCTTATACCCTTTGGAAAGAGGGTTTTCACTATTGGTTCGATACCGGGGAGGTAAACGCTGTCAATGCCCACAATGTGAACTTTGAAGTCCCTAACCTGGAGCGTGAACTTGTTCTTACACGTTTCCGCCGCCCCATGCCGGGCGAAGAATGTATCTTTGTTACCACGGCTTATATCCTGAATCAAATCAGCGGAGGCATCAAGCAGTTGCTTAGTCCTACCAAAATCGGAATCGCCATGAAGCAGGCGGGGTTCGAGCTGGTGAGAACCGCCAATCAGCGGGGATATCGGGTCGTAGAGTTGAAAGGTGATGAAATCTATCGCAACCAGTGTGCCACGGCACGGTTTACGGCAAAACCGCCGGTAGCCGGAACATAACGGCTGGCCGCGGAAAGAAGAAGATTGGCAACCGAAAGATGATGATGAGCCGTCTAAAGATGATAACGAGTTGTCTAAACAGCATGGTGACACTCGTTGATCATCCTCTTTCGTCCGTCGGTATTTCAGGGTTCTCCCAACGCTTCTACTATCATCCTTACCTGGACAGGCAGGAACATGCGGCTCTGCGGATTGCAGCACAAAGCATTGAGCCGATCGCGCAGATGGGGGCAATAATCAATCCAACTCTGTAATTTCCGGTAAGCTACCTGCGAATTAAGTGCAGGAAAGTAACATTGGGCAAGTTCCGTACGCCCATAAGCACGAATGACAAAATTCTCCATAACTTCACTTATCTTGTTTCTTTATCGGATGTAAAGTTACTGAAAATCAGCGAAACATCCATACAGAGTATCGGCTTTAATCAACTATAACCTACCGAAATCAAGCCTTATCCACTTTTACCTATTTTCTCTTTTTTACGCATCGTATCTTTGTTTCGGTCAAGAGAGGAATAAACTCTCTGGCCAAAGTAAAACTAATTATTAACTTAAAACTTTAGATGTATGATTACTTACAAAAAAGTTCAGATTGTAGGCGAGAAAAACCAATGCAACGGCCTTTGGTATGCCCGTCCGGTGATTAACGAGACATTCGACACGGAAATGTTGTCGAAACACATGTCGAAGCATAACACTCCTTTTTCGCCCGGCGTTATCAAGGGTGTGCTTGCCGATATGATCTCCTGTATCAAGGAGTTGATATTGGACGGCAAGAACGTGAAATTGGATGATCTCGCTATATTCTCCGTAGGCATCGTGAGCAAGAAAGGCGCTACGTCCGCCAAGGAATTCACTGTAACGGATAATGTAAAAGGCGTGAAACTGCGCGCCCGTGCCACCGGAGAACTGAGTAACGCCCAAATCAACCTGGAGGCTGCACTGAAAGAGGCTTCCCAATATGCCATAGAGGCTGACGGAAACAGTGGCGGCAGCTCATCGGGCAACGGTGAAGACCAGAATGAAAATCCGCTGGGATAAAATATATTTTTTCATCTAAAAAAATCAATTTATGTCAACAGAAAAAAAATCAGTATGGAGCATTGTGCTCAAAGTTATCGTGGCCGTGGCTACTACCCTGGCCGGAGTGTTCGGAATCAGTTCTTGCATAAGCCGATGAGAACCATTACCCTTATCATTATTCATTGCTCTGCTACCCGTGAGGGGCAGAGCTTTGATTTTGAACAATGCCGTTGCGACCATATCAACCACCGTAGATTTCAAGATATAGGTTATCATTTCTATATTACCCGGGATGGTGACATCCACAGAGGACGTCCGTTGGAAAAACCGGGGGCGCATTGCCGCAATCATAACTCGCATAGTGTAGGTATCTGTTATGAAGGAGGTCTTGATGCTTGCGGATATCCCAAAGATACCCGTACCTTACTGCAACGAGGCAGTCTGCTGGCGCTTATCCGCGAACTGAAACTCCTGTTTCCCACAGTTTTGGTCGTGGGACACCATGATTTAAATCCGCAGAAACCCTGCCCTTGTTTCAATGCGGTGGCAGAATATGCGGATATTCATTGAATATTACTTTTTCTTGTGTTTGTCCCTTATATAATCCCACCACAAGTTCAGTCCTACCC
>NZ_QSTJ01000006.1:0-85733 GCF_003438665.1 Bacteroides sp. OM08-11
GCATTACCATGCACGGCGTATGGCAATGGACAGTATGCTCTGCCGTTTCAAGGATGACTTTATTATCGGTGACGTGTTCGCTTTGCGTGAGAATGAAGACACTTATAATGTGGGGTGGCATTTCAACAAACGTTTTGAAGGCAAAGGATTCGCTTGTGAAGCGGCAGCCGGATTGTTGGATTATCTTTTCCGAGAGGCGGGCGCACGGCGTATCTATGGATTTGTGGAAGATGACAATATCCGCTCCAAACGCTTATGCGAACGTCTTGGTATGCGCCGCGAAGGATGTTTCAAAGAGTTTGTGACATTCGTAAACAATCCTGACGGCTCCCCAAAATATGAAGATACCTGTGTTTATGCCATTCTCGAAAAAGAGTGGAATACCATCCGTCAGTGGTGACACACCAAACCTATTATGAATTAATACAAAACAAGAAGAAAATATGAACAAGCAATTCATTATCACGAATTTCGCCGCATTTGCTCTCATGCTGTTCCTGCCGACCGGATGCAGGCAGGCGGACGGCAAGCAGGATGCGGTGCAGAGTTATCGGGTCATAAAGGTCGCGGCAAGTCCGGTGGAAATCTCCGAGTCCTATTCCGCCGCCATACGCGGACGGCAGGATGTGGACATCCTGCCGCAAATGTCCGGGCGCATTATCCGTCTGAAAGTGAAAGAGGGTGAACGGGTGAAGACCGGTCAAGTATTGGCTGTAATTGACCAAGTGCCCTATCGGGCGGCATTACGCACGGCGCAGGCCAATGTCAGCGCGGCACAGGCAAAAGTGGAAACGGCAAGAATCGAGCTGCGGGGCAAGCAGGCATTGTTTGACGAGAAGGTCATATCCGACTACGAGCTTTCTCTCGCCCGGAACCAACTGGCAGTGGCGTGTGCTGAACTCGAACAGGCAAAGGCACAAGAATCGGATGCACGCAACAATCTCTCCTATACGGAAATCAAAAGCCCGAGCAACGGAGTAGTAGGCACATTGCCCTATCGCATCGGTGCGCTTGTCGGTCCCAATATGGCACAGCCTTTCACGGTCGTGTCCGACAATGCGGAGATGTATGCCTATTTCTCCATTTCGGAGAATATGCTACGGCGATATTTGGCTCGCTATGGCTCGATTGACAGCATGATAGCCGGGATGCCGGAAGTGGGCCTGCAACTCAACGACGGCAGCCTGTACAAGGCGAAAGGACGTATTGAAACCGTAAGCGGCGTGGTGGATCCTGTTACCGGAACGGTACAAATCAAAGCCCTGTTCCCCAATCCCGACCGCGAACTGTTGAGTGGCAGCATCGGCAATGTCATCCTTCAAAACCCGAAAACGGAGGCCGTAACCATTCCCATGACCGCCACCGTGGAACTGCAGGACAAGATTATCGCTTACCGTCTGAAAAACGGACAGGCGGAAGCCGCCTATCTCACGGTGGACCGCCTGAACGACGGCAACCGGTTTATCGTAAAAGAAGGTCTTTCGGTCGGTGACACCATTGTCGCCGAAGGCGTGGGACTGGTGAGAGAAGGCATGAGCATAACCCCTAAAAACGAAACGAAATGAACCTGCGATTTTTTATAGACCGCCCGGTGTTTTCGGGCGTTATCTCGGTGGTGATTGTACTGTTGGGCATGATTTCCATGTTTTCCTTGCCGGTGGAACAATACCCCGACATCGCACCTCCGACCATCAACGTATCCGCAACTTATCCTGGAGCAAACGCTGAAACTGTGCAGAAGGCAGTGATAACCCCTCTGGAAGAAGCCATCAACGGCGTGGAAGACATGACCTATATGACTTCCACGGCATCGAATACGGGCGATGCTTCCATCGACATCTATTTCAAGCAGGGAACCAACGCGGACATGGCGGCGGTAAACGTGCAGAACCGCGTGAACGGCGCGCTGAGCCAGCTTCCGGCGGAAGCCACCAAGACCGGTGTCACCACTGAAAAGCAGCAGAATGCCGAACTGATGACTTTCGCGCTCTATTCGCCCGATGACCGCTTCGACCAGACCTTCCTGAACAATTACGTGAAAATCAATGTCGAGCCGAGGCTGAAACGTATCAGCGGCGTGGGAAAGGCACAGATGTTCGGTTCCAACTACAGCATGCGACTTTGGCTGCGTCCCGACAAGATGGCGCAATACGGGCTTATCCCCGATGACATATCCACCGTACTCGCACGACAGAACATCGAGGCCGCCACCGGCTCCTTCGGTGCCAATCATCCTACCGCCAATGAATACACGATGAAATACCGCGGACGCTTGTCCGGCGCGGAAGAGTTCGGTGAGTTGGTCATCAAGTCACTGCCGGGCGGCAATGTGCTTCGGCTGAAGGAGGTTGCCGATGTGGAACTGGGCGATGAATACTACAAATATTCCTCCGAAGTGAACGGGCATCCGGCAGCCATGATGCTCATCAACCAGAAAGCCGGGTCCAATGCTTCAAGCACCATCAAGGAGATTCACGAAGTGCTTGACGACCTCAGCCGGGACTTGCCCGAAGGGACGGAATTCGTGGTGCTTACCGATACCAACAAGTTCCTGTATGCTTCCATCAATTCTGTTATCCGGACACTTATTGAAGCGATACTTCTGGTTATCGTGGTGGTATATGTATTTTTGCAAGATATTAAGTCCACGCTTATTCCTACGATATCCATTTTCGTCTCCATTATCGGTACGTTCGCCGTGATGTCCATGATCGGCTTCTCCGTCAACCTGCTCACCCTGTTCGCGCTTGTGCTTGCCATCGGAACTGTGGTCGATGATGCCATTGTGGTGGTGGAAGCGGTGCAGGCGAAGTTCGACGAGGGCTATCAGTCTGCGGTTCTCGCGGCTGATGATGCCATGAAAGGCGTTTCGTCGGCTATCCTGACCTCTACCATCATCTTTATGGCAGTGTTTTTCCCCGTTGCCATGATGGGCGGGACTTCGGGAGCGTTCTACACGCAGTTCGGTATCACGATGGCTGTTGCCGTGG
The DNA here is from genome assembly GCF_003438665.1 of Bacteroides sp. OM08-11. Taxonomy (NCBI): domain Bacteria; kingdom Pseudomonadati; phylum Bacteroidota; class Bacteroidia; order Bacteroidales; family Bacteroidaceae; genus Bacteroides; species Bacteroides sp. OM08-11. The sequence continues at coordinate 2,991 of NZ_QSTJ01000006.1, forward strand.
GAATCTCGGCAGTCAATGCCTTCACACTCTCACCGGCACTTTGCGCGCTGCTGCTGAAACCCTATATCGATGAGCAGGGCAACACCAAGAACAATTTTGCAGCCCGTTTCCGTAAAGCGTTCAATGCCGTCTTCGACCGTCTGAGCCGACGCTATGTACGTGGAGTGATGTTCATTATCCATCGCCGATGGCTGTTGTGGAGCATCATAGGCATTTCTTTCGGGTTGCTGGTGCTGCTGGTCAATGTCACAAAGACGGGACTTATTCCCGAAGAGGACACCGGGACGGTCATGGTGAGCATGAACACGAAGCCCGGCACATCCATGGCTCAGACAAGTAAGGTGATGGAGCGTATCAACAGCCGTCTCGACAGCATCGGCGAGATTGAATACAGCGGTGCGGTCGCCGGTTTCTCTTTCAGCGGTTTCGGTCCCTCGCAGGCGATGTATTTCGTGACACTCAAAGACTGGGAGCAGCGTAAGGGAGAGGGGCAGTCGGTCAATGATGTCATCGGAAAGATTTATGCCGCCACTTCGGATATTCCCGATGCCACGGTGTTCGCCATGTCGCCTCCGATGATTGCCGGGTACGGCATGGGAAACGGTTTCGAGCTTTATTTGCAGGACAAGGCGGGCGGAAACATCGCCGCCTTCAAGGAAGAGGCAGACAAGTTTGTCGAAGCCTTGTCGCAGCGACCCGAAATCGGCGAAGTCTATTCCTCCTTTGCCACGGATTATCCGCAATACTGGGTGGATATCGATGCCGCCAAATGCGAACAGTCGGGTGTGTCGCCCGCAGATGTGCTTTCCACATTGTCGGGCTATTATACCGGACAATATGTTTCCGACTTCAACCGGTTCTCCAAGCTCTACCATGTGACCATGCAGGCTCCGGCGGAATATCGTGTGAATGCGGAATCCCTGCACCACATGTATGTGCGTGCCACCGATGGCGGCATGTCGCCTTTGAGCCGGTTCGTGCGCCTGACCAAGACCAACGGCCCGTCAGACCTCACCCGTTTCAACCTGTTCAACGCCATCTCGATTAGCGGGTCTCCGGCTCAGGGCTACAGTTCGGGGCAGGTGCTCGAAGCCATCGGCGAGACGGCACGTGAAGTGCTTCCGTCAAATTACACATACGAGTTTGGCGGCATTTCGCGTGAGGAAAGCAAGACGACCAACAATGCCACGCTTATATTCCTGCTCTGCATGGTTCTGGTCTATCTGATTCTGTGCGCCTTGTATGAGAGCGTGTTCATACCCTTCGCGGTTCTGTTGTCGGTGCCTTGCGGACTGATGGGCAGTTTCCTGTTTGCGTGGCTCTTCGGTCTGGAGAACAACATCTACATGCAGACCGGACTTATCATGATTATAGGCCTGCTTGCCAAGACAGCGATCCTGCTTACCGAATACGCCGGTAAACGGCGGTCGGAAGGCATGACGCTGGCACAGGCGGCATACAGTGCGGCAAAAGTCCGCCTGCGCCCCATATTGATGACTGTGTTGTCCATGGTGTTCGGTCTTGTCCCGCTGATGATGGCGCACGGAGTGGGTGCCAACGGCAGCCGTTCGCTTGCCACAGGTGTAATCGGTGGAATGATTGTAGGTACTTTGGCTCTGTTGTTCCTTGTGCCGTCATTGTTTATTGTATTCCAATATATCCAAGAACGTGTTAAGCATAATTAAATGAAGAAGACAGTAATATATATCATATTGTCGGGATGGATGCTTGCCGGCTGTGGCACATACAGCCGGTATCATCGCCCTGACCTCTCAACGGAGAATCTGTATCGGGACATGCCGGCGGACATTGATACAATGACCATCGCGTCCCTGTCGTGGCGGGAAATGTTTACCGACCCGAAACTCCAGTCCTTGATTGAAACCGGACTTGAACGGAACGCAGACCTCAATGTGGCACGGTTACGCGTGGAAGCGGCAGAAGCCGTCCTGATGACTGCCAGACTATCATATCTTCCATCACTGGGACTGACTGCCGAAGGTAATGCCAATAAACATGACGGAGCAACGGCAAAGACATATAATGTGAGAGCGTCGGCAAGCTGGGAACTGGACATCTTCGGCAAACTTACGGCGGCAAAGCGTGGCGCAGCCGCCGCATTACAAGGAAGCCGTGCCTACCGGCAGGCCGTACAGACACAGCTTGTCGCCACTATTGCAGACAGTTACTACACCCTTGCCATGCTTGACGCACAAATGACAATAAGTAACCGGACTTTGGAGAACTGGCGGACTACCGTACGCACTCTTGAAGCGTTGAAAAAAGTGGGGAAATCAAACGAGGCTGGCGTATTGCAGGCAAAGGCGAACGTGATGCGACTCGAAGCATCCCTGTTATCCATACGCAAGAGTATTTCCGAAACAGAAAACGCCCTGTCTGCGATACTTGCCATGCCGTCACACTCGATTGGACGAAGTGATCTGGCCGAGGCTGCTTTCCCCGATACTGTCTCGATCGGAGTCCCTTTGCAACTGCTTTCCAACCGTCCCGACGTGCGTCAGGCTGAAATGGAACTGGCGCAAGCATTCTACGCCACCAATGCGGCCCGTGCCGCCTTCTATCCCAATATTACCCTCTCGGGAATTCTTGGATGGACTAATAACGGCGGTGGCGTAATCGTAAATCCCGGACAATGGTTACTTAATGCCATCGGTTCCCTGACACAGCCGTTATTCAACCGGGGCGTAAACATCGCCAACTTGAAGATAGCCAAAAGCCGTCAGGAAGAAGCCAAACTGTTGTTCCGGCAATCATTACTGAACGCAGGAAAGGAAGTGAACGATGCTCTGACCGCATGGCAGACGGCAAAATCGCAAATTGAAATCAATGCTCGGCAGGTTGAAACATTATGCGACGCTGTGCGAAAGACAGAATCGCTGATGCGTCATTCCAATACCACCTATCTGGAAGTGCTGACCGCCAAACAGTCTCTTCTCGAAGCGGAAGTGCAACAGTTACAAACTCGTTTTGAACGCATACAAAGTATAATTAAACTTTACCATGCGTTGGGAGGAGGAATGTAACTTTACAAGAATTATAACCTAATACTGAACCATGTTGTGTAATTTTTATATTTCAGTCGTCATAAACTTATAAATAAGTAATTTAGTATGCAAAAACAAATTAAAAAGTCTTCTCTTTTTTTGAAGAGAAGCAACACCTGACCCACTTCGCTACCGAACAGGATGTAGCAGAAGAATTGTTTGAGTTACTCTTAGAAGCGAGAGAACTCTATCTTCAGGATGTGATTTTGAATGGCAAGCGGTATGACCGCTATGTGGATGACTTCATCAACAGTCATCGGTATATCAACTGCAACAGTGCAATTTGCCGAAACTGCCACGAGATGAACATCCACATCGTCAAGGGACTGCTGAACGAATGCGCCCACCTTATCCAGCCTCTTTTTGAGGCATCCGACTTCTCCTTTGAGAAGTGTATGGAGTTACAAAGGAAGTATGACCGCTCGGAACCGTTGCCGCCATACAGTTGGCACGGAGCAAGGGGGCTTTTGTGTATGGCATCTGCAACGTCGTGGGTGCCTCTATCCCAAGAAATACGGATTCCGGGACATACATCCATGTAGGACCTGAGATAGGTGTGGCTTCTACCAAGGCTTTTACAGGACAGGTAACGGTGCTGATGCTGCTTGCCCTCTGCGTGGGACAGATGCGTGGTACTGTGGATGATGCAACCGTAGAGAGGATTGTCCGGGAGTTGAAGAACATGCCCCTATATATAAAAGATGTGTTGGGACTTGCTGACAAAATCAAGAACTTGTCGAAGATATACACCTATGCCCGCAACTTCCTTTATCTCGGTCGTGGGTACAACTACCCCACCGCCCTTGAAGGTGCGTTGAAGCTGAAAGAAATATCCTATATCCATGCGGAGGGTTATCCTGCTGCGGAAATGAAGCATGGACCGATTGCACTTGTAGATAGCGAGATGCCCACGGTGGTCATTGCTCCAACGGACTCGCTGTATGACAAGATAATCAGTAATGTAAGGCAGGTGAAGGCGCGTGGCGGTACGGTTGTCGCCATCATTACCAAGGGCAATGACGCAATGAAGGACATCGCCGACCATTGCCTTGAAGTGCCCGACGTACCCGAATGCCTTACACCTCTCGTTGTTTCCGTCCCATTGCAGTTGCTGGCCTATTACATCGCCATCAACAAGGATAGGAATGTTGACCAGCCAAGAAACCTTGCTAAATCAGTTACCGTAGAATGAATAGAATATTATCACTTATTGTTACCATCCTCTTTGCGTTGTGCATTGAGGCTGGCATCTTTATGCTTATTGCCCACTGGTGGGGCATGACTGCGGCCATTACCGTGATAGCCATTGAATGTGTGTTAGCCTTATGGACAGTTTACGAAATGAGACATGCGAGTGATGAACCAGTTGATGAATAACATTGCAGGCTGTGGTTAGAACGAAAAAGGCTAAAAACAAAAGGACGGGTCGATGATTCGTCCTATTTTTGTGTCTTTTTGGTGGCAAAATGTAGCGATTTAGCAAAATAAACATAAATTCCAGTGATATTCAGCATGAAAATTCGCCCATTTAAGTGAAAATGTGTAATTTTGCAACGCAAAATTGTGCCTAAGCATTTGCATCAAAACAACAATAGTTCAATCGAGGCTGATATGAAAGTAGAGATTAACAAGAAACGTTTAGAATACCTGCTGGCATTATACAAGATGTCGGTGGATGACTTGTTGTCTCTTCTGAACAAAGGCAGGAAACGGATAACAGGAGCCGCAGACATCAGTGGAGATTCTATTGATTTGGGGGTGTTGAAGCGTATAGGTGAGATATTCGACAAAGAAGTCAGTTTCTTTCAAGACTATTCTAAGTTGTCAACCAATGCAAGCAGCAGTATCTTCTTCCGCAAGACCTCATTCGGAACAGAGCTGAACTTGGAGTCGATCCGTACTGTAAACCGATTCGAGAGTCTGAAAAACGCTTTGGATGCATACAACAAACTGTCGCAACTGGATGTGAAGTTTGACATAGAACACTACACCCTACAAGATGACCCTAAGACAGTAGCCGTACGTGCAAGAGATTTTTTTTATCCCGGGGAAACTGTCAATCATAGGCAGTTTCTTGTGAAGATGATAGAAAAAATCGCCGATCATGGCATTTTTGTCTTTGAATACATAGAGACATGGAACAAGAAAGAGAAAACCAACATTGACGGTTTTTACCTTAAGCCCAATGTGATAGTGCTTAAGCATCATAAGCATTACAAGCGAGAAATATTCACTCTGGCGCATGAATTGGGGCATTGTCTATTGGGGATTGAAGAAGTGGAGTCGGTGGACATGATGGACATCTCGGCACAGACTTCATACAGTGATGTCGAAAGATGGTGCAATGATTTTGCATATCAGTTCATTATGGGACAAGAAGCAGAAACACTTGCTAACATAGCATGTGTAGATTCCCGTAACGACTACTGCATTGACCTCTTCAAGGCTATCAGTGCACGGACGCACATTAGCCGTCTTGCCTTATATACAAGGATGTATATCGACAGGAAAATCAGCTATTCGAGCTACAGCAATGTCAAGAGTGAATTGGCAGAGGAATACAGAAGAAGAGAGGAACAGGAAAAGTTGAAAAACTCTGAGAAGAGAGGCGGGCGAACACCAAAGCCCATCATTTCTCCGCTATTCTTGAAAACCATGCAATATGCCTATTTCAATGGAGTGGTCAACGAGACCACTTTCTGTTCGAGACTCAATGTCAAACCAGCAAATTTTGAGAGGGAGTTATGGCGATAGTTGTTGATACATGCTCATTGGTGATGATTGCCAAGAATTATCTTCCCTTGGATAAGGACGGACAGTTGTACTCATTCCTGGAAGAGGCGTTCTCCCGCAAGGATTTGATGCTACTTGATGTGATTCTGGATGAATCAAAACGCACCTCCAAAGGAATTGCAGTTGAAAAGATGCCTTTCCTCAAAGACAAGAAATTGGTCATTCCGACAAAGGATCTATTTCCATGTGCCCCAGAGAGATTCAGCAACATGATAGACAACAATTTCTGTGTAAGACTGAAGAAGCAGGAACTGACTGAAGAAGAATACATAGAGCAAAAGGAAGAATACCTTAAAACAGGTGATGCTAAGATTATCATTTATGCACTGAATGTACGACACTCGGACGCTATCCATCTGGAAGAGATGCAAGTAATGACGGAGGAAACAAGGCAGCAGAATGACGGTAAGTTGTTCAAGAAACTTCCTTTGTTGTGTGAGCAGATAGGGATTGGAACACTAACCGTTTCAGAATATCTGCATAGAAACGGGTTCTTTATTGACAAATAGCATAGATATTAGTATCATCTTATGACATCTTTCACGAAATCATATTATATTCGTGAATAAAACACTTGTTTTTCAAGAATAGAAATTGTTGAGGATTAGATATTTAAGACATTATTGCAATGCGGAAGGGGTGATGTGAACGACAAAAGACAAGGCGTTCTATTAGAGTGGATGCTTGATAAGATTGAGAAGAATGGACGGGTCGATGGCTCGTCCTTTTTTTGTGTCTTTGAGTGTGAGGTGCAGGTGGGGACCAGTACTGCGACCACTGTTGCCTGTCAGCGCGATGATGATGCCGGGACGGACGTGGGTGCCTTTGGTGACGAGAGTTTGGGAGAGGTGGCAATAGCTGACGGTGAAGTCGCCGTGACGGAGGGTGACATAGAGGCCTGAACGTTTGTCCTTGCCTACCTTGATGACCTCGCCGTGCATCATGGCGTATGTGGGTTCGTAATTTGCCTTCAAATCAAGCCCGTTGTGTAGGGCTTTTCTTTTTGTAAATGGGTCTCTGCGGTAGCCGAAAGGGCTGGTGACAGAGATATGACGGAGTGGACTGACAAGTGCCGTGTGGCGGTCGGTCTGCTCCGTTTGGGTTTGTAATGGGGCAAAGGCAAGAGAGTCTCGCCGCTGATGCGGCGAGCACGGAGGCAGTTGTTCGGATGTTGCGGACTGCGTCGTTTTTGGCACAGCCTTGCGGTGTACCTTAGTCTGTGTGACGGTATTGAACTGAGCGCATACTGTTGCTGATGAACAGAATATTGCTGCTATTGTGATGAGTAGAAATCGTTTCATGGTGCAAAAGTAACAAGCAATTCTTTGACTGGCATAAAGAACAAAGGGAAGACAAGAAGATTGTAACATAATATAGCAATCGAGTTTGATTTTTGAGCAGAAATCAAACTCAAATAATAATAATCGTCAAAAATAACACGCATTATCTTATGCAATTCTGCTTGTCTCTGAATAGGTATATAACTTTGCATGAGTTTAATTTCAAATTCAAAGTTAAAGTATGAAGCAAGTACGATTTGAAGAGAGCGAGGTGCCTTATCAGACACTGGCTCGTTTTGGTCTCACACAAGAGAAGATTGAAGACCTGCCCATGTGGGCGTTGGAAGATATTGGTCAGGGACGACGTTCACCGTTGCTGCCCATTCAGGTGAATAATGATGAGGGCGAGACATTGAAGAGCCGCACCCGATTTGCGTTGGTCCGTATGGAGGACGGCAAGGTGGATGTGGTCTTCTATCCGCAGTTGGAGAAATCACCATTGGAGGCTTTTACTCAGGAACAGCAGGAGGACTTGCTGGCTGGAAAGGCTATCCTTGCCGATGTTAAGGATGCTGATGGCAGGAGCAGCAAGGCTTTCGTGCAGATTGACACGGAGACCAATCAGGTGATGTCGGTACCTACGCCTGTCATCGGGCGCAACTTGGAGGTGCTGAAGGATGAACTGAAACTGAGTTCGGCAGAACTGACCGTGATGCAGAAGGGTGAGCCGCTCACGCTCATCATGGAGGACGAACAGGTGACGGTGGGTATTGACCTGAACGATAAGACCGGCATAAGGATTAATCAAGGCGACAGTCAGAAGTGGAAGGAGAACACCAAGCGAGAGTGGGACAAATACACCTTCGGGTGCTATGGCTGTTGGGTAATGGGCGATGACGGTAATCTTGACTATGTGCCTGAAGAGGAATACACGGAAGAACTTTGGAATGAGCAGAAGAAGAATGGAGAGCGCAACCGCGCCTCTTTTTCCATGCACAAATAATCTACACATAATATAATAAGTATATGGCATCAAATAAATATTATCCAGAGGATGTGCTCGTCGAGAAGATACAGAGCGGCGAGTACGGTTGGTTGGAGTATGTCAACCATCATTCTGCTGAATGGCAGGAAGAATATGAGAGCTATTGTCTGAACAACGGACTCTGCATTTGTGAAGAGAGTGCGGAGCAGTTTGTCCATCACAAAGATGAGGAACTGGAGAAGGCAATAGAGAACGGTGAAGCATGATAAATGAAGAGTGAAGAATGAAGAGTGAAGAATAAGTATGGCGATAAGAAAGAATACGAATCCCCAACAGATGGACCTGCAACCAGAGATGCGTGACTTGCTCATGCGCAATGGTATGCAGGCTCATGTGGTGAGTAATGGCAGCGGCTATCAGCTTGTGGTGCAAGGGCATGACAGTCCGCTGCTTACCTATAACATCACCGAGAAGCAGATGTTGGCTCTGACCGACTGGGGTACGAATCATGCCAACAAGTTAGCCTACAATACCTTTACGGGCATTGTGGGCAACGACTTCTATATGCCCAAGAACTTCGTTCATGCACGCAATGCCAACGGTCGTGTAGCTATGGGGCTGCACGGCTATCGTGTTGGTATCGGCGAGTATGGACGGATGGGGCGCATCGATATGCCACCACCCTTTTTAGGTTGGACACCACGCAGTCAGGAGGGATTCCATCTTCGCAGAGTTGGAGGACGATTGTTCTTCCCCGAAGCCCCGATTGTGCCTGAACGTTGGGACGGCAGAATGAAGCCTGGCGAATTGCAGAGCGGCGGTTATGGGTTCTATTATAAGGGACAGCAACAGAGTTATAGCCCTCAGCAACAGGATGTGCTGAAAGATTTGGAGGGAATCATAATGCCTTCCATCAGCCGCACGAGAAGCACGGAGCCAGCCAAGCCTTATAAGGAACTGATTACCTCGCCTGTCTATTTCACCAATGAGAAGTGGCAGGAGTGTCTGGCATCGCATGGCATCATCATTGATGAGAATGCGAAGACGCTGACCATTCAGTCGAACAGCGTCAATGCCGACATGGTGTATGACCTGACAGATGAGGAACTGAAGAAACTCACCTCCAACTCCATCAAGGAAGTGCCCGTCGTTCAACGCTTGGAACTGCTGAATGGCATCATCAAGGACGACTTTGCTGACAAAATCCTGATGGACACACTGAATAGCAAGGAGCGCATCGACCTGCATCTGCATCCCGAACTTGAACAGGAGTTGCAGCAGCGTCAGCAACAAGACGAGGAACGGTTGCTTCCGTTGGAAGAGGACGAGACTGTCAGACGTGACGTGTTGCAAGGCGATGCCATGGTGAGAGGTGAAGACCTTGCCTTGATTAATGAGAACAAGGGTTGGTATCGTGAGGGAGCGCATGGGCGTGAAGTGAAAGTCGGTGACATCATGGTGGAGAAAGTGCCTCCGATGGAGGGAGATAAGAAAGGCGAAGATAAGTATCGCATGACCGCCATTATCAATGGAGAAGCCATCACGCACGAAATCAAGCAGAAGGACTACGACAAGTTCTTGGCGGTGGATGACTACCATCGCATGAAACTCTTCTCCAAGGTTTTCAGTGAAGTGGATATGAAGACACGCCCCGAAACCAACGCCGGACTGGGCACGAAGATATTGGCGGCTCTGACGGCAGGAGCAGTCGTTACAGCAGAGGTGGCGCATGACATAAGCCACCATCATCACCATCCAGCCCCGGAGTTCTATGCAGAGCATCATGGCGGTCCACGTCCTTACTTCAAACCGGGAGTGGATTCGCCACAGGAGATTGCGGCAAGGTACTTTGAGGCAGAAGCAAATCATGTTGCCACGGAGATAAGGAGAGGATATTAACAATGTATAATTTACAATTTATAATTTATAATGAGTAGTGAACTGACATACGATGACTTTCTGGACAGGTTGAGCATACAGGAAGTACTGGTGGACGCAGGGTATCATCTGAACAAGAGAGATGGCTTGCGTTATCCGTCGTATGTGCGTACTGACAGTGAGGGCAGACGGGTGCGTGGTGATAAGTTCATTGTCACGCAGAATGGGAAATGTTGCTTCCAACCACCGCAGCAGAAGGTGTATAATGTCATTTCGTTCATCAAGGAGCATCCAGAAATGTTTTCAGAGAACAAGGTGGGAATGTCTCCTGACCGACTCGTCAACCTCGTCTGCAACCGACTGCTCAACCAACCCATAGAGGACAGACCATCGAAGATTACAGAACCAAGAAAGGACGGAAAGCCATTCAACCTGAATGACTACGACATCCACAAGTTCAATCCGCAGGACAGGGAAACGCAGAAAAGGTTTTATCCCTATTTTAAGTTCCGAGGCATCGACCTCTATACGCAGTATGCTTTTCATCGGCATTTCTGTCTGGCTACTAAGCATCGGACGGATGGACTTACCTTTGCCAACCTTGCCTTTCCGCTTGTACTGCCCAAGACACCCGACAAGACTGTGGGCTTTGAGGAACGAGGACGACCGAAGATGGACGGTAGCGGCGGTTACAAGGGCAAGGCAGAAGGAAGCAACAGCAGTGAAGGACTGTGGATTGCCAACCTCACGGGCGAGCCGTTGGATAAAGCAAGCGAAATTGTATGGTTTGAGAGTGCCTACGATGCCATGGCAGAGTATCAGATAAATCCTGTAAAGATGGTGTATGTATCTACGGGCGGCACACCCACCGAGGGACAGATGCGAGGACTTCTGTCCGTTACTCCCAACGCACGGCACTATTTGGGTTTTGACAAGGACGATGCAGGGCGGCAGTTTGTTGCAAACTTCAGGAAGGTGGCAGCAGAGATGGGCTTCCGTCACGAGCATGTGCAAGCCTATCATCCATTGGGTTGCTACAAGGACTGGAACGATGCGCTGCTCAACAAGAAATCAGCAGAACTGATTGCCAAGGGCGAACCAGATACCTTCGACTATGCCGAGTTTATCGCAGCCGGCAAGGCAGAGAAACAAAGGGAAAAAGAAGAAAAGAACACATATCATAGAAGCGTATGAGACAAGAAGATAATAGCATCATCACCTTGTGCCCCAGCATCGGACAGTTTTTCATCAACGAACTGCCTCTGTTGCTGTTGTGCGTGGCAATGCTCCTAATCGGAGGATTGCCCGGTTGTGCATATAGTACCCTGTTGCTTGTCTTCAGCCTCCTGTTCTCCCTCTGTTTACTCTACCGATTCATCTATCTGAGGAGTATCCGCTACCATATCGGGAGCGAGCAACTCATCTGTGAGCACGGAGTGTTTCAGCGGAGCGTGAACTACATGGAGTTGTACCGAGTGGTGGACTTTGCCGAGCATCAGACATTGATACAACAGTTATGCGGACTGAAAAGCGTGACCGTGTTGTCGATGGATAGAACGACACCGAAACTGGAAATGACCGGCATCAGCAACAGCTATGACGTGGTGAGTGTGATACGAACAAGAGTAGAAACGAACAAACGAAGAAAGGGCGTATATGAGATTACGAATAGATAAGATTTGGTTCATTGTCGTGGCATTGGTACTGAGCGTGCCGTCAGCCCATGCACAGATTGTGACTGCCAACCCTTTGGAATGGATGGCATTAGCAGAGGGCAACGAAGCCATCAACGGTGAGATAGAGAAGGAAATCAAAGGTCAGACCAAGACTGCCCTGTTGCAGAATACCATCGCCGCAGAGTTCACCAAGATACACGAATGGGAGAAGAAGTACAACAGTTATCTGAAAACCGCCAGTGGTTATGCCTCTTCCCTCAAAGCCTGTACCTATCTGTACGACGATGGAGTGAAGATATTCATCACCTTGTGTAAGATGCGCAAGGCCATCAACAATAATCCGCAAGGCATCGTTGCCACCCTCTCGATGAACAACCTGTATATGGAGACCGCCACGGAATTGGTGTCCGTCTTCACACTGCTGAAAGATGCAGTCGCCAAAGGAGGCAAAGAGAACATGCTGACTGGTGCGGAAAGGAGCAAGACGCTGTGGGCACTGAACGACAAGCTGAGTGCCTTCAGCAAGAAGCTGCATCGTCTTTATCTGTCTATACGATATTACACCATGACCGATGTGTGGAACGGCGTGACGGCAGGGATGATAGACCGAAGCAATGGAGAGATAGCCACCCAAGCCCTTAGCAGATGGCGCAGAGCAGGACGTATGACCATCAGTGATTAACGATAAAGGAATCAGTCATGAAGTATTTCATATCAATTGCCATTTTTATGTTTATATCATCTTTTGCAGGAGTGCGGGCGCAGAACGACCCGACTCTTGCGGGGATGATTCTGATGTACACCAACAAGGCGGAGAAAGAACTGAAGAATCAGGAGAAAGTGATGCTGCTACAATCCACCGGCCATATCTGGACCAAGGAGGAAGTGGAAGCCACTACCGACCTGCAGCGGGAGTTCAACAACTATCTGGACTCCTTCCGTTCCATCGTCAGCTATGCCGCACAGATATATGGTTTCTATCACGAGATAGGTCAGTTGGTGGACAATATGGGTGGATTGGTGGCGCAGTTGGATGCCCATCCTGCCAACGGACTTGCCGTAGCCCTGTCAGCCAAGCGCAACAAGATATACCGCGAGCTGATTATGAACAGCATCGAGATAGTTAATGACATACGCACGGTATGCCTGTCGGGCAACAAGATGACCGAGAAGGAGCGTGTGGAGATAGTCTTCGGCATCCGACCCAAACTGAAGAAGATGAACAAGCAGTTGAAGCGACTGACGAGGGCGGTGAAATACACCACCATGGGCGATGTTTGGATGGAGATAGACGAAGGGGCAAGACCCACCAAAGCGAACAAAGCCGAGATAGCAGCGGCTGCCAAGAGGCGGTGGAAGCAGGTGGGCAAGAACGTAAACTGATGGAGCAGCGAGAGCAGAGCCGAACTTGTTCGAGCTATGCCGAGTCGTGACAGAAGAAGACGAAGTCAAACCGTGATTAAAAAACGATAAGATATGGGATTTTGGAGTTCATTATTGAAATATGGTGGCAAGGCGGCACGAGGTACTGGCCATGTCATCGGAGTAACTGGAAAGACCTTAGGCAGTGCGGCACTCCACCCGCAACGCACCCTTATGGGAGCCGGCAAGGCTATGCAGACGGCCGCAGTGGGTAGTGCCGCAGGCTATGTGACATGGGAGAAGCTGACCACAGACAAGAGCGTGGCACGCATCGTAGGTGATGCTGTCATCGGCGAGAATGCCACGGAAGCGGTGGCACAAACCGCCAACGATGTGCAACGTCTGACGGGCAAGGCTGGTGAAGCCGTTGATGCGGTGAACACTGTAGCCGGAAAGATGGACACCCAGTTCAGCGGCATCAGTGATTTCTTTAGGAATATGTTCGGAGGCGTAGGATGCGACATGATAGGCAATCTCTTTGGCAATATCGGCAAGGGCAACGTGTCGGGTATGAGCATCGTCGGACTGGTGGCTGCCGCCTTCATGGTATTCGGACGCTTTGGTTGGATGAGCAAGATTGCGGGTGCCCTGCTTGGAGCGATGATCATCGGGAACAATTCTAAGGTGGCGCAAACTCTGCCTAACAGAGGCGGTACGTCTTCACATGGGCAGAACATGAAAGAAGCAGAGACCCAAAGCAGAGGGATGAAACGATAACCAATATACAGTGATATGAGATATACAGAAGAAATGATACTGCGCTCATCGAGCGGCTACTGTATGCCGTTTGAGGAGCCTATAAAGCAGGACGTGCAGATGTCCTTGGGTTACGGAGAGCAGAAAAATCCCGTGACGGGAGAAACATTCTTCCATCACGGCATAGACTTCTCAGTGAACCATTACCTGCTGTCGGCGGTGGCAACGGGAACCGTCTCTGCCATTGGGTCGGACGCGGAGCATGGCATCTACCAGACCATCCGCTACGGCAAATACGAAGTGACTTACAGGCATCTCTCCAATGTCTTCGCCAACTTCTCCCAAAGCGTCAAGGCCGGTCAGACCATCGCCATCAGTGGCGACCTGCTGCACATGGAGGTGAGGTTTGACGGAGAGGAAATCAATCCGTTGGAGTTCCTCACCATGCTCTACGGCAATATCAAGGCATTGGAGCACAATTCCCAAATGGGCATCAATGAACTGGACATGAACATCCCTTCACCCTACGACACCGACCGTCAGGAGATAGAGGCATTGATGCTCCGCTTCCTTCCCTCCTACTTCGAGGACCTTCAACAAGGAGCATACTCTCTGCCCGAACATACGGAGCAGTCGTTGAGAAACATCTTCTCGTTGGGAGCGAGCAAGCATTATTTCTACGAGACCATGCCGAGCATGGCTAATCCCTTGGGCATCGGCAACCGCTGTATGCCTTTGGCGACTAAGGTGCAGAACCTGCTCATTGCCGACTTTCTCAACTATCTTGCCATGCGACATCAGGTATATCTCTCCACGATGGACGAGGTGTTAAAAAAAAACTCCAAGAGCAAGCCCTGACGCATGACGGCATCATCGACCCTCTTGCCGACTTGGACGTGGATATCCAGAGCTTCGACATTCCGAGGATAGTGAGCGTCTATCCCGACCGGGCTGGCGTGAGATGGTGGACAAAGGCATGGTTCAATGGTAAGGAAGAGGGGGAACCCTCCGTGGAGATTGAGGAACGTATGGCCGTGCAGTTCATCCACTGCCAAGTGGACAAGGACGCATGGTTGGAGGAACACTATCCTAAGCAGATGGAGATATATCACAATGCCATCGAGCAGACAAAGGAACAGATATTACAGCAGTATAATATATAAACAAGGTATATGGCAGTTAAGAACAGTCAGCGATTCGCAGAGATAGAGCGTCTGATGGGCGACTACTTCGGGTGTCACCTTGCCCCCGTGATGGGCAGGGTGCAACGGGACTTGTCCAACAGACAGGCAGACGAGATGCGAGCCTACTCCAACAGTACGGCTGGCATCCTACGCTCATTGGCCACTGCCAATATGCCTGGTGATGACCCATACGCCACGCTGAAGATTACAGGCAAGTGGAACAGCAAGACCACCGAAGACTATCTGGCGATGTGCAAGGAGGCTATTGTCGGCAACAAGGATATGCAGCGTGACCTTGCCGTGATGGCTGAGGAATGGCGCAAGGCGGTGGTGACGGAGATAGGACGAGAGCGGTACGATGCACTCTCTAAACAACTCGGTTGTGATTTGGCATACGCCTATATCGATCACCGCATGGAGCAGCTGATGATAGAAAAAATGGTGAAAGACCGTATGCCAACATCTTCTGCCGACTATATCATCCGCAAGGCGGCACAAAGCAGTCTGTTCGGTCTGCCCTACGAACTGAACAAGTCACCCCTTGCCGCAGAGATAGAAGCCAAAGGAGAGGCAGCCTATAAGCCCTCTCGAACAGAGAAGGCAGCGGGATGGGCAGCCGGAGCGGGTGCCGATGTCGTGGCCATGGGAGGGATTGGCTCATGGGCAACCTTCGCCAAGTTTGTCGGTATCGATATGGTGATGAATGTCGGCATGGAGCACCTAAGCAAGAAAGGTAGCAGCCAAGAGGTCTGTGTCGAGGAGTGTATCAGCAAGGGAGTTTTCGGTACGGGCACCAACGTCTTCGCCTCATTCCGCAAACAGGCAAAAGTCATCAAGAACCACGAGAACAGCTATATCAAGGCTACCAACAGCCATTTCAAGAACAAGATTCCCACGAGCAATATCACTTTTATGGATTGGACGAAACAAACCGAGCAGACCTCTTTTCCTTGGAACAAAGGTACGTTCCTTGACCCTCAGAGAAACGAAGCAACCAAACGTACAGGCAAGTACAAGGATGTGCCCTTGATAGTTGCGCCTGGACAGGAAGACGAGTATCTGGAGGTTAAGGCGAGACTGGATGCAGAGGCTGAGAAGGAGAAGAAGGCAGAACCGAAAGAAACTCCTGATTCATCGACTGAAGAGGCAACACCATCTGTAGTCCAGCAGGAGGAAACAGCCTTACAAACAAACGAAAATGGATGGGACGGGCTGTTGCAGAGTTTTGGACTGAACGGCTTTTCAGACATCGGCAAGAACCTTGGTTATGTGTTGGCGATGCTGCCCGATGTACTGGTGGGACTGTTCACTGGCAAGACAAAATCGCTGAATATGGACAATAGCCTCCTTCCTTTGGCCTCTATCGTGGCTGGAATGTTCGTGAAGAATCCTATACTGAAGATGCTGTTGATGGGTATGGGAGGTGCCAATCTGCTCAACAAAGCGGGACATGAGGTGCTGGGCAGGAAACAGCAGGAAGGCATTGCACCTACAGTTAGTCCTGCTGCATCTCGCATTCAGTACCGCCAATATCCTGATGAACCACTCAATCCTCGTATCAGCAACCCGATGCTGCAAGGGCGGTGTCTCGTTGCCAACATTGACCATGTGCCTTGTACCATTCAACTGCCTGACAGTGTGATTGGGGCGCATCAGTCGGGGGCATTGCCGCTGAATACATTGGCTAACGCCATACTTGCCAAGAACGACCAGATGCGACAGATGGCAGCAATGCAGTACGAAGAGCAGGCACGGGAGAGCGTGGTGCGACCGAGGGGAATACAGTGAAGCCCGACAACAAAATTGTCGGGAACGGTGGCTTGGTAAGCCAATTATAGAATGTGATTGAGATAAACAAAAAGATAAAAGCATGAAAGAGAAATCAGAATTTGAGAAGCGGACGGCGGAGAAGCAGGTGTCGCTGCTCACTGAGGCACTGACGAGTGCGGTGGATGCCAAGGGACATTGGTTGAATGCAAGCGGCAAACTCTATCCGAAGCTCTATCCCAAGGGCTTTTCGGTCAGTCCGTTCAATGCCCTTGTCCTTGCCCTTGACTCCGATGCCAAGGGTTGCAAGAGCAATCTGTTTACGCAGTTCTCCGAAGCGAAGGCACGGGGTGAGAGCGTGAGGGAGCATGAGAAAGGTGTGCCGTTCCTGTATTACAATTGGAATAAGTACGTCAACCGCAACAATCCCGACGATGTCATCACCAAGGAGGCATACGCAGAACTGTCGGAACAGGACAAACAGCAGTACAAGGGAGTGAAAAACCGTGAGATCCGTGTGCTGTTCAATATCGACCAGACGCTACTGCCTATGGCTAACGAAACAGCCTACACTACGGCATTGAAGAAGGATGGCACGGTGGAGGATAGAGGTTATGGCGACAAGGAGGACAAGCAGCTGCATGGGTGCGTCAACGGATTCCTTCAGAAGATGAAGGACAACCTCGTGAATGTACGTCAGGACGGCACGGGTGTGGCGCACTACGACACCGAGAAGGATGTCATCTACCTGCCACGGCAGCGTGACTTCGAGCACTACAATGACTATGTACAGGAGATGATGCGTCAGTTGGTGTCTGCCACCGGTCATCAGCAGCGGTTGGCACGTGAGGGCATGGTCATGAAGAACGGCAAAGCCCCGTCGGAGGATGCCGTGAAGAAGGAACGACTCATCACTGAGATAGCTTCGGGCGTGAAGATGCTCGAACTGGGACTGCCTGCCCGTCTGTCAAAGGACAGCCTTAGCATGGTGGACTATTGGACGAGGGAACTGAAGGAAGACCCTTGTCTGATTGATGCCATCGAGAGTGAGGTGAACGGTGCGCTGAAGGTGTTGAAGAAAGCCGAACTGGGTGAAAAGGTGGAGTATGCCACCGACCAGCATCAGCGAGAGACGGCGCAGATACAGGTGCAGTTGCCCAACCACTACTTCGTAGCAGACGAAATCAAGCAGCATCCCAACGAGGAGCAGCGTACTGTGGTCATCGTGCGTGATGATGCCAGCAAGACCGCCGATGTGGTGCTGCCACAGGGTGCATCGTTGGAGGTGAACAACGAGATCAAGGGCATGAACAAGCAACGCTTCACCAATGCCTTGCAGAAAGAGGGTTATGACAACGTGCGTTTCTACAATCCCGACGGAGCCTTGGGCTTCCGTCCCGACGACAGTTATTTCGCCGACAAGAAAATCACGGTATCAAGACTGCGCAACTGGTCTATCGAAGACCTATCCTCGTTGGATGCTTCTGAGGCCGTAACCCACAGCCGTGACATCGGTTTCGACAATGTGCAGTTGGTAAAGGATGACAAGGAGCGGTGGGCATTGTACATCAAGCCCGAAGGTAAGGAGGGCTTTGCCGTCTATCCCGACAAAGGAGACCTCAATCATTTCTTCACCACCTTGAAGCAGTCGATGGACAACATCGAGCGTGTGCGTGAGGAACTGGCACAGAAGTATTATGCTATGGCAGAGGCGAAACCCGACCTGAAGGTGGACATCTTCGGAGGTAATGAGCAGGAGGTTGATTTGAACCGCATCCAGCGTGTGGCAGTATTCCGTGCCAAATCGGGCGAATGCCTGTGTGCAGCCACTATTGACGGCAAGAAGTTGCAGCCGAGAAGTGTCAGTCCGTCACAATGGCAACGATTGTGGGTGGCTCCTGACAGGGATTCCTACAAGCAGAACCTTGCCGCCTCGCTGTTTGCTGATGTATTGCAGAAAGACAACAATGTCGAGCAAAGTACACAAGAGAAGCAGGAAGAAGCGACGGAGGTGAAGCAAGCGGAGACGGCAATTGTCGATAAGCATGATGAACAGAAGGAAGTGGTACTTAAGGAAGATAAAAGCTCTGAACAAAGGGAAGAGAAGAAACAAGAGGAAAAGAAAGAAGAAAAGAAGGATGAAAAGGCTGTCAAGGCTGCTGTCTCTCCCCTTGTCCAACAATATCTTGACTTGAAGAAGAAGCATCCTGATGCCATTCTTTTGTTTCGCTGCGGTGACTTCTATGAGACCTACAAGGATGATGCGGTGAAGGCATCCAAAATATTGGGTATTACGCTGACAAAGAGCAATGGGCGCAAGGATGATGAAGGCAAGCCGTTGGCAATGGCAGGATTCCCATATCATGCCCTCGACACCTATCTGCCGAAGCTCATTCGTGCTGGTGAACGGGTGGCCATCTGTGACCAGTTGGAAATGCCGAAGCAGACAACATCATCGAAGCGTGGAATTACGGAGATGGTGTCACCTGGAAAAGAGACAGGAAAGCAGATGGCACAGGAAAGTCAAGAAACAGAACAACACACCAGTCTAAGGAGATAGGCTTATGGGAAAGAACGCAGCGTATGCCGCACAATATGCGGAGGAAGCCAAAGAACAGATGCGGATGTATGGGATTCCTGCCTCCGTCATCTTGGCGCAAGCCATACTGGAGAGCAGCAACGGACAGAGCCAACTGTCGCGCGAATGCAACAACCACTTTGGCATCAAGGCTACGGCATCGTGGTTGAAGAATGGCGGAGAGTATGGAGTCTATACGGATGATAGGCCCAACGAGAAATTCTGTAAGTACAAAAGCGTGGGTGACAGTTATGAGCATCACTCGCAGTTCCTGAAGCAGAACAAGCGTTATGCGCAGTGCTTCACGCTGTCGCCTGACGACTACAAGGGATGGACGAAGGGCATTGAGCGTGCCGGCTATGCCACGGGCGGCGGTTATGCTGCAAGTCTGCAGCGCATCATTGAAGCCAACGGACTGGACAAGTATGACCGTGAGGTGATGGCTGAGATGCGGGCAGAAGGTCGGTCGTTCGGGGTGGAGAATAATCCTCGTAGAGAAATGCCTGCTGCCCATGTACCGCAGTCTGCCGGGTATTCCTTTCCTGTGGAGCGAGAGGAGTTTCTCTTCATCACCTCGCCTTTCGGCAATCGCCAGGATCCGATGGATGCCACCAAGCAGCAGATGCACAAGGGCATTGACATCAAGACGAACCATGAGGCGGTGTTGGCCACGGAGAACGGCGGCAAGGTGGTGGCGGTGAACCATAATGCGAACACGGCAGGAGGGAAATCCGTCACCGTGGAATACAGCCGTGAGGATGGCAGCAAGGTGCAATGCTCCTACCTGCATCTGTCTGACATAGCAGTAAAGGTAGGTGACGTGGTTAATGCCAGTCAGAAGTTGGGGGTGTCGGGAAATACCGGCACCAGAACCACTGGCGAGCATCTGCATTTCGGAGTGAAGAGTGTATCGGCTGACGGCTCAAAAAGGGATATGGATCCAGCCGCTTATCTGGCAGAAATCGGACAGAAAGGCAACATCAAGCTACAGGCCCTGCATAACGGCAATGACCTGTTGGCAAAATACAAGAGCAATGCGCCACAGGAGCAGAAGGTTTCGTCGGAGGACTGGATGAAGAAAATCCTTTCCTCGGAGGACAGCGGCGTGGGCATTTCGGGAACGAATGACCCTATACTCGACATGGCGATGACCACCTTCATGTCGCTGATGATGTTGGCAGCGCAGATTGACAGCAATGATGAGGAACGACAAAAAGGACTTATCTCTGCCATGGCAGCCAACCGGCTCGTAGATTTGACCTCGCTTGTTCCAGGCATGAGGCAATGCACCATTACTGTGGGTGAGAACGGCAAGACTGTGCTTCATGCAGAGAGCGGTACGGTGAAGATTGACCGTGAACTGACCTCCTCGGAGATGAACCGCCTGTCGCTCATTTTGGGCAATGCCAATCTGTCGGAAGAAAGCAAACGGACGAAGATTGCGGGAATGGTGACAGGCATCGTGGCGACACAGCAGGCTTCGCAGAACTTCGAGCAAGGGATGGAGGCTGAGAGTCAACAACAAAATCTGCAAAGGAAATGAAAAGGATAGCAAGTCATCTGTGTACATTGCTGGTGGGTATGGTAGCTGTGGCAGGACACTTCATGCTTACCCAATGGCTTTTCGGTCAGACCGTGGCCATCATCTATCTCGGCTTCCAACTTATCATAGCAGCGTGGATAGTCTATGAACTGATACGTGCGCTAGTATATGATGATTGAAAAGAGATTATTGTCATTGCTAAGACATTTCACTTGGACGATGGATATGTATAATTCAAATAGTATCGAGCAATGATCAAATGTAATGTAACAGTGTGCGGAACGGTCAGCAAGGCTGCGACCTGCCGCACGAACAAGGAGGGCAAGGCATTCGTGAGCTTTGCCATGAACGTAGTCATTCCAGCGAAGAGCGGGATTAACAAGACCATCGAGGTGTCGGTCATCAAAGATGGGACACTGACGGAGGTGGGCAGCTGCAACATCGGCGAACGCATTGAGGTAGCCGGTGTATTGGTACCAAGAAAATGGGGCGATGTCCTTTATTTCAACCTGTCGGCAAGCAGCATCAGCCACCAGCCTGACGAGGCAGAGGACTGCATCAAGGGCGTGATGGAGTTCCGCGGCAAGGTGGGCAAGAGCATTGAGGACAAGACGGACAAGAATGGTGTGCCGTACTGCCAGTTCTCCGCTTTCAGCGCAGAGAAAGTACAGGACGGATTTGAATACATCTGGGTAAGTTTCTTCCTATTCGATGGCAAATGCGAGGCATGGCTGCAACCAGGCGTGAAAGCGAACATCAAAGGGGCATTGTCTGTCAGTGTCTTCAATGACAAACTGGACTTCTCCTGCCGAGTGTCTGAAATGAGCGAATATGTTCCGCAGCCCTATAATGGTTAATTGACTATGGGAAAGCCTTATGCTAAGGAAGGTCCGAGTGCCGAAGACAAGGCACTCGACCTGTTTGCCGATATGATGATTGAGCGTATTCAGTCGCTGTCGGGCAAAGACGGATGGAAAAAGCCCTGGTTTACTGAAGGTGCGTTGCAATGGCCGAAAAACCTGAACGGACGAGAATATAATGGCATGAACGCTATGATGTTGCTCCTGCATTGCGAGAAGGAGGGTTACAAGATTCCTCGCTTCTGTACCTTCGACCGCATACAGCAGTTTAACAAAACTGGCAAGAAAGACGAGGAACAGAAGCCCCGTGTGTCAGTACTGAAAGGTGAGCATTCTTTCCCCGTGATGCTCACCACGTTTACGGTGGTCAATAAGGAAACAAAGGAACACATCAAGTGGGAGGACTACAAACTGCTCTCTCAGGAAGAGCGCGAAAAGTACAATGTATATCCAAAGCTTCAGACTTACCATGTCTTCAATGTGGCGCAGACCAACCTGAAGGAGGTCAGACCAGAGTTTTGGGAGAAACTGGAACAGGAATACTCGATGCCCAAGGTAGAGAAGGACGAGCAGTTTGCCTTTGAACCCGTGGATAGGATGATAGCGGACAACCGTTGGATATGTCCCATCAAACCGATGTTCGGTGATTCCGCCTATTTCTCCATCAGCAAGAATGAGATTGTGATGCCTGAGAAAAGGCAGTTCAAGGATGGGGAGTCTTTCTACTCGAACCTTTTCCACGAGATGGGACACTCCACGGGTGCGGAGGGACAGTTAGACCGCATCAAGCCCGCTACCTTCGGCTCGGCAGAGTATGCACGCGAGGAACTGGTGGCAGAACTGACGGCTGCGCTGACCGCTCAGCGGTATGGCATGACAAAGCATCTGAAAGGAGATTCGGCTGCCTATTTGAAGTCTTGGCTGGATTCGCTGAAGGAGTCGCCGCAGTTCATCAAGACCACGCTACTCGATGTGAAAAAAGCTACCTCAATGCTCACGCAGCATATCGACAAGATTGCTATGGAGATAGACCAGGAGAAAAAGGCTGAGCAGGAAAACGGGCAAGGGAAAAGTTATCTATCCATAGATGACGGCGACCATGCAGTCTTGGCATATAATGGTTCTGCTGTATATATCCAGCATCATGAGAAGGAGGACTCTGTAAAGATTGCTGTGCCGACGAGTAACGGTCTGGAAGTGAAACTCTCTGTTCCTTACGACCACGGCAAAGACCTTGACACCAATTATCAGGAGGCTTTTGCCCAGTACAAAAGCCTGACAGAGCCTTCACAATCGAAAGAAAACGTCTATTATGCCTCCATCGCCTATCTCCAATCAACGGATGACACATCGGAACTGGATAAGCTAAAGGAGAAAGGTGACTATCAAGGACTGCTGACGCTTGCCAAGGAATACTATGACGGGAACGGCATGGACGAGGAGCAGACCTACAGGAAGCCGTGCCAGAACAGAGGCGATGACCTGCTAATAGAGGACAAGGACTTTGCAGTGGTCTATAACGGGAGTGTCGGCGGTACGTATGAGGTGTTCCTGAAGCATACGGAGCAAGAAGTGCGTGACCATATCACTCGCTATGGCATAGGACGTGCCAGTGAGGACGTGAAGGCTGTGGCGAGGGAGATGACCGCCGAAGAGTTTTCGGAATTGGCGCAGCGAAAAATGCCGATATTCCAAATGCCGAATGGTGGTTTGCTGAACCTGCAATATAACAAGGATAAGGATAGCCTGGATGTGGGGACTGTGACCAATGCAGGACTCTCTGTGAAGCATACCTTCCCTTTCAGCCACAACCATTCTATGGACGCAAACATCAGCTCTGCGTATGAGCAACTGCTTGACATGGAGGAGTACCAGAAGGAAGAGGTACAAGAGGAGCACGTTGCCAAGTCCGCTTTCCGAAGATGAGAGTAGTATCGTAGTATATACTAATCGTAGGCTTTACTACTCATAGTAGGTACTAACAATAGTCAGCCGCAAGGAGTAATGTCCCTGCGGCTGATTTAATTTGGGGTCATTCCATATTATGAAGGAATGCTTGTAAATCCTCGTCTGGAATGCTCTTCAGTTTCACCGGCTTGAAGCCGTCCAACTGCTCCACTTGAAATATCTCGTCCACTCCATATTTGGAGCCATCCACCTTTACGCTCTCCATTTCATTGACGGAGGTATAGCCATACTCCGTTTCATGCAGACCGCATACGATGGTGAACAACGTGGTGTCGTTACCTTCCGGCTGTCCTTCAAGTACGAACCAACGGACGTGTCCGATGAAGAATATTGCCACACAAACGGCATCCTTGCCTTTGCCGTCCTGTGAATACAGAGGATAGGATTTCAGTATCTCCTCCAATACGGGTGTAATCAATCTGCTTGCCATAGTCAATCGTTGTTAAGTGTTCTGTAATACATTCTGTTCTCTACAAGGTGTTCGATGGCCTCTGCTGCCAATCGGCACACCCACTCGTCACGCTGGTCATAACGACCTTTTTGATAGTCGTTGGCAAGGCGTTCCAAGAAGGCAAACACCACCTTGCCCTTTTCGTTGATAAGATAGCGATGGTCATCTGCAAGGGCATTGCCTACCTTGGCGGCTGACCCCATCTGACCGTTTACGAACCGTGAGAAGCACTCGACAAATGCCTGCTCGTTTTCTGATAATCTGTTGTTCATATCCTTTGAATTAAGAGTTAAATACTTGCCTGATAATAGATGTTTGGCTCACTGCTGACGTTGTAGATATAATCTCCGCAACGCACCAATAAGGCATCCATGCCATAATAGATGCGCTTCATGCCTCTGATGCTTCCGCTCTTGTGGAAGTTGGGAAAACGGCTGATATTGCACTGCTTTCCTTGTTCTTTGTTCAATCTTCTTGTCCTCATATCGTTTAATGTTTGAATGTTCAACTTGTTTTTAACTTCGTTGAAGAAACTCACACTCAGCATAGTGAATAAATTCCCTCTGCGTTCGCTTAACCGTTTCTTTCTTCCCTCCTTTTGAAGCCTTTCGGCTCCTCTTGTCGGGAACTGATTTTTCGTGCATCAAAAGACTGCGGAATGAGGGCGATAAGGCAAGAAAACAGACGGAGGAGTTAATGAAATACCCAAATCTTTGATTTGCGGAAAGCTGTCGTTCAGTCCTCTGCCTGTTAGCATGGCGGTACTTGACCATTCGCCCGGGCAGTAACTTTGCAAAGAAAAATGGGCATCGGCAAGTGGAATAGACACTACAAAACAGGAAAATCATTGATTTTTAGTGCATTTTTCTTTATTTCTTTCTTTGATTTAGGATAAAATATATAACTTTGCCTCCGAAAAAGTGTCACAAGTGACAGTTTTTCGTAAAATATGATAGTAAACAGATATAGATACATAGAACAGTTGAGCCGTTCAAAGAACAACGGGCTCATAAAGATAATCACAGGATTGCGACGTTCAGGCAAGTCGTTCCTTCTGAAGAAACTCTTTCATCAGCATCTATTGGATGAGGGCGTGAGAGAAGACCATATTCTCGTCATCGACATGGAGAGTAGGAAGAACAGAGAGTTCAAGAACCCGGACTACCTGTTGGACTGGGTGGAAAAGATGATGATTGACTATGAGACTTATTATATCATCATCGACGAGGTGCAGGAGGTGGAAGACTTTGTAGAGGTGCTCTCTTCCTTGTCAGTTACCGAAGGGGCGGATGTGTATGTCACAGGCTCCAACTCGCGTTTCCTGTCCTCTGACCTGGTGACGGAATTCCGAGGCAGAGGTGACGAGATACATGTGTGGCCACTATCCTTCAAGGAGTTCATGACGGTGTATGATGGTTCGAAAGAAGACGGTTGGGCTGAATACAGACTGTACGGAGGTTTGCCGCAACTACTTACACAGGTTGGGGATGAGAAGAAGGCTGATTTCCTGCGTCGCCTTTATCGCACGGTATATCTACGTGACATCTACGAGCGGAACAACATAGAACTGAGACCTGAATTTGAAGAATTGTCGAAGACCGTAGCATCCAGTATAGGAGCACCTGTCAATGCACTGAATATAGCCAATACGTTCAAGTCCGTAAGCAATGTGCAGAGCATAACCGACAAGACAGTGTCGGCTTATCTGGAATATATGCAGGATGCTTTCCTTATCGAAAAATCCGAAAGGTTCGACATCAAAGGACGGAAATACATAGGTTCGTTGTCCAAGTATTATTATCAGGACGTAGGTCTGAGGAATGCTATTCTGTCGTTCCGTCAGAGCGAGCCGACACATATCATGGAGAACGTCATCTACAATGAGATGCGTATGCGAGGATGGCTCGTGGATGTGGGTAACGTCTATCATCGAGTGAGGAATACGGAAGGAAAGCAGCAGAGGGTGACATTGGAAGTGGATTTTGTCTGCAACAAAGGGAGCGAGCGGATCTACATCCAGTCGGCGTGGCGTATGCCCGATGCAGAAAAGATGGAACAGGAGAAACGGTCGTTGCGTCTTGTAGATGACTCTTTCCGCAAACTGCTGATCGTGGGAGAACATACCAAGCAGTGGAGCGACGAAAACGGCATACAGATAATGAGTATATATGACTTCCTGCTTGACTGGTCAAGTACTGAGAAACACGGATAAAAAAAAGATATGCGCATAGAATATGCGTTAATACATATATGATTAAGGGAGGGCCTATCCATCACGGACAAGCCCTCCCTTTCTAAAATTTATCAATGAAAAAAAAGTTTTAGTGCTCTTGTTCGGAGCTGTATGTCTGGCTATAGATACAGCAGGATTCTGGTATGGCGGTTCGCCTCATTGGGCGAGTAATCGTCAATGCCGCCATCGAAAATCTGAGAGATGGTGCCATTTTCCATACCACGTTTCATCAGTTCCTCTGCAATGAATCTGGCACGGGAACGGCTGAGGTTATCATTGATGGCTTCACTGCCTGTGGCACTGTCGGCAGCGCCGATGACCTTAACTTTCAAGCCATATTTCTTGGCGATGCGTGCTACTTCGTCGAGATTGACGAGCTGTGACCTGTTGAGCAACCTGTCAGTGCCAAGTTCAAAGAAGAAATAGATGGGCGCACCTATGCAAGCCTTTCCTGAGTGGATGAGCGATAGGTAATCGTCTTCCGGCTCACCTTCAGCATTGCCATATTCTTCTGTACAAGAGGCGGACTCCATGACCTTTGTCTTTTGACCATTACCATACTTGTCTCTCATTCTTGCACGCAGCGAGTTGAGACCGCTGTAGTCGTTTCGAGGATAGCCATTTGTGACGGAAGAAGCGGCATCGTCAGAAAAGAGGTGGCCGTACTTGTCCAGAAGTCCCTCGATGGCAAGAATCTTGCGCAGCTGCTCCAGAGTCTGACAATCTCGATCGTGCTGGGCGTGATAGCGGCTGTTGCTGTCAGAAAGGGATGAGGCGTATGCCGAAAGCCATTCGTTCTGTGCGATGTACGGGCGAGCGTCTATCACTCGCTTCCAGCCAGTCTTGCCGATGCGGACAGAGAGGCCGAGGGATGCGGACAGCAGATGGTCGCCAAGGCGGTGTGCCTTGCCATAGCCGTCAAAATCCTGCATGGTGGTCATGTTGCCTATCTCTGCCGTAACAGCAATGCGTGGGGAGAGATGATACTGCCCCTGTATGCCGTAGGAAATGGCAAAGGGCTTGTGGGCATTCACCTTGTTGTGCAGCATACCCACGCCCACGTATGGAATGACACTCCATCTGGCAAGTGTGTGTACATCGTCCTTGTAGAGGTTGCCGAGGACATTCCACATGAAATCAGCACGCAGGTACTGGTAGTCCTGCGAGGAGTTGTTGCAGTCGTTGAACTGCATACCGCCATAGTTCAGACGACCGCCGACGGAAGGTGTGAACCATTTGCCGATCGACACGGAGAATGCCGGTTTCATGCGACCGAATAGGTCGTTGCATCCGAGCGGTTTGCCGAGGAAGACCGTAGTTCCTCCTGCCGCTTGGACAAACCAGTTGTCCGTCCATGGCGAAGCTACCAATGCCCCTTTCATGTAGGAAGGTTTAAGCGGACGAAGCATACCGTCTGCCGAAAGTCTGCATACAACGGTGGTGGTGTCCGCCGTGCGGTGATAGTCTTTGGCTTGCGCACCCAATGAAAGGGCGAAGCCAAGGGATAGAATAAGTATTTTTCTCATGTTGTTCAATTTAATCTGGTGAATACTATAACAGGTGATACGTGACAGTGCCGCTTATCGTTTCTTCCTTTTGCCGGAAGAGGGGCGCATCATGCGTGCAGCTTTCATCATGCAACGGCGTGCCCAAGCGCGTTCATCCTCGTCATCGTCACGTCCCCATTTGAGGTCGGACGAACTGCCGCCACCGCCATGACCTTCGGCAAAGGTGGTGGCATCATCGACGTAGCCGAGGAATAGAAGCGTGGCACAGTACATCACCTCCGTTCCATTCTCCGCAAAGGCCTGAAGCAGGGAACCGTCAAACACGTCCTTGCCCTCATTGGAAAGCCGTGCCACACGTTCGGAGAACTCGCTGACCATGTTTTCGAGAAGGGCATTTCTGAGAACGGTGTCCGCACCTTGTCGGATAGTATCGGAATATCTGTGTGCCTCCTGCCGCAACTCCTCCGTGCGCTCCTTCATGGCGGTCATCTCCTCACGCAGGGCATCGAGCTTGCGGTCAGCCTCTGAGAGCTTCTCCTGCTTGTCGTCCAGTTTCGACTGGATAGCGGACAGTTCCTGCTCCAGCTCTTGGACTTGCTGACGGAGAGCATCAGGATTGTCGTGACCTGCAAGAATCTGCCGATGCAATTCAGCAAGTGCCGCCTCCTTCTCAACCTTCTCCTGCAAGAGGTTGTTGACCATTGAGGTGAGTCCTTTTACTCTCCGCTCTGCCAGACGGATGTCCGATTGGAGCGAGGCGAGTGTCCGCTGATGGGTGGCGACGGACTGCTCAATGGTGGTGCACTGTTCTGACAGCTGGCGGCGGTATTCTTCGGTGGTGCGGTGGCGTGCTCCCGTCTCTGAGACGGAAGTTCCGCGCTCCATGCCCCAACGCTTGTTGACATCGGCAAATTCGCTGTGCAGGGCTTTCATCCTGGCAGAAAACTCGTACTTGTCCTTTCCGGCGAATATCTGTTTGTATGCAAACTTGCCGTCCTTGATTGGCAAGAGGGTGCAGTGAACGTGCGGATTGGTTTCGTCCAAGTGTAAGATGAAAGCGACGATGTTCTCCTCACCGTATTTGTCCGCAACAAAGCGGTAAACATCCTTTGCCCATTCCTCAATGTCCTTGCATCGGGTTAGATGCGAATTGTCCGCTCCGTGAGTGAGATTCACCTTCTGGTCACCGAATGCCAATTCTGTCATACGTTCTCGTGAGCCTCCGAAGATGAAATTGACCACTGTGCGGAAGCGTGGCTCTGCCAGTCCCTCGTTGGGGTCTTTGATTCCACGGCTCCGCAGGATGTCTGCCATGCGCTCCGGGATGCTTCGGCTCTTGTCTATAGGACAAACCTTGCCGCCCCGAACCTCGAAGTTGAGCCGCTCACGGCTGCGGTCGTAGTTGCCTGTTGATTCAGCGGATCCCCAACCCTTTTCCGTCCAACGGCGTTGGTGCTCGTTGCTCTGTGCTGTGGTGATTCCCTTAGATGGTCGGAAATCCATAACCTGTTTTGGTGTTGCCATAACCTATTTCCTTTTATGTGTGTACAACTCTCCTGTCTCCAGCTTGCTGCTTGTAAGGACAGCCTCCCGATGGTCGGAGACCAAGAGGGGTATTAGGCTACCCAAATTCCCTCATTTCCGACCAACGGGCAAGCCCGATTATTTTACAGCAATGGCAGACGTGTAAACACTGTGCCAGTAGAAAAGAAGAAGCGTTGTACGGTGATTATTAGAGGTTAATACAGCCTTTTGATGGACAGGAGCCCTCTTGGTTGGCTACAATGGCAAGGAACGGTCGGCAGAGTGACTGAAACTGTGACTTGATGGCTGCGCTTTCCTGATGCAAGGCTGGTGAGCTGCCATCCAATGCCAATTCTGATATTGCCTTTGCCGCCTCGATGAATGAGAGCCAGTCTCCTCCCAGGTCTTTGTAAAAGAAGGGAAGAAGGGAGGTAACGAGGGCGTTATCTGTTTCCTGCGAAAGCACCTGATGGAAGGTGGCTTCGCAGACAGCTGTGAGTGCAGTCATACAAAAGGCGTGTCCTACAGATTCGGGAATGTTTCTTCCGCATGGCACCTTGCCAATTGAATTGCCATTGTCGGCTTTCTGCAAGATAATGGCTACTTCCTCTGTTGCATCTTCGTAGAGTTGTTCACATTCCGAGGCGCAAGCCGATGCGGACATCTTGCCGCTTCGCCATTCGTCCAATGCGGTACACATCTTCTGGCGGAACACATCCAAGGCTGCGTCAATCGGAGAAACGGCAGGTGTCTCAGCCAACATCGGGATGGTGATGATTTGGCTCTTCGTGAGACGGGTGACGGAAATCTGGTTCATCTTCTCCAACTGCTCGATGAAGGTGCGGACAGTGGCGCGGTGCCAATGCCAGCATCCTGCCAGTTCGGTAATGGTGATTACAAACTGCCCGTTGGACAGGCTGAACTCCTGCTTGCACAGATCCTTGGGGATGTACTGTACAGAAGCCTTGTCTACAAGGTCAAGGTAGGCTTCGAGCTTCGACAGCCTTATCCCGGACCTCTCTTTCAAGAACTCCAACAGGGACATCCGTTCAGACATCTTGCCGGAACTCGTTCTATGTTTCTGTTTCTTCATTTCAATAATCTGTTTGGTGAATACTGTTGTTTGTCGCCAGCTCCATTATACAAAAGGAACGGCATGATACAGGTGATACTTAATAGTAGTATATGATGAGCATTTCTGTGTCTTCGAGGAGCATCTTGCGGTCAGCCTTGTTCTTCCACAGCGATATGACTATGCGCGAGGGATAGAACAGTGATGCCAGAAGGACAAAGGAGATGGTGACAGCAAGCGTGAACAGATGAGGAGTGAAGACAAACACCACTGCCGCCAACGCGGCGATGCAGAAGGGTGTCCGCTCCTCGTGCAGACGCTGTAGCCACCTCTCCACATCCATAAAGACAAAGAATATGGCAAACGCTATGGTGGAAGCCACTACGCCTATGTCGTTATAGTGTACACAGAGGTAGAGGAAGTGGAACACGTACAGCAGGATGAGCAGCATCAACCGGTAGAGCTTCCTTGCTGTCACAAGCGCGGTCATGCGCAGATAGAACCGTGTCATAAACTGTCTGCGGCTTCTGTGCAGAATCATCGTCACAAAGAAGAACGCTGACATCAGGATGAGAAACAGTATCTTACTTGTCATAATATGTATAGCATGTGAATAATGGAAGTGGACTCAGGTCGGGCTGGACGACACCGTGTGTGGCAGTGGATATGATACGCTCCACATCCTCCAGTGTCAGTTCTCCCTTGATTATTCTCTGACGGAAAGCTCCGTCGGTTGTCCGAAGGCTCTTGATAGCCTGTTCCAAGTCGTACTCGGCTATCTGCCACACTTGCCCTCTCGTGTAGGGGAAATGATGGTGGATGGCCTTGACCACAAGCACACGGCTGAGGATGTCGGTCATTCTGCCGTTCCTGACTATCGTGTGGTTGCGGACAGTGGCGATGCTCTCAATCTCCAGCCATGTGCGGTGACGGTCGAGAAGATGGATAATCTTCATGTAAAGCGTTTCCTTCATCAGATGGTCGGGAGCTTGTGGCATGACTTTGGCCTTTGTTGTGGACAACAGAATGGAGCGTTGTTGCGGTAGAACAGGACTGTCATCTGGCAAATGTAACTTTCAAATGAAGTCGAGCAGGACTTCCTCCTTGGGCTTCATGTATTTGAAGAACCCGTTCTTGCAATGCAGACTGAGGTCGAGGCATACATCTGCCGACATGTGCTCCAGCGAGTCATAGATGGTCACTTTTATCTGGCTGACCATGCCACGCTCATCTGTGGAGCCGTTGACCTTGAACATCCGTCCGAAAGAAGGGTTGGAATAGGCACAGCAGCTGTGTCCGAACTCCGTATGACGGCTTGGAATGTGGTGATAGAGGATTATCATTTCCATCTCGTCTTCGAGCATATCCATCACCTCCTCTATCGTGAAAGGGGTGTTCAACTGGAAAGTAAGAAGCACGTAATCGTCATACTTGACAGGCTTCTCCATCTTGCGCTTGTCCAGCAGTTCTGGCAACTGCAAAGGCACGACGGCAAGGAAATCATCGCAAAACTGTTCTAACATAATCGTATTCTCTGTTTGGGGTGTTTATAATCTTGTGACATAAATCTTCATCATGAGCATGGGCATATCCGACAGGCGTTGCTTGTCGAGGTGCAGTTTCTTGGCCAGACCGTCCATCTCCTTGGGGAGCGCATCGGCTATTTTGTAGAGGTCTGCCTTGTCCTTGTCGGAGAGCACGCTCACGGAAAGGTCATCCATCGTCATGAACGGCTGCATCATCATCAGGAGGTAGGCGTGCATGGTGTGCTCGTCCTTTACCCTGCCACTATTCAGATCCTCGATAGCCGCTTGTGCGTTGCGCAGCAGACGGTGGTTGGTGCGCATGGAGAGGTATATCATTGCATCCTTGTGGGACAAATCCTTGCGGTCGGCGGCACGGAGTATCTCCCGACAGCAGTGTTCGGTGTTTCGTCTGATGTCACCGATGTCATCGTCAGCAAAATCCGGCAGGTATTGCAGGAAGGATTTGAAATACAAATGCTCTTCCTTGATGAAAGCGAGCAGGTCTTCCTTGCCGTGAATGCCTTGCTTGGCGGATTTTTGCAGGAACAGCAGGTAACGCTTCAGTACCGCCTGTTTACCACCTTTATTATATATAGGCAGGCTATCCAAGGAAGCGAAGAATGGCTGTGCTTCCTTCACGGCTTGCTGTAGTTCCTCATCACCAACATGGGAAGAGGTCTGTTCTCTGAGATAGAGCAGGTCGTGAAAGGTGCGTTGCTTAGACATCGCCATACGGCACAGCTCGATGTGGATGGAGTCGTTCAACTCATGATATACCGTGAACGGGTATGAGTGGGCTTTCCTGACAGTGTCACGTGAGATGCACGATGTCACGGAATCGTCCAACACGCGCCATTCGTTGACAATCTTAACTAATGTCTGAATTGAGACCTTGCCGTTCTGTCGAAGAGTGGTCAGAAAGCCATGATACTCTCTGATGGCTTCATCGCTCGAATGGAACGACTTCGTGCCGTTTCCGTCTGAACATGCTGTCAGCATGACTACGGCAAACGCAGTGGCAATACAAATGGCAAGTCTGATACAGCCATGCGAGTTTGATTTTGCATTATGCAATATTTGCTTCATGCAATGGAGGTTGGTTTGTCCTCCGAAAAGTTGGGTTTCATATTTCATTGTTGTCATTATTTTGAGTCTGATTTTGAAATTGACGGTGCAAAGTTAATGCGTTTCAGCGATATATTTGCAAGAATGACAGTAAGTTTAATCTTATTTGTGTATCATACTTGCGAGTATGATTTTCAATGAAATCAAGTGAAAAGAAAATGGCAAATTATCGTGTTTAAGTATGATTTTTCGTTCAAGTATGATTGTTTCTCGGAAAAATAGTGTACCTTTGCACTTGATTTCATTTAATAGCGTACAACAGTATGGCAAAAGTAGGTTACATCTTTATCGCCACCAATGGCGAAGAGTATGCAGAAGACAAGGCTTGGATGCAGCAATACGGCTGTGTTCAGGTGATAGAGGAACTGTCCGAACACGAGAGGCTGCGCCCGATGTGGAAGCAGCTCATATCGAGTCTGGAGCGCGGCGACGAGCTGGTGGTGTCGAGGTTCAGTAACGCACTGCGTGGCACCCGTGAACTGGCTACATTCATAGAATACTGCCGTGTGAAGGTGGTTCGCATCATCTCCATCCAAGACCGCATCGATACGTTTGACGAACTTTTCCCCGACACCAAGCCCTCACAGGTCATCCGTATGTTCGGGTCACTCTCTGAGGAGTGTGCCGTGCTGCGCAAGGCATCGGCACACATCATCCATCTGCAACAGAATATCCGGCCGCCCAAGAAGTCGGAAAGGGCACTGTCGAAACTGGAGCGTGAGAAGAATATCGTGAACATGTACAACGAGGGGCACAGCATAGATGACATCTTTGCCATCAGCGGCTTCACAAGCCGAAGTTCCGTGTTCCGCATACTCAACAAGCATGGTGTGACGCTGAACCGTGGACCTCATAGTGGACCGCTGAAGAAAAGGAATAAAGAATAAACAAAAAACAGATACAATGAATAAGACATTCAACATCTACTGTGATGAAAGCACCCACATGGTGCATGACGGTCATCCCTACATGCTTTTGGGATGTACAAGTATAGCATACACACAAATCCGCATGGCAAAAGATGCCATAAAAGATATTAAGAAGAAGCACGGCTATAGTGATGAGCTGAAATGGACAAATGTCCACGAGGCCACGTATAAAGTCTATGCAGAGCTTATAGACTGGTTCTTTATGAATGACATGGAATTTAGGGCTGTGGTTGTTGACAAGAGTCAGATTGACGAGAAACGAGAAGACTATACGTTTAATGATTTCTACTTTCGCATGTACTACCAATTGCTGCATCACAAGATGGACATGGATTATACATATAACATATATATGGATATCAAGGACACATGCAGTAGCGATAAGCTGGAGAGGCTCAGAAAAATAATGGAATACAACTCTTCCATTGGCAGGTTTCAGTTTATACGTTCACACGAAAGTGTCTTCATCCAATTGGCAGATGTTCTAATGGGAGCCATCAACTACAACCTTAGATATGAAAAGGGAGAAGTTGAAGGAAGGGTGAGAGCCAAAATGAAGCTGATTGAAAAGATAAAAAAACACAGTAATATCAGTCTCAACACCACAACTCCCAAATTTAGAAAGAAGTTTAATTTGTTTTTTATCGCACTGAAATAGCCAATGAGCAGTTTGAATATTATCAAGAAATACCCTGAGCTGCTGGAACTGGCATATCTCAGTGAACGAGAAAGAGAGCATGATCTTCATGCAATATTCAAGCGTGATATAGAAGATAACTGTCAATTCTCATTCAGAGGGTGGCGCATCTATCCTATAAAGACAGATGGCGAGATTGACATGGCAAGATTGTTCAAGCATCTTACCTGTGAAGAAATCATGGTTGAGAACGAAGACGGTACGACTTATCCAAAGCGAGTATTCGAGATGGCTCGTTCACAAAGGCTTCATTGGATAAATCACCATGTGAGAGAATTGACACCAGACAATCTGGATGTATTTACCATAGAAGAGAGGGACGGCAAAAAGCGTAAGGTCAAGAAAACATACATCTATGATAAAGTGGAAAAGTATGTTATTGTCTTGGAACAACAACGTAGCAACGGATTCTATCTGTTGACAGCATACCATCTTAACAAAGAGTATGGACTAAAGGCTTTGGAAAAGAAGATGAAAAAGAGATTGCAGACACCACTATAAAACGCAAGACCCGAATTGCATCAAAGGCAACCGGGTCTCGAAACTCCTTCTATCTATAGATGAGCGCTGCAAAGGTACGAATATTCTTTGAAATAACGAAGGTTTTTCATTGAATTCTTCTCGATTTTAACATTTGCAGGGCAGTATTGTAAGATAACAGGAAAGAAAATAGCATAATTTTACAGAAAATCGTAATGGAAACATTCAAAGACGTTATATCAAGTGACCAACTTGTCTTGGTCGATTTCTTCGCCACCTGGTGCCAGCCATGCAAGATGATGCACCCCATCCTTGAGCAGGTGAAGGAAGTGTTGGGTGACAGAATCCGCATCATCAAGGTAGATGTGGACAAGTATGGGGTGACTGCAAGTCAGTATGGCATACAGTCTGTGCCCACATTGATGCTGTTCAGACGCGGCGAAGTGTTGTGGAGGACGAGCGGTGTGATGCAGAAATCAGAGTTGCTGGCAACGATTGACCCGTTTTTAAGATAAAAGAGCAGAAATGTCAAAATCTAAATTAAAGTCTGTCCTCATGTCCATGGACAAGAGTGAAATAATAAAAATGGTATTGGAACTTTATTCTGCACGGAAAGAGGCAAAGGAATATCTTGACTTCTATGCAGAGCCGAATGAGGGCCAGAAGCTGGAAGAGTATAAGCACATCATACGGGAAGAGTTCTATCCGAGCAGAAACAGAGAGCCAAAGACACGCTTCTCAGTGTGCCGCAAGGCATTGTCCGACTTCAAGAAACTGAAGCCTTCGGAAGATTCAGTCGCAGAATTGATGGTGTTCTATATGGAGAATGCCTGTCAGTTCACTTATGACTATGGAGACATGTGGGAGCAATTCTATGATTCTGTTGAGAGTAATTTCGACAAGACATTGCGCCACATCGTGCTTTATGACCTTTGGGACAAGTATGATTCCCGAATCAAGCAATGCCTTCGTTGGGCAAGCCCTTGTGGATGGGGATTTCCTGACGCACTGAATGATATGTATGAGGAAATGAAGGCGCAAAATGAGGAACTCCGAAAGAAATACAGGAATTTCAAGATGCCCATCAACGCTGATTATTAAACGAATATACTCAAATGGGGAAACCAAAGAAAAAACATAAGAAAGCGAAACAACTGCCCTTAAGCAAAGAAGAGCAGATTTTTCAAGCGGCAAGAGACCTTGCAGCTGAAATTGGCATATCCTATTCTGAGGCATTAGGGTTTACTTTGGGCATAAAGGACGTAACGTATGGTTGGGAAGAAGACTATACGGAAGAAGAGTTTCAGGCACTGATTGACCACGCTGTGGGAGACACTGATTATGAGCACACCCTCTATTGAATCATCTACACGAGAGGAACGTTTGGATTACGTTCTGAATGAATGGAGATGTCTGCACAACTGTGAGCTGTGCGGTAAGTGCCATATTCTGAAAGGCAGAAGCGAAGAAATACTCTATGCAGACTATATAGACGGCAAGCGGTCATATATGGATATAACATTAGAAATCAGAAGCAACAGATAATGATGTCACAGAAATACATATATCCATCGTTGTTCCAAGAGGAAGAGCCGCAAGAAAGCGTTCCTGGTGATAAGAAAGAGTATGACCTGACGAATCTCTTTGAGAGATTGGCAAAGTCTGATTTTCGCAGCCGGTTCCATCTGTCCAAGCAAGACAGGGAGTATGTAATGGAAAAGGGATTGCCGACGATACGAAAACACGCAGAGGACTTTGTGGCAAAAAGACTTGCTCCGGCTGTCATACCGAACGACGGCAAGCAGACTCCCATGCGTGGGCATCCTGTTTTCCTGGCTCAACATGCCACTGGCTGTTGTTGCCGGGGATGCTTCTTCAAGTGGCATCACATCTCAGCAGGCAGGGCACTGACCAAGGAAGAACAGGAATATGCTGTTGCCGTATTGATGGCATGGATTGAAAAACAGATGAATAAAGGATGAAGATAGAAGAAGCCATAGTATATGTGATGGTAAAGCGAAATGGCGGCATGACAACCGACCAGATTGCCGATGCCATCAATCGTCATAGGCTGCACCTGAGAAAGGACGGTCAGCCTGTGACAAGCAAGCAGGTGTATGCAACAATCTGCCGTTTCCCTGAAATGTTCACAAAAGAAGCTGGCAGAATCATGTTAATGATATGACGTAACGATATGACAATAGATACAACCAACATGTGCTCACACCTTCAGAAGAAGTTGTTTGAACCAGAAGGTGTGTATTATCCTATATGGCAAGCCATGCAGGATGATGAGACCTTGACAGCAGTGGTACGAAGCAGACAGCTGCACATCTACAGAAACGGGAAGAAAATTCTCGTTCTGGCAGGTAAGGCACAACCGAAGATTATAAGGGAAGACAAAATACAAGAGTTAATAACAAGATTATAAACAAAACATCAAATCATCAAAACAATGGACGCAAAAGAAAAAGTATTGGCAACAATGAAAGAGGCTGGTCAGCCTCTCAACGCAGGTAAAATCGCAGAACTCAGCGGTCTCGACCGCAAAGAGGTAGATGCAGCCATGAAGCAGCTGAAAGCAGAGGGTGCAATCGTCTCTCCTGTGCGTTGCAAATGGGCACCTGCAGAGTAAGGTTTATACTGCTGTCTTGAAATATAGGCAGCAGTATCTTTATTTTTATCAAAATGTTAAGGTGAGGAATCTGAATATCCTTGCCTACGGACACAATTATCCGCTGCATCTTTTTGGGGTAAGGTGCAGACGTATGGCTGTCAGCGTATCTTGGTTTAAAGACGCTTAGCGGTCACGGCGGAAGTCGTTTCGTCTCTCTCCGCCGAACAAAGCTCTGAGCACATTGCCCAAAGCTCCGAACACGAAGTAGCAAACGATGATTGCAACAATATCGTCCATAAGCATTTTCTGTTTTATGGGTTATACACTATTATGAAGATTCACTATGTCCAATCCCTGCCTCTTGGCTTCTCTGACGGTGTAGAACGTGCCGCCCTTGGGATTGCCATCGAAGTAGGCTATGAGACGTGAACTGCGGTTGACCATATAGTCGTTGCGCCTCAGAAGGCAGCCATTGTAGTATTGCTCGCTCAATACGACCACGTCATCCACGATGCGCAGGATGGCATCATACTTGGCTTGCTCTTCCTTGCTCCACCGGTCAGACTGACCACGGAACGGCACAACGGCTATCACCTGCAAGTCCTTCAACTCGCATTGCAACGAAAGGGCGGCTTCTGCCGCCAGCAGGTCAAATCCCATTGCCATGCCACAATAGAAATACCGGTAGCCGTCGGCATACGCCTTGGCTATCTCCGATTTGAGACATTGCTTCAACTCCCTCCGCTTGGCGAAAGGTACGCTGCGGTGTCCGCTGAAGCATACGGACACTGCCTTGTCGTACTTTGTCATACTTTACCTTACTTTATAATGTGTGCGTGCGAGGAACATACCGCCAATAACACATGCCCCGAGCCTTTCGAGTTGGTTGGCATACTTGGCATAGCTGAGACCCTTGGTTATCACATCGTCAAAGACCAACACCATTTTGTTGTCGAAGAACGGCTCATCAAACTCAACGACATTCGCCTTGCGGACTTCATCCTCGTTCTTGCGGTTATCGTGGATGGTCTTACGCTCTCCGCATACCCTCACGTGCTCGTAGCCGTTTTCCGCTCCTGTCAATTCACACACCCTGTGGCAGAAAGCCTTGTAGCGGAGTTCGTTGCTCTCGCTTGTGGATGCTGGAACGGGGGCGAAGACGATGTTCACGCAACCCTTGCCGTAGAGTGTCAGCATATTCTCTGCGGTGCGCTGCGCCACTTCCTCGTAGGCTCTTCCGTCCTTGAAGTCAAACACTAATTGTCTGTCGGCAATCTCCTTCTCACCCACATTGCGGATGCGTGCGGGATAGTATTTGCAGAACCAAGTCTGAGGCTTGTCTAACTGCTTTTGGATTTGATAGTCATTCTTGTGTGCCATTGCTCTTATGTTTTTTCTTCCCTTATTTCGGAGGCTTTTCCTGCCTGCCCAAGGGATATTTTTTGCTTTCCAAGAGTGATGGCGATCAAAAAGCCAAATCGGGAGCGAAAAATACGCTCTGCACGCAGAGGAAGATTTTTCGGTCAAATGCAATGGACGATTTGGTGTTTGAACAATCGCCAGCATTACCTTTGCAAAACAATATCCGCAGCGGCAAGGCAGGCGAAAAGAAATCTGTTATGTAAAAGAGGAAACGGGCGGGATGGCGTGGGGCGAAGCTGTATATGGGGAAGGACGATAGTTGATATGAGGGAAAAAGAGAAAATCTTGTAATAGGGAACGACATTGCCTTTTATCAGCATGGAGACAGTCCTACAAGCAGAGAAAACTATTGCCCTAAAAA
The DNA here is from genome assembly GCF_003438665.1 of Bacteroides sp. OM08-11. NCBI lineage: Bacteria > Pseudomonadati > Bacteroidota > Bacteroidia > Bacteroidales > Bacteroidaceae > Bacteroides > Bacteroides sp. OM08-11. Next base: position 42,631 of record NZ_QSTJ01000006.1, read on the forward strand.
TGAGTTGGATAGTATTTTCTAAAAGTAGTATCGACTACGAATAGTATAATAGTCGAATAGTTTTTACTACCATACTACGGATAGTAAAGTCTGTTTATAGAAGAGATAGCGGTATCATCGTCTGTTCGGCGATGATACCGCGCGGCACTCATGTGTCATGCCGCTTTAGGTATTCTGTCATTGCCTCATTGACAATATCACGCAAGGACATCCCTTTCTTGATGGCGAGGTACTTCATCCTCGTGTGGATGCTCTTGTTGATAAGGAAATTGCAATGCACCGGCACTTCGGTAGTCTCAGAAACAGACACAGGTGGTGCTGGTGTAGTTTCTGTGACTATCTGCTCCTTACTCGGCTTCTTTGTGGAAGAAAGGAGTCCGTTGAGACCGCCTTTCATTCCCTCTTTCAACATACTGCTCTTGCTCATGGCTATGCTATTTTAAGTTTAACACTTCTTTTGCCAAAGACATATAATCACTGGCACCATTGGATTTGGGATTATACTCAAAGATAGTCTTGCCGTTGATGGGTGCTTCTGCCAAAGCCACATTATCACGGATGACGGTCTTGAAAACCTTCTCGTGAAAACTGTCATTGACGATTTCCCTCACGCTTCGGTTCAACGTCTTGCGGCGATCGAACTGGGTGATGACGATGCCGCCCACTTTAAGGTTGGAGTTGAGCCGCTCCTGAACGATGCGGATGATGTCCATCAACTTTGCCATACCTCTCATGGCAAGGTATTGCGCTTGAACAGGGATGATGATGTAGTCGGCTGCGGTGAGGGCATTCAAGGTCAGCAAGCCCAATGACGGTGGACAGTCGATGATGATGTAGTCGAAATGCTCTTTGGCGATGGCTTTGGTGATAAGTCCCTTCAAGATAAGCTCCCGTCCCGGCTCGCTGATAAGCTCTAACTCAGCCGCAGACAGGTCAAGGCATGAGGGTGAGACGGTGATGCCGTTGTGCAACTTGACCAACGGCAAGGTGTACTGTCCACACATTGCGCCATGGACTGTCTGTTCTTCCTCGATGGACAATCCCAAGGCTTCCGTGAGGTTGGCTTGTCCATCCATGTCAATAGCCAAGACGTTCTTCTTACTCAGTTGCAGAGCTGCCGCAAGGCTTACTGCGGTCGTACTTTTCCCTACACCACCCTTGTGATTTAATACTGCAATTATCTGTGTCATAACATGATACTACTATTAGTGAATACTACTTTACTATTCTACTACTGATAGTACATACTAACCATAGTAAAAGCGGATTTACTACGATTAGTACGTACTACTCTCAGTTGATACTACCCTCAGAAGGGAAGGTCTTCGCTCTTGTCCTGCGGTGCATCGGCTGGCGGTACGGGAGCCTCGCCCTCTGCCTTGGCTGCCTTGCGTGCCTTTGTTGCAGGTGTGTCGGTTGCATCCTTCTTCCCTGCATTGACAAAGGCGATGGAGTCAGCTATGATGCTATGCTGTATGTGGTTCTCTCCGTTGCGGTCTGTCCAAATGGAAGAAGTCAGTGTGCCTTCCACAAGCACCATACGACCCTTGGTGAGGTATTCAGCCAAACGGATATGGTTCTCCTTGCTGCTCTTCACCCTTACCCAAGTGGTGATTTGCTTGCCCTTACTGTAGTCGTCCACTGCGATGTCAACAGCCATGAATGTTCCGTGTGTACCTGTGATGACGCGGCAATCCTTTGCTCCGATGCGTCCGATAGTGTGAGTGTAAATCATAATGTGAAAATGTTATAGTGGCAAGTTGGTTAGACTTGCCGTTACCTTGTTATTTAAATGACTTTTCTTGTTGATTGAACATAAGCTATTGCTTCATTCATAATTTCTGCTCGTGACCTACTCTTGTTATCTTGCATCCACTCATCAATTTCAGATTTGAGGAACATGATACGTTTCCCCTTCTTATGGAATGGTATTTGTTTATTGCTTGTCCAACAATAGATTGTGTGTTCAACTGGATGGGTAGGGAGATACTCACTCAATTCGGAAACACTAAGCCATTCCAATCCCTTATCGGGCTGAATTTGAGTCATTAGTGTGGAAAACTTTTCTTCTAAAATCTCCAGCTTGTTTATTACTAATGACAATGCTGATGGCAAGTCATTAAAACTCAATATTTGCTTTTCCATATCAATATATGTGTGGCAAGTTGGTTAGGCTTGCCGTTACCTTGTTATTAATATCCTTTCTTCGTCTGCCTTGTATTGGCGACAAAAGACTTGTTGCTGCCTGTGAGACTGATAGAGCCGCAATTAACAAACTCTCCGTCGGAATAGACTCTGTACTTCTGTCCGCTTACCTCATGCTTCTGTTTGATGCGCTCTCGCATCCACTTCTTGGCTGCGGTCAATGAGCAAAAGGTCTCGCTCTCCTTGGTCGTCTCGTCATATACGATGCACTGGGTCATACATGCTCCTACTTCATCCATGCACCTATACTCGACGTGACATAGTCCAACTGACCGCCAAATATGTCGCTTGGCTCTATGTCGTATTGTCCATCCCTCACTTCCTTGTCCTCTCCAAGAAGCGACAAGTTTCCGTCGGCATCCAAACGTGCTGCGTCTATGACGATGTCACGAGGCTCGTCAAAGAGATAACCTGCCACGATGGGCTGCTCTCCCTCGAAATGCACCTCAAAGCCTCCGTCCACCTCCGTGCCGTACTTGCGAAGAGCCGCTTTCAGCTCGTCCTGCTCCCGGTGCTGCAATGCCTGGAGTTGTCCGTGGATAGTGAGGTCTTGCAGTTCTGCCTCTCGTTTGGTGTGGGTTGCCTCGCCGGTCTTGCAGTCGATGTCATACTTGTGGTAAACCACTGGGATATGGTCTGCCGATGTGACAAGCCATGTGATGTTGTTCACTGAGAAGCCCTGTCTGGTGAGGAACTCCTCGATGTCTGAGCCGAGAAGGTGGTCGGCTACGTCAAGATACTCGATGCGTGCGTCAGCATCATGCAGGATGATAATCTTCATTGCCTTTCTATTTTTAGTGATACAAATAAGTTTGTCGCCCATGTCGCTGGACTTGTTTAACTACGTTGAAGAAACTTACGCTCAGCATAGTGAATAAATTCCCTCTGCGTTCGCTTAACCGTTTCTTTCTCTTCCCTCCTTTCGAGACCTTTCAGCCTGTGGAGGGATATTTTCTGCTCCCACAAGCCGCAAGAAAAGACATAAAGACAAATTATGTGTGAAGAATACTCTTTTCCGAGGAAAAGGAAGATTGTTCACAGTCACAAGACCTCAAGCAGAATTTGACGATTGTCTCAGACGCGGCTAACTTTGCAGGAAATATGCCTACCACTGCGCTGATTGGAAGAAGATTATTGATATTGGCTGCAAGAGGAATGATGTGTTATATATAAAGAGGTAAGAAGAAAGATTGAAACAGTAAGGGTGGGCAGTGAAGTGTTTGCAGGTCTGCTGTACCGACATAAAGCGAGTGTGTTGGCTGACCGGGATGCAAGTCATCAAAGCTTCAGCCTTGATAGCTTGTAGCACGGACAGACAATTCTCTCGCGTCGGTACTTCGGCATACTGTCAGCTTTGGCTAATAGCAACGTGTTGCCATCAGCCAAGGATGTCTGTATGACGACAGACCATGTAACGCTTCGCAAAGGCGTGGGGCAAAGCAGTATAATTTAGAAGTAGATAGTAACGTATATCAGGCAAGAAGAGACAGTTGCGCAACGGACAAATCGGGCACTCCTGTCAGCATGACAAATGTGCCTTGTCCTTGCCGCAGGACACTGAGGCAGATTGGACGTAGCAGACATGTCTGCCACATTCAATATGCCTGAGTGGACAAGAACTGCCTCTTGTATAGCAGAAGAGAAATTGTAAAACAGTTGATTAGTGGTAAAGGTGGTATGGGTGGGCAGAATGGCATTACACGGACATTGCCGAAGCCCGATAATGGGACAGCCAGACAGCAATAAAGGCAGTTATCAGAAGTGTCAGTTTCTGATAGTGACATTGTTGGCTGCCTGTCACATGGGATTCGTGCGGTGTCCGTACAGTAATGCCGTTCTGAAGGTGTGGGGCGAAGCGATACAACGCACTTGGACGAAACCACCGCTTATAACAGAAAATATTTTGCAGTCAAAGAGAAGAAGAATAGTAAAGCAGGTGTGGGTGGGTAGTGAAGCTGTCGCAAGATTGACGGTCTGAATATCAAGGCGAGTGGATAGCCAGTAAAGGACACAATTATCAGAAGCCTCGGCTTCGGCATCTTGTGGCATAGATGGCAGTCCTCTCGCGTTCAGACCTTGGCATACTGTCTTTCTTGGCTAATAGCGACTTTGTCGCCATCAGCCGGGAATATCTGTATGCCAACCATCTTGGTGACGTTTCGCAAATGGTGAGGGACGAAGTGGTTAGAATAAAGGAAGACGGCGTTGCCGTTATGGTTAATAAATGCACATGGTTGTTATTAGAGAAGATTATCACACGCTATAACAGCAGATTGATGTCCCTGAGCAAAACAAAAGCGACCCGAAGGTCGCCTTGTTATGGAGAGGAAAGGCTATTTCTTGCCTTTCTTGGTTGCTGGCTTGGCCGGCTCTTCCGCAGGAGTCTCCTCCTTGTCGGGACACTCGTAGAACTTGGTTGCAACCATGATGATTCTGGAGTGCTTCACGCCATCCTTGTCTGTCCACTCCTCTGGCTTGAAGAAACCCTCGACGGTGAGCAACGTGCCCTTGGTGAGCTTGTCGAATGATTCGGTGTGCTCGTTCTTGCGCCATGCCTCCATATTCATGAAAGCCGATACGCGGTTGGTTTCCTCGCCGTTCTTCTCCTGACGGCCTACTGCCAATGAGAAGCGTGCTACGCTGGCGTTTGCGAACTGACGGATTTCTGCATCCTTACCTACGAAACCTGAAACTGTGAAGTTGTTCTCGATCTTTTTCATTTTGAATTGAATTTAAAAGTGAAACTTAATTTTTACATGCATTCAAAAGCAGGGATGTGGCACCATGTGGGAAGCACCATGAAAATCGTTCGCAATACTCTTTTTGTCGTTGGCGGTAAGGGAGAAAAAGGAAGATTACGCACTATTTTATTGGTCACAGCGATAGCGGCCACACAAGAAGGAGGAAGTCCTTCGCAGCATCACGCTACCTTTGCATGGTAAAAATAAGTGGCTTTCAAATAGCTCAATTCAGAAAAAGACGGGGCCAAACAATGGAACAAAGGTTGTAAGCAAGGAGGCAATCCGTATGCAACAGACAGGGGCACTGCTATGGCTGTATGCCTGGAGAAACGAAGCGGGAAATCCGACCTTACAGCTGTATCATCAGAAGAGTGAGGAGCATGAACACTGATGCACGATGAACGACAAGCCTAAGGGTCAGCTTAGCAATAGAGGCATCAAGCCAAAAGAGGACAGACATCAGAGGATTGGCGATAGCACTGTCATCATGCTAAGACCAAGTTCTGTGTCCGACAAGGAAGAGTCGCAAAAGACAGACGAGTAAAACCAAAAGGCGAAATGACCATTCCTATAACAAGGTACAGAGACGCTTAAAACGGCGAAGGGACTTTGGCGACGTATCGCTATACAGGTGTCGAAGCATCGCTTCTATAACAGGACTGGAGCAAGTGAGCAAACCGCACAACTTGCTCCCAAGGTATTTCAGTTACAACAGCCATAACCTCATTGGAGGATTGTCCTAAAAGAGTTTTTGCAGTCAAAGGAAGAAAGAGTCTGCAAGCCACATAGCCAACAGACTCTCTCCTGATTATTCACAGATGACAACATCATCCTTGTACTCCGTCACTTCCTTGCCGTTGATGAGCTGGACAATGACCTCACAACCCAAGTCCTCGACAATCGTTCCCTCTGTCTGACCTCTTCGGGGATAAAGCAAGGTGCAGAAACACCCTACAACGCCGTCCAACTGCTCCATGTCTATCGTTGCCATATCCGTTCCTCCTTGTTAGCCGAATGTGATTGGATTGATGCAGAAATTCGTGTCCTCTGCCTCATACTCGTATTCATTGATGAAGTCAATCATCTTCTGTTCGCTTCTTCCGTCCTGTGAGACACCAGTCTTCTCACACCACAACTTGATAGCATCACCAAAGGTGGAGTAAGCACCCTCACAATCCTCAAAGAGTTCTCCGTATGCAGTGACGTAGCACTCTTCGGGGAAGAAGTCGTTCTCATCGTGCGTATAGAAGATGTCGCAACCTGGCTCAACCTCTCGCCAACTGATTGAAAGTTCATCGCCAAGTGCCTTGTTCACCTCCTCAAAGAACAAGTCGCATGAAGACCAAGCACTTTCGGTGTCAAAGGACAAGAGGGCATAATCGTCTTCCACGTTCTCCTCATACTCTGCCCAATAGATGTGTCCTCTCACCGAGATGCCTTTCTTCTCGTAGTCAATGCCATAGTGTTCTGCCAAGAGATACAGATACACATTATTACTGTTCACCTCCAACTCTTGGAGTGTGTTCCAAAGGTCTGCCACGGCTTTGCGTGAGCCTGTCACCTTGTACTGAGTGTCGCAAATGTTAGCCATAAGATAAAATTTTTATTTTCTTCCCTTATGTAGAACCAACTACCATCGGGATTGATTAAAGAATTATGTTGCCCCAAAAGGTGTTATGGCTCATCAATGCAAGGTTTTGCCGTCAAATACTACCTCTGCCACAATCAGAGCGTGGAGATTTCACGGACAAACCACAGGCACCGACCTTGCAGGATGAACGCCATGACAGGTACCTTTGCAACACAATTCTTATCAAAGCCCGATGGGGTGGTACATGGCAGACTGCATGGTACAGCAGTGTGAAGTGACGTTATAGGTGGAGATAAGGCTATAAGAGGTTTTTGCAGTCAAAGGAGAAAAGAGTCCACAAAGTGCAGTATCTACAGGACAAAAACACTTTAGTTTACCTTGGTTAGCTCTTATATATATGCTAACCTAAAGTAAACTGTATATATGTCCGTCTAAAACCCGAAAACCGTACGGGTCAGCTTACGTCAGAAACAGAAGTATAGAACCATAGAAGTGGTTCAAGAAGTCTTTCTTCCTTTGACTGCAAAATATTATCTTTGCACGAATCATAATTGCCCTGTAGGATTTAATATAATTTAACACTCTTTGTTGAATGCAAGGAAGAACAGCTTCAATATGCTGAATATCAGTAGTATAACATTGTGTTAACCCTTAATCTGTAGAAAAGGATGTTATCATACAAAGTAATGTCCATTTGTACTTTTTCTATATGGTTTTATACTTACATTTGCATATCATTTGTATCTTGATAACAGTAACTAACTGATTATCAATATACTTTATATTTGAGGAGGTGAAGTAATATTTATAAAGAAATAAGTAGTATATAAAATAAAAAGCGGTAAATCATCGATTTACCGCTTTTTATTTTGTGTTTTTCCTCTGTTTATTATGTTATATTTATATATGTTTGCATTATATTTGTCACGCGCTTTAGTATGTGAAAATATGATTTTTAATTAACATCTTCATATATATATATATATATATTGAATTCTAATACTCACTTTGTTGTCTTTCTGGGTAATATTGAATAATCTATCTCTGCACGAATTGTATCTTTACTTGCGTTTTTACAATAAATATGATTGACTGGTAGATGCTTGTCCGGTTTTATTATTCATCCCTTAATTCCAAAGGGGTACAATAATAAGTAGCGAAAATAAAGTAAGAGTCACAGATTTCATGGCTCTTACTTTATTTATTCTATTCTTCTTCCAGATTGAGCCCTAATTGCATTGCCGATTCCTTTACTACTTTGTAAATTTGTGCCGATTCATCTAATGGATTTAAACTTGTGGTTTTAGCCTTAAAAGAGATTTCTATTTCCAAACCATTATTTTTGAGAGGAACAACAAAGCTGGAGAATAAATCGGTCCAACGCTCAACTGGTACTTTTCCAGAGACTTTAATGGATTTAAATTTCCGTAACTCGTCTACAGGTTGGGAGGGGGGGGTATGCTCCGATTTTTCTCCTGTGGGTGAATTCCAAGCACTTGACTGTTCATCGGTAGAACTTTCTTCAGATTTTGGTTGATTATTAATAGATTTATCCACTAACCAATATTGCGGATCGGTAACATCTAAGAATGGAACAGATTCATGATGATAAATGCGATTGTAGTTTCCTTGTTCACCACAAGCTACATTAAAATCACCATTCTCGCAATACTTTTGGATACTTTGACTGACAGTTTCCACTCCACAAATCATGGGTTTGTCATCAAATCGTAAAAAGGATTCATATAAGTCGTTAACTTGTATGGGTTGCTCTTTTGTAGGGTATAAGCCACTGCTGCGTAAAGTTCCGAGGCCAATTGACTTTTCAAGCAGCCATTCTTCTTCTTTTATATTGTTAAAAAGATTGCTACTTAGTTGCGTGTTAAAATCTTGTGCAAAATCTTTAATCTCGATTTTCTCTAGCCCCTCGCTTACAGAGTATTTACATACAATATTATAAGCGGAAATAAGTAAAGCATTTGCTTGCTTATCGTACTCGGCTTTACGCTCCAAAATATCTTTCTTCTGTTCTGGTTCTATCTGTCCACTATATTCAGCTTGTATTTTCGTACAAGCCAAATACTCGAGTAGCTTACTATGTAGCATACCTAAACCTATTTCAGAGCATGCCAAATATAATATAGTATTTCTGTATATTCGACTACTATTACCTTTATTTTGGGCTATTTGCTCAACTTGCTTTTTGGTTTTGGTATTTATACTTCCGGGTTGTGTTGCATATTCAGGGCCGAGTATCACCAATGTAAGGCTTTTTTGTTCAGGAATGTCATTGGCTGGATTAACCAGTACCTTGATTTTTGATACATTACGGGTTTGTACATTTAGTCGATTAATAATTTCCCCCGAAATATCCGCTTGGCTTATTTCAGCTTTAGCCTGATTTACCAAAATATTGATATTAGGTTTGGATTGAAACCAATAACTGCGTGAACCAACATTAGTGGAATAGAGATAATGAGCTACTTGTTCCAATTTGTTTAATGCACTATTTATTTCACTATGATTGAATGCACTAGGTTTCAAAATACATAGTTTTAGTTCTTCAATAGTCAATCCTTTGTTTTGCAAGTTGCCCAATGAAGCCATTAATATGGTAGTGGCTATACCTTGGGTCAAGTTATATTTACCGATATTGTTGTTAGGATCTTCGTTATCTATTTTATAAGCATTGCTTGAGGTACCTATAACATCGGCATGAATCACTGTTTCCCACTGACTTCCCATCAGGCTGGTTATAGTACCTGTCAATGTTGGCAGATTACTAAGGTTGACATCCGAGGTATGGATTAATGCTTGGGTACCGGTTAATGATCCCCGTCGTGTCCATAAATCCTTCACGATGGATGCTAATAATCGTAATACTCCACGAGTACGCTGGAAACGAGAATCCTGTCCCCATTTTAAACGAAACATATCAATCAATTCCGGATGGAAGGGATAAGATTTGCGCATCTTGTTAATATATTCCATGCGGTCGGCTTGATTGGGTAAATCGGAACGCCGATTATGATATGTATTCTTGTAACGGTTTAAAACAAGCTCTATCACTTGTGGATTCCCAATGTTGTCGAATAAACGACGGCGAACGACTTCAAATATTTCTTCATCTTCGACGGGTTTAATACTTGTTCCAACCCGGACAATACGGTTTTCTAAAGCAGTGAGTATCTGTTGCCCTATGGCTGATGAAGCAACTTCTGCTGCACTGCCGGGTAATGTGGCTATTAATACGCAGCGAGGTACGGAAGATACTATTTCAGTCAGTGTTTGCATAAAACCAATAGTCTGGTCAGATAGACTTCCTTTTCCTATCATGACTGCCGATGCTTTATTACAATAGTCCGCTAACTCATCAATTAGTATAAGAGCAGGAGCTGACTTTTCCAGGATAGGTCGGAATAAGTTGGCTGCCGGTGAAATTCGTTCTATGTCATTCTTTTTAATTAAGTTGTATCCTTCTAAACCTCCTAATTGATAAGCCAACTCTCCCCATAAAGTATAAATAGTGATTCCATTATCGGTGGTTCTGCCTTGTGATACATCAGTGGTGTTATTGGTAAACACTGCTACTTGCGCATTCTCAAACTGAGGAGCTACTTTACTATCTAAAATATGCTGAGTATAAGTTGAAGAGAGTAGAGATTTTCCAGCTTTTGTAATGTGGTATAAAGAGATCAACGTATGCGTTTTACCACCTCCGAATCCAGTCTGCAGGGAGATTACTCGGTTATCGGTTTCTTCACCATTCAACGCCCGAACAACCCGGTTGGCTATGTCACGCAATCCGGCTGTGATATAGGTCTTTTCAAAGAACATAGTCGGATTGCTATACACCTCTTGTCCGATGCCCATAGCCACTTCGCTAAGGTTTGCTGCAAAAACAGACTCATCCAGTGAGCCGTTGCGGATGTCATAATGAGGATATACATTCGTATACCAGGCCGGTAGAGGGGAGTTTTCAGAGAAAGAAACTGTAGAAGAAGTCTCTGTGATGATAGCTGTTTCTATTTGAATCGTTGGTTCATTACCTCTATTTTTTATTGTATCTATTTCTTTCACTAAATCAGGCATCTGAAGTAATTTGGCTACTAATTTCATTGTGCCAAAAGCTCTGTCTATCTCGTCTTCATCCAATGGCTGATAGTGGTTGCATTTATTACGTACTTCCTGTATCTCTTGCAGATAGCTGATAAGTTTATTTGCCTCCTTGCTACTTCCCAATTCATCGGTTAGCTCTTGTTTAAAGGCAATGGCAAAGCTTGAGAGATTGCTATAATCTACCAGTTGCTTACGGTCACTATCTGCGGATAGCGACTGAACAGCTTTATTCCAGGTATTTTGTTTGTCCGGTTTAAGACGTGCAAAGAGTACGCCTTCCCAAGGCTCATTCTTAAATTTCTCCAGTAAGAAACCCACGACGAACGGACGCATAGCTTCAATAAAAATACTGAGTGCTTTGGATAAATTATCATTCATAATCATTCTGTATTTATTAAAATCCTAAATTCATTTGTGTAGCCTGACCAGTTATATCCTTCTGGCAAGACTGTATTAACTCCTCACTATTAGCAAGCAAACCATTTACTTGTTTTAGGTCATCTCCATCGGATAGTAACTCTTTCAGAGAGGCCAATACGCGCCAAAAGCTATTATTTGTTTCGGAACCTACAAGCTTGATATGGCGCAGCAGTTTAGGGCGATTTTCCTTTGACCATAACATCATAGCTTGTTGTACTTGGTCTATTAATGGATCACTGATGTTAGTGCCTTGTATTTCACCTGTGATTCGCTCTATGTAAGAAGCTAAATGTTGCTTGTTTCCATTTTTAATAAGTAAATGATGATGGAATATGTCGCTAACATTTATATTCATGCCGATGCGTGTGAATTTGGCAGCATCATCAAAATCGGTTTCTCCCATGCCGTTCATTTGCAACCAGCCAATGTAAAATTTGGTATACTCATCTCCATCAAAACCTCTGAGTAAGGCATTGAAGGCAGCTGTTTTTGCAAGTTCTAAAAGTTCCGCTACAGTCACTTCGCTTCCATCGGCTTTCTCTACTTTTTCGTATTTGCCAAATTCACTTACTGCTTGTCCAAAGCAAGCTGTTAATAGATCGGCGCCGCGAAAACCTAACCCATAAAGTTTTTCTACCTCTTTATTAACTTTTTCTTCAATGGCTTGTTTCACTTGTTTGAAACTGCCATAACCAGAACGTTCGGAAGGACGACAGGAAACGGTTACAGAAGATTCAAGTGCGGCACTTGCCAGTCCCAAACTTCTATTTGCCATTTCAGTATCCATAGGCCAGCTGCCTGTTATGTTCATGCGGGCACTTAGAATAGAATTACACAACGTGGTCCATGCTTCTGTTGTTTGGTGAGCAAACATTATACTGACAATATCAGACGTTTGTTGTTCTATTGCATCAAATATATCTGTGAGTTTCTTTTCAAAGTATAATTTCGCTTCTTGTTCACTATTATTATGATGATGTTTTAGCGCAGTACACTCCTCTGACTTAGGTGTTTGCGGTGTTGAAAAGTTTAATGAATATGTGTCATTTAATGTTCGCTTAAGCCAAACGTAGAAAAAATCTGATATATCAGCATACGCAATCGCATCATAATAAGGAGGATCTGTAACCACAGCAGTTAACTGTTTACCTCCAAATTGGCTTTTTTCTCCACTTGATGCATTTTTTAAGTTGGTATAGAAAGAAGAATTACTTTCTGATTCTATGTATCGTAGTATCCATTCAAGCTGGTTTGTTGCACTTCCTGAACTGCTACAAAAAGGGTTAGATTCCGGATAGTCAAAAACCATGGCAATAGCTTGTCTGCTGAATGGATGTTCAATAGTTTCACGACCATTATGCCATCTTCCCAAAGATGTATTTACTACTGCAATTCGATCAATCCAGATTGCTAAGTAAGTGTAAAGAGCTTGAGTATATTGTGTAGGCTCTATTTTGTTTTTTAAAAGAGAGAAATTCTTTATAAATGCTTGGAGCATGAATAGTTGGCGGTTAGAAAACATGTCGCCATAAATTTCTATTCCCCATCCTGGAGTATTGAAATTTCTATTATTTTCAACAGCCATTCTATCTGTAGGCTTATATATATTTTCAGATTGCGGCTTAATGTATTCATTTTTACTTGATGATGTGTACAGCTTTCCACTATTCGTTTCAGAAATGATTGCTAATAAAACTTCTTTAGATGTTTTTACCTTAAACTGTTGTTTAACCTGATTTACAGTTGTAATGCTTCCACAGCAAGGGCAGGTCATGTTTCCCCGATTATTCCATCCTTCTTTTATTGAACAAATTCCTTCCTTAATTTCAAATTGAATATCTGTCCCATTAATGACAGGATTCAAATACACCTTCTTCGATGAAGTATTTGCCAAATAGAATTGCTTCAATAAAGGAACTTCGGCTTTACAACTTGGGTTAGAGCAAGTAGCAGTTCTTGCCCAATAGTAAGCGATTGGTTTGTTCCCATTTTCATCGGCAGGATATAAATATCCTACTTCCTTCTCTGTCATAGCTAACAATTGTTTGGCATAGTATTCTACATCAAAAGAAAGTCTGTTGGGAATATCTATAATGCCGTTGCTAATAGAAATTTCCTTGGCAATGAGCATATCTATACCCTCTTTCCCATAAATACGACGAAATTCCTCTTCTGTATATCGTATGGGCTTACCATATTTTTGTGGAAACTCTACACTTCCTTTTTCAATGATATGGGCAACCGGATTAATATCATTGCCATAGCTACGACATCCCAAACGTGCTACCTCTAAAGGTATAGCACCTCCACCCGCAAATGGATCGAACACACTTGGCATCTGCTTTTGAAAACAATCAATCGCAGTTTGTAGCGCAGCCTCCTTTTCTTTTATGATATCAGTTTCCAAATGACGGTTTATACAACTATAGAGATTGTTTTCAGCTTTTTCAATAGCTTGATAGGCAACATCAAATGATTGACTTAATGAAATGAAAGAAGCATCAGGATTCTGTCCTGCATTGTATGCAACCCAAATTAACTTTCTTGCTTTTGTCAAAACAGCCTTATCGTTCTTACTTTCCCATTTTATCAGGCAACCTTCACTTAACTGCTCTTTCGAAGCTGTATTTTTGCCTTTCAACATATTAGCTTGACAAACTGGAGAAAACTTTCCTATAAACATTAGCAAACGATTGCGCAGATTGTCCGGCATTGGATCGTATATGGCAGTATATGGAATATCCGGATAAGGAGCATAAAGTGGATCGTTTCCTAACAACTCCTGTATAGCATCTTTAAAAGCCTGCGGACATTGTTCATCCAATGGGTCTGGTACCAGACTGGCAAAGATTACAGCCCTGCACACAGGAAGTGGACGGCGTGCCCACCATAAATGTAAAGTAGAAATGTGCCCGTGACGAATAGATTTATCACGTACACTTTCAGCCGATATTTCTTTAATCGGCATAGCTACCTCTATTAGCTTTTTTGCTTTTGTCATATCTATGTTTTCTTATTTTTCAGTTTTATTTCTCCATTCATCCAGTGGCAGGTAGTATTGTACTCCTTTGTCTTTCCGTTCAAAGATTAGCTTCTTGGCTGGGTTTTGAATACGGTGCAATTGTGGTTTAGATTTGCAATTCACTACAATATAAAGCCATGCACTGTTTCCTAGTTGTGCCAACCGGTTCATTTCATTCTCCGACAGCATAACTCCATCGATCCCTGAACGCCCTTTGACCTCAATATACCGTTTAATATCCAACTTGTTGATGCTCCGGATATCATATCCTAAGTTTTGGCTGGAAACATCTTCCGCTTGCCATTCATTGGCTGCCTCATATTCGATAGCCATGTTCATAGCTATGGCTTCTACTTCATCGTCTCTTTTCATACCGTAATGTTGCTCATACTCCATTTGGCTGAGGGGGACGACATAAGCACATCCCAATATTTCCGGAGCTTTGGGATTTATTTGAACCATTTGCTCCATTTCGCGTATGCGTTCATCTTTTTTGCGGAGTAGTTCTGCTTTTCGTTCCATCTTATGCAGCAGCTTTTCCTGTATTTTTACATCTCCCAATAACACCTTACCTTGCAATTCATTAATCTCTATATCCAAATCCATGATAATCTGACTGAATGCAGTCTGCAAATATTCTTTCCGCTTTGCAGCATCTGATTCTACAATCTCTTGCGTAGAGGTGAACAGAGGTAAGGTGATATTCTCGAATGCCCATTCGGTGACTTCTTCATTACCTATAACAGCAGGAGGAGTGATTTGCTTGGCAAATTGAAGGGGTGCATGCAGATCCAGAAACTTGGCCGGTGAAGTTGCATGAAACACTCCATTATTAGTTTGATAGACAAAACTAAGCTGCTCATTAGCTATACTGTCGTCTCCTTTGTTAGGACGGTTATCTGTGATTTGATTTTTAACGTAAAAAGCAAAATAGTCTTCAGTATCTTCCGGTGAAACGAGAATCGTACCTTTCAGCATTTCGTCTCTGAAAGAATCGCGCACACAATCAATGAGTGCATCAAACAAAGCATTACCCGGATTGATATAGTGTACCTTACCCAATATGGCATTGGTGTTCTGATAGTCCAGGAATATGTGCTTATCGAAACAGAACAATAATTTATTGATATTTTCAGCATAGATGTTATAATCATCTTTTAGACGTTTGGAAAGTACATCCGGAATATTTTCTATTTGATAAATTCCGTCATGTATCATCCTATATTTGCCTCCTAAATAGCTGAAAGTCCTTTCAAAAAACAGACGAATATAAATCGGTTGCAATCGTTTCTCGTCAGAGTGTTCTTTGAGAATACGAGCATCTTTATAATCGACTTCACTATGAGCGATTACTTTTTGTTGTTCTTCTATCTTATTCCGGAATACTTTCTCAATGATGATTTCATCCTGTTCTATAAACTGATCAAAAGAAGATTCTTTTCCATCAAAAACGGAAGTTATAATAGCATCCAGACTAACATCCTTCAGTACATCTTGAATAACATCATAAACGCGGTCATCACCCATGCTTTGACGAATAATATCCAACTTTATCAGTAAACGGGACAATACTTGCCCTTCCCGCGTGTTGTCCGCCACCATATTGAAGACCAGTACATCATTCTTCTGTCCATAGCGGTGGATACGTCCCATGCGTTGCTCTAAGCGATTAGGGTTCCAAGGGATATCCCAATTTATTAGCAATCTACAAAATTGAAGATTGATACCTTCGCCAGCAGCATCGGTCGCAATGAGTATTTGGGTTTCGGGAGACATGAAATCCCATTGTGCCTGGCGGCGTTCATCGACAGATAAGCCTCCATGAATGACTGCTACCTTATAGCCGTTGTTACTTAAACGTTCTCTCAAATAGAGCAATGTGTCCTTGTGCTCTGTGAAAATAACCAGTTTTTCACCATTGATAACTCCCTGACTTTTCAAGAGCTCTTTTAGCTCAATGTATTTCTTTTCTTCTTGATTTTGATTGTACAGGTTGTTCGCCATCTCATAAAGACGTTTCACTTCTTGAGCTTCGGTCTGTATCTCTGCTAAACTTTTTGAAGTGGTGAACAGTTTGAATTTTCGAGGGTCAGATAGGATACCATCCAACGCATCCCGTTCATCGTCTTCCAGGTCATCGTATTGGTCGATGCTATCCACATCCAGTTCTTCTAACTTCTGACGTTGTTTCCATATGTTAGGATTCTTGCCTACTTCATCCACTATGCCTTGTAACGCAATCCAACGTTTGTATAATGTGTTTTTGATGGCAAAAATAGAACTGACTAATCGTCGTTGCATTACAGCCAAAGCCAAAGATACATGAATGTTCCTTGTTTCGGCTGCTTCTTCTTTCTGCTTGGTCAGATAGTTGGTAACATTGTCATAGAGTCGCTTCTCTTCTGGTGTCAATTGAAAAGATACTGTTCTGGTATATCGATCCTTGTATAGATTGTTGCCATTCCAGTCTTTCATGTCCTCCTTTAATCGGCGTATGAAAAACTTATTCAGCCCATCTTTACTTAATTCTTTTACTCTGTCGGCAGCAATATCCTCTGTTGCAAAGATATCTTCGTCTAATAATTGAAGAAGTTTTTTGAACGTATCAGTTCTTCCTCTATGTGGGGTAGCTGTCAACAGCAAGATATGTTCACATTGTTGAGAAAGTAAGTGTGCAGCTTCATATCGCTTTGACTTATATGTTTTTTGCCCATATTCATAAGCCGATAGCTTATGAGCTTCATCAAAGATGACTATATCCCAGTTTGTATTGCTGACAATGTTCAACACATCCTCCCGACAAATGAAATCAATAGAAGCTACCACTTTATTTGCCGAACGAAAAATGGTAGGGTCAGCATTAAATATGCTTCTATTGACAAGCGTAAACGGAATATTAAATTTTACTCCCATTTCATCTTCTTGCCATTGTTTGGTCAGGCCGCCTGGGGTGATAATAAGTATACGCTCAATGATCTTTCGCATTAATAGTTCCTTTAATAATAAGCCTGCCATAATTGTTTTTCCTGCACCTGTATCATCTGCCAGCAGAAAACGTATCTTAGGTTGGGGAAGCAAAAATTTGTATACGGCTTCTACTTGGTGGGGTAGTGGATCTACAACACTACAATTGATGGCAAATAGAGGATCAAATTGATAAGCAGAATTTATTCTTTCTGCTTCTGCAAATAATACAAATTTATCGGGATCGCCTTTGAAATTGAACTCTCCATCAGATGTCAATACTTCTAAAGAACTGAACTGTTCTTCTGTAATCACCTTGGAACTGCTTTTATTCGTATTTACTCCTGTAAATTTGAGCGAATACATAGTTCCTAATTTCTGTATTTTGTTAACAACAACAGCTTCTGTTGGTATTAGATTCTTTATTATATTGCCGACTTCAATCATTGTTAGAGGATTTTATAAGATCTTTTACGTCCATTTGAAGGACTTCTGCTATCTGAAATAAGACTTCCAAACTGGGCTGTCTTCTATTGCAAACATAAGAATTGACAATACAGAAACTTTTTCCAAGTTTTTCTGCCAGCCAGGTTTGTTTGATACCTTTTTCTTCAAGCACTTCTTTTATCCGATTCATAGGTTTGTCCATCACAAAATTCTTAATTGTTAAACAAAGATATAAAACAATCTGCTATAAAAAGAGAAAAGAGGATGATTATTTCTCTTGGGAGGGTAAAAAGAGGTGGTAAAGTGTCTACTTAATATCCTTATTTCATGGTATCACAGGTCTGATATACTATCTATTGGGATTAGAAAACTCTTTATACGAAAATAACGATATATTCAGCTGCAAAGTGTAATATCCATCTAATAGATAGGGTCACTTCGATGTTGAAAGTTGTGACGGATGAGTAGAGAATTAGCCACGAACTGACGAATAAGGAAATGAATACATAAAGACACAATGAAACAATAAAACAATAAACTGACGGACAGGGAGAATTAACGACGGGTGGCTTTGCCAGTTAATCAGATTGTAGTGTCGAAATAGGTAGAGATGAATTATAATCAGGGAATGGAACAAAGAATAGCCATATTTACTTTTATTTTGTATAACTTGGGTATAACAGAATTTATTGAAGAAATACCCTCGGATGTTACTTGCGTCTTAAATGCATCCTATCAGTGTCTTTCTAAGATATTTATTTCCATGTATTACCTTTCGGGATTTAATTTTATCGGCACTTTCTTCATTACGAGCCTAAATCCCTGCTAAGAGACTAATGCGGAAGCCGTGAGAGATAATTTCATATCCACTTTGCGTTCTGCAATAATAGTAGTAGCTGACCAATGTTTGCCCTAGGGGATTGTTTGTAAGTTATTTTGAAAAGTACTTATTGCTAAGCTTATTAATTTTCAATAGGCATTCTACCTTGTGTATCTTTGCTGAATCGATTTCCATCTTCAACAGCCGTATTACCTCCCCACCCGTTTCATTGACAATTCCGATTAGTGCATCTTTTATAATATCCGGTTCAACACGGTTAAGAGTACGTCTATGTATCTGTTCTAATAATACTTCGGGATCTGTCACGCCATTAAGTATACACTCTAATGTCTTTTTATAACTTTTTGAATCTGTTATTACACCATTGTAGACAGACATTCAACTTGGTAAATTTATAGACAAATTTTTTGTTTAAGTCGAATATCCACGGTCATACTGACAAAGGTGCTGAATTCCCGTTACTCTTCCTGCCAGGAAGTTGTTTGATAAAATATGAATTCTCTAACTTTTTTGAAAAATAACTTTCAAGAACTCGCCAAATAGACATCCGATAGACTCTGGTACTTTTTATTGCAACTTCGCCTATTGCATTTTCAATTAATAAATTACGAAATTTATCTAATTTGCTAGTTAAGATTATTAGTGTCCCATTAAAATTGGGACGAATTAAAAATTAAATAAACTTGGCCCATTTGGTCTGAATCGTTCTTTGTCCTTTTGAAATTTAGTTTTATCAAAGAGGTCTCTCAGATGAGTCTTATCAGTCAATGAGATGCTCAGTATTTGTAATACTTCATATGTACTTCTGTCCAGCTGCATATCGTGTTGAATGATTGCCACCAAACAGTAAGCGCATATAGCAGCATATATCTGTATTCGAACAGCATTCTCTGTAGTTCCCCAAAATCTTTTGATTTTAAGGTGCTGCTTGAGCCATTTGAAAAACAGCTCTACCTGCCAGCGATTTTTATAAAGTTCAGCAACTTGAAGCGCAGATATATGCATCGCATTGGTTATGAATGTAAACTCTCGTTCTTGTTCTTCATCCCAATATTTAACCAGTCTAAGTGGCTCTGGGTAATATTGTTTAGGATAGAATCCAGTCAGAAGTACACTTGCGTCTGAAAGCACATTCTTAGGCAGCCTACGTTTCCATTGGATGGATTTGTATTGAAAATTCTTTTTTGCTCTGACAACAAAGTAGGCTTCAATTTGATGAATTTTATACAGCATTTTGAAGTTGTTATAACCGCGGTCAAAGATGTAATAAGAACTTGATTCATAGGGAATTTCAATCATAACTTTAGAATCATGTATGGATGCTTCCGTGATATAAAAGAATGCAGGAATCTGTGTTTCCACATCATATAATGTATGCACTTTGATACCACCTTTCTTTTTGCGGAATTTTGTCCACCAAAAGACTGAAAGGCACAGGTCAATAGTTGTCGAATCGAAAGCATAAACGTTACCGCCAAGTTTGAAAATATGATTAGCACACTTTTGTCGTGCTTCGCTAACCAGGTAGTAAGCATATTCTTCAAAGATGTGATAATCTCTATCTTGATTTGCTCTTGCCAGCGATGATTTTGATACATTTTTACCCATTCCTAAATGATAACATTTGGAATGATGAGCTTCAAGGGCAACTATCAAATTTCGCAGACTTTCACGATTAGAAAGTTGACCAAACATCAAAGCATGTAGTTGATTCCAACAGGTGAAGTGCTTCACATATTTATCACCAACATACTTGGTGACTATGCGGTTAAACTTACTTCGATTCAGAAATGAAGCCAATTGAGCGAAAACGTATTTGTCTTGGAACATATGCTATCGGATTAATCTGATGCAAAGCTATAAATTCAAGTCCGTTCGCTCGAAAAATCGCTGTAACTAACTAAATTTCAAATATTTCAAAGAACTCTTTTAGATTTTAATGGGACAGCAATGTAGTGTAATATATTAGAAACCATTATAGAATAAATAAGTCTATAAAATTGATTTATTGGAATTTACAGGAGTCGAACAGTTGCCGATATTGCGATATACTTATCAAATATTTATCCCATTATTGTCACGTGTGTCGTATAAGTGATTGATAATCAGATATTGTTACTTTTGAGGAAGTAAGTAAATATAGATTTAAGAAAACCGTCGTAGGCAAATGTTTACGACGGTTTTTTTGTAGGCATATCTATTAAAAACAATATTTTATCCTTTTTTCAATACACTGTTTACTACCCTTATGGAAGATACCAGTTTATTGGTTGAGGTAAATACATCCACATTCCATACATGTGATGAACGGCCTTTGTGTACAATAGTTCCTATGGCACGTACCGTATCGCCTTCGTGTGCAGAGGATATGTGATTACCGCTGACTTGCATTCCCACGGCGATTTCATCGGGTTGACAAATTATCATGGAACCAAGTCCTGCAACGGTTTCTGCCAATGCCAAAGTGGCACCTCCATGCAAGATACCAAAAGGTTGGCGGGTACGTTGGTCAACAGGCATGGTTGCTTCTATACGGTCTTCAGAAGCATATGTATACTGAATACCCAGGTTTCCCATTAATGCATGGCGTGCGCGTGCATTCAGTACATCAAGGGGAATCTCAGCAGCATGTACTTCTGCTAAAATCATTTTCTCAACAGCTTGTGCAACGCCGTCTTCTTCGTTTGATGCGGTAACATAGTCGGCGCAAACTTTTACAGAATCTTGCGAATGTCCCATAGCGATTCCCATACCTGCCAGTTGAAGCATTGTCACATCGCAAACCCCATCTCCAATGGCGATCACTTCTTCGCGTTTTATATTTAGTTTCTCCATTAAAGCTCCTAATGTGTTTGCTTTGTCAATTCCACAAGGTACTACTTCCAGAAAATAAAGTTCCGAACGGAAAACGTCTAATGTTCCGTTCAACTGTCTTCTCCAATGATCTTCCAGGACAATCAGTGCTTCCTCATCATTACTGACCAGCATACATTTGCAGGGGGGGAAGTCTACAGCCGTGGAAAATTCGTCTTCTTTAATTATTTTTTGGTTGTTTAGTACTGCTTCACTGATGATGTATTCATTCTCCGGAGTATCTGTTATGATAATATCATCATGGTAGGTGAAGATGGCAAAATTGTTTTTTCGCGCTTTCTTTTCCAGATAAGGTAACATTTCAGGATTGATACGTCTTTCAAACAAGATCTCTCCATTTTGTGCTTTGATTATTTGACATCCATTATAAGAAAGAATAAATCCTCCGTAATTTCCTAATTCAAGGGTTTTGGCCAATGGCATCAATCCGTAGGTCGGTCTGCCGGAAGCTAATACAATACGTACACCCATTTGCTGAACCTTTAGCAAAGCAGCCAATGTTCGGTTACTGATTTCTCTTGCGTTATTGAGAAGTGTCCCGTCTACATCGAGAACTAATAATTTGTATTTCATGACGACTCAATTGTTGGTTTATATAACAAAGTTATTAAAATGAAAGTTGTGACCGAAATTCTTTTTGAGAAAAACAATATTCTTTCTGAAAAAACTACTTAAATAGGATTGATCAACGAAGTTCGGTTGTATAACAAATACTTTTTTTGCTGATTTTATAGGGTTCTTTCCATTTCAGCGCTCATAGTAGTAGAAAACCTTTAAAATTATGCTATATGAAAAAGTTGGTAGAGTTTACTTTGGGATGTTTGCTGATACTCTTATATGTTGGAGCCACTCTATTATATGCACAGAATTCTGCGTTAAATGACTTTATTATTACAGGTGTTGTAAAAGACAAAGATAATAGGAAGAAGTTGGATAATGTAAATGTATCTGTTGTAGGAACCAATATAGGTACAATGACTAATGCGGATGGAATATTTTCTCTGAAAGTTACAGAAACCGGTATGTTCGACCGTTATGTCAGCAATATTCGTTTCAAGGATGAAACTCTTGAAGATGTGTTACGTGTTATTAATAAGGAATCTTCCTTTTGACAGATAGAAACGTCTTCTCCAGTTTTAAACAAAAAGAAACTGACAGTTGAGTTTTTTAATAATTCTCCGGAATCGGTGGCCGAACTTGTTTGTTGGACATTCGGCCTGAAGTGTATCCGCCAGGGTAATAAATTGATACTATCTCAATAGTTGGAACTGTGGTAAAGGAAAGACATATGAAACTGTATCGACTTATACTGACTTTATTTGTATTGCTTTTTATTACGGGTAACGTGAAAGCGGATGGAGATGATATGTTGGAATATATTGTTCGGTTACCTAATAGAGAATAACGGTTTATTCTCTATTAGGTAAAATATCTGAATTCGGCAGTCTCATTCCTTTGTAGGAGGTTCTCATTCGACTAGTGGAACCTCAAAAACTACTTCGTGAAATAATGGAGTCTCGGAAGAGAAACTACTTATCCGTATCGGTCTATCTGACAACTTTTTATAGGGAAGGTGTTTGTTTGAAGGATAAATTTCAGAGCTTGACAGAAGCTGTTTTTTAAGTATATAAATCTCCGGTATTGGAATCGGATGCTGTAGACCAGGTAAAACCTCTCAAAATGAGTCGGATTGATAATCGTGAAAGTACAGATAGCTTGATTGCCAAGATTAAATCAGGCGTTGAGACTTATCTACAACTCGATATTGTGAAAAATATACCTGATTTTCTTTCTTTTGAGCCGAATAGTGGTTTATATGTGTATACCTCTGGTGATATTGTATCCATCGATGACCAGATTGCTTATGTGGTTTATTTTGAATAAGGGAAGGGAATAAAAGAACCCTTGTTTTGTGGTGAGCTATATATTGATACGGAGAATAGCGCTTTGTTACAAGTACGGTTTGAAATACAACCTAAATATGTCAAAACGGTATTACGTACTTTTTCGTTTCCATCGGGGAGAACGGTTACCGACTCGTACAATTCTTGCCGATACCGATTTTTAGTATGATGAAGCTTTTTGAGAAGATTTTAATGTAATACCACTCGAAGAAGAGTTCGATAATATTATTGAAAAGATGATATTGAAGATAGAACGGACAGATGTTTTCGATTGAATTTCAAACTTATAAATATTATTAATTGATGTATCGCAAATTATATTTTCATTTTTTATTGTATTTTTGCGCCTGGTATTAGTTTAACTAAAAAGATTGGAATAATGAAATTACCTGAAGAGCCGATGATGCTGTATAGCTTCATTAACATGAAATTGCGTGATTTCTATCCTTCATTGGATGCACTTTGTGAGGATATGAATGTAGAAAGAGAAGAAATTATCCGGAAGTTGAAAACCGTGGGGTTTGAATATAATCCTGGGCGGAATAGATTTTGGTAATTATTCTGATTTTGATAAAAAAGCAGGGGCTGTGTCTTTCGTAGATGCGGCTCCTGCTTTTTTGTTAATAAACACAAAATAGGCGTTTTCGTATTTAACTTTCTGTCTTTTTATCTTTCTAAGATATAAAACATACGAAAGTAGATGATAAATGAAGATAAAGTTCGGCAAACATATATTTCTAATCGCGAACGTGGATTTAAAATGTTGATGGATTACTTTCAGGAGCCTATCTATCATTATATACGTCGTTTGGTGGTTTTGCATGAAGATGCTCAGGATGTACTGCAAGAAGTTTTTATTCAGGTATATCGTCATTGGGAACAGTTTCGTAATGAAAGTTCATTGAGTACTTGGATATACCGTATTGCAACCAATGAAAGTCTGCGGTTATTGAATAATAGAAAAAACAGGGAAACCATCTCAACGGAAGATGTTCAGGAAATGCTGATTGATCGTTTGAGGGCTTCCGATTATATAGATTATGAAAATGAATTGGTGGTGAGGTTTCAGAAGGCTTTGTTAAGGTTACCCGAGAAGCAAAGAGTGGTTTTTAACCTTCGTTATTATGATGAACTCGAGTATGAGGAGATTGCCCGGATATTGGATACTAAGGTTGATACGTTAAAAGTGAATTATCATTACGCTAAAGAGAAAATAAAAGAATACATATTAAACGGTTGAAACTATGAAAAAAGATTTTGATTTTGATGATATAGGAAAGAGGACACCATATCGTGTTCCTGAAGGATTTTTTGAAGAAATGCAGTGTAATGTGCGGAAACATACATACGGTAACCATCAGCGTAAGCGTCGTGTATGGACTATAATTTCCACCAGTATTGCTGTTGCGGCTATGTTGACCGGCTTTTTCTTTTTTCCTTCCAGGCATTGGCAAGATGCCGGAGATATTTCTGGTATGAACATACTGGAGACCGAAAATTGTACAGCGGTGACATCTACAGAAAAATGGATACGTGAAATCTCGGACGAGGAGCTGGAAGAGCTCGTCAGCTTCTCTGAAAGTGATATATTTTTAAACTAATAATGAATTTAAAGTAAGAACTTATGAAAACAAGATTTATTTATGTATTTTTGACATTCCTCATAGTGGGTAGCCAGTTCACTCTTTCTGCTCAGAACCCTAATCAGGGAAATGTGGATAAAAGACGTCATTTTACACCAGAACAGTTGATGCAGAAACAAGCTAATCAAATGATAAGAACCTTGATGTTGGATGATGCTACTGCAACTAAATTTGCACCGGTATATGAAAACTATCTGAAGGAATTACGAGATTGCCGGATGATAAATCATAAGTCGAAGCCTGTTATACAAGAAATCGGAAAAGAAGGAATAAAGCCGAAGTCCAATGCTATATTGACTGATGCTGAGGTGGAACAGCAGATAGAAGCACGTTTTGCTCAGAGTCGTAAAATTTTGGATATACGCGAGAGATATTATAAAGAGTTTCGTAAAATGTTGTCTCCTAAACAGATTATGAAG
Organism: Bacteroides sp. OM08-11; assembly: GCF_003438665.1. Classification (NCBI taxonomy): domain Bacteria; kingdom Pseudomonadati; phylum Bacteroidota; class Bacteroidia; order Bacteroidales; family Bacteroidaceae; genus Bacteroides; species Bacteroides sp. OM08-11. The sequence continues at coordinate 67,821 of NZ_QSTJ01000006.1, forward strand.
ATTTATCAGACCGAAAAGAGTAATGCCAATAAGTTTAAAAAGGAGTTTGATCGTAGAAGAATGCAGATGGTGAAACAGGGGAAAGATAAGAAGAGAGAACGTAGATAAATTGACGATTTAAAGTTGGACACAAATACGTTTTTTTATCTCATTTATCGGAACATTCTGATTTGCATTGTTTTGTGCTCTGGAATGGCTGTATATGCACAGTCCGGCAAAGTTCTTTTTGCCGGACGTGTTATTGATCAGGAAACGCAGGAACCTGTTCCTTATGCTACAGTACGGTTAATGTCTTTACCGGACAGTGTATTGGTGGCAGGTATTGCAACGGATAATAACGGATATTTTAAGATTTCTATTACCCGTTCCAAAGTCCAATCTTTATTGTTGAATGTTACTTTTGTGGGATATTCCCCTTGGAATAAAGAAGTTTATTTCTCTAAAAAAACATCATTGGATATTGGTACTGTTTCACTTTCATCCGACGGCTTTTTGCTAGGCGAAACAGTGATTGTCGGTAAAGCACCGATGGCGGTTACCGAACAGGACACTACCGTTTTCAATGCTTCAGCCTATCGTACTCCTGAGGGGTCAATGCTCGAAGAACTTGTGAAACAACTTCCGGGCGGAGAAATTGATGCGGATGGTAAATTGATGATTCATGGTAAAGAAGTGAAGAAGATTTTGGTGGATGGCAAGGAATTCTTTTCTGATGATCCTAAAGTAGCCCTGAAAAATCTACCGGTAGAAATGGTGGAAAAACTGAAAGCATACGAACGTAAGTCCGATTTGGAACGTCTAACGGGAGTGGATGACGGAGAAGAAGAAATGATCCTCGATTTATCCGTAAAGAAAGGGATGAAAACCGGTTGGATGAACAATTTTATGGCAGGTGCTGGTACTAAAGAGAGATATGAAATTGCCAATACCTTGAACCGTTTTCGTGATGACTCTCAGTTGACTGTCATCGGTAATCTTAATAACACTAACAATCAAGGATTTTCCGAATTACAACAGGAATCCGCTTCGGCGAGCGGTAATGCCCGCGGACAAACCGGATTGACCAAATCTCGTTCTTTAGGTATGAATATGAGTCATGATTGGCAACATGTGAAGTTCCGTTCAAATATCCAATATAGCGGTAAAGATCATGTAGAGAATAGTCGGACTCATACAGATAATATTCTGAAACAAAATAATTCTGTCACCGAGAGCACAGGAAATAATTATTCCCAAAATAATAATGTAGTAGCTAATGTCTCTTTGGAATGGAAAATCGATTCTCTGACCACCTTGATTTTTCGTCCTCAATATCGCTATACTTCCAACGACCGTTCCGGAAGTGGCCATCAGCGGGGATTGGAGAATGATGTCCTGTTGAATGAACGAAATTCTTCTAATGAAAATTATAATTCACGTCATAATCTGACAATGATGTTACAACTGAGCCGTAAACTCAGTCGTAAAGGGCGTAATATAGCCTTAAAATTCGATTATGGTCTGAATTCTTCGGATGTGAAGCGTCAAAATTTTTCTACTACTCACTATTTTAAGAATGGCAGAAAGAAAGTAGTAAACCAGAAAATCAATACAGGTGAAGATGGCTCTAATTATCGGTTGCAACTGGTATATTCCGAGCCATTACCCTGGATGCATTTTTTGCAATTCCGATATAGCTATCAAAATCGTACTACTAATTCAGACCGTTTTGTCTATAACTGGGATAATGAGACGGAAGACTTTGTTGCTGACTATGATAGCTTGTCAAGTAATTGTTTTGAAAACCAATATAGTACCCATCTTTTCAATCTTGGTGTCCGTACCAATCGTAAAAAGTATAGCTACAATGTCGGTATTGATCTCGAACCGCAAAAGTCCGTCAGCCAGTCGTTTCTAGAGAATAAAGTACGGTATGAGATAGAGAAGAATGTTTTTAATTTCTCTCCGACAGTCAATTTTCGTTATAAACACTCGAAGCGTACTCAGTTACAAATTATTTATCGGGGTAGGAGTCGCCAGCCCAGAATTACCGATCTGCAACCTGTGGCTGATGCATCCAATCCTCTGAATATCCGTATGGGAAATCCGAATTTAAAACCTTCCTATACTAATACGTTCACTTTGAATTATCGTACTTATAATGTGAAACATCAGCGTAACATGGTACTTGCTCTTCAGGCAGAGAATGTGTTGAATAATGTCACTAATATGGTGACCTATGATGATGAGACTGGTGGGCGTATTACAAAGCCTGTCAATCAAAATGGGAACTGGAATATTTCCGGTTCTTTCTCTTTGAATACACCTGTTTTTAGTAAGAATTTATTACTTCGTAATTATTCTTTTATACGTTTTCGGAACCAGAACGGTTTTACTAATCTTTCCAAAGAAGCTCCTATTAAAAGTACCGTCAAGCATCTTACTATGCGCGAACGATTACAATTGACTTATCGTACTACTTTGTGTGAAGTGACTGCACGGGGAGAATTGGTTTGTAATAATTCTCATAATAATGTGCGTGATACCCGGACTGAGACATACGACTATCGGATAGGTGGGGATATACAATTTTACTTGCCTTGGGAATTTGAATTGTTTACCGAGGCCACTTATTTCATTCGTTCGGGGTATGGCTATGAAAGTAATAGTCGTGAGAATATCATCTGGAACTGCCAATTATCCAAGTCTTTTCTGAAGCGAAAGCAACTTTTGCTTCGATTGAAGGTTTATGATGTCTTGCGACAGGAAAATTCTTTAGTCCGTACTGTTACTGCAACAGCTATTCGTGATGCCGATTACAATTCACTAGGATCGTATGCAATGTTACACGTAATATGGCGATTAAATAGAATGGGAAAAAGAAAATAAATCTTTTACCTTAAAACTTCACTGGGGCTAAATTGTTGTAAGCACTATGCAGTAAACAAAGAGGTTTCATGAAGTTATTTCAAAAAATAAAAGGTTGGAAAACAGTTCGTGGCTGGCATATCTGGAAACTGAAATTAGTGGATGCCCGTTTGTATTTTGTCAGCATGATTGTGGGATTGCTGACTGGACTTATTGCTGTACCCTATCATTATCTCTTATTTTATCTACTGCAGATTCGCAGTGATTTTTTCGCTTCTCATCCTGTCTGGTATTGGCATATACCTTTGTTCCTGTTTTTCTGGGGAATTCTGATATTTGTATCCTGTCTGGTTAAGAGGATGCCTCTTATCAGTGGTGGAGGTATTCCGCAAACACGTGGTGCCATCAATGGACGTGTCACTTATAAACACCCGTTTATAGAAATGATATCAAAGTTTGTCGGTGGTATCCTCGCTGTTTCTGCCGGACTCTCATTGGGACGTGAAGGACCTTCCGTGCAGATTGGTTCGTATGTAGGCAGCCTTGTTTCCCGATGGACACACATTTTGACAGGAGAACGGAAACAACTTCTTGCCGCTGGGGCCGGAGCTGGGCTTGCTGCCGCTTTTTCGGCACCCCTGGCATCGTCATTGATCGTCATTGAATCTATTGAACGTTTTGATGCGCCTAAAACTGCTATAACCACTTTACTTGCAGGTGTGGTGGCAGGTGCCGTGGCGAGTCTGGTCTTTCCTGTAAACCCTTATCATCTGATAGAAGTCACCGAACCTGTAATAGCCTTCTTTGTGCAGATGAAATATTTTCTGATATTGGCAGTCATTGTTTCCATTTCAGGGAAAATCTATTCGTCGATTATGATTGCCTTCAAACGTGCATATGGTAAAACAAACACTCCGGGATACATCCGGTTACTTTATCTGATATTGGTAGCCTACATCATTTCATTGATGCAGGTAAACCTGACGGGAGGTGGCGAACAGTTTCTCTTGGCGCAGGCACAGAATGGCAGTACAGATATCATGTGGGTAATAGCTATAATGTTGTTACACTTTGGTTTCTCCGTTTTTTCCGAATCTTCGGGCCTTCCGGGTGGTAACTTTATTCCAACCTTAGTGACGGGTGGTTTAATGGGACAAGTGATAGGGTTGATAGGCGTAAAATATGGTATTATCCAATATGAAAATATAAGTTACGTCATGTTGATAAGTATGTCTGCCTTTCTGGTGGCAATTGAACGTACACCTTTAACAGCCATTGTACTGATAACCGAAATAACGGGACATTTTGAAGTGTTCTATCCTTCGGTAGTAGTGGGAGGGTTAACTTACTATTTCACGGAACTGCTTCAAATGCGTCCCTATAATGTTATTTTATACGAAGATATGATCCATGCTCCCGATTTCAAAGAAGAAGCGCGATATACCCTTTCGGTGGAAATAATGACGGATTCTTACCTGGATGGCAAACTGGTGGATGAGCTTTCCTTGCCCGAACGCTGTGTCATCATCAATGTACACCGGGATGGAAAAAATCTGGTCCCCTCAGGAACACAATTAATTCCGGGAGACCAGGTACAGATTGAAATGGATTCACAGGACATAGAGAAACTCTATGAGCCGCTTGTCAGTATGGCTAATATCTATTAGGCAAGATTACCGATTTCATCCAGATTTTTCTGGATATCATCATCGGTCAGTGAATAGTTCACCAAATCACCGGAGAGATACTTGTCATACGATGCCATGTCGATGAGTCCGTGTCCGGAGAGATTGAACAGAATTACCTTTTCTTCGCCTGTCTCCTTGCATTGGTTGGCTTCGCGGATAGCCGCCGCAATGGCATGGCAAGATTCCGGAGCCGGAATAATGCCTTCTACTTGTGCAAACAGGACACCTGCGTCAAATGATTCCAATTGCTTGATGTCCATAGCTTCCATCAATCCATCCTTCAACAACTGGGATACGATGACACCGGCACCATGATAACGCAAACCGCCCGCATGGATATTAGCGGGAGCAAAGTTATGTCCCAGTGTAAACATTGGTAACAATGGTGTATATCCGGCTTCGTCCCCGAAATCATACTGAAATTTACCACGTGTCAGCTTCGGGCAAGAGGCAGGTTCGGCAGCTACGAAACGAGTTTGCTTTCCTTCAAGGATATTGTGGCGCATAAACGGGAAGGCAATGCCGCCAAAATTGGAACCACCGCCGAAACAGGCGATAATCGTATCGGGATATTCACCTGCCATAGCCATTTGCTTTTCTGCTTCCAGTCCGATAACCGTTTGATGCAAAGTGACATGACTCAGAACTGACCCTAATGTATATTTACAGTTCGGAGTATTCTGGGCCAGTTCGATAGCTTCTGAAATGGCAGTTCCCAAAGAGCCTTGATGATTGGGATGGGCTGTCAATATATCTTTTCCCGCACGGGTAGACATAGAGGGCGAAGGGGTAACTTGTGCACCGAACGTCTGCATGATACTACGACGGTAAGGCTTTTGTTCATAACTGATTTTTACCTGATAAACGGCAGCTTCTAACCCGAAAAGACGGGCAGCGTATGCCAATGAAGCGCCCCATTGGCCGGCTCCGGTTTCGGTGGTAACGTTCGTCACTCCCTCTTGTTTACAGTAATAAGCCTGCGGGATGGCCGAATTCAACTTATGTGAACCCATCGGGCTGACACTTTCATTTTTGAAATAAATATGTGCCGGCGTGCCGAGTGCTTTTTCCAGTCCGTAGGCACGTACCAACGGGGTACTGCGATAATACTTATACATTTCGCGTACAGCCTCCGGTATCTCAATCCATGCATCCTTCTGATTTAATTCCTGTCTGCAAAGTTCTTCGGCAAAGATAGGATACATGTCTTCGGGTTTCAACGGCTGTTTGGTAGCGGGATTTAATGGCGGCATGGGTTTGTTCACCATATCGGCCTGTATATTATACCAGTAATGTGGAATTTCGTCTTCCGGAAGAATAAATCTTTTTGTCTGATTACTCATAGTGGTTAAAACATTTAAAATAATTATTGAGCCCAAATGTAACCATTATTTTTAAACCAATTTCTTTTTTCTTTTGTTTTTTGTGTATGATGATAGATTTGGCTAAGTTTGTTGCGTCTCATTAATCTAAATATCCAATGAAAATTTATCATAAATTTCTTTTATATAAGAACAAGTGGATATATCCGTACATTCGTTTGACAATGGGTGTCATTACCGCTTTGACTTATTTGGCTTCTATCCTGTTGATTGTCGGACTGGTTTATGAACATGGCTTTATGATTTCTGCTGATGAGGCCAATCAATTGCAACATCTCTATCATGGAGTATGGATCGTGTTCCTGATGGATATATCTTTACACCTTTTGTTGGAGTATAAAGATACCCGACAGACATTCAGTAAATTAACCTGGATACTGACTGTCATGCTCTACTTGACATTGATTCCTGTGATTTTTCATCGTCCGGAAGTGGAGGGGGCGGTACAGTTTATCTGGGATTTTCTGAATGGCAAGCCTTATCATCTTGTTTTATTATTGTTACTCTCTCTCCTGAACCTGTCTTACGGTCTGGTCAGATTGCTGGGACGACGTACCAATCCTTCGCTTATTCTGGCGGTCAGTTTCTTGATAATCATATTTATAGGTACGGCATTGCTGATGTTGCCCCGCTCTACCTTCAATGGCATTTCTTGGGTCGATTCTCTGTTTGTCTCTACCAGTGCGGTATGTGTCACGGGATTGGTGTCTGTAGATGTTGCTTCTACATTTACCCCTACGGGTTTTGTCATTATTATTCTGCTCATTCAGATTGGCGGTTTGGGGGTGATGACGTTGACAAGCTTTTTTGCCATGTTCTTCATGGGCAATACATCGTTGTACAATCAGTTGGTGGTGCGTGATATGGTGAGCTCCAATTCCTTGAACTCACTGCTTTCCACTTTGGTTTATATTCTTGGCTTTACACTGGTTATCGAAGGAATTGGTATGCTTGCCATTTGGGGAGACATTCATGGAACTATGGGGATGGATGTACAGGAAGAATTGGCGTTCTCCGCTTTCCATTCCATATCGGCATTCTGTAACGCCGGATTTTCCACATTACCGGGCAATCTGGGCAATCCGTTGGTGATGAACGGACATAATCCATTCTATATTTATATATCTTTCCTTATCATATTGGGCGGCATCGGTTTCCCGATATTGGTTAACTTTAAGGATATCATCCTTTATCATCTACGTCGTTTCTGGAGAGGTCTACGGACTTGGCAGTGGGACGGACGTCGTTTTTATCATTTATACAATCTGAATACACGCATAGTATTGATCGTTACTTTCTTGTTGTTGGTACTTGGTACGGTCAGTATTGCACTGTTCGAGTGGAATGCTTCTTTTGCCGGTATGTCTGTGGCTGATAAATGGACACAAGCCTTTTTTAATGCCGCTTGTCCTCGTACGGCAGGTTTCTCCAGTGTCAATTTGGCCGGTTTCAGCATACAGACCTTGATGATTTATCTATTTCTGATGTGGGTTGGTGGTGGCTCGCAGTCTACTGCCGGCGGTATCAAAGTAAATGCCTTTGCCGTTGTGGTCTTGAATTTGATAGCGGTGCTGCGCGGAACGGAGAGGGTGGAAGTATTCGGTCGAGAACTTTCTTACGACTCTATCCGCCGTTCTAATGCCACAGTAGTGATGTCATTCGGTGTACTCTTTATCTTTATATTCATCATCAGCATGTTGGAACCGAAATTCTCTTTGCTGACTATCACCTTTGAGTGTGTGTCTGCCATCAGTACCGTAGGTTCCAGCCTGAATGCCACTCCTTATTTATGCGATACCAGTAAGTTGCTTGTCGCCTTGCTGATGTTTATCGGTCGTGTGGGATTATTGACTTTGATGCTGGGTGTCATCAAGCAGAAGAAACTTACGAAGTACCGTTATCCGAGTGGACAAATCATTATCAACTAAGTTATTAAATCTTTCTCTCATCGTAATTTATAATTTGTAGTTATATGAAATATATCATTATCGGTTTAGGAAATTATGGTCATGTACTTGCCGAAGAACTCTCGGCTTTGGGACATGAAGTAATAGGTGTAGATAATAGCCCAAGTCGTGTAGACAATGTAAAGGAAAAGATAGCTACTGCCTTTGTCATTGATGCTACCGACGAACAAGCTCTTTCTGTATTGCCGTTGAATGGTGTGGATATCGTGATTGTCGCCATCGGTGAGAATTTCGGTGCTTCTATCCGTGTGGTAGCCCTGTTGAAGCAGAAAAATGTGAGGCGCATTTATGCCCGCGCCATCGATTCTGTACACCGTTCGGTACTTGAAGCCTTTGGTTTGGAGCGCATTCTTACCCCGGAGGAAGATGCTGCCCGCGGCCTGGTGCGTAAGCTGGAGTTTGGTGCGGATATTGAAACCTTCCGTGTATCTCCCACCTATTACGTCTTGAAATTTAATGTTCCCGAGAAATTTGTGGGCTATACGGTGAATGAACTGAATTTGGACCAGGATTTTCATCTGAAACTACTTGCCTTGAAACGAGCCGAAACCTTGAAAAACTGTCTTGGCATCTCCTTTACCGAGCATGATGTAGTGAATGTTTTGCCGGAAGATGATCAAATTCAGGTCGGTGACCAGTTGGTGTGCTATGGACGTTACCGGGACTTCCAGAAGTTCTGGAAAGCGTTGTGATAAACCTTCTTCGAATTAAGCTGATTTTATTGTTTTTCCTGTGGAAGATTAATATCTTTGTTGCCTAATGCTAAATCGTTCTTCCATGGTGGAACGAAACTTTCTCCATGACAGAACTATTTAGTGTTAGGTATCTTTTCCTTTAGCCATCAGGGAGCAGAATACTGAAAATGACGGTGGCAGAATTAAACTTCAGAAATAATGAGTGCTTATTACGACCTTTTTGAGAGACCTGATATTCTCCAGATCAATGGCAACAATCCCTTTATGCCCGTTTTATACCGAAGGAACCATCGGTGAAAAAGAATTTATAGACCGTGTTTATCTATTTAACGGAATCAGTCGCAGCATACTCGATGAATATTAACAGAAAAATCCCTACATCAATCGAGTATTCCCACATCATGGAGTGCAGCTACAAACAGGTTATTCTTGATTTCGATGTTAACCTCCAAAGCTAATCATTTTTCAACTTTACACACTCTATATCATACAAACTGAGCAGGACGTTATTACTGAGGAAACTTTTTTTCATTCTTTTATTTACCAGCAGTTTATCTGTTATCTTTTATCCTCCGATAATCTCCATTTAAAGCACCATGTCGTTTTTGCCTGTTGTATTTTTATATTGTGATCACAAGGAAGCAGGTTTTGCTAACATGCAATGGTCACTAAAATAGGTATGGCGCCACGCGGGGTGGGGTGATGAAGATGGTGTTAGATGCTTTGATCGATACAGGATATAACGTCAGGATACGAACTTTTATGCCAAAACAGGTGGAAATTATCGTGCATTTTTTGGATGAACCTTAATAAATGAATTTACTCTGTTGTTTTATGTTAAAGCGGGAAGTTTGATTAAACTTCTCGCTTTTCTTTTTGTCATAAATATGTTGCAACATAATAATTATAATTGATATAATGTATTAATTTAAAAAGGAATAGAATAATGAAAAAGATAATTTTATTATTGGTAACTGCTTTCTTGATGGGTGGTATGGCGATGGCACAGCAAGTTCGCCGTGGTGACAAAATGCCTGATCCAAAAACTCGTGCCGAACGTATGACTGAACGCATGGTAAAAGAATATTCTTTAAATGATACGCAGAAGAAACAGTTACAGGAAGCCAATCTTGCGTTGATGGAGAAAATGGGTAACATGTCGATGTCTCGTAGGCCGGATATGGGACGGGGGGACAACAACAAGTCTGGCAAGAAAGAAGGTAGAAGACCTCAGATGACCGATGAAGAACGTACAAAGATGAAGACGGAAATGGAGAAAAATCGTAAAGAAATGGAAACAGCCCGTACTGCTTATGATACACAGTTACAAAAGATAATGACTAAAGACCAATATGCTGCTTATACAAAAAATATGAAGGATAGACAGGCCAAGATGGAATCTGGAAGAAAAAATTCCAGAAGAAAATGAGTTTTTAGGATAACATAATGAAGTAAAGGGGGGGACGAAGGTAAGTAGTATAGACTTTTGTCACCCCCCTTTTGTCGTTTTTGCTTCATTTTCCCTTGTATTTTTCACGCTCTTTTCGTTTCTTTGTCCCTGTTAATTTCTAAAAATGAACGAATGAGAACAATGGTTTATGTGTTGGCTTGTGTGATGGCTGTGTTGTTTGCGGCTTGTTCTTCTCAAAAGAAGAATGAAAAAGACGATATGAAAGTCTTGATGCAAGACAGTACGGAAATTAATGGTCCAGAACGTATGCAGGTGTCTGATACGAAGGTGGCAATTACCTATAAAGGAAAAGAATATCATTCTTCTGTAGTGCGCCGTCCGGATGAGAACCTGCCTATTGTAAAAAATGACCAGGGTGAGAAGTTTATAGATAATCGAATTACCCTGCGTATCACTTGTGCCGGTAAGCAGATTGTAGATAAGGTATTTACGAAAGAGAGTTTTGCTTCGCTGGTAGATGCTAAATTTATGAAATATGCCATTTTGGAAGGATTGGTTTATGATAAGGTTACTCCACAAGGCTTTGTATATGCGGCTAGTATTTGCTATCCGCAGTCAGATTTATATGTTCCTCTCAGACTGACTGTTACTGTTGATGGTAAAATATCTATGGCAAAGGAGGAGTTAATGCAAGAATTATACGAAACCGACAGTATTAATTAGATTTATACTCCCTCTCTTTTTGTTTTCCAGATTGTTTCCAGTTTTTTGACTTATCTTTGCCAATATGAAAATCTTGATTGTAGAAGATGAACAGGATTTACGGGAAACTATCCGTACCTCGCTCTTGAAAGAAAAGTTTGTCGTAGAGACTGCCGCCGATTATTTTTCGGCATTGGATAAGATAAACGACTACGATTACGACTGTATTCTGTTGGATATTATGTTGCCTGGTGGAAACGGTCTTGATTTGCTACGTGAACTGAAACGTCTTCATCGCAGTGATAGTGTGCTTATTATTTCTGCCAAAGACTCTTTGGATGACAAAGTGGACGGGTTGGAGTTGGGAGCTGACGATTATCTTACTAAACCTTTTCATCTGGCAGAACTGAATGCTCGTGTGAAGTCTCTGATACGGCGTAGGCAAGTGCAAGGTGACTTAACGGTGACTGTCGGAAATCTGTTGCTTTATCCTGATAAGCGTCAGGCTGAAGTTAAAGGAACTCCTTTACAGTTAAATCGCAAAGAGTTTGATCTGTTATATTATTTCGTTGTTAATCCCAACCGGGTTATTAATAAAATGAGCCTTGCTGAGACGGTATGGGGTGATAATATTGATCAGGCAGACTCTCTGGATTTTATTTATTCACAAGTGAAAAATTTGCGCAAGAAACTGAAACAGGCCGGTGCTACCGTGGAACTGAAAGCTGTTTATGGTTTCGGCTATAAACTATCCGAAGTATGAAGTTGGTATATTACACGTATCGTAAACTTTCGTTGCTTTTATTTTTGCTGATGGCGATATGGGGGATATTATTTTATTATACCATCATGGACGAAGTGGTTGATGAAACCGATGATACTTTGGAAAACTATGCCAGGATATTGATAAATAACGCACTCAATGATCCTTCAGTACTTGAAACACAGGGAACATTGATGTCTTTCTACAAATTCCGTCCTATATCCGAAGAAGAAGGTATTCATTATAGAGAAGTTTTTTACGATTCTACGGTTTATGTTGAACTTGAGGATGAAGATGAACCGGTACGGGTCATGAGAACTGCCTTTCGTATGCCCGGAGGGCAGTTTTATGAGTTGGAACTGATGATTTCTATTTTGGAACGGGATGATATGGTTGAAGCTATGTTATGGTATCTCGGAGTTCTCTTTCTGTTATTTTTGATTTGTACTTCCATTGGTATACAGTTGGTGTTGAAGAGTGTATTTCGCCCGTTGCACAGATTATTGGATTGGTTACATGGCATTCAGCCGGGTAAGGAAGTACCACTGTTAGATAATCCGACGAAAATACGGGAGTTTCGTGAATTGAGTGTTGCAGCTGTGGATATGGGTAATCGTAGTTATAAAGCATATGAGGAGCAAAAGCAATTTATTGAGAATGCTTCGCATGAGTTACAGACTCCGCTTGCTATTGTTCGTGGAAAAGTAGAATTATTGGCAGAGAATGAAGAGCTTTCAGAACAACAGATGAAGGAGTTGGATGATATCTATAATACATTGGGTAGGGCAATAAAACTTAATAAATCTTTGCTGTTGCTTTCTCGTATCGAAAACGGACAATATACCGAAATGGAGGATGTTTCCATTGATGAGATACTTGATAACTTGTTACCGGACTTGGTGGATATATACGAGCATAAACAAGTTCATCTTGTACGCGAACGAGGAACGCAACCTTTTATGGTTCGTTGTAATCATTCTTTGGCTCAGATTTTGGTATCCAATTTAGTGAAAAATTCGTTGCTTCACAATCGTGAGAAGGGAGAATTACGGATTTTGACAACTTCCGATTCTTTGTGGATAAAGAATACAGGAGATGTGCCTTTGGACGGTGAGAAACTGTTTAGACGTTTTTATCGTGTTGCAGAGGGGAAGAAAGATTCTACCGGTCTTGGGCTTGCTATTGCACGTTCTATTGCTTGTTCTGCTTCTTTGAAGCTTACTTATGAATGGAACGAAGGAATGCACTGTTTCCTTCTTGTTAAAGATATTGAAAAATATCGTAAACTCTGATTATTCCCAAATCTTTCCTAATTCTTTGTCGTTATTTGCAGTGTGAATGATACGCATATTATTTAGTAACACTTTAAAAAATAACGATTATGAAGAAAATTTTATCTATGATTGTACTGGCTCTTGCGGCTGTTCAATTTGCATTTGCAGGAGATGTTATCACACAGGATGTCAAACAACTACCGTTGACTGCACGTAATTTTATCAACCAGTACTTCTCTAAACCGCAGGTTTCGCATATCAAGATTGAGACGAATATTCTGCAATCCAAGAAGTATGAAGTTTTATTGACTGACCGTACAGAGATTGATTTTGACAGTAATGGCAACTGGACTGAGGTTGATTGTAAAAAGGTTGCTGTGCCCGGAGCATTAATTCCTGTTTCCGTGAAAGAATACGTAAAGACTAATTTCCCGCAGGAAATTATCACGAAGATAGAACGTGGACGTAATGGTGTAGAAGTTGAGTTGGGTAACGACTATTCTTTGAAGTTTAATAATAAAGGAAAATTCGTCAGTATGGACGACTAATATGAATGAACTTTATGTCTAATCTCAATTAAATAAGGAAAATGAAAACAAAGATTCAATTATTAGCTATGATGTTTGTTGCTGTACTGGCATTCAGTGCGTGCGATGATGATGATGATAAGAATGATGGTATTCCTGTACCGGAATCTATTTCGAATGCTCTGAAGGCAAAATATCCCAATGCTACCGATATAGATTGGGAAAAGAAAGATGTTTATTTTGTTGCCGATTGTTGGGCAGATGGCAAAGAACTTGATGTGTGGTTTGATGTTAATGCCACTTGGAAGTTGACCGAAATCTCTATTGGGTGGAATGATCTTCCGGCAACTGTACAGACAGGTTTCAATGGTAGTGAATTTGCTATTTGGAAACGAGAGGATATTGATATGCTTGAATATCCGTTACAACCTATTCAGTACGTTATCGAGGTAGAGAATGGTAAAACTGAATATCAGTTATTTTTCTCGGAAGAGGGTAACCTGATGAAAAGTATTGATGTGACGGGGAAAGATGATACACATTGGCCGGTAACGGAATAGTTGTTTAATGATAATGGATAGTTAGATTGTGCTGTGCACCGCATGGTAGTTATCAACTATCCATTATCAATTAAATAATTACATCGGTTTATAATCTTTTGCCAACCCTCCCTCACTCGTTTCTTTATATAGGGACGGCAGGTCATTCCCTGTCTCTTTCATTACTTCGACTACTTTATCGAATGATACGCGGTGCATGCCGTCTGTAAAAGAAGAATATAAGTTAGCATCTAGAGCGCGTGCGGCGGCGTAGGCATTTCGTTCGATACATGGTATTTGTACCAATCCGCACACAGGATCACAGGTCATACCTAAATGATGTTCCAATCCCATTTCGGCGGCATATTCTATTTGTGCCGGACTACCACCGAATAATTGGTTGGCTGCTGCTGAGGCCATGGCACATGCTACACCTACTTCCCCCTGACAACCAACTTCCGCTCCTGATATAGAAGCATTCGTTTTTACTATGTTTCCTACCAATCCGGCAGTTGCCAGCGCGCGGAGAATACGCATGTCACTAAATTCACGACTCTTTGCCAGATGGTACAGTACGGCGGGCATTACACCACACGAACCACAAGTGGGAGCTGTAACGATGACACCTCCCGAAGCATTCTCTTCACTTACGGCAAGTGCATAAGAAAAGACCAGTCCACGCGACTGAAGAGAAGATTTGTATCCACTGGCACGTATATAATAGGTAGAAGCTTTGCGTCGTAGGTTCAACGGACCGGGTAATACGCCTTCTTGTTCCAATCCGCGTTTTACAGCAGATTGCATGGTTTTCCATACTTCTTGTAAATAATCCCATATATCACTGTTCTCACATTCCTTGACGTATTCCCAGTAACTTTTGCCGGTACGTTCACACCATTGTAAGATTTCAGTCATGTGGTTCATATCGTATACATCGGGAGTGTTGACGGAGGAAGCTCCGTCGTTTTCCTCAGCCAATGCACCACCACCAACGCTGAATACTGTCCATTGGTCGGTTTCTTTTCCTTCGGAATTTACTGAAACAAATTTCATTCCATTAGGATGAAAGGGGAGAAAAATTTTGGGTTCCCATATAATTTCCACCGGAGCTGCCGGTTGCAAGGTTTCAGTGATGGCAATATTCGTCATGTGCCCTTTTCCGGTAGCTGCAAGACTACCATATAATGTAACTTTGAATGCTGCGGCCTCAGGATGTCTTTCCAAAAATATTTCGGCAGCCTTGCGTGGACCCATCGTGTGGCTACTTGATGGACCTGTACCGATGCGATAAAGTTCTTTGATTGATTTCATATATATTTACGATTTAAAGATTTACGATTAAAATTGTTTTTATTATTTCATTTCAAATTTTCCCCTTTTTCGCTTTAACTAAAGTCTACTACTGTGATACCTGCACCTCCGAATTGTATGTGTTCATCGGCAAAATGGCGCACTCCGGGAACAGTCTGCAAATATTGGCGGATAAGAGTACGTAGAATTCCCGTACCCGTTCCGTGTAGAATACGAACGCGGGACATTCCGACAAGAATGGCATCATCTATAAAGTAGGTTATTGCCTGTAATGCTTCATCCCCACGCATGCCACGTACATCAATATCTTGCTTAAAATGCAGTTTCTTTTCGTACATGCTATCTTGCGTCTGACTACTGATAAAGGTGTTTTTGGCAGAGGCATTTGCCTGTTTAGGTTGCGCGTTGGTACGTTCCAGTCTATCCAGTTTGACGGTAGTCTTGATGCTTCCAAAAGCTACAATCGCATTTTTCCCATTTATTTCCATTACCTCACCAATCGAAGTTTGCCCTTTTATTTTGACACTACAACCGGGGATAATCGCAGCCAAGCGTTCGGCTTCCTTACGTGCTTGCTTTTCAGCCAATGCTTCTGTTGATAACTCTTTCTCTTTGTTTGTTTTCTTTTCTTTTTTCCGGTTCTGTTTTTCTTTCAGTTTCTCCATTTTGCGGGCTAACTTTTCCTCTTGCTCTTTACTGGCAAGATCTTCCATAGATTTACGGAAATCGGTCAGTTCTTGACGTACCTGACGGGTCTTTTCCTTTTCAGCTTGTGCTTCTTTAATGGTACGGATGGTATTTTCAATGCGGGCATTTGCGTTCTGTATCAGCTGTTCGGCTTCTTCTTTGGCTTTTCTCAGAATTTCCTTACGGGATTTCTGCAGCTCCTCCATTTCTTCCTGATAGCGGGCGATGGTTTCTTCCATGTGCTTTTCACGCTGACGGATTGTTTGGCGTTTACCTTCCCAATAGCGTTTGTCGCGCACAATATCTTGCAGATATTTGTCTGCATTGATGTATTCACTACCCACGATTTCAGAAGCATCTGCAATGACATCTTCCGGCAAACCGATTTTACGGGCAATCTCCACAGCGAACGAGCTACCCGGATTACCTATTTGGAGTTGGAATAAAGCTTGCATTAGATGACGATCGTATAACATGGCACCGTTTACTACTCCTTCATGGTCTTCGGCAAAATGCTTC
Source organism: Bacteroides sp. OM08-11 (assembly GCF_003438665.1). NCBI lineage: Bacteria > Pseudomonadati > Bacteroidota > Bacteroidia > Bacteroidales > Bacteroidaceae > Bacteroides > Bacteroides sp. OM08-11. The sequence goes on from NZ_QSTJ01000006.1 coordinate 84,133, forward strand.
AGATTTTGGTAGTGAGTAGTGATGACACCGAAAGTCTGTTTTTCGTTGAAACGTTTTAGAACAGCTTCTGCAATGGCACCACCGATTTGCGGTTCTGTTCCACCGCCAAATTCGTCAATCAAGATGAGACTGCGCTCATTGCAGCTCTTCATCATGATTTTCATATTGGTAAGATGTGAAGAATAGGTACTGAGATCATCCTCGATGGATTGTTCGTCGCCTATATCTATAAAGATACTACTGAATATGCCGGTATGACTACGTTCGTGCATAGGAATGAGTAACCCGCACTGCAACATATATTGCAACAAACCGACTGTTTTTAGACAGACCGACTTACCGCCGGCATTAGGGCCGGAGATAATAAGGATACGTTGCTTCCCGTGCAATTCTATATCCAGTGGTACCACCTTTTTACCATGTTTGGCTAGGGAGAGTTGCAGCAGGGGATGTACGGCCATAGTCCAGTCCAGTACCTGCCTGTTTTCAAAAGCTGGCTTTATGCCTGTAATCTGTTCGGCAAGCAGTGCTTTGGCACGTATAAAATCTATCTCGGCAAGAAACTCGTAAGATAATAATACATCGGGAATGAATGGACGCAATTGATTGGAAAATTCCATCAGGATACGGATTATTTCCCGTCGTTCGTCTCCTTCTAGTTCACGGATACGATTGTTGGCTTCCACCACTTCGGCAGGCTCTATGAATACGGTTTTTCCACTGGCCGACTCATCGTGTACTATACCTTTTATCTTTCTTTTCAAAGCCGGAGCTACAGGAATAACCAGACGCCCGTCACGCATGGTGGGAGTGACGTCTTTGTCTACAACACCTTCTGACTGCGCACTACGTAATATGCTGTTCAAAGAACGTGATATACTTCCCATCGTACTTGCCAGTTCTCTACGGATGCGTGCCAATTCGGTAGAAGCGTTATCCTTAATTTTCCCATATGGAGACAGGATGCCGTTAACTCTTCCAATGAGTTGTGGGAATACAGTAATATCTCCTGCCAGACGTTTCAGACGAGGATAGGGAGAAGCGCTTTCTTCCTCCGTGTCATCATTCTTTTGTAGAAAACGTACAATGTCGCGTATCGTTTCTAATGAACGTCGCAGATCGAAAAGTTCTTGTTCGTCCAGATACATTCCTTCTACTCGTATCCGCTTCAATGATGGGCGAACGTCGAAGAAATATTGTGCGGGGAAGTTGTCTTCCTCTCTGAGTATACGAACGAACTCCGTGACTTGTTCCAGAAGTTCCTCTACTTCACTAAAACGATCGGAGAATGTCATATCAGTCACACGTTCTTCACCAAGTGTGCTGAGACATTTCTCCTTCAGCAATTGACGTATCTGATCGAAACCTATCTTTTGTTCAAAATTTTGCGGGTATATCATGGGCATAGCCTATATATTATGTGGCAAAAGTACAATTAATTCGCGAAAAAAGAGAAAGTATGTTTGCAGAATTAAAAATGATTTGTACCTTTGCACCGCTTTCAACGGAAAGCCTTCTTGAGAAGGAAGTTTTGGAGAGGTGGCAGAGTGGTCGATTGCGGCGGTCTTGAAAACCGTTGTGCTGCGAGGCACCCGGGGTTC
>NZ_QSTJ01000006.1:85743-239555 GCF_003438665.1 Bacteroides sp. OM08-11
TTGAAAACCGTTGTGCTGCGAGGCACCCGGGGTTCGAATCCCTGTCTCTCCGCTGAAACCTAAAGACATTAGGTAGCCAATCTAAGACAAGTCCCGTAAAATCAATGTTTTACGGGACTTTTTCTATTTGGTCGGCAGACAACCGAAAGACATGAAAATGCCCACTTTTGACAAAGTTCCGTTACTAAATCGTTACTGAAAAACAACCCATGAAAATAGTCATAATATAAGCAAAAATAAGTAAATGAGAGAAATAAAACTCTGCATTTTTTGCATTTATAAAATTTCACATCTATTCTTCATCCATTGCCACCGCCAATACAAATAGCAGCTACACCCTCTTTTAAATAGCAGTTACAAGCCAACTTCATACCTTTTGAGGTTTCCGGAACAAGCGGTTTCGGGCAGACAATCACAACACGGTCATCCGTGGACGGATTTTTGCCGCCATTCTCCGTTTTATACTGTCCTATCTGTTTCGGAATACGATATGAAGCATTGATTTTATGGGTAAATAACCGGATCTCAATAATTTGAAGTACCGGAAGAAGAGGCTTAACAGCCTCTTCTTCCGGCGTGGGGATGTTGGGTTTACAAATTGGGGTTCAGTATAGAATCTTCGTAGGGGTAGGGTGAATACATACGGCTATCATCCCATGTACCACTGACAGATACAGCTTCGTTTCGCATAATGCCGGGAGCCACTTCGATCATCGGGTTTTCTTTACGGTATTCAAAATGATCTTTGAAACGGTACATGCGGAACATGTCACGTGCACGGGTGGCCAGTCCGGCCCAGTAGTATCCTGCTATCTCCCAACCATGTTCGTTATAAGCAGCTTCGGCAAGCTCATCGGGAGTCATGGAGATACTGTAAAGATTGGATAATTGGCCGTCGGCACGGTTACGCACATGATTTAACACATCTACCGCCTTAGAGGTGACTTGTCCCGAACGGCCGATAGCTTCGGCATACCAGCAGTAAACTTGTGAAAGGCGGATCACTTGGATGGTCTTTTCGCCAAACTGTGGCAGAGGGGTAGGATTGGTATAGTCAAACTCTGTACCTCGTTCTGTACCTTCCACGGTTTTCATAAATACCGGCGCCACTACTTCGCGTGAAGGAGGATCGGTGTCGTACCACCAATCGTGTAGTTCACCATCGGCCAACATAATTTTAGGAAAATAAGTGGCATCTTTGCGGGGACCTTCGGGGAACTCTTTCCAGAATTTGATCTCTCCATTAGTATCACCCCAACCTGCTTGTTTCTGGTCTAACAAGAAGTCGGCCAACGGAGTCATCTGTGGGGTACGGTCGCGGTTATAGTAGATACCGAGCAATACTTCAGGATTGGCTGCGCTCCACTGAACGGAGTATACTTGGTTGTATTCGTCCAACAGGCGGTAATAGTAAGTCCCATTCTCTACACCATTTATTACCTCTTCGGCTTTATCCGCTGCCAGTTTATAGTATTCGGCTCCTTTGTTGAGTGGCCATCCGGCCATACACATATACACATAAGCCATAGTAGCTTTCACCGCTGCTTGGCTGACAGCGATATTCACTCCGTTCCGTGCATAAGGTTCGGAATCATACATTACAGGACAACCGGCTTCGGCGATTTTCAGGTCGGACAGAATAAGTTTGTATACCTCCTCAACCGGAGTAAGAGTGGCATTGTAATTGATTTCTTCTTCCAACATTACAGGTACGGCTCCCCATGTAGTTACCAGATAAAAATAGGAATAGGCGCGCCAATAGTGTGCCTGGGCAATGGCGCGGGTAATTTCTTCCTTACTGGTGTCTGGGGTACGGTCAGCATTATTAATAATAAAGTTAGCAGCTTTGATTACTAAGTATCGCTGTTCCCACATACTGACGAGCCATGAATTGTTGTCCGTCACGTTATATTGATCATGTTCACGCAAAGGCTGTTTGTTACTGGCGGGATGAGTAGACAGATCGTCACCTGCCAAGAAGTTTGTGCCACAATAATTATTCTGGGCTTGTGAGGTAGCTACCACAGAGTAGAGTGCGTTGAGAGAGGCAGCCAAATCTTCTTTATTACTGAAGAAACCTTCGGTAGTAAGCTGTCCGTATGGCTTTTCGTTGAAAAAGTCCTCGCAGGCTGTCAGACTAAAAGCTACAGCAGTTGCCAGTAGGGTGGCTTTAATATGATGAAAATTTGTTTTCATGTCTGTATGCTATTATAGGTTATTAAAATCTAAGTTTTACAGCGAAGGTAAAAGTACGTGGTACAGGGTAGGCACCATAATCCAAGCCATCGTAGCCGGTATAAACTTCAGGATCCATACCCTTATATTTAGTCAGGGTAAATACATCCTGTGCGCTGACTGTTAGTTGGATACCGGCAATTTTGGTCGCGCGGCGCGGGATGTTATAAGACAGGCTGATGTTTTTCAGCTTCACGAATGAGGCATCTTCCAGCCAGAAGTCGGAATTGGCATAGCTTTTATTATCAGTGTTACTGATACTGGGGTAGAGCGCTTCGGCTTTATTATCTACATAATCCCAACCCCGGAAGTAAGCGTCACGAAGACTGATGAAGCGTGACACACCACTCATTGAAGCAGTGGTGAAACGGCTTATATTTAATCGGTTATATCCTGTAGCTGCATTGAAGAATATATTCAGTGTCCAGTTTTTCCACGATAAAGTGTTGTTCCATCCCAATGTCCATTTCGGACTGGATTGCCCTTTGATAACAAGGTCGGCTGAAGTAGGGGTTGTGGTCAACGAACCGTCCGCTTTCTGATAGAGGTTAGCTCCGTTTTCATCAAATCCTTTCCATTGGTACACGTAGAATGATCCCAATGGATAACCCGGTTTCATGATTTGCATGGCTCCGCCCAGATCACTATAATTGGCACTCAGTACGAAGTCGTTACCTGCCAGGTCTATTACTTCGTTCTTTATATATGAAGCATTGAAAGAAGTCTCCCATACCAGAGTACTCTTGACAGGAAAAGTGCTGAACGAAAATTCCACACCGGTATTGTTCAGTTTGCCCTGGTTCACCCAATACGATCCGCCACCATTGTAACGAGGTACTTGTTTTTGGAAAAGTAGATCTACTGTGCGCTTTTTAAACCAGTCTACTGTAATGTCTATGCCCAGTAGGCTTACGTCCAGACCTATGTCATATTGATATGTCTTTTCCCATGTCAGTTCGGGAGTGGCAAACTGGTTACCCCAGTAACCTGTATAGCCGGTGGTGGTACCCCATCCATAGCTAGTACCCGACAACATTCCCAACGTACTATATGCCGAAATGGCCTCGTTACCCGTTACACCATAACTGGCGCGTAATTTCAGTTGTTTTAGTATTTTTTGATTAGCCATAAATTTTTCTTTGGCTACATCCCATGCCACGGCAGCCGAAGGGAACCATCCCCAGCGGTGGTCTTTTTGGAACTTTGACGAACCGTCGGCACGGAGAGCGGCGGTCAAGAAGTAACGTTTCTTATAGTCATAACTGGCACGTATGATACCCGATGCAAGCGAAGCTTCTGTATATGAGTTGCTTTCACTTCGTACAGCGGCATTGCTTATATTCCAGTAACCTACACTTTCATTATTCAGGTTCGAACCACTGGCACTCAGACCGGTATCTATGGTACGGCTGATCTCCCACACTCCCGTGGCAGTCAGCGAATGGTCACCCCACTGTCCTTGGTAAGTCAAGTTGTTGGTGTTTTGCCAGTAACGGTGCAGGCTGCTACTGTTACTCATACTGTTGATGGCTCCGGGGGCTATCAACTTGGAACTGAAAGAGTAAGAGGGACTATGATCGTAGTCGTAACCTCCCTGTATGTTGAATGTCAATCCTTTAGCAATTTTAAAGAGTAGATTTAGGTTGGCGTTTACATTATAACTATACGAATCGCTGTAATTTTCCATTGCCACACCGTAAGGATTATTTCCCGTACCGATATTGTAGGGGTCGTTGTTATAAATACCTGTTTCAGGATCACGTAATTCCATGGTGGGTGAAAAATTCAGTACGTGGAACCAGCTGGGTGCACCGTTTTCTTGATGGATAATGGCTGTATTCAGACGGGCGGACAAAGAGAGCCACGGACGAATGTCGGCGTTTATATTGGCGCGGAAACCATAACGCTTGTATTTGGAGTTGATGGTGACGGCCTGTTGGTCCAGCACATTACCCGAAAGGAGGTACTTCACCTTTTCCGTTCCACCGGATATGCCTACATTATAGTCTTGGCTTAAGGCAGTACGGGTCATTAAATCTAGCCAGTTGATACCTTTTGTACCATTGCGGTAGGCTTCCATATCTTCTGGAGAGATGGTCTGCGAACCACGGATGTCATTTAATGCCTGGGCGTACTCGTATGCATTGAGTAAATCATAGTCTTTCCGTACTGATGACAATCCTATCTTAGCGTCGAAAGTCACTCTGGCCCGTCCTTCCTCTCCACTTCGGGTAGTGACGAGGATGACACCATTGGCTCCGCGCGAACCATAAATGGCTGTGGACGAAGCATCTTTCAGGATTTCCATGGACTGGATGTCCTGAGGATTTAGTCCGTCCAGCCCACTAGACGAAATAATTCCGTCGATTACATACAACGGATCACTACTTTTGTTGATAGATGTGGTACCACGGATACGTACTTTGGCTCCTGAACCGGGCATGCCGCTGGTGGAAGTAACTTCTACGCCAGATGTACGTCCCTGTAAGATTTGTGAGACATTGGTCACAGGCTGACTTTCAAAACTACGCGTACCGACAGTGGATACGGATCCGGTCAGGTCACTTTTTTTCACTGTACCATAACCCACCACTACCACTTCTTCCAATAGTTGGTTATCCTCTTTTAGAATGATATTATAGAACGGAGTTTTACGGCTTACACGCGTCTCTTGTGGATTGTATCCGATGTATGAGATGACAAGAATACTTCGGGGTTCCACTTCCAGTGTGAATTTTCCATCTACATCGGTTACAGTACCTGTTTCAGGATGCCCTTTCACCACTACTGTGGCACCAATGATACTTTCACCATGTTCATCACTGACGAAACCTTTTACAATTTTTTTACCATCTGGAGTTAACTCGCCCCCCGTATCGATGGTAGCAGCACTTTCGATGGTTGTTTCTACATTCCCTTGTAAGGGTGACGCCATTTGTGCGGATAGGGGGGTAGATAAGAATAATAGAATATAGATACCCGTTACCCATATCCTTTTTCTTTGTGTTCTTTCTCTCATATTAGTAATATTTTAAAACAAAATCTGTATGAGAAAAAAGCAAGAACTGTGCCGAAAGTAGGTATTATGTATATATGATATTGATTAATAGTGTTTTATCCTGTTAGGGCATATAGGGATGTTGTGGAAAAGTGTGGAAAAAAGTGTGGAAGTTGTGGAAGAGAGTGTGGAATAATCTGGAGACTTGTGTGGAATTGGTCATAGAAGTCGTATTTAAGAGATATCGGATAGGTATCAAATAAGGCTGGGGTGTGGTTGTTCATAGATTTAAACGATTATCATTATGTTTTCTGAACTTAAAACTTTATACTTGCCACTTAAAACATCCGGGTGTTTTACCTTACAACATGGGGATGTTTTCGTCAACAACATCCGGATGTTTTGGGGCAATACATCCGGGTGTTTTAAATGTCGGATCATAATAAGTTGACTGTTGAGGCTTAGTTCTTTCTGTACTGTTTTATGGGAAAAGCCTGACTTTTATTAGGAAAAAAGGAGTGATGATTTGGATATCTCAAAAAGATGTCTTACTTTCGCGCTCCGAAAACAAGGAGAGATGCTCGAGTGGTTGAAGAGGCACGCCTGGAAAGCGTGTATACCCCTAAAGGGTATCCGGGGTTCGAATCCCCGTCTCTCCGCAAAATAAATCTGATAAAATTGAGACAAGAAACTGTAATAAAGGTTCTTGTCTCTTTTTTTTTAGGCTTAAGATAGATTTTGATGAAGAAAAATTGTACTTTTGTATATAGATGAAGAGTATATACATAAATGCTCTTATGGATTTCGGAAATAAAACACATAAAAATAATCATCCAATGAAAAACATTCTTTTCTTTTTGTTTTTGGGCATGTCATTTTGGGCTCCACAAATTGTATGTGCCGGAGATAATTCTTCTCTGAGAAATCAGGTTATACCTATTGCACCTGAAGTATGGCAATGTAAATCACCTCAAGATACTTTTTCCAAAGAGGTGAAATATCTTTTGCGGCAAAATAATAAGTATTTGTTGAATATGTGGTATAATGATGTAAAACATTTCAACGATCAGAAGGGGCAATATTTGGATTTTGGAGGAAATACCGAACATTTCATTCGTCCTATCTCTCATGCTGCCTTTACGTTGGCTGTATGCATAAAACTTAAAGTTTATGATGCGAAAGTAATAGGAGTGACTGAAAAGGGAGCGTTGGATATACTTTGTCGTCTGGTTCGTTCTGTTGCTTACAGGCATAAGGCGAATTCTAATGAAAAAGGATGGGGAGATCAATGGCAAAGTGCATTATGGGCTTCTCAGGTGGCCGAAGCAGCTTGGATGGTTTGGGATAAGCTGTCTGATGACGATCGTGAATTGGTATGCCGTATGATGGTGCATGAAGCTGATCGTTTCTTGAACTATGATATTCCTTATTATCGCGATAAAGCTGGAAATATTATTTTTAAGGGTGATACAAAAGCAGAAGAAAACGCGTGGAATTCAAACATACTTACTATAGCTACAGCTATGATGCCTAAAGCGGCAAATTATAATCGGTGGATGAAAAAGAATATAGAGCTTCAACTTTCGGCTTATGCTACACCTGACGATATTCATCGGGATACAGTGATAGATGGTATTAAGTTGAATGATTTTCTACAAGGCAGTAATGTAAATCCTGATGGAACGGTGATCAACCATTCTATTATTCATCCCGATTATATGGTTGCTTTTATGCACAATGCTACAAATACTTGGGTTTATAATCTGGCACGTTGTAAGCCTTTACAGTCTTCTGTTTATAATGGAGAACTTCTTTATCATACTCTTACCGAGCGATTGTTCAATGGTAAAACTATCTATCAAAAGACCGATGATGGGCATGCATCTTCTCTCATGTACTATCCTGAAGGTAATGATTGGGGAACAGGACGGCAAGAAAATTACTGGTTGATGGATATTATGGCTCATATTTTTAGCTGGGATACCGGTCTTTCAGTCAAAGCTATGGATTGGGCTAAGGCCAGAAATCAGCGAATGTTGGAAATGATGCAACGCAGTACTACCGGAAAGTTCTATCAAGAAAAGACTGAAAATAGTTTTGCATCACGCGAGGAATGGTTTGGTGCACAGATAGCCTGGGGATACTTGGGATGGTGGCTTTATAATTGTATGTAGCGGTATCAAGATTGTTTTCTTGTTTTTATCCTTTTCATTATCTATATTTGTAATATCTTGTTTAATTAAAATACTAATAATATGAAAAAGTACATTGCGGAAATGGTTGGAACCATGGTTCTGGTATTGATGGGATGTGGTAGTGCGGTATTTGCAGGTAGTGCGGCAGGGGCGGTAAGTGCAGGGGTAGGTACTCTGGGAGTTGCTTTCGCTTTTGGTTTGTCTGTAGTAGCTATGGCGTATGCCATTGGTGGAATTTCTGGTTGTCATATTAATCCGGCTATCACATTGGGCGTTTTCTTGTCAGGGAGAATGACAGGAAAAGATGCGGCTATGTATATGATATTTCAGGTAATTGGAGCAATCATCGGTTCGGCCATTCTTTTTGCGTTAGTTTCAACCGGAGGTCATGGAGGGCCTACTGCTACAGGTTCTAATGGCTTTACTGATGGAATGATGTTGCAGGCTTTTATTGCGGAGGCTGTATTTACATTTATTTTTGTGTTAGTGGTTCTTGGTTCAACGGATGAAAAGAAAGGTGCAGGCGCTTTTGCTGGTTTAGCGATAGGTTTGACTCTGGTATTGGTGCACATAGTCTGTATTCCTATTACAGGAACTTCTGTTAATCCTGCACGTAGTATTGGCCCGGCATTGTTTCAGGGAGGTACAGCTCTTTCTCAATTGTGGTTATTCATTGTAGCTCCGTTTGTTGGTGCTGCCTTAAGCGCTATTGTGTGGAAAATACTGGCAGGAGTGGAGAAAAAGTAGAAAAAGTATATTTTCATAATTTAGGAGTAAAATCCGCTCCTAAATTATGAAAGTATTAGAAACGTTTTATTTTTTTGTAGCGAAATGTCTCACTATATCCGTTCCTTTGAAATAAATAATCAGTGAGCAAACGATAATTATCATACCTGTCACGGTACTGAAAGTGGGATGTTCGTCCGCCAGCATCATCCAGCTTAATATAGCGCCGAGTATCGGATTGATAAGACGGCACATGTTGATATCGCTGACTTTAGCTCCTTTGCTTTGGAGTGCCATGAACCAGAAACTAAAGGCAAACACGGATATAAATACCAGGATGCCGAGACTGATATAGAAACCGATAGGTTTTCCGATAAAAGTGTGATAACCTTCTGTGCTGAGTCCGACAACATAGATAAGGACACCGCCAAAGAACATTTGTACGGCGTTCAGGAAGATGGGATTTACTTTCCCTTTCTCTTCGGACACGGAGATGGCGGAATATCCTTGAAAAACAATACTCAGAAGTAACAGGACAATACCTGTGATACCTTTCCAATCCAAAGGCTTACCGTCACTTCCCATTCCTACGATGAGTAGTAACCCTACGAGACTGACGATGAGGCTGACTATCTTGTGACCGTTCAATTTATCATCACTTGCCAAAAGGTGGGCTAACAGAACATTGATGAGTGGGGTCATGCCCATGATGATGGAGGATATGGCTCCACTGACGAAATCTACACCGAAATAAAAAGCGGTGTAACCCATAAACATGTTAATGAAGATCAGGTTGAGGAACAGTTTTTTATGTTGCTTGATTTCCTGCCACATCCCTTTGTGCCAGGTATAGGCGAACAACAAAATGCCTACGCTGATGAAACGGATACCTGCGAAGTTCATCGGGGTAAAATCATAACTTAGTCCTTGCTTGATAAACGGGTTGACAATAGCCCATAATATAGACGCCAGTATAGCGTATAAAAGTCCTTTTTTCATATTTATTGATAGTAGTTTTGCAAAATGAGTTGCAAAGATACGTCTTTCTCATGAAAAAGGTGCTCTTTCTCATTAAATTAGAAATTAAGCCACCGTTTGAAGGCGGAAAGTTTTTCTTCGCTAATGGTTATCTTACCCTTGAATGGTGGACGGACGGTGACGGACAGTTTTCCATTGAAATATGGTTCTGCATGGTCTATAGCATCAATACAAAGGATGATTTGCCGATTGGCACGGAAAAAGCGGTCGGGATCGAGCTGCTCCATCAATTTGTTGAGTGAAAGCTCGATGATGTGTTCCTGATTACTGTGGGTAACGGCGAAAGTCACTTTATTTTCCGAATAAAAATAGGCGATGTCACTGACTTGTAAAGACCAGAAACGATCTATGCCATAGATAAGAAAGCGAGTACGGTATTGTTTCTCTCTGGATTGAAGAGCTTCCAGAAGGATAGGCAGGTATTCATCGGGACGGATGCAGCTTTTTTCTTGCTGACTTTCGTATTTCAAGATGGCATCAGATAGGCGTTGTTCATCTACGGGCTTCAGTATATAATCGATACTGTTGACAGTAAAAGCACGGACGGCATACAGATCGTATGCGGTAGTGAAAATAATGGCAGAAGTAGGATGTGCCGCAGAGAGGAAATCAAACGAATTCCCGTCGGCAAGCTGGATATCCAGAAATATAAGGTCGGGGTGGGGATGAGCGGCAAACCAGTCGATGGCTTCTTCCACGCTACCCGGCAAAGTGGTAATGTTCCACTCCGGACGCAAACGGGTAATCATGGAGTGTAACAGGCGTGCTGCGGGTATTTCGTCTTCAATGATGACTATATTCTGTTTATTCATATAATAAAGGTACTTTTACGGTAAATATTCCGTCTTTGTTTTCGATTATGATATCTTTACCAGATATCAACTTACATCGCTTGGCAAGGTTTTTCAGACCTACACCTGAAGAGACTACACTCTTTTTGGGATGTATGGAATTACTGACTATCAGGTATTTGTTTTCGATATGGATAGTGATAGTCATCGGTTTACTTTGTGTGATAGAATTATGTTTGATGACATTTTCTACCAACAGTTGTAAAGTGAGGGGAGGTAATGCGCTATCCGTATATTGGGCAGGAATATCGCTTTGACAAATAAGGCAATTACCTAAACGAACTTCGTGCAGAAAAAGGTAAGAACGCATAAATTCCATTTCTTCGGTGAGAGTAACTGAATTTTTATCTTGGCATTGCAATACGTAGCGGTAAACACTGGACAGGTGTTTAGTGAAATGTACTGCATTAGCGGGATTGTATTCTATTTCGGCAATAAGCGTGTTCAGGCTATTGAACAAAAAATGCGGGTTCAGTTGGTTTTGTAGGGCAGTGTATCGAGCAGTGTCGTTTTCGGATTGTAACAAGGCTGTCTTTTTTTGTAATCGTAGAGTGCTCTGGATGGAACGGTTGGCAAGTAATAATCCTAGTATAACCAACTCTACCAACCAGACTACTATCAATAGTCGCCACCCGTTGTTGGGAAAGAGAAAAGGCTCTGATACTCCGGCCAGTATCTTGGCGCACACAAGCAGGCTGTAATTCAGTAACAGGAACAATAGCATTACCACTAAATAAATAACGGGTATTTTCCACCGGGAACGGAGGTTTACGGCATATTGTGTGTTGACCCATGAACTGAGACGGAGCATGGCATACCCCAATACATTGAAAGCCAGGATAAAGAAAATGAATGCACCACGCGAGTAAAGTGCATCGGCTATACGAGGGGTCAGGTTGGTGTAGTTCACCAACAGGAAATAGGAGAAAGCTCCCAATCCTGAAAACAGAATACCGTATATCAAATTACTCCATTTCATATTCATTCTTCTTTTTCCTGACAAATCTATAATATTTTGCGGGATATCAATACTTATGCAAAGCTTTTATTAGGTCGGAATAGTATCCTTGTGCAGAAACTTTGGCTTGTACATAGTTTATTTGTGATGCCTGGCGGTAGGTTTGCGCCTCGATGACATCGATGACGGATGTTTTTCCTTCTTCATAACGTTCCAGGGCTTTCCGTTCGTTTTCACGGGCTTTTTCCAGTGAATTACCTGTAAGAGATACTTGTGATATGGCTTGTAATAAGGAAGTATGAGCTGTTTGTACTTCCAGATTAACGTTATCGGTTATTTTATTCAGGTAATCATTAGCCATACCTACTTTCCAGGAAGAAGCACGTTTCTCATTACGGCGTTTCCCCCATTCGAAAAGAGGAACAGATAGCTTGGCATAAATGGCATAGTTGGGATCGAGATCACTTTTGAAATTATAACCCGGGGAGGAATAAGTACCATCCGCACCGATGTAGAGTTGAGGTTTGTATTTGGAGTCTGTGAGCTTACCGGTGCTTTCAGCTATCCTTATTTGGTCATGGGCTATCCTTATTTCGGGACGGTTACTGCCATCTGTAAGTAATAAGTCCTCGGATAGAGAGATGTTGGGAACAGTATCTTCTATCTGGGTTTCAGCTTTGAGCTCAACTCCTATCAGTGAGTTGAGTGCCATGCGTCCGGTATCGAAATTGCTTTGTGCCTGTAATACTTGGTATTGGGCTTCATTTAATTTGACTTCTGCCATAAGCAGGTCTTGCGGGTCTGCAAGGCCGACCTCTACACGTTCGCGGATGGTTTTTACCAGTGAAGCTACGGAATTACGGTATTCTGTGGCGATGCGGATTAGCTCAAAGCGGGCTACGGCATTCCAATATTGCATATCTGTTTGGTAACAAACAGATGATTGGAGTAGTTCTGCCTGATGTACGTTCATGGACTGTTGATACTTTGCCAGACGAATCGTTTCGAGGATACGTCCACCGGTATAAAGGGGTTGCATCAGTGAGAGAGAAGCACCGTATTTCATGTCGCGCCCTTCAAAAGTGAGAGGGTGCCCGGTTTGAGGGAGATTCAAGGTCAATTCTATGGGATTTCCGGTATATTGGAAATTGGCCTCACCGGAAAGCTTAGGCTTTAAGTCGGCTTTGGCAGATTTAATCAGCTCCATACTGGAGGCGATATTCTTGTCTGCTGCTTGTAAATCGTGATTATACTCCAGTGCCATAGTCCGATATTTCTCCAGCAAAGAATTTTGCTGGGAAAATACGGACGGGACACACAAGAAGAAAAAGAGTAAAATATATATATGTTTCATACCTATTTTATTTTTACTTTATAGAATAAGACGTATAATGCCGGAGTGACGAATAGGGTCAGTAGTGTGGCAAATGTGAGACCGAATATGATGGTAGCCGCCATACCACCGAAGGCGATATCGAAGAGTAGAGGTATCATGCCCAGAATGGTGGTGGTAGCTGCCATCAATACCGGACGCGTACGCGAAACAGTGGCTTCTATCACTGCTTTATAGGGCACTATTCCTTCACGACGTTGTACATTGATTTCGTCTATCAGTACAATCACGTTTTTGATAATCATGCCGAGCAATCCTAGCCATCCGGCTATGGGGAAGAAACCGAAATCAAAACCGGTGAGTAGCATGCCTATGGCAACACCGATAAGTGACAGCGGCAAGACGCACAGGATAATGACCGGTTCTCGGAAGTTACCGAACAAAGCTACCAATATTACGATGAGCATGAGAAATGCCAGCGGAAAAAATTTGGCAATAGCCTGCATTGCTTCTGCTTGGTCCTTGAACTGAGAATCCCAGAAAAAAGTATAACCTTCGGGTAAAGCCATGGTTTCAATTTCCTTACGGATTTCTCCATGTACCTCTGCCATGGTATGTCCGGGTTTTACGCCGCACATAGCTGCCATACTGAGCTGGCGGTTATAGGTACGTATCTGTGGAAATTCCCAACTCGTCTCAAGACGTTCCGTTACTTGTGACAACGGAGCGGAACGTTCACCGTTCCATACGGAGAAGTCGCCGAGGGAAGTGGCATCCGTGATATCATATCCTTCGGATTTCAACAGGACAGGTACTTTCTTCTCGTTGTCACGGTAAATACCGATTACCGTTCCGTCACTGATGGATTTGACGGACTGCATCATTTGGGCTTTGGTGATACCCAGTTCTCCGGCTTTTACGGGATCGTAAACCGGGCGCAGCATCAATGACATATTACCCCATTCATTGCGGGCGTCCGCCACTTTGGGATTACGTCGCATGATCTCAATGGCCTGTCCTACTAGAGAGTCCAGTACGGCAGGATCGGGTCCCAGGAAACGGGCTTCGATGACAGCTTCCGTCAAAGGACTCAATTCGAATTTGTTTACCTTGATGAGTGGTTCGGGGAATTTCAAACGGATGGAATCTTGCAACATCGCATTGAGCTGGCGTGACTGTTTGGAAGTGTGGCACTTCACCAAAAGTTGTGCATAGTTGGATTGTGGCCCGAATGAGACATTGGACAAGTAGTAACGGGGAGGGGTTCTGCCTACATAGGTAGATACCATTTCCGTTTGTCCGTGTTGACGGATATACTCTGCCATCTCTTCGGCCAACTTGTCGGTTTCATTGATATTGGTACCCTCGGGAAGCCATACGTCTAAGGTGAAATATTGCTTATCCAACGCCGGTACGAACACTTTCGGGATGAATTTGAAACTCCATGCGGAAAGTATCAGTAATAGTATCAGGCAGCCTACAGTGGCGTAGCGATACTTGATGACCTTATGTAACGTGCGGCGGAACATATTGTAGTATTTCCCGTCAAAAAGTGCGGTTTTCAGTTCTTCGGGGCGGGGACGACGTACAAACTCCTGAATGAAGAAAGGGGTTTGCGTCAATGCGAACACCCAACTGAACATTAGGGAAACCCCGATAACTACTACTAATGAAGATAATAATTCGCCTGTGATGTGAGGAGAATAATAAATAGGCAGGAAGGTGAGTATGGCGATAACCGTTGCTGCCAGTAGCGGTAGTGCCGTAGAGGAACAAGCGCGCATGATGGCGACACGCTTCCTCATGCCCCGTTGCATATTGACTAAGGCGGAATCGGAGACGACAATCGCATTATCGACCAACATACCCATGGCGATGATTATGGCGGCAAGAGACATACGCTGTAAAGCAATGTCTGTACAAAGCATTACAATCAAAGTGGCAAAGATGGAGAATACCAGGCCACTACCTATCAGAAGCCCGTTCTTGAACCCGATGAAGAATAAAAGAATGGCGACAACGGTCAGGACGGAAATGATAAGATTTAGAATAAAACCTTGGTTGGCTACTGCCGATTCATAACCCTGATCGTAAATGGAAACCAGTTCGTAACCTTCGGGCATATCTTTGGATAATTGGCCGATGCGTATTTTGACGGCTTCTGCCATATCCACAACATTACCGGTGGGCACGGTTGAAATTGCTATGCCTATGGCAGGCTGTCCGTTGATACGCATCAGGTTGGAAGCAGGAATCTGGTAACTTTCTTCAATCTGCGTGATGTCTGCCAGACGGAAATGTTCGCCTGTATGTGATACGATAGTCAGGTTCCGGATATCATCCAATGAATAGAAACTTCCCGTAGACTCTATACGGACACGATTAGGACCCACATCTATTCCTCCGGCATCCACCACTTTGTTTTGAGCTTCGAAAGCATGGATGATATCAGCTGTAGTGATGCCACTGCGTGCCATGACAGAGGGACTGATGGAGATATCTATTGTAGGGGTTTGTGTTCCATATATTTCAACTTTCGCAACATCTTTGATTTTCAGAAGTTCGTTTTTGATAATTTTAGCATGGTCTTCCAGTTCACGATAGGTGTGTCCATTACCTGTCAGCCCGTAGAATACGCCCAATACGTCACCAAAGTCATCATTGACAACGGATGGACCTGCTCCGGCAGGTAATTTACTTTGTACATCGTTTACCTTCCGGCGCAGTTTATCCCACAGTTGCTGCATTTCGTCGGCACGGATTTCTTTCTTTACAAAGACGGTAATCTTTGACAATCCGGCACGATTTTCTGTTTTGAGATAATAGAGCTCGCCCATAGATTGGATGGACTCTTCGATTACATCCGTTACCTGTGACTGTACTTCGGAAGGGGAAGCACCCGGATATGGAGTCAGTACCAATGCTTGCTTGATGGTGAAAGGGGCGTCTTCCAATTTCCCCATTTTGATGTACGAAAACAGTCCACCTGCCAAGACCAATATCAATAGCAGGGTGGTGACTGCTTTCTTCTGTAGAAAATATTTAACCGGTTTCATGAGTTTTTCTGTTTAGTAAGGATGGTTACTTTTGTACCGTCTGATAAGAAGCGGAGTCCACTTGTAGCGATAGTCTCCCCTTCGTTCAGGCCGGTTGAAATTTTAGCCTTACCTTCCGGCAAAAGTTTATCGATGGTTACTTTTCTACGCTCGGCTTGTGCGGTAGAGGTAATTACCCAAACGTAATTACCTATTGAAGGACGGTGGCAGAGTGCTTCCTGGGGGATGCAGACCCCGGTAGCACCCTCTGTTTGCGGCATGCTCAGCATCGCTTTGCCGGACATGCCTGCCAGCAGTTCACCGTTTTCATTGGGTAACATAGCCGTAAGCAGATATGAAAGATTATTACGGGTAGTTCCTTTGGATATTTCAATGATTTTTGCACGGTAGATTTTATCGGGCAGAGCATCGAAACGGATTTGTACGTTGTCCAGTGACCGTGTGGCGTAAGCAATCTCTTGAGGTACATAAATCTCTATTCTCAACTGATGGATATCTATTAGGGAAAGTATAGGTTGAGCGGCTTTGACGTCTTGGAATTTCTCAATGTAGACTTCGCTTACATATCCGTTGAACGGAGCTGTCAGACGGGTATCTTCCAATTCATTGACTGCCGTTTCAAAAGCCATTTTAGCTGAAATATAATCAGCTTTGGCTTTCTCATAGGCACTGGCTGAGATATTTTCTTTTTGATAGAGTACTTGAATACGCTCAAATTCAGCTTTGGCTTGATTATAGACTGCTTCTGCCTGTTCTTTTCTGATCTTGAAATCACGTGGGTCTATTTCAGCGATAATACTGCCCCGGTTGTATCGGTTACCGGCATATACATCGAAATGGTCGATGGGGCCGCTAACTCTGAATGATAATTCAGACGTTCGGAACGGTTGGGCAATAAATGGAAATTCTTTTTGGCTCTCCTGTACGGAGGCAATGGCTTTTGTTGTATAAACTTGTAGGTCTTGTTCATTTTTCGTATCCTTACCATTGCAGGCACTAAATACAAGGACAAGACTGGACAGTAGAATGAAATGTTTTTTTGTTTTCATATCCCATTTTGATTTTCGCCAAAATTAGAGAGACTATCGAAACCTTATCGGAAAAAAATCTCTGAACCCGGAAAATAGAAAACCTAGAAAGGTGAAACGGGATATGAAATACAAATGTTACATAAAGATGATGTGCCGTTTCAACATATTTGTTACTTGATTTTTCAGTTGGTTGGCATTGATAGGTTTTGCCATGTAGGCGTCAAAACCATTTTCCATAACCTTTTGCTCGTCTGAAGCATATGCAAAAGCTGTGACGGCGATGATAGGTATTTGAGTGGAGTACTTACGTATCTCTTTGGTTGCTTCATATCCATCCATCACCGGCATGTTGATATCCATTAAGATGAGTTGTGGATCATATTCTCTGAATAGTTCTACCGCTTCTTGTCCATTCCAAGCATGTACCAGATCATAATCTTTCTTTAGAATCGATTCTATCAGGCGATAATTACTATTATGGTCTTCGGCGACGAGAATAGTGATTTTTTGTTTCTTTATTTTTATCGGTTCGACTTTTAACTCTTCCTGTTGATAATCGGTGACCGGGACATAAGGGAGAGTAAACCAGAAGGTAGATCCTTCATCAGGTTTGGAATTCACCCCGATATCACCACCCATGTTTTGGACAAGGGTTTTACAGATGGAAAGTCCCAATCCGGTACCTTGGGCAAAGGTATTCAGTTTGACAAAGCGGTCGAAGATGTCTTCCTGCTTCCCTTCGGGTATTCCACACCCTGTATCGGAGACATAAAAGAAGAGAGTATTGTTATCCCGTTTTTCGTAACCGAAACGGATACTACCTTTTTCGGTAAACTTGATAGCGTTGGTTACTAAGTTGATGATGAGTTGTGACAAGCGATTTCGCTCGGCATGAATATGTAATTCCGGTATTTTGGTTTCAAAGGAGAGGGTTACTTCTTTTTCGGCAGATAGTTTCAGGCGGAGTGAACTTTCCAATTCTATCATTACTTTGTTCAATTCAAAATCAGAATAAACAAACTCCATAGTACCTGCCTCTATTTTAGAGAGATCAAGAATGTCACTGATGAGTTGCAATAACAGAGTATTGTTGTTTTCAATGATACTGATATATTCTTGTTTTTCTTCTTCAGCTTCTGTGGATGCCAAGATACCGGAAAAACCCACGATAGCATTAAGTGGTGTACGGATTTCGTGGCTCATATTGGCAAGGAAAGCGGATTTGAGCCGATTGGACTCTTCTGCACGGGTTTTAGCTGAAATCAAGTCCGTCTCCATTTTCTTCCGTTCGTTGATGATTAAGGAAGATCCTACTAAAGTCAAAGGGTTACCTTTTTCATCATAGCTTTCTATGGCAGCCTGAGCTTCTACCCAGTCAACATGTTTGATGCCGTTGAGGCGGTTAATCACACGATATTCTTCTTTCACTTTAGAGATACGCCCGGCTATCAAGTCGGCATAGGCTTTTTTTACTTTAGGAAGATCTTCTTTGTATATTTTGGAGAAATATTGGCTGTCATCCACTGAAAGTTGTTCTTCATTAATTTCTACATTGGCATTACTCAGTTCAATCGGTTTGTTTACATCGCAAAGAATAGTGTGGTTCTGTATATTCCACTTCCAAGGAACGATATTGGCTACTTCGAGGGCCATTGAGAGTTTATGGTTGATAGAACGAAGTTGCTTTTGAGTATTGTGGAGTTCTGTACTATCCAGACAAAATACATCCATAAAACGCCCGTTTCCGTTGGCATTGACTACTATATCGTAGAAGATGTCAATATCTTTGTAATAATAGGAGAATGTGATGGAACGTTTTTCCTGCAGGGCTATATTCATAAAATGCAAGAATTGCGGCATGGAATCGGGGAACATCTCACTTCCCCGTCTGCCGATGATATCTTTACGTTTGAAGAATTTTTCTTCAAAATGTTTGTTTACATCAGTACATTTGGTATCAATAATTTTACCTTCTTCATTTTTTATCAGTTCTTCGGATATATAAAGAATGGGCATATTATTGATAAGGCCATAATATTTTGTGGTAGTTTGCAATTCTTTTTGCTGGATACGCTTCATCCTTTCAAGTACGCGGAGACGATGATATTGGAAAATAAGCAGCAAAAGTATGATGATGCATGTGGCTCCTATTATTATATACTCATATTTTTCCCAAAAAGTAGGAGGGGCATTGTAGAAAACCGTATTTGGGGGGCAGCGTTTGGGGTCTAGATTACGTTGAAGCAGTGATTGGTAATTGAATGTCGGGGCTGCATCAGTGGCATGATAGAAAGGTATTTCACGGGCTTATTTCCCATGTAATATCTCATTGATGGAATTGAGAAGATGATTGATGTAATTTTCTTCATTGTAAATGTATCCACCTACTATTCCTCCTTCTTCGTCAATTCCTATTGTTTTGGAAGAAAATAAGGGTACGGGAGAAGTGGCTATGATACGGTGGGAGTTGGTGGTCATTATTGCATTTCCGTCAAAGTCTTTTTTACGGAGCCAGGATGAAAACAAGACACCGGTAGTTTGGGTGTCTACTTTGTTCAGGATACAGAAAAGGCTGTCTGTACTGGTTTCCTTGGCTGAAATAAAATTATATTCCAGTGTAGGATATTTCTCACGGATTATTTTTGACAGGTCATAATCATTTTGCTGGCAGATATAGGTCTCGTCTCCAATATATAGAATTTTATTCATTTGGGGAATAAGCTGTTTCATGAGCTTTATATTTTCTTCCAGAAAAATATTGGCGTGTATCATGGTCATATTTAGTTCTCCCTGCATATTGATAAGGGGGATACGTTGTTCTTCGCTGAGAGCGTGTCCCATACCGATAATGTCTCTGGAACCTGTATAATCGCGTTCACCGCATAAAACCATCGGGATATCAGGCCACACCCTGTTCAGGTCATCGCATAAAATGAAACTTGCGCTTCCTATAAATACGATAAGACTCGGAACATGGGTGGAAAGTTCGTTACATATGTTTTCTTCGAAGGATTGTAGTTTGCTCGTATCTTGCGTAAGCATTTTTAAATGCGCTGTGTATATTCCAATCTTGTTATTGCGAGCCACCATGTTGACTATCGGGGTGATGAGATGAGTACTCCATGGATTGGAATCATTATAGGTATTGATGATGAGTATATAATCAATACTATTGTCTGTGTCTTTCCCCTGTGAAAAGGATGTATTTAGTAATAGGCAGAATATAAGAAACGCTACTTTATAGATAACCTTCATGTCGTTCTTTGGTAATTTTGGTGTTTTGAAACAAAGGTATATATAAATAGTCGAACAGGCAAAAGGTTATGGATGTTTATATATCCAAAGCAGGACGATATGTTTTATCGTCCTGCTTTGGGGGAATGTTAGGGAGGAGTGCTTCCCGCCAGTTTACATTTCTTTGTCCTTCAAATTTACTGTGATGTAGCGCTCGCCATCATATAAGCTTCTGACACGGATATTTAGTCCTTTTTTGCCTTCCAGTTGGTTGGCTATCTTGTCTAACTTGAAAGAAACAAGTCCGGTACCCAATAAACGTTGTTCGTCTTTATATGCATTATGGCGGAATTCAAGGGTAATGTAACCCTCTTTATCATTTTTACCATCAGAGGCTTCATTTATGACCAAATTCAGCATGTGCTTTTTCTCCGGATTGTCATTATGAAATAGTTGATACTGAATATTCAGATAGTCTCCCGTAATCCACAAGTTTGTTGCATTGATACGGTCATCACCGATGCTATCGGCTTTTTCTTCCGGCATGGAGTAGATATCTTTAGTCAGTATATTTTCGATGTGGTTTATTTGGGCGTTATAGTCATAACCGTCCATTTTTTCATCTAACAGGTTGAAGTAAATAAATGCACGTTGACCTTCTGTCAATGCGTAATTGTTAATGTACGCAGTATCGCTCGGATACATCTTGCTTCCATCATCCAGGGAGAAATAATAATCCTTCCCTTCAATAATTCTTATTGTACCGATGGTGAGTGATGAACGCTCTCTGTCATCCCAATCATCCAGACATGATTGCAACAAGGGCATTGTAATGACTAAAAGTAGAAATGCGTTAAGAGTTATTTTGAATTTCTTCATAAGTAGAGGTTTTGTTAATTAATTCAGTCTTAATTCTTGTATGAAGAAAATGCAGTCAAAATGTAAATACTGCACAATAGATTGTTAAAGAAACCAAAGTGTGAAATTCTTATCTCTTTGATGCAGTATTTTTGTTCCCGTTGCATTTATAGGATAAACACGTGTTAAAAGGAAGAATGGAAGAACAGGAACTGGCAGAACGGTGTAGGCAAGGAGATAATCTTGCCCGCAAAGAACTGTATGAGCATTATGCAGGGCGTATGTTCGGTGTCTGCCTTCGTTATGCGGGTGATCGTGAAACGGCGCAGGATCTGATGCATGACGGTTTTTTGAAACTTTACGATTCCTTTGATAAATTCACTTGGAGGGGAGAAGGGTCTTTGCGGGCATGGATGGAGCGTGTGATGGTGAATACGGTTTTGCAGTATTTGCGGAAGAATGATGTAATGAATCAGTCGGCTGCGTTGGAAGATGTCCCCGAGGTGTATGAAGAACCTGATGCGTCGTCAATGGACAGTATCCCTCAAAAAGTATTGATGCAGTTTATCAGTGGACTTCCTGCCGGTTACCGTACCGTATTCAACCTATATATTTTTGAAGAGAAATCTCATAAGGAGATAGCCCGATTGTTGGGAATTAATGAGAAATCGTCTGCTTCACAGTTGACACGTGCTAAGGCTGCTTTGGCGGTAAAGGTGAGAGAGTGGATGAAAAAGAATGGATAAATGAAAGAGCGTATGGAAGATGAATTGTGGATGCGAAAGATAAAAGAACGGTTAGAAGACTATTCTGAACCATTACCTGTTTCCGGATGGGAGCGGCTGGAGAAGGAATTGACTGTATCTAAACCTCCTTTGGCAGAGAAAAGGCGTATCATTCCTTTCCGTCGGTGGGCAGTAGCTGCTGCGGCTGTATTATTGGTGGCTGTATCTTCTATCAGTTTATGGTTACTGCAAAGTCCGGTGGGGGATGAGGTGCGCAACGCGGCAGTTCCTTCATTGGCTATGCTTCCTGATAAATTGCCGGAAAATCGGTTGCCGGATGTACAGGCAAATTCATCGGAACCAGCTTTTCACAGCAGTGAAAATAAATCATCGGCAGGTATGGGGCGTCATTCTTTGATGGCACAGCAAGTAAGTGTGGCGGATAAGACGGAGGAAGAAATGGATTTACAGGTCCCGGCAGTAGAAAATATGGTGAAGGCAGATAAAGAAGAGGTAGTAGAAGAGTCTGTTGGCCGGAAAGAAGAGACGGCTATGTCGCAAAGGGAGAAGGGAAGAAAAGAAAAAGTAATGCACCGTAGTCCGTATGGAAAAGATAAGTTATTCTTACCGGTTGAAAAGAAGGGTACTAAATCGCGTGGATGGTCTGTGGGTTTGTCAGTAGGTAATACAGGTGGATTGGCCTTGGGAGACAATGCAATGGGAGAGAATATGCTACAGAATAGTCCCGGTAGTGGTTTTGGTGGAAAAATAGACTTGTCTTCAACGGCTAACGGAGTTTTGGCTATTCCTGAGGGAGAGGAATTGATTTTTAAGGATGGGCTACCATATCTACAGAAACGTGCCACTCGGATAGCCTCTATTGATCATAAGCAACCATTGAGTTTCGGCTTTTCCGTAAGAAAAGGATTGGTGAAAGGTTTTTCTGTGGAAACAGGTTTGACATACACTTATCTTGCTTCGGATATCAAGTATGAGGATAGTTCGGAAAAGGTGAATCAGAAGTTACATTATATCGGTATACCTTTACGGGCAAATTGGAATTTTATAGATAAAAAGTCTTTCACGATGTATGTTGCTGCCGGTGGTGCCATGGAAAAGTGCGTATATGGAAAAATTGGCAGTAAGGATGAAACAGTGAAACCTCTACAATTTTCAGTGATGGGAGCTGTCGGTGCGCAATATAACATAAGTAATAGAGTGGGTTTGTATGTAGAACCGGGAGTGGCTTACTTTTTTGATGACGGTTCGCAAGTACAGACGATACGAAAAGACAATCCGTGTAACTTTACGTTGCAGGGAGGAATAAGATTGACGTATTGATTCTTTTTGTTATTCTTGTAGGGGGAAAATGATTTTAACAACGTACAGATTGTAATAAATAATTCCCCCTTTAGTTAACAATAACCTTTTCAAAGTATTCTTTGAATAGTTTCTCTGCTTTTTCCAATTGTCCAGGAGTGTTTTCCTTAACTTCTTTTAGTTGGTATTTCCAACCCATTACTTCATATTTGTGTACTCCTAAACGATGATAAGGAAGTATTTCTATCCGTTGTATGTTTTGATACTTTCCAAACTGTTCGCCCAACGCACGGATGTCTTCCTCAAAATCGCTGTATCCCGGTACTAAGACATAACGTATCCAGAAAGGGCGATTGTGTATTTCCAGCCAAGTAGCTGTACGTAACGTTTGCTCGTTACTGCGACCGGTCAATACATGATGACGTTCGGGGTTGAATTCTTTGATGTCAAGTAATACTAGATCTGTCAATTTAAGCAATTCTTCAATTTTTTCGTTCCAGACCCCCCCATTGGTGTCCAGGCAAATATGTATACCATTGGATTGTAAATCTTTGAATAGAGGTATCAGCGCCTCTGCCTGCAAAGTCGGCTCACCACCGGAAAATGTGATCCCTCCCTTCTTTCCGAAAAATGCCTTTTGGCTGATTGCCATTTGTAGTATTTCATCGGCAGGTGTCGGGGTGCCGCCTTTTACATCTATCGTATCCGGATTGGCACAATATAGACAGCGGAAGGGACAACCTTGCAGGAAAACAACAAGTCGCAATCCGGGACCGTCGAAAGTACCCATCGATTCGTATGAATGAACTTTAATCATAATCGTATCATATAAATATGAATGTATTAAAAGAGGACACGGATTACACGGTCTTACTCCGGATGTGTTTATTCAATCCGAGAAATCCGCATGATCCGTGTCCGATGAATTATACTCTCAACTTAATTGTTACATGCTTTCGTGGAAGCTGCGGCTGATAACCTCCAGCTGATGTTCGCGACTCAGTTTCACAAAGTTTACAGCATAACCAGAAACACGGATTGTGAGTTGCGGATACTTTTCAGGATGTTCCATTGCATCTTCCAGCATTTCACGGTTCAACACATTTACATTCAAGTGGTGTGCACCCTTTGTGAAATAACCGTCCATCATCGTTACCAAGTTTTCAACACGATCTTCTGCCGTAGGACCGAGTGATTTCGGGACGATAGAGAACGTGTTGCTGATACCGTCTTGTGAATCACGGTAACGCAGTTTGGCTACTGAACTCAATGAAGCGATAGCACCGTTCTTGTCACGTCCGTGCATCGGATTGGCACCCGGTGCAAAAGCCACGCCTTTGGCACGACCGTCGGGAGTAGCACCGGTTTTCTTGCCGTACATTACATTGGAAGTGATAGTCAGCAATGACAGGGTAGGACGGGCGTTCTTGTATACCGGCAACTTTTTCAGTTCTTCGCTGAAATAGTAAACCAAGTCTACACCGAGATGGTCTACGCGGTCATCATTATTACCGAAACAAGGGAACGAACCTTCGATGTCGAAACCTTCTGTCAAACCGATCTCGTTGCGGCGGGCTGTAACTTTGGCATTCTTGATAGCAGACAGTGAATCGATAGCAATAGAAAGTCCAGCCACACCGTATGCCAGATTGATACGTGGATCAGTATCTATAAATGCCATCTGAGCCTTTTCATAGTAATACTTATCGTGCATATAGTGGATAATATTCATTGCTTCGTTATAGACACGGGCAATTTCTGTCAGCACCTTCTTGTAATTGGCCATTACTTCCTCGAACTTCAATGTATCGCTGGTCAAAACAGGAATACCCTTCACCATTACAGTTCCTGTGTTTTCGCAACGTCCGCCATTGATAGCCAGCAATAGTGCTTTGGCAAGGTTGGCACGTGCACCGAAGAACTGTATTTGTTTGCCGATAGCTTGGTAGGATACGCAACAAGCAATGCCATAGTCATCACAGTTACGTACTTCACGCATCAGGTTGTCGTTTTCGTATTGGATGGAGCTGGTATCTACTGAAACCTTTGCGCAGAAATCTTTGAACCCTTCCGGTAATTCAGGACTCCATAGTACAGTCATGTTAGGCTCGGGCGAAGGACCGAGGTTATATAATGTCTGCAAGAAACGGAAAGAAGTTTTCGTAACTTTCACACGTCCGTCATTGAAACGTCCACCGATAGCTTCAGTTACCCAAGTCGGATCCCCAGCGAAAATATCGTTATACGATTGCATACGTAGATGGCGTACCATACGCAGTTTGATGACGAACTGGTCGATCAATTCCTGAGCGAAAGTTTCATCAATGTTGCCATGAGCTAAGTCGTATTCGATAAAGATGTCGAGGAAGGAAGAAACGTTACCCAAAGACATTGCGGCACCATCTTGTTCCTTTACGGCTGCAAGATATGCCATATATACCCATTGAACGGCTTCTTGGGCAGATGTAGCAGGACGGCTGAGGTCCAGACCGTAATATTCGCCCATTATTTTGATATCCTTCAAAGCTTTGATTTGTTCTGATACTTCTTCGCGCAAGCGGATACGGGCTTCAGTCATCGGACCGGTCAAGTTATGTAAATCTTCCTGTTTTGCTTCGATAAGGCGGTCGATGCCATAAAGAGCCAAACGGCGATAGTCACCAATAATGCGTCCACGAGCATAATTATCGGGAAGTCCTGTAAGGAAGCCTAATGAACGGAAAGAGCGAATTTCTTCAGTATATGCATCAAATACGCCGTCATTGTGCGTCTTGCGATAATGAGTAAAGATTTCTTTTACTTTATCATCTACTTCTACTCCGTTTTCACGGCAAGCCTTCATCACCACATTGATACCACCGAAGGGTTTGATAGCACGTTTTAGCAGTTCATCAGTCTGTAAACCGACGATGAGTTCGTTTTCTTTATCTATATAACCTGCTTTGTGTGATGTGATAGTCGATACAGTAGTATAGTCCAATGAACGGACACCGTTGTTTGCAGTTTCTTCTGCCAAAGCTTTTACACAGAGATCCCAAATACATTTGGTACGCTCAGTAGGCCCTTGTAAAAAGGAAGCGTCGCCAGTGTAGGGTGCGATGTTTTTACTGACGAAATCACTGACGTTGATTTCTTTACTCCAAAGCCCGTCGATAAAGGTTTTGTTCAATTCCATAATATTCTTTTTTTGATGGTGGTTAGATAATGTTATCCTTAGAAGGTGCAAAATTACGGAAAAATTTCCGTAATTACATAGTGATAATACTCATTTTTATGTTGAACAGCATAAAATAACTAATATTAGGTAACAAATACTGTGAAAGATAACTTTTCTGGAGGTTATCAATTAATATAGTATTACTAACAATTAATAGTTTTCTCACTAATATTTATTCGTTTGAAGTGTTTTTTTCTTCCTCCAATATCTGACAGCTGAAAATGTAAATTATAGTAATAAAAGGAATAATATCTTCTTGTCTATAATTTACTTATCGAGGTGCTTCAGGAATATTTTATTCCAAATTATTTGTGAATTAAAAAAGAAATACTACCTTTGCACCGCTTTCAACGGAAAGCCTTCTTGAGAAGGAAGTTTTGGAGAGGTGGCAGAGTGGTCGATTGCGGCGGTCTTGAAAACCGTTGTGCTGCGAGGCACCCGGGGTTCGAATCCCTGTCTCTCCGCAGAACCTACTGGACAAAACAAGACAGTAAGTGGACAAAAACCTACAAATCAGCGATTTGTAGGTTTTTTTATTGCCTATAAGTCTTGTTTCCAAGACAACAAAAGGACTTGAAAAGACATAGTTTCGTTACTAAATCGTTACCTATTCCCTACCGGACAAAAACGGTAACGATTTGTCCGAAAATGACCGCAGAAAGTCCGAACTTGTCCACCGTCTAAATATCTCACATTTAAAGCGTTATCATTGGTTTTGCAACTTAAAAATGTGAGGTTATGAAGAGTACATTTAAAGTCCTTTTCTATTTAAAGAAAGGCTCTGAAAAAAAGAACGGTGAAGTTATGATTATGGCAAGAATTACCATTGACGGTAAACTTTGCCAGTTCAGCACAAAACAAAGCATTTTGCCTGATAGCTGGAATATCGCAGCAGGAAAAGCCAAAGGTAAGGATACAGGTAAAATCAATGCTTTATTAGATGATATAAAAGCATCCTTAAGCAATATCTACCACGAACAACAACGGCGTGACAATTATGTAACAGCCGAAAAGGTGAAGAATGAATTTTTGGGACACAGTGAGAAATACGAAACCGTCCTTACCCTTTTCAAAAAGAACAATGACGATGTTAAGCAGTTAGTCGGTATATCCAAGACGATTGCTACCTATCGTAAATATGAAGTGACCCGCCGCCATCTTGCCGAGTTCATCCAAAGCAAATATAACGTATCGGATTTTGCGATAAATGAAATAACACCGATGTTCATTACAGACTTCGAGTTATATTTGCGTACTACCTGTAAATGTGGTTATAACACGACCGCTAAGTTCATGCAGTTTTTCAAACGTATTATCCTGATTGCCCGTAATAATGGCATCTTGATAGGCGACCCATTCGCCAGTTATAAAATACGTTTGGAAAAAGTGGATAGGGGTTACTTGTCAGAGGATGAAATAAAAATCATCCTTAAAAAGAAGATGGTTTCTGAACGGTTGGAAAACGTCAGGAACTTGTTTATTTTTTCCTGCTTCATGTTGCAAGACATTTGACTTCTTCTTTCTGATTGATATACAAAGAATTAGAGAATACCTATTCTTGAATAGGTAACGATTTAGAAACGAGCAAACTGCACATATTCGCCATGTTTTGCATTAAGTCTAAAGAACGCTTTATCACTCTGCAAAGAGTGAGTTTTTTGTTTGTCTGCTATTTTTTCTTGCCGTAATTTTAATAGTTAGTTCCTATAAACTTTATAGTTGTCGAATTTTATTTTTACTAATTATCATAATAAATGACAGATTCTAGTCTGAGTTATTCTCTGGCTGAAACATTGAGCAAACAGAACCTGTTCAGCAACTTCACATAGGGCAAATGAACTACAATATGCTGTGAAAAATGTTTTACTATGACATGATTGAAAGTCATGAGTAATTTCTGAATTAAGAAATAACTTAAGTCAATCCGATAAAAATCTCATTTTACAAGAAGTAATATCATTTGTTTTTATCAAAACTATGATTTTTTTCAAAGAAAAACACTGACTCAATTTTACTTTTATTTCTTTGCAAGGTCTTTTATATAGAACGCCCATTCGAATGAGTTCATAAAAAGGTTCGTGGAACATGAATGTATAACGAAATAATACAATAACTATGTGTACAACGAGAAAATGGAAAACAGGAATACTGTTAATCGCGATGATATTGGTTTGCGGAGCTGCAAATGCACAACATTGGCATCGGCATTATCGTCCCAACCGGGTTGTCACTGTTGTAGTTCAACCTGACGTGATATCCCATGTAAGTAACCGTTTCAACCCAAAGGAGCGATTGGCGATGGCTATAGCTTATCTGGAAACGCATGAACACCTTACTATCAGGCAATATGCAAAAATGACACACCTTAGCATGGCATCGGCGGAAGCTGAACTTGACGCTTTTGTCATGGATAAGAAAAAGCCCATACGGCTTGTAATCAGAGGAAAAAAGAAAGTGTACATCAAAAGGCAATAGGATATGAAGAAGAATTGGAAACTACTGATATTGGGAATGACCGCTATGTGTTTGCTACAATCTTGTGTAACCGTGCGCAAGGCCCGCCCTCACCATCATCACCATCACAGACATTGTATGCTTCTTTACCAACAGCCTACAGGTACGGATTCGTTGAATGTACCTGATACTTATATAGCAATAGAAAACCCGATAAATTATGAACGTAAAGGATGACAAGGAACTTGTGTGGCTGACAGCTAAAGATCCGGAGAAAGGCTTCCGTTATCTGATGGCGAAATACAAGGAAGCAGTTTACTGGCATATCCGAAGACTGGTCGTAGCTCATGAAGACGCACAGGATGCAACGCAGGAAACGTTCGTCAGGGTGTTCCGGTCTTTATCCGATTTCAAAGGTGAATGTACTTTTCGCTCTTGGGTATATCGGATTGCTACTAACGAAGCCTTACGTCTGCTTGGGAAATATAAGAAAGAAGAACTGGTGTCATTGGATGACTCTTTCAGCGAACTAAGCAGCCTGATGGCTGATGAATATGTCGATTACAGTGATTTGGAAACCGTCAAGCTGCAAAAAGCCATTTTGTCCTTGCCTACCAAGCAACAGCTGGCTTTTAACCTGCGATACTATAATGAATTGGGATATGACGAGATTGCCGGAATCATCGGTTCAACAGTAGATGGAGCAAAATCCAACTACCATATCGCCAAAGATAAGATTGTCAAATATATGAATGTTAACAATTAGATGTATGAAAAGAGATTTTGATTTCGACCGCATAGGTAAACGTCTTCCCTATACCGCGCCCGATGGCTTTCTGGATGATATGGAAAACAACGTATGGGAAACTGTAAGACAGGAGATGTTACCTTCCAAACCCAAACATCATTTTCGTCTTTGGTATTCTTTGACAGGAGGACTTGTGGCAGCAAGTATTGCACTATTGGTTGTCTTCAATTTATTGCCTGATAATTCAAGAAGTGATTTTGAAGATGTTGAAAAGGCTTTTTCCAATCTGAGCAGTAGTGATCAGGATTACCTGTTTGCAACTTATCAGGATGACTTATTTATGAAATTTTGAACGAGTAAAAAATAAAAAGACATGAAGAATATCATTAAAGTTCTTGCACTTGCAATCGCAATGGTAACTATCAGCACAAGTGCTTATGCCCAAAAGAATGAACGGCAGCGCATGACCAGAGAAGAGTTGGCCGAAACCCAAGCCCGGTTTATAGCCAAAGAGATGGCTATGGATGACGCGACAGCCACGCAGTTTGTGGAGACTTTCTGCCAGTTCCAGAAAGATATTTGGGCACTTGGCTCCCGTCCTAAAAGAGATACCTCTCATCTTTCGGATAAAGAGGCTGAACAGGCAATGAATGAGAGGTTTGCTCATAGCCAAAAGATACTTGACTTGAGGAAAAAGTATTATTTGAAATACTGCAAATTTTTAACACCCAGCCAAATAGAGAGAGTATATGAACTGGAAAGAGGAATGATGAACAGGCTGTTCAACCGTTCCAAAGACAAAGGAAACCATAAATAGGACAAGATTATGAAAATAAAAGTATTTGGCATATTTTGCCTGTCGTTTCTGATGGCGTCAGCCTTGTCTTCATGTGACAGTGAAGAGATTATAGACCAACAGGAAGAGGTGTCCGGCAATGAAAATCCAACCATGACCGTTCTTGCCGAACAAGTGGCAGGAAGTGACGGGTATGATGAAAATGGGGTTACTGCGTTGAATTTCCCAAGTTCACAGAATTTGCACAGCATATCCAGTGGCTTGAAACTGAATTCTCAGTTGTCCGGAATCACAAAAATAGAGTTGGAAAGTGTAGATGGTTATGCCTTGGCCGGAACTGTCGGTATCCAATGGGGAGAAACAGCGGAAACACTTGTCGGTGAAGTGGAAAATGCCAACTCCATTTTGGTGTTCAATGCCCCGGATGAAAACGGTCTGACTGCCGGAAAAGACTACTACATTTTTACCTTACCCTGCGACCTTTATGGAGGTTATCGCTTGTCAATCTATCGGGAAGGACTCGTGGCACATTATTTTGGTGTACACCAGACCGTAGAATCAGGTTCGTTCATAAGTCCCGTCGATTTGGAGGAGGATGAACTGGAATTTGACGATCCGGATGCACCGCTCGTGGAAGAAGAACGACCGGAACTGGATGCCACGACAACGGCACTTCTCCGTCAATATCAGCAAAATCCTACGGAAGAAAACAAGCAGGCGTTATTGGATCAGATGGGTATCCGTTACGACAAGGTAGTAGCTCGCAAGAAAGCCAAGCTCCGTGAACTGGAGAGGGAAGCCTTAACTTTGGATGTGGTGGAAGAAATGCAGGAGATTGTGGATGAGATGGTAGAGAACCGTGATATCCGTCTCGAACAGCAGTTACTGCGCCTTATAGACCCCCGGAATGATGACAACCCCAACGATGCGTGGATGGTACTGCGCGGTGCGTCTGCCCCCAATGCCTACATCGGTTATGCCCCTGTAACCAATGCGGAATATGCAGCCTTCAAACCAAATTTTACCTATGAAGCCGGACAGGACAACTATCCGGTAGTGAATATCACGATTGCGGATGCCACGGCTTATTGCGATTGGCTTACGGCACAGGATAATTCGCATAGCTACCGTCTGCCTACCGACGAGGAATGGATTCTCGGTGCAGGGCATATGCCGAAGGACGTTGTAATGAACGCCGACCGTGTGGAGACGGGACTGACACCTGTGGATGCTTACAGTCAGACAACAGGTGCTTGTGGAGGCATTGACTTTTGGGGCAACTGTTGGGAGTGGACTTCATCCACGGATACAAACGGGCAGTATATCATTAAAGGCGGCAGTTGGGATTCTGAACGTGACGATTGCCGTAGCGAGAAATCCGATGTCGTAAGAATTGGTACACAAGGATATGCCAATGTCGGTTTCAGAGTCGTAAGAACTGATTCTATTTAATTCTCCAAAATAATATACGAATATGAAAAATTTGTTTTTAGCAATGGCTGTTGCTATTGTGACGGCCACCGCTGTGTCCGCACAAGACAGCGACAAGGAAGATAAAATCGTGGTTTCAACCCTCCAGACGGATAAAGCGGATGGATACGAGGGAGATCCCTCCAACCGATGCGGTATCAAATTCAATTTCCGGCTTACAGGCGTGATAAAGGTAGAACTGGAAAGTGTGGATGGACTTCCATTGGCGGGTGTAGCAACCATTTGTAAGGATGTTCAAGGAAAAACAGCAATCGGTGATATGGCACATACAAGTACTATCATTACATATAGTGCGAGCAATAAGTCTGGATTTATACCCGGAAAAGACTACTACATTTCCACCTTGCCTTGCGACCTTTACGGAGGATACAGGCTCTCCATTTACCGGGACGGACTTGTGGCCCATTATTTCGGTGTGCATCAGAAAGTGGACTTGGGAGAATTTATCAGTCCCGATGATTGGGTGGAAAGTGAATTGGAGTTCGACAAGCCCGATGCCCCACTCGTGGAAGAGGGACGTCCCAAAATGGATTCCAAGACGCATAACCTGTTCGTCCAATACTGGAAGAATCCGACGGAAGCCAACAAACAGGCGTTACTCGACCAGATGTGTGTGCGCTACGACAAAATAGTGGCAAGAAAGAAAAATAAACTCCGTGAACTGGAACGTGAAGCCCGGACTTACAGCATAGTGGAACACATGCAAGGTATTGTGGACGAGATGGTGCAGAATAGAGATACCCGCATACAACAGCAATTCCTGCGCTTTATAGACCCTCGCAGGGACGAGAACCCGAAGGATGCGTGGATGGTACTGCGCGGTGCATCGGCTCCCAATGCCTATATCGGCTATGTACCGGTAACCAATGCCGAATATGCCGCATTTAATCCTCGATTTGCCTATGATGCAGGTAAAGAAAACTATCCGGTGGTAAATATCACCATTGCCGATGCCACGGCTTATTGCGATTGGCTTACGAAGCAGGATCGGAAGCACATCTACCGTTTGCCAAGCGAAGAAGAATGGATTCTCGGTGCCGGACATATGCCTAAAGATGTGGCTATGAACGCCAACCATATTGAATCAGGATTGACGGCAGTGGATGCTTACAAACAATCCACAGGAGCGTGTGGAGGCATTGACTTTTGGGGAAACTGCTGGGAATGGACTACCTCGACCGATGCCGATGGGCAGTATATCGTCAAAGGAGGAAGTTGGGACTCCAAACGTGACGATTGCCGTAGCGAGAAATCGGATGATGTAAGAGTCGGTACGCAAGGTTATGCCAACGTAGGTTTTCGAATTGTAAGGATAGATGTCTCCAAATCCATGAAATCAAAGTTATAATCAATTTAATAATCAACCCGTAAAAGAAAATTCAGTATGAAAAGAATATTTTTAGTTATGGCCATTGCCATTGTTACAGTCCTTCAAGTGTCTGCACAAGACAACAACCGTCAGATGACCGCACAGCAGCGGACAGAACAGCGTATCAAGCAGATGGATGAAAAATTGAAACTGACCGATGAACAGGAAACAAAAATCCGTGAATTGTATGCAGACTTCAACAAGCAAAAATATCCCCGTGAGAAACGTAGGGAAGTCATGGAGAAATTGACAGCAGACATTTCTCTTCTCTTGACTGCCGAACAGCAAACCATTTACAAACAAATGACGGAACAGGCGATTGCTGAAATGAAGAAAGACAGACGTAACAAGGTTAAAGAATAAAAGTTAGTCATTGTGTGTTTCAAGGTCTGGACTTCTTAGCATAGGGAGTCCGGACTAATGACACAATTCTCATTGAAACCGAAGTATAATGTATCAATTTAGAATAATGATTAAAGTCCTGTTGCTTTGCTTATGTATGGTTGCTTGCAATGATAATGACAAGGGGGATTCTATAATACCTTCGGAGCAAGAACCTGAAGTTGGAGTTTCATCTGATTATACAGAACTCTTGAACAAAACAACACCCGTCCCGTCTGAATATAATCAGGAATTTGCATTAAAAGGGAGTGTTGTGCAAATTGATTATGACACCCAAAATTACGTGAAAGGAAATGGGGAAATGCGCAAGAATACTGCCTACATCTATTTACCGTATGGTTACGAGGAAGTATCTGACCAATGTTATAATGTATTTTATTTTGTACACGGCCATGGCGAAACGGCAGCTTCCTTCTTTCAAAATGAAAATAGGTTGTTATGTAAATTGCTGGATCACATGATAGGCAATGGTGATATGGCTCCGACTATCGTTGTCTCAACAAGCTATGTTTATGGTAATCCTGTTGATTACTATCCTGATGCAGATCCCTATTGCGAGGCTCTACCACAAGAACTGGTAAACGATTTGATTCCGATTGTAGAGAGTCGTTATCACACATATACTGAAAGCACCGATATTGTCGGAATAAAAGCGTCAAGAGAACATCGGGCTATCGGGGGCTTTTCAATGGGGGCTGTAACAACTTGGTATGCATTGGAACACACGCCGGATTGTTTCAAATACTTTATGCCGATAAGTTCTGATAGCTGGTCATTAGGACGTTTTGCAGGAATGGATTATCCGACTGAGACAGCAGAATATTTTGCCAACATTGTTCGTTCCGCCACTTCATCGAAGAATGATTTTTATATATGGGCTTGCAGCGGAACGGATGATGTCGCATACGATAGAATTTGGGCACAAGTTCAGGGTATGGCACAACTCTCGGACGTGTTTTCTGTCAACAATCTGACTTTCCATGAACAAGAAGGGGCTCGGCATGAGTTTCGTTCTTTAGCGGAGTATTTATATAATGCACTACCATTCTTGTTCCCCAATTGATAATATTTGAGGTTATGCTGTCAATGGCAGGCAATATGAAAATAATAATAGCTTTGTCTACAAATCCTATGACGATGAAAGACTGGATAGAGGCTTTAGATAATCAGATTATTGCTCATAAATGGAAAGTTTTGATTGGCAAGGGAAACATTTCGCACAAACAAGCGATTGAAAAAGCAAAAAAGAGTTCGCTATCTATCGCAAACGTGAAATGGATTTATTGGAAAGTGATTTTGATAAGGAAATCAAGAAGTTGAAAGATAATAAATAACGTGTGTCGTATGGGGATGGACATAATTGTTTTTATCAAGGCAACATTGGACAATCTGAATTTTTGCTTACCTTTGTTATTGGCTAATCATTCCACTTCAATTTGAAGCAAGATGAAGAAGGTAGCACGTTACAAATCCATTACCTATACCAAGAAAATGGATTTTTAAATATTTGAAAGATAAGGATATATCTTTAGAAAAAAAATTGTAGCTAAATTGTTACCTATTCCTTACCGGACAAAAACGGTAACGATTTGTTTATAAATAACCTGATAATGACTTAATTAGTTATAGTCCCTAATACTTTATAAAGATAATTTTGAAGCTTTGAATGAAGGTTTTGCTTTCTGTATTTCTGATTCGAAACCGAACCAATAGCCATTTTCTGCTTCTTCATCAGTGGGTAGAAAACAGAGACGAAGACTGTTGTTGTATTCTCCATATATTACATTCCAATTTTCTGGGGGAACTTGATGTTTGGTTTTAACCTTTTCTGCCGGGAGCTTCTTCAGTGACATACCGGCTTCTATCCATGCGATAGTAGCGATCGTTTGGTAACTAGGATAGTTCTGTTTGCAATACTCATAAAGAATAAGACCACGTTTTTCGAGACTCATAGGCTGATCAATGAGATTTGTACGTATCAGATGGTTGAGAAAGTCATATAAGAAATTCTCATCGTGTAATATCAATTCGCGAGTCAGAGTTTGCCAGGCAGCTGTATTATAGAAGCCATCTAGTAAGCGGGAAAGTTGCCGGGCAGTTTGCAATTCGCTGACACTGATTTCTCGTGTTTGTAAAACTTCGTATGGGGGTAGGGGAGAATATTGTATGCCAAGTTCTTCTGCACGTTTTCTCATTTCTGTACCGGGAAGTAGTTTTAGTGATTCCAGTTGTATTTCGCCGGCATTATATCTGGCGAGAGTACGTACATCCTCAAAGATTTCATTGAGATGATACAATGGAAGGCCGGCTATAAGGTCAGCATGGGTTATCATATTGGGTAATGAGCAAAGATATTTCAGTCCCTCTAATGCATCAGATAGCTTACCTATACGACGGCTTTGTTGAAGTACCGGTTCGCGGAGGCTTTGAATACCGGCTTCAAGATGGAGAAGTCCTTTGGGCAGTTGTCTCAATTCTTCTTTTAGCTCGTGGGAGAGAAGTGCAGGATGTATCTCTAAATGAAAACAAATATCAGGGAAATCAAGAAATAACTGAAGTAACTTTTTTGCCCGATGTGAGTTGTAATTAAATGTACGGTCAAGTACCCGTACGTTTTTTATCCCATGTTGATGGATGATTTGGAGCCGTTTACGAATGTTTTCAATAGATAAAGTACGTACTGGTTTTTCTCCTCCGCTGACACAGAAAGCACAAGTGTTGAAACATCCTCGGGTAGTTTCGAGCTGCACAAAAGGTTTGCTCCAATTGAAAAAACGACTTGCTTCG
The DNA here is from genome assembly GCF_003438665.1 of Bacteroides sp. OM08-11. NCBI lineage: Bacteria > Pseudomonadati > Bacteroidota > Bacteroidia > Bacteroidales > Bacteroidaceae > Bacteroides > Bacteroides sp. OM08-11. The sequence goes on from NZ_QSTJ01000006.1 coordinate 121,566, forward strand.
GGGGGGGTAAGATTTGAAAAGTTCGACACACGGGCTATGCCATTATCTTTGTATTTTCTTTCTGAATCAAGATAACAAAGGCCGGGAATGTCGTTCCATAGTTGTGGCTCATTCCAATGGGACAACCATTTTGGGAATGATTCTTCTCCTTCTCCTCTGAATACACAATTAATAAATGGATTTTTATGTAGGAATTCTTCATTATCTCCAAGAAATTCAGGACCTCCTAAAACGAAACAAGATTCGGGTAACAGTACTTTCAGTCTTGAGGTAATATGTAATAGTTGTTCATGGTTAAAAAGCCAAGTTGTTGCGGCGAGGATGTCGGGCTTGTATTGATAGGCTTCTTCTACAATACTACCTATATTTTCATTGATTGTAGCTGATACGACGTTCCATTCAATGGAAGAATCGTCTACCAACTGCGCATGCAATGCGGGGAGAGCTAATGAGGAATGAGCATAGGAACTATTCAGGTCTATCCAGAGAATTTTCATATCCGATTGAGTTATATTTTTGCAAAGATAAAGTATTTTTCTTGATTTGTTTCCTTTCACTTTGATGCTAAAGAAATACTTACCGAGTGCAATGAAAAACAATATATTACACAATAAAAATATGTAACGTAAGGAAGATGTTACGCTACATATCTTCTTTTCTTTTTGGGGCTATGACCTCTATAACGTAAAAGCCTTGTACATAAAAAAAGAGGAAATTCATTTTGAATTTCCTCTTTTTGGGGGGGTGACTGAAGGGACTCGAACCCTCGACATTCAGAACCACAATCTGACGCTCTAACCAACTGAACTACAGTCACCATATTTATGCATTTCTTAAATGCGGTGCAAAGATAGAGATAATCTTTAATATTGCAAAGAATATGGCAAATATTTTTGTTCGTTTTTTGCTATTTGCTATTCTCTATAATTCCGATATTGTATCGTTGTAATAGTTTTCGTGAGTTTTTTAAAAAGATATTCAAGCGGTTACGAACAGTAGATGGTAAACTGTCTGAAGAAAAATTAACAGGATAAAGAATATAATTTTTTTCCCCAGTGAGGTTGGGATGTGCGGTCCAAACTAAATTATATCCGCAATGTATGACCCGAGGGAAGGGAAAAGAGATAAATGAGGATACAAAGGATGGAGAATAACTTTTGTCGGTAAATCTCGGATATGCAGGTGGGGGGAGTGGATATTTTTCAAGTTCCAAGGTAAAGATTAGTCCGCCATCTGTATTCGTCGCGCTCATATTGGAAATGAAATTGCCTAATGAATAGACTATTGCATGTTGTTGAAAACCATTTGTACGTAATTCCATGGGTTGAATAACATGTGGATGTGAACCTATGATATGTGTTACCCCCTGCTGTAATAGCCAGTCGGCAAGTTCTCGTTGTTCTTTATTGGGGAGTGAATGGTATTCTTCTCCCCAATGCATACAGGCAATAATTACATCTGGTTTTCTAGCTTTAGCACTGGAAATATCCTGTTGGATGATTTCTTTATCAATATAGTTTACGATGTTCGGGGAGGAGACTTTTATTCCATTCGTACCATAAGTATAATTAAGTAAAGCTATACAGAAATTTTTCTTATAGATGAAAAGGGGATAATGTTGTTTTCGTTCGGATAGGTTTTTGTAAGTTCCAACATGTAGTACAGAAAGGGAATCAAGCATTCGGATAGTACGTTCCAGTCCTTTCTTACCACGGTCTAGGCAATGATTATTGGCAGTGAGAAAAATATCGAAACCGGCATCTTTGGCTGTCTTTAGAAACTCATCAGGAGCACTAAAGGAGGGATATCCATGATAAGGTTTCCCTCCGAGTGTTACTTCGAGGTTGGCAATAGCGATATCTGCTCTTGAAATTTGTTCTTTTACCTGCGAGAAACAAGGGGAATAGTCATACTTTCCATCAGAAGTACGTGCTGCATCTATTTGAGCTTGATGTTGCATTAAGTCACCGACAAATAATAGCGTAATCCTTTCCTGCGCAAAAAGGGTTACGCTATATAATAGAGTAATAAAAACGACAAGCGCTTTCATTGCTTCTGTGATTGGTAAATTGCTTTCTTACCTGCCAATAAAGTATTTTTCATTAATGAAACAATGGTCATTGGTCCTACACCACCCGGTACAGGAGTAATGAATGAGCATTTGTGAGCGACTTCATCAAACTTGACATCACCTGTCAGCTTAAAGCCAGACTTTTTTGTTGCATCCGGTACACGTGTAGTACCAACATCGATAACCACAGCACCTTCTTTTACCATTTCTGCCTTTACGAAGTTGGGTTGCCCTAAGGCGGCAATAATAATATCTGCTTCTTGGCACTCTTTTACCAGATCTTTGCTACGACTATGGCAAACGGTTACGGTTGCATCTCCCGGGTAAGCTTTTTGCATCATCAAGGCAGCCATAGGTTTACCCACAATATTACTACGTCCCAGTACTACGCATTTTTTGCCGGAGGTCTCTATCTTATATCTTTTCAAGAGTTCGAGGATACCATTGGGGGTGGCGGATACATAACAAGGTAGTCCGATAGACATACGACCCACATTGATAGGATGGAAACCATCAACATCCTTGCGGTAATCAATTGTCTCGATCACTTTCTGTTCTGAAATATGTTGGGGCAGAGGTAATTGCACAATGAAACCGTCAATGTCGGGATCTTCATTAAGTTCGCGTACTTTAGACAAAAGCTCTTCTTCCGTCACATCAGATTCGTAACGAATGAGCGAAGACTTAAATCCACATACTTCGCAAGCCTTTACTTTGGCTGCAACATAAGTTTCACTGCCTCCATCGTGTCCTACAAGGATTGCGGCCAGATGGGGGCGTTTGCCACCTTTAGCTACGATTTCGGCAACTTCAGCAGCGATTTCCTGCTTTACCTGTTCTGAAATTGTTTTTCCGTCTATTAGTTGCATACTATTTTCTATTATTTATTTGTCATTATTTCTGTTACAGTTTGAATCATATTTTGTGATTGAAATAACAAATGTAATACAATTCATCCAAGTAGCATAATAAAAAAAGGAGAAAGTTTACATGCTTTCTCCTTTATTATCTATAAAAAGATATTATCTCTTCATCTTCGGCATCATTTTTCCCATCTTACTACCTGTAACCATCTTCATCATCTTACGAGTTTGGTCGAACTGTTTCAGCAGACGGTTCACTTCCTGAATATTCGTTCCACTACCTTTGGCGATGCGCTGACGGCGTGAACCGTTTAATATTGCAGGATTACTACGTTCTTCGGGAGTCATAGAGTGGATAATGGCTTCAATACTCTTGAAGGCATTATCGTCTATGTCAATATCTTTGATCGCTTTACCCACACCCGGTATCATTGAAGCAAGTTCTTTTAGATTACCCATTTTTTTGATTTGGGCAATCTGACTTAAGAAATCGTTGAAATCAAACTGATTTTTAGCAATTTTCTTTTGCAGGCGTTTAGCCTCTTCTTCGTCATATTGCTCTTGTGCACGTTCTACCAAAGAAACAATATCACCCATACCCAAAATACGGTCGGCCATACGTGAGGGATGGAACTGATCGATAGCATCTAACTTTTCACCAGTACCCACGAATTTAATGGGTTTATTGACCACTGAACGGATGGAAAGAGCAGCACCACCACGCGTATCACCATCCAACTTTGTCAATACGACACCATTGAAATCCAGTCGTTCATTAAATTCCTTTGCCGTATTTACGGCATCCTGGCCAGTCATGGAGTCTACGACAAATAGAATTTCATTCGGATTGATCGCTTTTTTAATAGCCGCAATTTCGTTCATCATCTCTTCATCTACAGCCAGACGACCGGCGGTATCGACGATTACGAGGTCATAACCTTTAGCTTTTGCCTCCTGGATGGCATTTTGTGCAATAGCCACCGGGTCTTTACTATCAGGTTCGGAGTACATAGGTACTTCAATTTGTTCGGCCAGTACACGTAATTGTTCGATTGCAGCAGGACGATATACGTCACAAGCTACCAATAAAGGCTTCCGGTTCTTTTTACTTTTCAGCATACGAGCTAACTTTCCGGAGAAAGTTGTTTTACCTGAACCTTGCAAACCGGACATCAAAATGACTGCAGGTTTGGTATCAATATTAATTTCAGCAGTTTCACCGCCCATGAGTAGAGTCAGTTCATCATGTACAATTTTCACCATTAACTGACTGGGCTTAACGGCAGTAAGTACGTTCTGCCCCAAAGCCTTTTCCTTTACTGTATCTGTAAAACTTTTGGCTACTTTATAATTTACGTCAGCATCCAAAAGGGCTTTACGTACATCTTTCAGCGTTTCTGCTACGTTGATTTCGGTAATTTTACCTTCACCTTTAAGAATTTTAAACGACCTCTCAAGTCTTTCGCTTAAATTATCGAACATAGTATCTAATTACAATTACTAAATTACAAATTACTCTTATTGAGCCGCAAAAGTACAAAAAATCCCCGTATTAGCTTTCTTTTGAAGCAGAATATTATTGTAGATTTAGAACCGGATAAGTAAAAAGAAGGGTAGGACCTGCCGATGCGTCTGCAATAATCTGATAACTTCCTCCAAAATGTTTTAATAGTAATCGATTAATGTCATGGCGTATAGAAACCTCCTGTCCGGAATATTGCTTGTCGGCCAGCGGACTGTTGATTACTTTGAAACAAAGCCTTTCGCAATTTTTGTCTAAGATAAAGTTTATGTTCCGTTCTTCGTTGTATGTAGTCGATGGGCCGGTAAGTATACTGATTATCATCTGGATTATCCGATTACAGTCAGTCTGTATGATACATTCTTTCACATTACTTTGGAAATTGACATGGAGTTTTGGATTTTGCATTTGTACACTATCTATAACATCGTGGCAGAGTTGTACAATATCATAATCTGTCAGTTGATATTTCATCATATCAGCTTCCAGACGCGAAAGATCTAAAACGTTATTAACCAATAACATCAACTTCTCTGTGTTTTCTTGGATAATACCGGAATATTCTCTACGGTTTTCTTCACTGATATTTGTATCGGTAACCATTAGTTGGGAAAAACCTACTACACTGTTAAGAGGAACACGAATAGCGTGACTCATATTAGAAAGAAAACGACTTTTCATTTCATTTGCTTCTTCCGATTTATGGGTAGCATTTTTAGTCTCTTTCTCCGAAAGACGGAGTTCTTTGTGTATACGATTGATACGTAACATATAGATGATGCATAATATAAGAACCACACCTACCACTACAAGGATGATAGTCTGTACATAACTTCTTAGTTTTCCTCGCTCTAATATCAACAGGTTCAGATGGTAGCTATCTTTGATCTCTTCCAGTTGCTTGTTGGATATTACTGTATTTATAGAGTCTTCAATCTGTATGGCTCTTTCATAAAGTGGTAATGCTTCAGTATATCGCCCCATAGCTGTTAGTACATTTGCTTTATAGCCAATCTCTTTAGCGTAATCAGATTCTTCGAACCCGTTTTGTTTCATCAAATGGATAACACTGTCGGCCAATACAAGGGCGGTATTATAATCTTTCATGTAGAGACAATAATCAATGGACATATTTTGGAAAGTCGCATGGTAGGGAAGGAAAGTATGTGGGGTAACATAAGTTTGCGCTTTTTTATAATGTTTTTCTGCAAGAGTGGGGTGGTTTGTCGCTATATAGAAATGGGTATAAAATATTTCCAAAAATAAGTACTGATCATACAGACTTTGTTGCATTTCAGGATTAACACGTATCATTTCATCTAATACTTTCTTTGTGTCATCCAGATATGTTTTCATATCAGTATAATTTTTTCTTTGATTACTGAAGTTGACTAGTTGGCACAGAATGTTGACCTGCGTACCAGAATGTGTAATCTGAGGTAATAGTTCATAGATTTTTTTGAGTATTTTTCCTTCTTCTGTCCACTGATTAGTTTCATGATATATGTTTACCATACATTGATAGGCAGCTACTTCTCCATCCACATTCTTAATATTTTGAGCTTTCTCCAGCATTTTAGACGCTTCATTAAACGCATATTCGTATTGTTTATTGTATATATAAGTGTTTATAAGAAGCTTCTGGGAATTGAAATAAACTTTCCAATACTGAATGCTTTGAGCTATCGGTTGTATGATACTGACCCATTTGGCAATACTGTCTTGCTCTTCATTATTATTGTAATAATAGAGGATATGAAAATAGGCACCGTTACAAAGGTAATGTTTATTATTCTGCAATTTAGCCTCTTTGTATAATTCGCTGGCGAATTTTAAGGATTGCGGTGTACTCTGCATAGTAAGAGTCAATTGCTCCAACGCCTGTAAGCGTATGCTATCGTGAGACATTGTTGGCAATGATTCGATCAGGCTGTCGGTAACCAACTGATAATCGGCTAATCCGAACAATGTTTGCAGAATAAAGAGAATTATAAATATTATCCTTTTCATGATATAGTCTCCTCTTTTTTCTCATTGAGGTGGATGGGATGGATAAATACAAAGCGTGCCCCGTCTTTGTACTCTTTATCAATCCAAATTTTACCTCCAAAATGTTCCACTATCAGTTGACAGATAGACAGTCCCAATCCGCTACCTTGAGCATTCTCATCCAATTTTTCAAAGCGATTGAAGATTTTATCTTGTTTTTCAGCGGCTATACCACATCCGGTATCGGTTATGGAGAACTGTGCCATATCATTGTTACCAATTTCCAATGCAAGGGTAATACTACCTTCTGTTGTGAACTTGGTGGCATTAATAAGCAGGTTAATTAACAATTGTTGTAAGCGTGCTTCGTCTGTATGGAGTTCTAACTTTTCTAACGATGTCTGAAAGACAACAGTGGCGGAAGTCTGCTTTATCTTTTCTACAGTATCAATAACATTACGGCAGAGCGATACAGCGTCATATATACCAAGACGAAATTGTATTTTTCCTCTTTCAAGGCTTGATAGGTCTACTACATCATCTATCAGCTTTAGGAGTAAAGCTGAATTTTGCTGAATAATGTCATTACATTGCTGCCGGGTCTCTTTATCTATATTATTATCTGTCAATATGGATGAAAAACCTGATAATGCATTTAACGGTGTACGTATTTCATGGCTCATATTAGAGAGAAACAAGCTTTTGGTACGTATTGAATTTTCTGCATTCTTTCGTGCCTCGTTCAACTTTAACCTTGAAGTGGCAAGCTGGTTATTGGCTCTTCTTATATAAATAACGAATATGATGAAGACAACCAAAATCAATATACTACCTATGATTAGATAGAATAACAGGCGGTTACGTTGATTTTGGTTTGCTACTCCTAAACGGTCTACCTGGTATACTGTACGTAGCAAGTTGATTTGTGAAGTATAGTAGTGGTCATTGATAGAGTCACGTGTAGCGTTGATAACTTGATAAATTTCACAAGCTTCTTTGTAATGTCCTAATTCTTTGTATATTTTAGCAGCTGATTTTCTGAGATTTATATAGTTATTATAAACGTTTATACTATTTGTTTTTTCTGCTAAACTTGTATATAGTTGTATCGCTTTCTCATAATTTCCTGTCTTTTGGGCATATTCGGCCTGCATGTATTTCAATATGGACGAATGGAAATAAAAAGGATTTTTGTTGTTGGCTTTCTTTGCATCTATGATATGTTCATGGGCTTTACTCAAGTCTTCTGTTTGTAGGTAATAATATGCCTGATATATATAATGTATAAATGGATTTGACTGTTTATCAGTATATAATCTTCCCATATTTTGCAGATACGCTTCCGCTTCATTCATTCGTTTTAATTTGATAAGAGTAGGTATCAGTTGGATGAATATTCTTTCCTGTAGTTTTTCTGACTGGGGAGTTTTATACAATATATTTATGGCGTTTTCATATTCTTCTACAGCTTCCGGAGCCATACTGGCATGAAGATAAGTATCTCCTAGTGCAAAATGGGAAAGTGCGATACCGATATCATAATTCATCAGTTTGGATTCTGTCATCATGACATTGGCTTTTTTCAACGCCTCGGTAATTTTACCTTGGAAACCGTAGGCATAAACTACCATTTGTTTCATAATGAACATACGTTCATAATCTTTTTCTTTCTGGAAGATAGATACTATTTCATTTTCCCATTTAATGATATCATCGGAAGATACTTTCCGTGAATATCCCAGATTATTATCTATTAATTCCGCCACAAGGTTAAGGTGACTGCTACCCGTTGCTTTTTCCTGAGAAAAGATCCATGAGGGTGTTCCAAGTAGCACTAAGATAAGAATTATATTTGTTTTTATTATTTTCACCTTGCTATCTTTTCTTGTCTGTAAAGGAAAATATTATAATAGTGGCAAAAGTAATAAAAAAAGAGCGAAAAGTTATTAACTATTCCGCTCTTTTTTAGGATATTATTTCTATAGTTTAACTGTTCATGCTCATCAGGAACTCGTCGTTGTCTTTTGTCTTTTCTAAACGATCTTTTACGAAGTCCATTGCTTCTATCGGGTTCATATCTGCAAGATACTTGCGGAGAATCCACATACGGTCTAATGTTTGCTTGTCTTGTAGTAAATCGTCACGACGCGTACTGGAAGCAACGATATTAACAGCCGGGAATATACGCTTGTTAGACAAATTACGGTCGAGTTGTAATTCCATGTTGCCCGTACCTTTAAATTCCTCAAAGATAACCTCATCCATTTTAGAACCTGTATCAATCAGGGCAGTAGCCAGAATCGTTAATGAACCACCGCCTTCAATGTTACGTGCCGCACCGAAGAAACGTTTGGGTTTATGCAATGCATTGGCGTCCACACCACCGGAAAGAACTTTACCGGAAGCGGGTGATACCGTGTTGTAAGCACGTGCTAGACGGGTGATAGAATCGAGGAATATAACGACATCATGTCCGCACTCCACCATTCTTTTTGCCTTTTCCAAGACAATACCGGCAATTTTTACGTGGCGTTCAGCAGGCTCGTCAAAAGTAGAGGCGATAACTTCTGCATTAACAGTACGTGCCATGTCGGTAACTTCTTCTGGACGTTCGTCAATAAGCAACATAATCATATAAACTTCCGGATGATTAGCTGCGATGGCATTGGCTATATCTTTCATTAGGATAGTCTTACCGGTTTTGGGTTGGGCCACAATCAGGGCGCGTTGACCTTTACCGATAGGAGCAAAGAGATCTACTACACGTGCAGACAGTGAATCGGAATATCCACCTTTACAGAGTTTGAATTTCTCATCCGGGAAAAGCGGCGTAAGATGTTCAAAGGGTACACGGTCACGGACAAAAGCCGGATCACGTCCATTTATTTTGGATACTTTTACCAACGGGAAATATTTCTCACCTTCCTTGGGCGGACGGATAACGCCTTCTACTACGTCGCCGGTTTTCAATCCGAACAACTTGATTTGTGATTGAGAAACATAAATATCATCCGGAGAAGAAAGGTAGTTATAGTCGGAAGAACGGAGAAAACCGTAACCATCCTGCATAATTTCCAATACACCTGTTCCAGTGAGTATATCATCAAATTCGTATGCTTTTTCACGTTCCACTACCGGTCTGCGTTCGGGCATCGCGTGAGTATCGTTATTGTTTTGCAATACCGGGCGTTGTTGAGCCGGACGCTGGTTATTGTTGTTCCGGTTATTATTGTTGTTGTTATTGTATGAAGCGTTGTTTTCGCGAGGACGAGGGCGGGGACGTTGAGGTTGTACTTCTGTAGGTACAGGTATTTCAGCTTTGGTAGCTTCAAATTTACCGATGAGTTCTGAAGGTAATTCCACTTTCTCGGTGGGGAGCTCTTCGATAGGAATAAAATCATTTTCTATTTCTGCCAGGATAAGACTCTCATCCGGTACGATAATTTTTTCTTCTTTTTTTTCTACGATTTCAGTTTTTGGGTCTTTTTCTATAACTGTCGGAGTCTCTTTTATTGTTTCAACTACTTCGGGCTTGACTTTACGTGGACGTCCCGGTTTACGTTTAGGAACAGCTACCGGTTCTGTTTCTGTTACTACAGAAGTAACAGCCACTGTAGCAGGCTCTACTTTAACTTCGGCTACTTTGGGTTGTTCTTGTGGAGCAGGTGTTTCGGTAGCTTTAGTGAGGTCTCCGTTTTTATTGGCTGAGAATACTTTATCTGCTCCTTCTTTTTTTACAGTTACACGAGAACGCTTTTGTCTTTCCCCTTTGCGTTCTTCTTTCAGTTTGTCGGCTGCTACTTTTTTGGTTGCTCCGGCAATAGCTTGTTCATCGAGTATCTTGTAAACGAGTTCTTCTTTTTTCAATGAGTCTGTTTTTTTGATACCCAATTCTTGGGCAATAGTTTGCAATTCCGACAAATTCTTGTCGTTTAATTGGATGATATTATACATACAGTATATATGTGAATGGTTTTTACTTATTTAGGCAAGTTTACCTTATAAATATGATTTAATAGGGATTATTTATTATTGAACCGGAAATCTGACCTACAACCTCTCACCTCAGTAAGGGAGTAACAGAATGTTTCAATGGCGCAAAGGTAATAAATATTTTTGTTTTCATAAATAAATCGTCATTTTTTTAATTTTAAAAGTTTATCTTTGCTTCATCATCAAGAATACATTATGAATATATACGAAGCTCATTTGATTACTTTTTCGCCTACCCATACTTCTAAACAAGTGGGCGAAACAATTGTTCGCGGTATCGGCTTTTCTAAGGTTACAAGTACTGACTTGACTCTGCATGCTGTTGATAAATTGGAAATCCCTCGGGATACATTGGTTGTAATTACTGTTCCTGTGTATGGCGGAAAGGTAGCTCCATTGGCTTTAGAACGTCTGAAAGAGATACATGCGGCGGGTGCTCCTGCCGTAGTGGTGGTAGTTTATGGTAATCGTGCTTACGAGAAAGCATTGGCAGAATTGGATGCTTTTGTGTCCGAACGTGGTTTTAAAGTGATAGCGGGAGCGACTTTTATAGGTGAGCATTCTTATAGTACCGGAAAAAATCCGGTTGCGGCAGGTCGCCCTGATGTGGATGATTTGAAATATGCCGAAGACTTCGGGAAAAAGATCCGTATCAAAATAGAAGCTGCGGTTGATATGGAGAGATTGTATGCGGTAGATGTGAATCGTATTCAACGTCCCCGCCAACCGTTTTTTCCCCTTTTCCGTTTTCTGCGTAAAGTAATCAAACTAAGAAAAAGCGGTGTACCTTTGCCTCGCATTCCGGCAGTGGATGCGGAACTTTGTACACATTGTGGTTATTGTGTGAAGCATTGTCCTACGGGTGCTATTTTGAAAGGGGATGAATGTAATACGCTTGTCGAGAAATGTATCAAGTGCTGTGCTTGTGTGAAGGGATGTCCGCAAAAGGCACGTACATACGATACTCCGTTTGCTGCACTGCTGTCCGATTGCTTCAAAAAGCCCAAAGAGAACCGGATCATCGTGTAAATACCATTTTGAAAAAGATGTATAAGGATGTTTACGTTTAATGGACGTAGCAGATAGGGGTGTATATTGAATTTTATTTAGTTATATACTGAATATATCCTACGTTGTGTATTGATTACCAATGGTTAAATCATTTTCTTCATACAATGATAAAAGATTATAAATCAGGTGCCGGAACTGATTACTTTTATCACTATCACCCTATGTGTGTTTTCATCTATACGGAAGCGGTTATCCGTTCGTTCGCCTACCAGCCAGATGATATCTTCACCACAACAAAGTACCCATTGCTGTTCTTTTTGCAGGAGAGAGAATTTGTGGTCGGTCAGGTAGTCGCTTATTTTTTTTCGTCCTTTCATGCCGAAAGGGACAAAGGCGTCTCCTTGCTTCCATAATCTGAGCAAAAAAGGAGATAACAGCTTTTCCGCATCAAAGCAAGCTATGTCTTTGTCACGAGGGATTACAAAATCCAGAGTGTAGGGATGTTCTTCTATCTGAAGAATCGGTTGGGTGATTGGTTTGTAAGGTTCAATAAGTAGATAATCACGGTCTTTGACTACACGCCATCCGGGAATGGTGAATGATTTACCCGGTTGTCCGTCTAATGAACGGTAGATATCTTTCACTTGGGCCGGATTAAATCCGAGAGGATACAGTATTTCGAACAGTAATGTTTCCGGTGCGGGTTCTTGTTTTAGGGTTTCGATATGGATACCTTTCAAGTTTTGTACCCGTAACTTTCCTTCTTCTATACCTCTTTTATATATGGTAGCGGTATCGTTCAAGTGTTCCGTCGTAGTGAGAATACTTTCTTTTACTGAAGGATTGATTTCTTGCATTAACGGCAGTATGTTCAGGCGGATTTTATTTCGGGTGTATTCGTCTTGTAAATTCGTGCTGTCTGTTACATAACCTTGTTGGAGGTGTTCCAGATAACCCATGATTTCTTTGCGGTCTGTGCAAAGCAAAGGTCGGACAATACGCTCATTTTTGGGACGTATTCCCTTCAGACCGTTGATGCCTGTTCCACGAATTAAGTTCAAGAGGAAAGTTTCAACACTATCGTCTTGATGATGGGCAACGGCGATAACCGCCGCGTGGCACTCCTTCCTGAGTTTCTCAAACCAATTGTAACGTAATTCGCGTGCCGCCATTTCGATGGAGATATGTCGTTCTTCTGCAATTTTCTTCGTATCAAAATGAATGACGTGTAAATTTACTTGCAATTCTTTACAGAGATGGCGAACAAATGCTTCATCTCTGTCAGACTCTGTACCACGAAGATGGAAATTGCAATGGGCGGCTTCACAGGTATATTCCAGTGATAGTAATAAGCGTAACAAGGCCACAGAGTCTGCTCCTCCACTTAGTGCTACGAGAATTTTATCTCTCTTGTCGAAGAGTCGTTCTTGCTCAATATATTGTGCTACTTTTCTTATTTCCATTTGCTAAAATGTATTTCTATTTTGCAAAGATAAATTATTCTTTCTGATAATCACTTATACTCTCTTATTTAAAAACATTCTAAATTATTTGTTGCGTGCGAACATAATTTTTATCTTTGCGTCCAAAATATAGAAAGGCAGAAAACTATGCGTTTATCCGAATTGAAAACCGGTGAAAAAGGGGTAATTGTAAAAGTGCTAGGACACGGTGGTTTCCGCAAACGTATTGTGGAAATGGGGTTTGTCAAAGGAAAGACCGTGGAGGTTTTGTTGAATGCTCCGTTAAGAGATCCTATCAAATATAGAGTAATGGGATATGAGATATCCCTACGTCGGCAAGAAGCCGAAATGATAGAGATTATAAGTGAGCATGAGATAAAGGAACTGGACCTGCAACTGGATTATCATAAAGGATTAAGTGAAGACATGGTTTTGGGAGAAGATGAATTGAAACGTCTTGCTCTGGGGAAACGCCGTACCATTAATGTAGCTTTGGTTGGAAATCCGAATTGCGGTAAAACATCCCTGTTTAATATTGCTTCCGGTTCACACGAGCATGTGGGCAATTATAGTGGCGTTACTGTAGATGCTAAAGAAGGTTACTTTGACTTTCAGGGTTATCATTTCCGCATTGTCGATCTTCCCGGTACCTATTCTCTTTCAGCCTATTCGCCAGAGGAAATATATGTTCGCCAGCATATCATTAACGAGACGCCGGATATTATCATCAATGTAGTCGATTCTTCTAATCTGGAACGTAATCTTTACCTCACGACTCAATTGATTGATATGAATGTGCGTATGGTGATTGCCCTTAATATGTACGATGAATTGACCGCCAGTGGCAATACGTTGGATTATGTAAAGTTGGGACAACTGTTCGGGGTTCCGATGTTGCCTACCGTCAGTCGTACCGGAAAGGGGATTGAGCAGTTGTTCCATGCAATTATCGGTATTTACGAAGGGGGCGACTTCCTTGACAAGAAAGGGAAGGTACGCGCTGAGATATTAAACGATTTACGTAACTGGCATAAAGAATATGTTCCCGACCATGATTTTGGTACTCACAAAGAGGAAGAAGATCATCCGAGGGGCTTTTATCGCCATATCCATATCAATCACGGACCGGAACTGGAACGAAGCATCGATACGGTAAAGCGTGTCATCAGCGTCAACGAGAATATACGTCATAAATACTCCACCCGTTTTCTGGCTATCAAACTTTTGGAGAATGATGAAGATTTGGAGAAGGTGGTACGGGAATTTTCCAATGGAAAAGAAATTCTTGAAGTTCGCGACCGGGAGGAACTGCGTCTCCGTAATGTGATTAATGAAGAGAGTGAGCAGGCTATAACCGATGCCAAATATGGTTTTATATCTGGTGCATTACGTGAGACGTATACCGATAATCATAAAGATACGGCACATGTTACCCGTGTTATAGACTCTATTGTAACGCACCGTGTGTGGGGATATCCTATCTTTTTTCTTTTCCTGTATCTGATGTTTGAAGGAACTTTCATTTTAGGTGATTATCCTATGCAAGGTATTGAATGGTTAGTTGGAGAGTTGGGAGACTTAATCCGTAACAATATGTCCGAAGGACCGTTGAAGGCTTTGTTGGTCGATGGTATTGTAGGTGGTGTAGGTGGTGTTATTGTTTTTTTACCCAACATCTTAATTCTCTATTTCTTTATCTCGCTGATGGAAGATTCGGGATATATGGCTCGTGCTGCCTTTATTATGGACAAGATAATGCATAAGATGGGGTTACATGGTAAATCTTTCATACCGTTGATTATGGGATTTGGTTGTAATGTTCCGGCAATTATGGCATCACGGACTATCGAGAACCGTAAGAGTCGTCTGGTAACTATGCTCATTAATCCATTGATGTCATGCAGTGCCCGTCTGCCTATTTACTTGTTGTTGGTAGGAGCTTTTTTCCCGAACAATGCCAGCCTGGTTTTGTTAACAATTTATGCTATCGGTATTTTGCTGGCTGTGGTTATGGCACGCCTTTTTTGCCGTTTTTTGGTGAAAGGAGACGATACGCCATTTGTTATGGAATTGCCTCCTTATCGTATACCGACTTCTAAGTCTATTTTCAGGCATACATGGGAGAAAGGTGCACAGTATCTGCGTAAGATGGGAGGGATTATAATGGTGGCTTCTGTTGTGATATGGGCTTTGGGTTATTATCCCAATCATGATACCTATGAAGATGTTGCCGAGCAACAGGAAAATTCCTATATAGGTAAGATTGGTAAGGCGGTGGAGCCGGTTATTGAACCTTTGGGGTTCGATTGGAAACTGGGTATTGGCATTCTATCCGGTGTGGGGGCTAAGGAATTGGTGGTAAGTACGCTCGGGGTACTTTATGCCGATGATGCTGAGGTAGACACTGTGAGTTTGGGACAACGTATTCCAATTACCCCTCTGGTCGCTTTTTGCTACATGGTGTTTGTATTGATATATTTTCCATGTATTGCCACGCTGGCGGCTATTAAGGGAGAATCGGGCAGTTGGAAGTGGGCATTGTTTACAGCCGTATATACTACTTTATTGGCGTGGGGAGTATCTTTTACTATTTATCAGATAGGAGGTTTGTTTATATGAGCAATTGGCAAAATTGGGTAGTTGTATTGGTGCTGCTGTTATGCGCTTTTCGGATTGGTCAGAGCATTTATTCTTTTTTTCGGCGGGTAAAGGAAAAACGTAATCCATGCGAGAATTGTGTAACCGGCTGTGAATTAAAGCAATTGTACGATAAAAAACGTGCGGAGTGTAGTGGGAAGCCAAAAGAAACAAAGAAAAATTGCTGTGGATAGTTGGTAGTTTAAAAAAATGTACTACCTTTGCATCCGCAAACAAGAAATACTGGTACCTTGGATGAGTGGCTTAGTCAGCGGTCTGCAAAACCGTGTACGGCAGTTCGAATCTGCCAGGTACCTCGAAAGAATACTCCGGAATAGCTTATTAAGTTATTCCGGAGTTTTTTTATATACATAAACTTGTAAGAAAAGCTGTCCTATTAAAATACAGGTAACTGGTATATAAATCCAACCGATACTCTGTTTGTTGAATAATTCTCTTGTCCCAGTGCCTTGGCACGGGCTGTAAAGTCATATGAACGTCCTACGTAAGTCAGGAAGAAATGCAGGTTGATTTCCATCGGATAAAACTCTACACCGGCAAGGTATCCCCAGGATGTACTGTATTTCCCTTTCTCTAAATCTCCATGTTTCTTGGTAAGAGAGGCGGTTTCGTACATTCCTTTTACAAAGACATTCCATTTAGGTAAAAAGCGATAGTTTAACTTGGTTACCAATGACATATAACCGGCATCGGTAGCATTGTGCCCATCCATTTTACCTGTCATCCTTGTGACAATTCCTTTACGGTCGACCCCTTCTTTGGAATACATGAAATCGAGGAACATATTGAATTTGTCCAGATTTAACTCATTACCCAGCGCATAATAATAGAGGTATTTATCTTTTGCCTCGTTCATGACGGAAGCAGACCAACGTGTTTTGAACACGTCATTAAAGTTACCATTCCAGTTCAGGGTATAGACAAGCGGCAGTTTGCCCGATTCCAGTTGAGGAGTTTCACCTTCTACCGTCTCAACGCCATAGGTACTGTTAAAGGAACCGTTGCGGCTATCCAAAATCTGTAAGTTCAGTTGTTGGCTGGGAGTAATGTCGTAGCCGATATTCAAACCGGTCATGAAGTTACTCATATTCTCGATCATATCGCTATACTCGTATATGTCGATGGGGTTTAAATCGAACTCTATACCTCCGTAGGCAGTGCATTGTTTACCGGCAAAGAGGGAAAATCCTTTGCCTAACTTTATTCCGATACCTGCATAGTCAATAGAGGTAGGTAGGTTGTCTATGTTTCCGCTACCGTCATTCGAACGGTTCAGGCGTTGCCGGTACCGATATGAGAGCCAACTGTTGATATTACCTTTCGCCTCGATACGAAGTTGTCTCATTTTGAAGGCTCCTTGTTCAAAGCCATCGCGGAAATTGGCATCGAAACTTCCCTGCATGTTGAGGAATAAGTTAAACTTATCCTGTTTCTTTTCCACATTAGTAAGTTCTTCAAACAGGGTTTTATTCCCAAGGAACCTGTCACTTTTCTCCGTATCCTGGGCATGTATTCCCTGTATGCAGCCTGCCATCAGGAGTATGAATGTTAGTTTCTTCATCATTTCCGGATATCGATTTTAGTATTCATTAAAATATTCCTGAATTTGCTTCCAGTCATGGGTCTTGGTCAATGCAAGCATCAACAGGACGCGTGATTTCTGGGGATTTAATTCCTGGGATGCTACGAACTGATATTTCGCGTCGTCCACTTCGGCGTCCAGTGAAGTCGGTCCTGTGGGCACTCTTGAAGAACGGACAACGAGGATACCTTTTTTGCGCGCATCCATTAAAACCGGAAATATATTCTTATGAATGTTTCCGTTGCCTACTCCTGCATGAATGATACCTTTATAGCCGTTGCTCAACATAGGTGTAACCATGTCGGCTTCAATATTTGAATAGCTATAGACGATGCCTACTTTGGGAAGTGAGTTCAGATTGGTTACATCGAAAACGGACTGGGTGGTATGTTTCTTTGCGGATGACATATTGTACGTTACCTTACCGTTCAAAACATAACCGAGCGCACCTGCATTAGGAGCCTGGAACGTTTGTACGTCGACGGTATTCATCTTCACCACGTTTGTAGCGCCAAGCACGCTTCCGTTCATAGCTACCAGAATTCCTTTGCCTTTAGACTCTTTTGCTCCCGCCACCACAACGGCATTATATAAGTTGAGGGGGCCGTCGGCGCTAAGGGCTGTAGAGGGACGCATAGCTCCGACCAGAACGACCGGTTTATCACTCTTGACCGTCAGGTTAAGGAAATAAGCGGTTTCTTCCATGGTATCGGTTCCGTGAGTAATAACGATGCCATCGATATCCGAACGTTTCAAGAGTTGGTTAATCTTCTTTGCGAGGATAAGCCAGACTTCATCATTCATGTCTTGAGAACCGATTTTAACGATTTGCTCGCCTGTAACGTTAGCGATATTCTTTATTTCGGGTACGGCGTCCAGCAGTGTCCCGATGGCTACCTGACCGGCTGTATAGTTAGTCGCAGTGGCAGACGTTCCTGTTCCGGCAATTGTTCCACCGGTTGCAAGAATATGGATATTGGGCTTTTGCTGCGCGAAAACTGCCGCTACAGAAAACAGTAGCATTACAGCTACCACACTAAGTCTTTTGAATTTTTTCATAACTTAATTGTTTAAATTAAAAAATAGGTTGAAGTATATTGGTTAGAATATTTGTATGAATAACAATCCCAGAACAATGGCAACTACCGTAGCGACCATGCCCGGCATCATAAAGGAGTGGTTCAGTACGTATTTACCGATCCGGGTTGTTCCGGTACGGTCGAAATTGATGGCAGCCACTACAGTAGGATAGTTCGGGATGAAAAAATATCCGTTTACTGCCGGAAACATGGCTATGAGCATGTATGGTGATATGCCCAGGGCAATGCCCAACGGTACCAACGCGCGTATGGTGGCCGCCTGGCTGTATAACAGGATGGACATCACAAACAGTGCGACCCCAAACAGCCACGGCATTTGGCGTACAATGCCTTCAATCGATGCGGTAAGTTGAGTCATATTGCCGTTCAAGAACGTGTCGCCCATCCAGGCGATACCGAAAATGGCAATGACGGCTTGCATTCCGGCAGGAAACACTGAACCTTGCGTTGCCTTGATACCATCGGTTCTGGTTACCAATAAAATAATGGCTGCCGCCGATAACATGATAATTTCTATAATGGAAGACATGCCCAGAGTGACCACTTTTCCATCAATCAGGAAGGAGGGACGCATGCCTTCGAGTGAGCCGAAAAGGACGATAAAGACGGTAGCGAGGATGAATATAAGTACCGATAACATGGCATGGCGTTTGTTTTTCACATCGTCAATCTTCACTTTCTTACCGTCGAAATATCCTTCTGCCAGACGTTTCTGGTATTCGGGATCATTTACCAGTTCCTTACCTACGCGCATGGAGCACAATGCACCTGCCAGTACGCCGAGTATAGTTGCCGGGATAGTGATTTTCAATATATCGAATAATGTAATGTCGAAGCCTGCCAATAAACCGAGTAACGCAACCGTAGCAGCAGAAATGGGACTTGCCGTAATGGCTTGCTGCGAAGCGATAACCGCAATTCCCAACGGGCGTTCGGGGCGTATTTTGGTTTCCGTCGCCACTTCGGCAATCACCGGAAGAACGGAATAAGCTACATGCCCCGTTCCGGCGACAAAAGTAAACAAGTAAGTTACGATGGGGCTGAGGATGGTGACATGGGATGGATTTTTACGTAGCAGCTTTTCGGCTATCTTCACCATATAGTCAAGTCCTCCGGCTGCCTGCATGCAGGAAGCCGCGGAAATAACGGCGGCAATCATCAGCATCACATCAATTGGCGGTGCTGTGGGTTGCAGGCCGAATACAAAGGTAAGTATCCCCAAACCTACGCCTCCCATCACTCCAAGGCCTATACCTCCCAAACGTGCACCGATGATAATAGCTGTTAGAACGAATAGTAATTGTAATATCATATATTCTTCAAATTAAGATTATACAAAGACAACATTGTTTTTGCGGGTGGCTAAGTTCTGAAATTATCTTTTATATAACAAAAAAAGAAGTTAAAGTGTTTACTGAAATTAGCGTATATTTACTAAATGAAGTCTTTCTTTACAAAAATAAGACCTTGGGAAATTTTAGAGTGTATGTTTCATTTTGTCACAATATATATAGTATAATGTGTATAATTGTTGTACGGTTAAAGTTTATTAACTTATTGATAAGCCGTATCGCTTACAAAACAAATTGTTTTACCTTTGGTTATTATTTAGAAGTACACAATGAATAACTGTTAATTAATATATATTATGGAAGAGAACTTATTAAAAGGAACACGTACAGAGAGTGACTTAATCGGTAGCCGTGAAATACCCGAAGATGCTATGTACGGAGTGCAAACCCTCAGGGGTATCGAAAATTTTCGTATTAGTAAATTTCATCTGAACGAATATCCATTATTTATCAACGCTCTTGCCATCACCAAGATGGGGGCGGCTATGGCAAACTTCGACCTTGGCTTGCTTACCGGTGAGCAAAGGGATGCCATTCTTAAAGCTTGTAAGGAAATACTCGACGGCAAGCATCACGAACAGTTTCCGGTGGACATGGTTCAAGGAGGAGCCGGAACCACTACCAACATGAATGCCAATGAAGTTATTGCCAATCGCGCTCTCGAACTTATGGGACATAAACGTGGTGAGTATCAGTATTGTTCACCCAATGACCATGTAAACCGCTCTCAGTCTACTAATGATGCATATCCCACTGCTATACATATAGGAATGTATTATACTCATCTCAAGTTGATGAAACATTTTGAGGAACTGATCGACGCATTCCAGCGTAAAGCGGAAGAGTTCAAGCATATCATCAAAATGGGGCGTACACAGTTGGAAGATGCCGTGCCGATGACTCTCGGACAGACATTTAACGGATTTGCCAGTATCTTGCGCGATGAAATAAAGAACCTCAATTTTGCGGCAGAGGAGTTTCTTACCGTTAATATGGGAGCTACCGCCATCGGTACAGGAATTACGGCAGAACCCGGATATGCCGAAAAATGCGTGGAGGCTTTGCAGAAGATTACCGGACTGAAGATTAAGTTATCCGGTGATTTGGTGGGGGCCACATCCGATACGTCTTGCCTTGTCGGCTATTCTTCGGCGATGCGAAGGGTGGCGGTGAAGATGAACAAGATATGTAATGACCTTCGCTTGCTTGCATCCGGCCCGCGTTGCGGTTTGGGAGAAATCAATCTTCCCGCCATGCAGCCGGGATCTTCCATTATGCCGGGCAAGGTAAATCCGGTTATCCCTGAAGTAATGAACCAGATAGACTACAAAGTAATCGGAAATGATCTTTGCGTAGCTATGAGTGGTGAAGCGGCGCAAATGGAGCTGAATGCTATGGAACCCGTTATGGCGCAATGTTGTTTTGAGTCGGCCGATCTGTTGATGAACGGTTTCGATACTTTGCGTACTCTTTGCATTGACGGCATCACTGCCAATGAGGAAGTTTGCCGCCGGCATGTACATGACAGTATCGGTGTAGTTACGGCGCTTAATCCTGTTATCGGTTATAAAAACTCTACTAAGATTGCCAAGGAAGCGCTTGAAACCGGCAGAGGGGTTTACGAACTGGTTTTAGAGCATAATATACTTTCAAAAGAAGACCTGGATACAATTCTGAAACCAGAAAATATGATTAAGCCTGTAAAGCTGGATATCAAACCTAATATCTGATTATCTGGGAAGGAGAAAGAGGATGTCAAAAGTTTGAGTAGGCTACTATATTGATAGCGTTATCGGACTTTTGACATCCTCTTTGTAAGTATACAAGTTAAATATTCGCAAAGTGTTTATATCCTATTTGTTTTGTTACCCCTAATTCGTTTCTTTTGCGTTATGAAATAAACCGTTAAAGATTGAGCAAATGAAACAAATCCGATTATTAGTATTCTGCCTGTTTGCATTGTGTAGCATGGCGGTTATGGCCCAGGAGGCGGACGATACTGGTTATATCGTAAAAGTGGGGCAGATGGCTCCCGATTTTACCGTAAAGTTGACCGACGGCAAGACTGTGAAACTCTCCGAGCTTCGTGGAAAAGTGGTGATGTTGCAATTTACTGCCAGTTGGTGTGGCGTCTGCCGGAAAGAGATGCCTTTCATTGAAAAAGATATTTGGCAGAAGCATAAGTCCAACCCTAATTTCGCCTTGATCGGGATTGACCGCGATGAGCCGTTGGATAAAGTGATTGCCTTTGGTAAATCTACCGGCATTACTTATCCTTTGGGACTGGATCCCGGAGCGGATATATTTGCCAAATATGCATTGCGTAAAGCGGGTATCACCCGGAATGTGCTGATTGACAAGGAAGGCCGCATTGTTTTTCTTACCCGCCTGTATAATCCTGAAGAATTTGCTTCTTTGGTTAAGAAGATTGATGAGATGCTGAAATGAAGCATACTTCCTTTAGAATGAGAAGCATGTGCCTGCACGTAGCGCTATTACGATGTCGGTACCTTGGATACTACTTTGTTTCAACAGTTTTTTACCATAGATTCGTATTAATGGTTCCAGAAAGACTTTGAAACGGGAACTGACCTTGTAAGATGTCTGTACTCCCAACTCTCCTCCCATGAATAACTTGCTTTTATTCATGTCTTCGTCAGACACTTCGTCTGACGGAGCTAACCTCATGGAAGCTACCAAGCCCGCCAATAGTTGTACGTCGTACTTTCGTTCGGCATCGAATCCCATCATCAGATTACTTAAATTCAACAGATAGTCTACACTACCGCTTACCATATTGTAACTGGCTGCTCCCCCCTTCATGTCTACGGACAACGGACTAAAATCTACCGCCACCCGTGCCGATGAGATAGGAGTGAAGATACGTCCTGCCGCCAACATTGCCTGATAATTGAAATGACGTTTCAATTCGTAACGTTTAGGTTCCACCGGGATGGTAAAGCCTGCTGAACCACTGACGAAGAAAGAAGGTTTAAAGTCTTCTAAAGATAGCGAACGAGCCATCCGGCTTTCTTCATTCGACCTGCGTATTTCAATACCTATATTGATATTGAACAGATTATCCGTATATTTCTTTGCCAAATACCTGTTCTCCACTTTTTCATTGGTTTTTAAAGAATATGAAGCCATTGTGGTACGCGGTTCTATGAACAACGATACATCGTTGAACAGCTTGTACTTCAACTGCATGCCACCCGTGATACCCGTATATCCCCCTTTGGCGGGATGATATCCGCTTTCTTTTCTGATAAGTCCCAGTTCTCCACCAGCCAGCAGATTTATAGAGAACTTGGGGTCGGTTTGGCGTCCATTGAAGAAATATGTGGCATCCAACATGCCTTCCAGACGTCCACCCATATACGTTGACATTTCATAGAATTCTTCTTGAGGAGTGGTTTCGGTGGCTACAAGTACCTTTTTATGCCATGTATCGGCTGATTTAAAACCAGATAACCTTAGGCCAAAAGCAGGTATCAGCCACTTTCCCACGGACAGGCTGAAATGTGGCCCGATGGAGTTCGTCAACCCTATTTCGTCAGTTAAGCGTGATGCCTGTATTTGTCCGCCGGCAGCGAAACTGATGAATGTGTTATCTGGAAATTTATCTCCTTCAAGTGTACGTATTTTTCCGAAAGGTTTCCATGCCTTGAAACGGTAATTCATGCCCACTATGGCACCGTAGGTCATATCATATTTATGCCAGTTTTTTTGGAAAGAGTGATCTATTCCGTCACTTAAAACGGTGAAACGTGGCTCTATAAAAAAGTCTACTTGCGCTGTGGGGTGTAGCTTCAGTTGTATGCCCAGATGTAATTCACCTACATGTTCCGCATTACCTGCCAGTGAGGAATATTGGTAGCCGATACCTGCCACGGTCAGGAACTCAAAAAGGCGTCCGGGATTATAACCGCTTGTATAAGTGGTTACATTCAGCAAGTAGTCCAGTTGCAAGCCGAACCGCCGCAATGTCTCGTTGTCTATTTTCCGGGCGAGGTTCCCGGCAAGTAGCGATGCTCTCACAGTGTGTGAGGGTGCAAACTGCCAGTTAGCGGCAATGCCGCCGATGGGACCTGTACTGAAGTCGGCGCTACCGCGCGGTACCATCTTATCCATACCTCCGAACAGGGAAATATAGACATTGTTTTTCCATAATGTGTCAAAAGGTACGGCATCGGGATGGCGGTAACGTTTGGAAAATATTTCCTGTGTGGCGTCGAAACCGGTATTGTCCGTACTTGTGCTGTCACGGTGCTGTTCGGATTGCGTTTCCAGTTGTTTTTGCTTCTCCGGTGATATCGGCTCTTTCGGTTGTTGTGCAACAGCGGGTATTGTTCCCGTCAACAACATTCCGCAAAATAATGCGATTAGTTTCCCCATCCTCCCCAATATGTTTTTATGTTTCATATCTTATACTTCAATCTTCACGTTTAATAGAGTTTCCATCCTCCCTCTTCAAAATAATCCATGAATTCCTTACTGATTTCACCGTCATTGGTAGCTATTTTGTGGAACTTCTTATCTTTCTGGATAATGGCGTCCAGTATTTTACACGCTTCGTCAAAATCCAATGCATTGTCGTAACTCCATTCGTATAGTTTCTTGCTTCTTATGAAAAGTACCAGTTTCAAGTATTGCTTCAGTGAACTGTCGGGGATGGAGTCCAGAGCTGTTTCAGCTTCCCGGTTGTATGGGTCTGTCTCCATGGCCATACACATTACGACATTGTTCATGGGTGAGGAGTTTTTTACTTGTTGGAATACCTTTTTCCGTTCTTCAGATTCTTTTATATTGGCTGCTCCCCGGTAATCATAATATCCACCCAGACAGTTGGCAAAAGCCTTGATCATCTGGAAACGTTCGGTGTCGGGCAATTTGTCGGCCAGGATACTGGCATCTTCAAAGTTGTAGGCACGTATGTACATTGCCAATTGGTTGGCGACGATTGTTTCGGGGTTTACTTCTGTCTTTATCACACTGATACCGTCGTTGAAAGTATCTATCATGTTCACTTTGCGGGTGATGTCTATCAGCGGTTTCAGTACATCCACGTCGAAAGTGTCGCGCCGCAGAAGCGCCACGGCAAGATTGTTGGCGGCAAGTATCCATGGCTTTTCTTGCCCTTTCAGGTCGTAAGCCATAGTCTCCCTGTAAGCACGCCTGAATATCTTTTCCGCTTCTTTCGGATCTTTCACCATCTGGAAGAGGTGCCAGTATTCGTAGCGGGTAAACGACTTCTTGCCGTCCCGGTAGTCAGGGTCATTTTTGTAACGTTCCAGAATTTCGTCAGGATTCAGTTCACGGAAGATCTCATGCTTGTATTCGTATTGGACGGTACGCAACTTAGGTAACCGGTCTTTGATAACGGTGGCGTAGTAGGGGAGTCGTGATACAGCTGCAAACTGTGCGTCCGGATTTTTGTATTTTTGAGTGATCGCCCTGATGTCGGCGGCTTCGGCCTTTAAACTGTCTTGTTCCAGCAAGTCCGCCACTTCGTCCCAAGTGGCTACGCGTGTTTCGTTGGGATGTTTAAATACCCGTTTCCATTTCTCGGGTGGAATAACGGAGGTGATTTGCTGCAGGGCGTATGCGGTACGTCTTCGGGCAAGATCCAGGTTACTGGCATAACGTCCTTCGGGAGAAGATATACCTGTAATCTTGAATTCTTTCAGGGTGGTTCCTTCTCCATTGACAATATTCATCAAATCGGTTTGCAGTTTCTGCATCTGGGCGATATTGGTAGAGTCTTCAGGATCAAGTTCCGCCTTCCCCACAAGGAAAGTAAGTGATATGTTTCCGGCAGTGTTGCGTCGTTCGCGCCGGGGAGTTTCTTTATATTTATCGGGGTCTAGTTCAAAGTCGGGGAATGAGAATTCCAGAAATTGTAGAGGACGCTTTATCTTGCAAGTCGTCAGTTTCCATTCGTCCATATAGGTGGGGTGGGTGTAGTCGGCAATGATCACTTTGGTGAGTACGCTGTATATGCGTCTTGGATCGGGTATGGGTACTGAATCTTTCACAGTCAGGTCGAAACGTTCTTCGTTGAGGGTACGACGTTGGCTGATGAAGGCGGCGAGTTTATCGTTTTTCATATTATAGGCCATACGTCGGTCTTGCGTCAGGCCATATTCTTCACCGTCTATCACGGTAGGTTCGATATAACTTACCGTGTCCTCCGTAGTGCAATCCACTACGTATGGTTGCATGATAAGCCGCCGGTTGGGTGCTCCGTAGTTGCTGGGTATACCAATGGAATTATCCACAATGAGTTTGTTACCTACAATTTTGCCTGCTACAGGTTTGGGTTGCGGTTTCTTGCTTTCAGCTACAACTTCTACCTCGTCCAGGGCGATACCACCGTCAATGGAAAGATCGATCGTTTGTTTGTAGTTCACTTCGCGCAGTTCGCTTTTCATCGCTACGCGGAAGATGAGCGCACCGGTTTCGGCCACGCGTATCTCGTAATATCCATCGGCTCCTGCCACGGCATCAGCATCAGACATCATAGTACCTCCTCCGCCTTCCAGTTGTTTCAAGGCGTCGCGTGCGGCAGCCACCGTATTGAAGGCGAATACATATACCTTTTCTGTTACGGGAAATGGCCGTGCTTTCTTTTCGCCTTCGGGCAAGTTCAGTACTTTACCTGAAACAATGGAGATTTCTTGCGCCACCGTTGTTTGAAGCGTAACAAAAGCCATAGCCATACAAAATAGAATTTTACCCAATTCCTTCATATCCTTTTATATTTTTTAGCTCATAACTCTCACTGTTCTATTTACAGTTACTTTAGTATGTACGAAATTGACACTCCCAGCTTTATTGGCAACAGTTTATATCCGTTGGCGTTGGCTTGCGTCACGCCGTTTTCAACATAATCGTCCAGATTGTCGGTTTTGTAATGTTGTTTCTGATTGAAGTATACGGCACCGAAGCCTCCGTAAAATTCCACATTGAGACGTTTGTTCAAATTGAGTGCATAACCAAAAGTAATACCTGCGCCAAAGGCGTCACCTTTATAAACTTGTTCTCCCCATGTGATGTCGTAGGTGGTACCCAGAGCTGCTATACCTACATATTCGCGAGTCATGGGACGACCGTTGAACCAATAGCGGTATTCGGGTTGGAACCCCAGTATCTTGGCTTTGTTGCCATAGATGTTGACAGAACCGAAAGCGGACAGGTCGATACTGCTTCGTTCGCCCACAACAAATTCACAACCCGCATTGGGTGCCATAGCGGCAAGCATCAGTCCATTGGTCTTTATCGCTATTTGCTGGGCATGCAGGGCAGGGGCGGCGCAGAGCAAGAGCAGCGTGGCAAACACCAGTTGCATGGAACGGAGGAGGATCTGTTTCGGTTTCATTTCTTTCTATCTATTATAATCAATATCTTGATTTACATCATTATCCCAATCTATCAATGAAGAATGGGCCTGATTATCAGGGTTGAACTTGATATGTAATGTTTTTTGCATACCGGCTGTCAAGGTGATGACGGGACCGCTTGTAGCTTCATACACGATGTATTCCGTACCATTGGCGGTTATTTTTATTTCTTCTATGGCATTATCGGTAATCGTGGCGGGTGGAATTACGATGTGAGAAAACTGTGCTTGATCAGTGGTGTTACTGATTATGGTTTGTGACGGATCATAACCTACGGTAAAAGTCTTTGTTGAAGAAGCTTCGGGGGTTATTTTACCATCTGTCAGGTTCATGTAGCCATACTGTCCGTTACTGAAGGTCACGGCGATGGAGTTCAACTGATAGCTTTCAGTAGCAGAAGAGGTAGATACCAGAATGTTCAGCTTTGCCAAAGCATGCTTGAAAATGAAATAGGCATTTTCATTGAGAGGATTATCGGGAAGGGGCAGTCTGTAGTGATGAATAGGGTCATCGTAAGCATAGAGCAGGTCGGTGGCTGCATGTGTCCAAGGCTCGGTATTCCAAGGACTCTCAGTAGGGTTGTCGGCAAGATCGCTTTTTACGGGGATACCTACCTTACCATCCGCCATCACCTTTACCGATGTTGTATAGGGGCTGTAGGCATAGAGAAATGCCTGTTCCCTTCCGGCAGGAAAGTAGACTTTGGCGTGATCCGGATTACTCATTGCTCCATCTGCGTCTGTAACAAACTCCCAGTTATCGATGTAGGGATTGTTTCCTGGCAAGTCGCCGGAATTTCGCATACCGTATAAACCTATCCTACTACCATTGGGCATCAACATAGTGGCATCGGCGCGCGTCACCTCCACACTTATCTCTGCCAGACTTGCGTTCAAGCGAATCTCCACCGGTTCCTGCTCCCCGTTACCGGGGAGGGGAACCAATGAAGTTTCTTGTCCGCATCCTGACAACAGGAGCATGAAACTTAAGAGAGAGGATATGTTTACTATTTGTTTACTCATTACTTGATAGTTTGTTCTCTTTTATTCTACGGGAATGTCGATTGTTTCGTCAGCACCCCAAGGAATCAGTTCAGCGGTAGCTTCTACTTCCTGCAGGGCGTAGATGCCGAGGCGGATATTGTAGCTCTTGCCTTTTTCGAAGCCTTTTCCAACATTTTTCAGTTCCACATCGAATGTCTGGCTTTCGGGCTGTACACCATTGTCGCTTGCTTTGGGAACTACGGTCAGGCTTACGGTGTAGGTTGTATGTGGCTGCACGAGCAGATAACCTCTTATGGTAGGTGTTTCTGTTTGTTCCGGTACAAAAGCTTCGGTAACAACAGCATCGTTGTCGGGGTTGAGTATCGGTAAGTCTTGGGTTCCGGATCCCCATACCAGTCTGTTGGCATTTTCTGCCTGTAAGTCCAAATCCACAGTGGTGGGATGGGCCTTCAGCTTGATGTCCTTTACCGTTAGTTGTCCGGCAACTGCGGCCTTGTCGGCATCGCTTTGGTTTTTAGCCACTACTACGGAGAATTTCAACCATACCAGTTGGTGTTCGAAGGCCAGGTTGGGAATCCAGGGGTAGTCTTCTTTTCCGGTACTGCCACCCGAGTTCAGCTGTTTGTGGTACTTCAGTTGGCGGATGTATTTGGCGTTATAACCTTTCAACACCTCCGTGTTCATGGTTTGGGAGTCGTCTGTATAGATGGCGCCCGCCGGTATGTCCTGTGCCGAAGCTTTGCAGAACATGATATCCTGTGAACCATTGAAGTTCGTATACGAAATCTTGGAATCTGTTGCACTCACGCTTTCGCCTGTCACATAAGGTGCATATCCGTAGAAGTCGTAGTTATATTTTATTTTCATTGGGTAGTAGTACACGCCGCCCCATGTCGTTTTTCCTTTCAGCGTGATTTTGTTGAGTTGGTCTTTTTGGGCACCGTCTGCCTTCGATTTCTTCTCGGTGCTGCCGATACCTTCGATGTTGTTCAGCAAAATGCCGTAATTGTCTGTATCGCTCCATCCTGCCTTGTCCGAGGCCAGTGCAAGGATACCTACGGTGTTGGGATTTGTGAGGGAACCGGAAAGGTCGTAGAAGAAGTTGCTTCCGTCATCCTTTATCGGTGCACGTGTGATGATTGCATCGGCTGCCGTGTTGTCCGTACCGCCCAGTTGTATTACTACCTGTCCGTCCGGACTTATCCAGTCGTTGTCGGTGACTTCTTGTTTCGGTTCTTCACCGACGGGGTCATTGTCTTGCGAGCAGGCTGTCGTCAATGTGGTGGCTGCCAATGCCCATATCCAGATGTTCTTTTTCATAATCTTGAGTAATGAGTTTATTAGTCGTAAAACATGTGTTTTTTATCTTCTGTTAATAGAAACCCGCGTTTCCTCTTGCAGGGAACGCCCGTTTCTTCGAAGGGAAACTCCCGTTTCCTTAAGGAGAAACTGTCGTTTCCATAGAGGGAAACTGTCGTTCCCACAGTAAGAAACCGTCGTTCCCTTTAGGGGGAACGGAGTTGCCGTTGGTGGAGAACGTCATTTCCCCATAGGGAATACTTGTTATCTTTGAAAAAGGGTGTTGTCATATCGGGCGGACGAAGTTCTCTTCTCCCTTGATTGCGCAGGGAGAAGAGGGACTCCGGCTACGCCCGTTGTGACATGAATAGTTTCCGTGCTATGCAGGAAAATGGCAGGGATTATTCGGCGTCAATGTCGAAGTCGCCACCTGATACCCATTTAGCAAGTTCTGCTGTAATATCGATTCTTTCGAAAGAGAATACTTTGATATTTACGTTGTAAGAGTATCCGGCTGTGAATACGGTTTGTTCTCCTACTTTATTTTGAACACTGCTGAATGGCAATGTATAATTTACGGTACCTTCTTTAATTTTGTAAGTTTTGTTATCTCCAGTGGGATATCCTTCTGTATCGACAACTTTCTGCCGGAGTTTGATTTCCAGTGTCAATTCAGTGTCTCCTTCCGGAATCATCAAGCTTTCTCCTACCGGAGTCTTGGTTGAATACGTGTCGGCTCCTCCAGGGAAAGAACCTGAGTGGTCTTCACCTGAAGCGTCGAAAGCAACGGGAGCGGTGGCTGTCAAGGTTTGCATGGCATCTCCACTACGTTCTTGCAAAGCTAAATCTGACGTAGCTGATTCTGTTGTAGCGGCTGCATACGGATATGTTTTTCCCCCTTCTACTCCGTCAAGAACAATATTCATACCTGTCTTGACGTTTTTGATGGCGATACTTACAACTTCAACGGCAGTGCTGGATTGATCTTCAGCTTGTGCTTCTGCTGATTTGTTCTCTACCCATGCGCCTGAACCTCCGCCAGCTGTTGCATCCCAATAGTATTTTGCTGCGTCGGCTTTTGCTGCGGTAACAGAGAAAGTCAGTCGGGTGAGCAAGTGCTTGAACTCCAGAATAGGCTGTATGCCTCTACGTGCAGCCCATGCGCTGAAGCCTCTTTCCGGATCGGCTGCATTGAATGCGGTGATGTCACCTGCTTGTACACCGGGATAATTGGCTTCGCTTACTTCTTTGGTTTTTGCACCCAGCAAGTCCTCGGCTCCTGTAATGGTAATTCCAGTTACAGTTTTGGTAGCGTCGTCAAGGTTAGCTGATAAATCGTCTATATGATACCCGTAGAAGTCCATGTTGCCGGTAGGGTTGTAATATACGGCTTGGATGGTGCTTTGGTCTTTTAGGATATAGATACTTTTACCGCCTTGCAGTTCATTTCCTGATTGAGTTCCATCCCATGTCTGGGTCGGTGCCTTGAAAGTCAGATTATTAAAGATATACTCTTTCGGTTCGGTTGTACTTTCACTGTTTGTTGTCTTGTTGGTCGTTCCTTTGTCGTAAGCCACGACATGCAAGGTCTGCCCTTTCCACAGATTGGTTTGGTCCGTCATACCGCCTACCGTACCGCTGGAACGGGTGTTTACACTTACCGACGGGGCGTTGATGCCCAGTTCGATGGCTGCCGGCTTGGTGTTGTTGTCATCCGGATTGGGAGCTACCGCCGGATCATTGTCCTTAGAACAGCTGCTCAATACTGCGAGAGCCATTGCTGCATAGAAAAAATGCTTTTTCATAATCACATAAATTAAAATTAATAATAAAAAAGATATCTAATTCTCGAATTCTCCTTCTCCTATGTCGATGTCGAAATCTCCACCGTTTACCCACGAAACGGGTTGTACGTCTATCCGTATGTCCTGCGAACCGTGTACGCTGGCGGTGATGGTGTATTCCCGGCTACGCATAAATCCGTAGTTCAGGAAGTTACCGGTGTTGTCTTTGTTAATGATGATGTCTTTCAGGTTATGTGTCACAGTCGCCTTTACCGGTGGTACGCTTTCATCCCCGTCGCGGTAGTACTCCGTCTCTATGATGAGGCGGGCATTGTTTCCCGGTGGCGCCAGAAAGGTTCCCCCTTCCAGTTCGGTAGGCTTGTTCGTTTCTCCCTCTTCCACAGGTGGGTGCTTGGGGTGGTAGAGGGTGCCGTTTTCGTTCGTCCAGGTCTTTACCCGCCAGGCCGCTTCACCGTTTTCGCCTTCAGAGGGGTCACGGGCAAGTAATTCCGCACGTTCACCGTTTTCGGGAAAGTGGGCACCGAGTTGGTTGAGATCATAAGCTGCTACAGTGAAAGTTCCTTTGTGTACTGTTTCCAGCCGTACGGATTTAATACGTATAAAGTCGGAAGTTCCACCATTCAATACAGAACGGAACTTCACTTTCACGTATGCCATCTGATGTTGCATGCGTATGATAGGCCAAAGATTGAAATAGGCGGTATAGGTACTGTAATAATAAGTCTTTACTGTCTTCAACTCGTCGGGGTGCAATTGTTTCAGGCGGTTTACCAGTTCCTGATAGTCTCCGTAGTTCTTGTCGGGAGTCTTTTCAATCTCACTGATCAGTGTGCCCAAGTTGGTTGCGGAGGCGCACATCAAGTCTTGGGAACCGTCTACGGTGACGTCGAAGCTGATGCGGTCGGTAGTGCGTTGCACATCGCCTATCTGGGCATCGTCATAGCAGTAGGCGAAGAAATTGAACGGGTCGAGTTGTTGCTGTGTACTGTAGTAAGGGGCATTGGTGGTACTTATCCAGTTGACGAACGAACCGTTTCCTGCATAACGGGCACGCTTGCCGTGCTCCTTGCATTGTTCGGGACTGAGGTAGGGGTAACCGTTCTTGTCCCTTTGGGGATTGGCGGCATCTTGCATCATAGGTTCGTCGCAACTGCCGTCTACTAAACAGTAACGTTGATTTATGTCGTCAAGGCGGTGGGTGGTATAGACATTGTCACCGGCATTGTCGCGTCGGAAAGCATAGATGAAAAACAGGCCTTTCTGCATTCGTTTGCCGTAGTTGTCGGTGTCGGTGGGATCGATGACTCCTGTACCACGTGTCAATACATTGTAGACAGGGTCGCAGAAGGCCACCATCACAGGTATCTCGTTTTTGTCACCGGGAAAATCCGGTTCATCGGGGAGGACAGGTGTTTCGTCACCGGTGTACAGGTTGCCGCAACTGTAAAGGGTCAGCAACAGTACAAATGGCAATAAGAAACGAATTCTCATTGTATTGAGTGGGCTATATGTAGGTGATAATCGGTTTATCATATTTCAATGTCAATGTCTCCATCCGGATTAGTTGGGTCAGCGGGAATCCAACCCATACCATTGTCGTCGGGTACTATCTGGTCTTTCTCTATGATCAGTGGGAGATCCACTTCTACATTCACGTCATCTTTGCTGTAGCGCATATAGGTCTTGCCGTTGCGTATCTCGACAAGGCGTTCCGCTATCAGTTCATCCCGTATGTTGATACCGGCGTAGATATAGCGTCCAGTTCTTTTGGGACTTCCTGTTTCGTCTAATACCTGGTTGCCCTTGTCGTCCAGCAGGTCGGACCATACCTTTACGGCTACCTGTACGATGCCCGGACCGTTGAGATGGTTCTTGCTACCGCTGGGAATTACTCCCAGTGTGTTGAAGCGGGCGGTACAACGGTAGGTGTCTTCTGACTCTTTCACAAAGTCTTGTTGTGTGTCGTCTTCTCCGGTGCGAGGTTCTATGTCTTGCTCGTTTTCCGGTTTCACTATCTTGTACGCCATGCGGTAGA
Organism: Bacteroides sp. OM08-11; assembly: GCF_003438665.1. Classification (NCBI taxonomy): domain Bacteria; kingdom Pseudomonadati; phylum Bacteroidota; class Bacteroidia; order Bacteroidales; family Bacteroidaceae; genus Bacteroides; species Bacteroides sp. OM08-11. Next base: position 154,716 of record NZ_QSTJ01000006.1, read on the forward strand.
GCTTGGTGGTGTCCAGATAGGCTTCGCTGATGTTGAAACGTCCGCATATTCCGGATAACTCTACGATAGGGGAGTCAATGTCGTCTATGTCTATCTTTTCTCTATTTTTATTTGCTTTTAGTTGTATTTTGAAAGTAATGTTTACCTTCAGACTGATACGTTGCATATCGAAGTCAATGATGGTTTCTTGTCCCGAATTGACATTGACCCCTTTCTTCACGGCATGATAAATGGGTGTGGTAATATTTTCCAAATATTCATAGTTGGGATTGAAGTCTGGCAGGTCATTGTCATTTACGATGTCAGGTTTCTTGTTCCCCATACTTTTGATATGTAGGTAGAGTTCGTTTACCCTGGTTTGAGTATTGTTGATGTAGTTTTCTAAATTGTCTATCTCAATAGCAGTTCTTTCCGCTGTTTCAGGTTCAGATATAGGGACTGTACCTTCTCCCTTAGTATTGGCTGATATTTTCTGGTTATTGATGGCGAAGATATTGTATTCTCCACCCCGCAAGTAAAATGTATGGTTACTATTTGCTTCACTCTCTGAAAGTTTGGAGGAGCTCTGTTGATAGGTGATATTGTTTTCTTTAGTGGGGTCCTTAGAAGTATCAGCTATACCGTGAGTACGCCAAGTGTTGATGATACGACTTGCCACAATGTTTACTTCGTCGGGAATATCTGCTTTATTGACGTTATTCCAATTGAAACGTGCACGCACATTTGCTACGTGCGGATGTTCTACTTCCGGACAAAGTTCTACAGAGGTACAGGCTGATATTCCACATAGCGTGAAAAGTAGCGTCAGGAGATATGTAAGATACTGTCGCTTCATTCCATGCCCTCCTTTTCTTTAGTTCCTGTTTCGATGGGAGAAATGGTATCGTCTTTTGGTTTTACAGCCTCATTCGTTGTAGTGGATACATCGTCTTCTTGCTTTGTATTCTTTCCGTTTTTGTTCTTTTCCTCTTTCTTTTCCTTATTCTTATTCTTATTTTTTTCCTTATTGGCTCTCCGTTTTACTTTTTCTGCTTCTTTGGCTGCCCGTTTTATTTGTTTGGCAGTATCTTGTAATACGGCCTGCCGTTTCAAGGTTTCCTCGTATTCTTTCAGAGTTTTGCGCAGGACTTTTTCTTGTTCGGAACTCAGTGAGTCGGACAGTTGTATTCCTAATGAGTCGGCTACATGTTTACGTAATTTCTCTGCAGCTTCTTTCTCTGCTTGCTGTATACGTTCTTCCTGCATAAGTTTCCATTGCTTCAACTCTTCTTTGTTAAGTAAACTGTCAGGACTACTTCCGCCTTGCTTGCGTATGGCATCGGCAATGGAGTCAATACGTAGACGCATTGCATTAATTTTAGCATTGATGGCATTGCGTTTTTCGCTGCGTATCTGTATGCGGCGATAAATAGATTCTTTGTATTTGTCTCCAGCTGATATAAAGCGATAGACAAAAGCAATACGTAAGTCGGTCGGTACAGGAAATGGTACAAGGTGTCCTCCTTTACTTTTATCGGTGAGGTGTGGATAACAATTACTTTCAACGTCATGGATATAAACATCGTATGATGTATAGAGCAGACCGATGGAACCACCTAACTCTAAATCTATGTAGTGATTGCGGTATCCATAAAGCGGAGCGGTATAGCCAACACTGATACCTGCACCATAGGCGGTACCTTGTTTACCTTCCTTGCCTATCTTGAAATTATAGCTTGAAGCATTGGCATATACTCCCCAATAATAGGCACGATTTTGACGGGGCTGTTTACGTTGAGTGGTAAATACAGTCTCTTTGAGACGTGTCATCAAGTTGGTATCTTTCGTGACTCCACCACGTTGACGAGTGCGGAAATATTGTCGCCATTCCACACGAACGTCAAAAAGATTGAATACTATTGCCGGTTTATATTTTTGGCTTGTGTTCCAGTTCCATTTCAGATTGGTGCTGATGGTACGCTTGTTTCTGATGGTATTACCTAAATCAAACTCTACGCCAATATTAGGTATTGTCAATAACCAGTCGACTGCGTTTGTTTTAATCCCCCAACGGTTCTTGAAAGAGATGACTTCGGCTTTTGCATCTTCTTTTTTACCGCTCGTTACTTGCGCATATACGTCGTTCAAAGTTATTGATAAAAGAAAGCATACTACTATAGTTTTAGTTAAAAAAAAGTAGAGCCCTTTTTTCTTATATTGTGATAAAATCACTTTTTTTAAAATAAGTTTTTTTGTTCGTTTGCGGCATCAAAAATAAATGCTTTATTAGTATATGCAAAACTTTAGATTAACTTTTTTTGAGGGAAATGCTTTTTTTAACGTTCTATATGCAAAAAAGTGTGTTGATTGAATAAATTTGTCACTGTTTTCCGTGACAAATTTATTAAGGTAATAAAAAGAAAAGTGTAAATCCTATTCTAAGAATTTACACTTTTCCATTAAAAAAATATTTTTACTTTCCTTTATGCCGATTTGCACGTTTCTTACGGATTTCTGCTTTCATCTTTGCGGCTCCAGAGCCGTGCAGACCGGTGATGTAGGTCTTCTTTTTGGCTTTAGTTTTTATTTTGTTTTCTTCTTTAGGCTTGTCTTTCTTACCTTTGAAAACAATACCGCCCATCATTGCTTCTTCTATACTCATTATGAATTGGTTGATCGTTGATAATTAATGATTAGGCCACCGTTACTTTACCGGGAGGATTTCAATCCAATAATCATCCGGATCATTGATGAAATACAATCCCATGGTAGTATTTTCAAAACATACCCATCCATTTTCTTTGTGATATTGATGCACGGTTTCGTAGTCACCGGCTACACGGAAACAGAGATGACTTTCATTTTCTCCGAGCTCATAGTTCTGCGGATGATCTTTCAAGTAGGTTAGTTCTAATAGGAATCCTGTGTTACCATCGGTTAGATAAACCAACGTAAAAGAGCCGTCGGACGACTCTTTTCGGTGGTGTTCCTTGAGCCCCAATGCTTTTTCGTAGAAAGCAATGCTACGTTCCAGATTGGTGACGTTGATATTGAAATGATCAAATTTACTTTTTATTTCCATACTGTAATGGGAATTTATTTAATGGTTGCTTTTATTATTTCACCTACGTAGGTTCTCGGCATTCCATCCATGGCGGCAGGTGAAGGAAGTTTCTTGCATTCTAAGATAACGGATGGCTCGTCTTTTCCGGTAGGATAGAAACGTATAGTATACTTCTCAGCATTCTCCATTTGTTCGTAAGGTTGGTCGGGTGACAAGATACTGAAGACAACAGGTTTATCGTTGACTTTGCCCAATGAACCACCAGAGTTGGCTGTCATCATGGTCATGTTGAACGGTTCATTACCGATAACAATTACCAGTTTGCCGGCTCCTGTTTGAATAGCGTCAGCAGATAACTCGCTGGGAGCAATAACCTTATATTCAGCTGAGGTGGTAGGAGCAGCCGGAGTAGCAGGTACAAGTGGAGTAGCAGGAATAACTTTCTTTTGAATAATTACCGTTGTTCCGGAGTTTACTATCGCTTTTTCTGCTTTCTTTTCTTCTACTTTTTCTTCTACCGGAACTGTTTCTGTGGAGGTACTTAAAGCTTCAGCTGCACTTAAACAAAGCTCATCAACAAAATCCACCGTTTTTCTACGCCATTTGGCAAGTCCACGTACTAATTTGGTTTTGGCTTTATTTAAAGCATATTTATCGGTGATCCATTCTTCAGCTGTATATTTCTCTTTTCCGTCTCGATAACTAAAACGGATTTTTTCTATCTCGAGGATACATTTTTCCGGTAAAGCAATGATAGATGCAAAATAGTTAATTTTAGTTCGGTCTAGTGATAGAGCGCTGGAACTAAATACAATCCATTCATCGCCAGTTCCCACGATTAATCCTTTCTCCTTATCAGTATAAACGATGCGACTGGTATTTTCATTTTTAGCTAACCGGCCAGTCAGCCATTCCATCATACGGTTGTAGATTTCTTCCTGAGACATTCCAGGGATACTGAATTCTTTACTGAATACTACTTTACCGTCTACTTCGGGAACGGCTCCGGCTAAATATTTACTGTCGTCACGATCTGCATAGAGCATAGTGGGTAAACACAGGCAAAACAATGCCAAAAGAAGTTGTGTCAAATTTTTCATAATAGATATGTTTTATTTTAGTGATGAATTATAAACTTATGTTATTTCGGGAAAGGAAGCTCAAAACCCTGTCCCCGGTGGGATATTGTTAAGAAATGGCAACCGTGATTTTCAGCAAATGCACGAAATGCGTTCCCTCCCTGATAGTTCTCGCTAAAATGCATAGGCACAAAGATAGTATTTTTTATTTGTTCCACGAATTGTTCTGCGCCACGCATATAATCTTTTCCCATACGGTCGTCTACCGGAAACATGGTTACATCTAGTTGTGAAACTGTTTGTTGCAACAACTTCACCTCAGCAAGAAAATCACTTTCGGCCTTGTGTATTTCCTGCGGGGTAGATTCTTCACTCCAATGCCAGTTATTCAGGTCACCTGCATGAAACAGGCGGACATCTTGCAAGTCTATCAGGAAAGAAATGCCTACATCTGTAGAACCAAAAGCTTGAATACGGATATTGTCATCCTCATAGATGTCACCTTTATTGATATAGGTAGCATCTTCTGCTGATGCGCGCCGATGCTTCATTATATCTTTAGAGAAGATATAATGAATATCGGGTCGTTGGGTTTTCCATAAAAGAACTTCGCGGTTGAAGTGATCAGGATGAAAATGAGAAGAGAGTACATAGAGTACACCCGGTTTCTCCAGTAAATAATCATGTACGATTCCTTTGCCGGGCTCCTCTTCCGACGAGTCTTTATAGTAATCGATAATGACTGTCACTCCCTCCGCTTCAATCGCAAAACCACTATGATAAATGTAATCAAGTTTCATTTATGAGTTGAATTATAGTACAATATTACAAAAAACGCTACACATACTTCTGGTTTAGACTGTTATTTTATGTAAAAGTCTTACATAGGAACTTCAATTAGGAGAATATGCGCATCTTTCAAAATTTCCAGTTCAAAGCTGTTTGTCTCGTACACACCCATGCCGTCGCGACGGGAAAGCACCGTATCATCTATCTTGATTTCTCCTTCTATCAGGAAGATATAAACTCCGGCATGGGATTGATGCATGTGATAGCCTAACTTTTTGCCGGCTTCTATTTCTCCGATAGAGAACCAAGTTTGTTGAAGCAGTTTGGCAGGTGCATCGCCATCGGGTGATACGATGAGGGTAAGTTCATTTTTATGTAGGTAAGGGCGGATATCATAATCTTGATAAGCCGGAGGTGTATTCAGTTTTTCCGGCATTATCCAAATTTGAAGGAAGTCTACCGGATCGGTTTCGCTTCCATTCACTTCACTGTGATAGATACCTGTGCCTGCACTCATAGTTTGAATGTCACCTACGGTAATGGTACGGCTGTTTTGCTTACTGTCTCCATGTTTTAGTTTCCCTTTTAGCGGAATGGAGATAATTTCCATGTTTTTGTGAGGATGAGTTCCGAAACCTTTACCCGGAGCTACACTATCATCGTTCAATACACGCAGGGCTCCGAAGTTCATGCGGCGTGGGTTGTAATATTCATCAAAACTAAAGGTATGATGGCTGTCAAGCCAGTCGTATAATGAACGTCCACGGCTGTCAGCCTTGTCTATTACTTTTTTCATAATTCTGTGGTTTAAAATGGTTATTTTATATCAGTCGTAACAATCGGCCGATATAAAAAGATGCCGGAGCTTTATAATTTAACTTCATTCTCTAGCTTTTTATGGTTTATAAAGTCTTTGATATTCTGCAAAGTGGTAGAGGCGATGTTTGCCAACGCTTCACGTGTGAAGAAGGCCTGATGGGACGTAACAATGACATTATTGAATGAAAGCAGGCGTGCCAGTGTATCGTCGTCAATAATTTTGTCTGATTGATCTTCATAGAAGTATTCACTTTCTTCCTCATATACATCCAGTCCTGCCGAACCGATTTTTTTGTTCTTCAATCCTTCAATCAGAGCGTTGGTATGAATTAATTGTCCGCGTCCGGTGTTGATAATCATAACACCGTCTTTCATTTTACTGATGGAATAATCGTTGATGAGGTATTTGGTTTGTTCCGTCAGAGGACAGTGCAGGGAGATGATGTCAGAGTTATGATATAACTCATCCAACGTGGTGTATACTACTTGGTTTTCTCGGGCGAAGTTATAGTCAGGATATAAATCGTACGCAAGGATGTTCATACCGAAGCCACGCAGGATATGGATTAATTTTTTGGCGATCTTACCCGTACCGATGATACCTGCCGTTTTACCATACATATCAAAACCCAGAAGACCGTGCAAAGAGAAATTTCCATCTCGTGTGCGCCATGTGGCACGGGGGATTTTGCGATTTAGTGACAACATCAGGGCAACGGTATATTCTGCTACTGCATAGGGCGAATAGGCAGGTACACGTACTACTGTAATGCCATGTTCGGTAGCTGCTTTTAAATCTACATTATTATATCCCGCACAGCGTAAGGCGAGTAATTTAACGCCATTTTCCGCCAACTGCTGGATAACTTCTGTATCGGCAGTATCGTTTACGAAGATACAAACAGCATCTACGCCTTGTGTCAACATGACGTTATGTTTATTTAGATGTCCTTTATAATAACGGAGTTCAAAACCGAATTCTTGGTTTTTGTCATTGAATGAAGTCTCATCATAAGGTTTGCTACCGAAAAATGCAATAGTATATGCCATGATTTTCTTATTTTTAGAATTTTCTTATTCTTAAAGTAACGTATGTAAAGACGATAAAGTTCATTGAAATAATAGATGGTTTTCAATCCGCAAAGAAGAAACGTTTCTCTTGAAACAATTGATGTTTTCAATTAATTATCTTTCTATTATAAATAAAATGCACAAAAAAGTTTTTCATGTGCAATATTATTGTACCTTTGCGCCCGAAACAATTAAAAAAGATTTAGATGAGAAAAATTTCCTTGATTAGCATTGTGATGTTAATCGTTTCAATTCCAACTTTTGCAGGAGGCCTCCTGACGAATACAAATCAACACCCCGCATTTCTTCGTATGTTATCCCGTGGCGCAAATACTACCAGTGTAGATGCTGCTTTGTCTAATCCAGCGGGTTTGGCCTTTTTACCGAAAGACGGTTTTTATACGTCTTTGAGCATTCAGAGTGCTTTTCAAACAAGAAATATCGATGCTTCGTGTGAGGCTTTAGGTTTGGATAAGTATTATGAGGGTAAAGCGTCAGCGCCTGTTATTCCCAGCGTATTTGCTGCTTATAGGAAAGGAGACTGGACGATTTCCGGCTTTTTCGGTATTACAGGTGGTGGGGGAAAGGCTTCGTTTGATGACGGTCTTTCTATGTTCGATGCTATGGTAATAGCAGGATTGGCTGGCAATAATATTCCGAGCAAGACCTATTCGCTGAATAGTTATATGGATGGTAAACAGTACATTTATTCCGTACAGTTAGGTTTGACATATAAAATAACAGATTGGCTTTCTGCTTTTGCTGGTGGTCGTATGAACTATTTCAGTGGCGGTTATAAAGGAGCACTGAATGCCAGCGCTGCAGTTGATTTGTCCGGAGGAGCCATACCTGTTGGAACCGAACTTATTGGTATCGATTTGGATTGTAGCCAGACCGGTTGGGGATTTACTCCGGTCATCGGTTTAGATGCTAAATTGGGCAAACTGAATATTGGTGCAAAATATGAGTTCAAAGCTAACCTGAACATTGAAAATAACACTAAATTGAATTCGTTCCGGATGATAGGTGCTCCTGAAAGTGAATTAGAGGCTTACAAGCATGGTGTAAATACTCCGAACGATATTCCTGCCATGCTTTCAGTAGCAGTTGCCTATGAGTTTCTTCCTGTATTGCGTGCATCGGTAGAGTACCACTTTTACGATGATAAAAACGCTGGTATGGCTGATGGTAAACAAAAATATCTGACTAAAGGAACCAATGAGTATCTGGCAGGTATAGAATGGGATGTAATCAGCAGATTGACTCTGAGCGGTGGGCTACAGTTTACAGATTATGGTCTGTCTGATAATTATCAGTCTGATACCAGCTTCTCATGTGATTCTTACTCTTTGGGTATAGGTGCAAAATTGCAACTTTCGGAAAGAGCTGATTTGAATGTAGGTTATATGTGGACCAACTATGACGATTATACAAAAGTCTCTACAAATTACAATGGCACTGGATTGTCCGGTACAAATGTATACAGTCGTACTAACAAAGTTTTCGGTCTTAGTATAGACTATCGTTTCTGATATTTATTTCATAATCCGACCTTTATATAGAGAGAAAGCCGCTTCAAACACTATTTTGAAGCGGCTTTCTCGTTGTTAATCCGTTTTAGAACGAATACTGTACCAATAGATTTATGCGATTGGCATGATGTGTGGAGTTGTCGAAATTATTACGCCAACCACGGAGGTATTCTGCACCGACTTGCATGTTGGAAGTTACATTCCAGAACATGTTGGCTACAAAATATTGTCCATAATGATAAGTACTACCTACTGCATCGGGATAACCATTATCTGAGTAAAGACGGGACATACTATAAGTACTTGAAAGAAAAACTTTCGGACAGACATTATATTGTAAACCCGCATACCATCCTAACATCGGCAGTGCTTGCATCTTACCTTCTTTATCAGGATCGGGAACGATATCTACATTCAGATTACTGATATCGTTCAGATATTGCCCGATACCTTTTCCATACGTAGCTTGGCCAAATACTTGCCATTTCTTGCCAACATTGAATGTAGTAGAAGCCTGTACGCCGAAACCTGTAACGGAAGATGCTTTGTCACAGAATGAACTGGTATATGTCATACTACGAATAAGGGCACCTACACGCAGGTGGCTGCTATTATTCCAACCATACTGTGCGTAGGCGGTAAAATCCGGCATGCGTTGTTGGTTAATATTCAGATCACTGTTGGTAGTACCATCCACGGAAGGCATTTCAATTGATGCGTTGAAACGGAAGTTTTTCAAACCTTTGTATGTATAAGCTAATTGGGTAGTACGATAGAATGTTGCTCCGTTGGGACCTTGGAAGTCAATGGTGGAGGGTAGTGCACCCAAGTCCATAAAACCGCCGTAAGTATAACCTACTGTTATATCACGGAAAGATACGTATGCATTTTGTAGTTGGAAACCCTTGTTGGAACCATTTCGGAAATTACCTGCAGTATAAACGATAAAATCTCCTAATAGTTTGGTGTGCCCGACTAATTTCAGGAAAATTGTGGAAGTATTGGCGTCCATTTGGAACTGATTTTTGATTTTGCTACTATTGGGGATGAAAGCAGGAATAAAGTCAATATCATCGACAATGCCGCCGAAGTCATATTCGGCAGTAGCACGTACATAACCTCCGATACCCAGGGCAAATTTTCCTTTTCTGTCCATTAACAGAAAACGAGGGGCCTGTGGTTCATGAATGTGGGGTAATTGTGACTCGTTCATGATACGGATAATTTCGTTGCCTGCTTTATCCATGGTAACCAGAACAACTCCCTTGGAAGATTCGTCTTCGATAATCACTTTTTTCTGTGCATGGGTTGTGGACGTTGATAACCCGGCAATGCATAATAGAAACACTGTTTTTAAGATTGTTTTCATTTAAGTTAGGTTTTGGTGAATGTGCTTTCAACAACTTAATTTTAAAATGGTTTTGTGGTCACTGAAAGAAAATGTATCTTTGTAACCGATTTAACGATTGGAGAGTACTTCATTGCAGATAAGGTTATATAAAGATTAGCTTTGATCGTACATCGTTAATAGTTAAATCATAAATAAGTATGATGCCGTGAATAGCGGTCGTGTATTCTAGAACACCACGTAAAAAACAGGAATATGAAGCAAAAAGTATCTGTACCTTTCATGCTGTTGGGCATTTTGTTTAATGTCTGTTTGATAGCAGCCAACCTTCTTGAAACCAAAGTTATTCAGGTTTTCGGTATTACTGTAACAGCTGGTCTTTTGGTATTCCCCATTTCCTATATCATCAATGACTGTATAGCTGAGGTATGGGGATTTCGTAAAGCACGTTTGATCATCTGGAGTGGATTTGCCATGAACTTTTTTGTGGTGATGCTTGGTTTGATTGCTGTAGCATTGCCTGCCGCTCCTTTCTGGGATGGAGCAGTTCACTTTAATTTTGTTTTTGGTATGGCGCCACGTATTGTGATTGCCAGTTTGTCGGCTTTTCTGGTAGGTTCGTTTTTGAACGCATACGTGATGAGCCGGATGAAGATAGCAAGTGGCGGACGTAATTTCTCAGCTCGTGCTATTTGGTCTACGGTAGTGGGAGAAACAGCTGATTCGTTGATTTTTTTTCCGGTAGCCTTCGGTGGTATCATTGCAGGACGTGAATTACTGCTAATGATGTGTATCCAAATCGTTTTGAAGTCTATGTACGAAGTGTTGATTCTTCCTGTGACTATTCGGGTAGTAAAGGCAATTAAGAAGATAGATGGAAGTGATGTTTACGATGAAGGTGTATCTTATAAGATATGGAAAATCGGAGATATTTAGGAAATTGAAAATCGGAATTTAATTTGATATAATGAATAAGATGAATAATGAAACTGCGCTGGTTGTATTCAGTGGTGGGCAAGACTCTACTACTTGTTTGTTCTGGGCGAAACGTGAATTCAAGGAAGTATATGCGCTGAGTTTTCTCTATGGACAGAAACATCAGAAGGAGGTGGAATTGGCAAAGGAGATTGCCCGTAAGGCAGGAGTGGAGCTTAAGGTAATGGATGTTTCCTTTATCGGCCAGTTAGGGCATAATGCTTTGACAGATACCAGTATAGTGATGGATCAGAAAAAGCCTGCTGATAGTTTTCCGAATACATTTGTACCGGGGCGTAATCTTTTTTTTCTGAGTATTGCTGCTGTATATGCTCGTGAACATGGGATTAATCACATTGTGGCTGGAGTGTCTCAAACAGATTTCAGTGGTTATCCTGATTGTCGTGATACCTTTATCAAATCACTGAATGTTACGTTGAATCTCGCAATGGATGAACAGTTTGTTCTTCATACCCCTTTAATGTGGATTGATAAAGCTGAAACTTGGGCGCTGGCTGATGAATTGGGAGTACTTGAACTTATTCGTAATGAAACCTTGACATGCTATAATGGTATTCCGGGTGATGGTTGTGGGCATTGTCCGGCATGTAAGTTGCGACGTGAAGGATTGGAGAGATATTGGGGGATAAATGAAAAAAAACAATAAGAATATGACTGAATTGAAAAAACAACTTTCCCTTTTGGGAAGAAAAACAGAATACAAACAGAATTACGCTCCTGAGGTATTGGAAGCATTTGATAATAAACATCCTGATAACGATTATTGGGTACGCTTCAATTGCCCCGAGTTTACCAGTCTTTGTCCTATTACCGGGCAACCTGATTTTGCGGAAATACGTATTTGTTATATTCCTGATGTCAAGATGGTGGAGAGTAAGAGCCTGAAACTTTATCTGTTTAGTTTTCGTAACCATGGTGCTTTTCACGAAGATTGCGTAAACATTATAATGAAAGACCTTATTCGCTTAATGAATCCTAAATACATCGAAGTTACCGGACTGTTTACTCCTCGTGGAGGAATTTCCATTTATCCATACTCCAATTATGGACGTCCCGGAACCAAGTTTGAAAAGATGGCTGAAGAACGTTTGATGAGTAGGGAATAACTTTTATTTTTACCTATAAATAGCGATTGCCGCATATACTTATCAGAGTATTTGCGGCATCTTTTTTACCTGCATATAGCGATTGTGTGGTTTTCTTTTTATATAGACCTTTGTAGTGGTATTATTAACAATATAATAAACATTGTAAATTGAAAACAGCTACATTAAAAATCGTTCTTTTATTTTTCTTTTTATGGATATCTTTTTCTGTGTGCGCCCAACGGAATGATGGGATAATATCGGGGCGGATTATATCTACAGAAAAAGAAATTGTAGACTTTGCTACAGTCTATTTAAAAGGTACCCATTATGGAGGAACCACTAATCAGGAAGGTATTTATCATTTGAATGCTCCAGCTGGTAACTATACCTTAATTATTTCTGCCATTGGTTATAAAACAGTAGAACATTCTGTGATTTTGACAGCTGGTCAGAGAATCAAGCAAAATATAACAATTACTCCGGAAACTCAATTATTGGATGAAGTAGTGGTTATTTCTAATGGAGTGAGTCGGGTAAAAAAATCTGCATTCAATGCAGTGGCAGTTGATACGAAGGAATTACAGAATACAACAAAAAATTTGAGTGACGCTTTGACTAAAGCACCAGGTATGAAATTACGTGAATCGGGTGGGGTAGGTTCGGATATGCAATTAATGTTGGATGGTTTTAGCGGAAAGCATGTCAAAGTGTTTATTGACGGTGTGCCTCAAGAAGGGGTAGGTAGCTCTTTCGGGCTTAATAATATCCCTGTGAACTTTGCAGATCGTATTGAAATCTATAAGGGAGTCGTACCTGTAGGTTTTGGAACAGATGCCATCGGAGGAGTTATCAATATTGTAACAAACAAGAAACGTCGTCGTTGGTTTCTGGATGCTTCTTATTCATATGGTTCATTTAACACACATAAATCTTATGTTAATTTCGGGCAAACCCTCAAGAATGGTTTTGCGTATGAGATTAATGTTTTCCAAAATTATTCGGACAATGATTATTACATAAATGCTTCGGTAGAGGATTTTACTACAGGAGCGATTGACAAGGATAATAAGCTACGGGTGAAACGTTTTAACGATACTTATCACAATGAAGCCATCATTGGAAAATTAGGATTTATAGATAAAAAATGGGCAGATCGGTTGATGTTGGGATTTACTTATTCAAATATGTATAAGGATATACAGACCGGTGTACGTCAAGATATTGTTTACGGACAAAAACATCGTAAAGCTCATTCATTGATACCTTCGTTAGAATATAGTAAGCGTAATCTGTTTATAAAAGGACTTGATGTGGTACTGACTGCCAACTATAACAGGAATATGACGACCAATGTGGATACAGCTTCTTATAAATATAATTGGTATGGAGAGAGATATCCGTTGAATTCTCCGGGAGAACAATCTAACCTATATTCGCGGGCAGATAATAATAATTGGAGTGGTACGATGACCGTAAATTACCGTATTAATAAGATACAGACGTTGACTTTCAACCATGTACTGAATGCTTTTAAGCGTACCAATACCTCTTTGTTGGCCAAAGAAGAGCAGACAGAGTCTATTGCCAAGGAAACGCGTAAGAATATTTCCGGTTTGTCATATCGTCTGATGCCTTCCGAGCACTGGAATTTATCTGTATTTGGTAAGTACTATAAACAGTTTGTGGCAGGTCCTATAGCTACCTCGTCTAATCAGAGTGAATATGTCCGTACTACTCGAAATATAAGTTCCATGGGATATGGAGCGGCAGGAACCTATTTCATTATATCGGGATTACAGGCAAAGCTATCCTACGAAAAGGCATATCGTCTTCCCACTGTCGAAGAAATGTTTGGCGATGAAGATCTTGAAATGGGAGATATGGGTATCAAACCAGAGAATAGTGACAATTTGAATTTCAATTTAAGTTATAACCAGGTATTCGGCAAGCACTCCGTATATTTGGAAGGAGGATTGATCTATAGGAATACAAAAGACTATATCCAACGTAACATAACCGGTTTGAGTGGTGGAAAAAAAGCTGCAACTTATATAAACTACGGAAAGGTATTGGCGAAAGGGTATAGTATCTCCGCCCGATATGTTTTGGGGAAATGGCTGAGTGTGGGAGGAAACTTTACCCAGATGGATGTGCGTGATAATATGAAGAAATCCATATCCGGCAATACGGATAACTTGGTTTATGGTGAACGTATGCCGAACTTACCTTATATGTTTGCCGATTCGGATGTGACTTTTTATTGGCGTAATTTGGGGGAACAAGGAAATGTATTGACGATATCATATGATAATCAATACTTACATAGTTTCACATACTATTCGTCTAAAATAGGCTCGAATAAGGGAGACTATGTGGTCCCAAACCAATTTTCACACAATTTAGCCCTTTCTTACAGTTTGATGGACGGACGCTACAATGTGGCATTGGAATGCCGTAATCTGACAAACGAGAAGTTGTATGATAACTTTAGCCTTCAGAAAGCAGGCCGGGCTTTTTATGGAAAAGTACGTGTGTCTTTTTAATCATAGATGTGATATTAGTTTAATTTTAAAGGTAAAAACAAATGAAGAAAAATTTCTTATTGACCGGACTTTTCGCTACTGCGATGGCCGGAGTAGTATTGACAGCTTGTACAGATGTTGATGACCCAAGTAATGGTAGTGCTAATGAAGGTAAAGGAGAATACGTGATAGCATCTTCGGTAGAAGCGTCGGGAGGTAATAGTACCAATGTACTGTTGACTTCCGAGACACTGGATGGTGGAACAATTACTACTGTAAACAATGGTTTGGTGAATGATGGTGCTACTCAATGGGTGTTTTATAAAAAACAATATCTGTATGCTTTAACGTATAATCAGGGTAATGCAGGAACAACTCGCTCCTATATAATGAATGTGCGGAATGAGTTACAGGCCCGTTCTAAGGAGTTTGCGGTGAAACGATTCACTACTTATGGTACTTATAGTAAATATATCATGACTTCTTCTTCAGGAGACGGACCTACTGCATGGGCTGATAATAATGGATATGTACCGAAAGTTTTTCTGCTCTCTTATTTGGACGTGATGGCTGAAACATTTACGACGAATGATACACAAGACAAATCTTATTTGTCTGAAAACTTTCTAGGCAATGGTGAATATGTGACATTGGCTGGTCTGCTGGAACACGATAACAAGATTTTCAGTGTAGCTGTACCAATGGGGCTGAGCCAGTATGGAGTGAAGTATGAAGACGGTAAATGGGTGAAAAAGGGAAATGAAGATTTGGTTAAAACAGAATCTGGAGGTAGTGGTAGCAGTGCTTATAATAAGGATGAACTACAGTGGACACAATATCCGGACGAATGCTGGGTGGTTATCTTTAAAGATGAAACTTTAAAAGAGAAATCACTCATTAGGACTAATAAAATCAGTTATGCCTGCGGACGTTATAAGTCTCAGTATTATCAAACTATCTGGGCTGCAGATAATGGAGATATATATGTATTCTCTCCAAGCTATGCCAAGACAATGGGTGATCCTCGTCAACAAACTACTTTACCTGCCGGTGTGGTACGTATTCCCGCAGGGAGTGAGAATTTTGATGATTACTATTGTAATCTCGAAGAACAGACAAATGGAAAATCTTTCTTGCGTTGCTGGCATATAACAGGAGATTATTTCTTGTTGCTGATGTATGATCGTCCATTCAGTCAGACAGGGTTTACAGCCAATCAGCTTGCCATATTTAAAGCCGGTTCTAAAAAACTGACTTATGTGGATGGATTACCTTCTGCTGACCGGATTTCTTCTTTTGGTAATACACTATATGCTGAAAATGGCAGTGCTTATATAGCAGTGACTACTACAGATGCTAATCCCGCCATTTATAAAATTGATCCGGTAAATGCTACTGCGACAAAGGGGCTTAGCGTAGAGGCGACTCAAGTAAGTGGAGTAGGTAAGTTGGTACAGGTCGGTAAATGATGAAGAAAGTTTTTCGTAACATACACTTGTGGCTATCGGTTCCCTTCGGATTGATAATAACTTTAATATGTTTTTCGGGTGCCATGTTGGTATTCGAGAATGAAGTAATGGAGTTATGTCATCGTGACCTTTACTATGTACGGAAAGTAAAAGCCCGGACTATTCCGATGGATGAACTGATGGCAAAAGTTTCCGGTATATTGCCGGACAGTGTTTCTATAACGGGCATTAGTATTTCATCCGATCCGGAACGTACTTATCAAGTCAGTCTGTCGAAGCCACACCGAGCTTCCCTATCTGTAGATCAATATACGGGTGAGGTCAAAGGTCGTTCTGGACGTACTCCGTTTTTTCTTGCCATGTTTAAATTGCATCGTTGGTTACTGGATAGTATGAAACCGGATGGTGGAATATTTGTGGGGAAAGTAGTTGTGGGCACATCTACATTGATGTTTGTGTTTGTTCTGATATCAGGTATTGTTATTTGGTGGCCTCGTACAAAGAGGGTACTGAAAAACAGTCTAAAGATTACAGTAGGAAAGGGGTGGCGACGTTTTTGGTATGACTTACATGTAGTAGGGGGAATGTATACTCTTGTTCTACTTTTAGCAATGGCAATTACAGGATTGACATGGTCTTTTTCTTGGTATCGCACGGGCTTTTACAAAGTATTGGGGGTAGAGCTGTCCAAGCAACCCCACAGTAAGAATAAAGAAAACAGTCGGGCAAACAGTGTATATGGGCATACTGAAGGGCAGCGTTTGACACTGTATGCAAATTGGGAAAAAGTGTATGACAAATTGAAAACACATAATCCAGATTATAAACAAATCACCTTCTCTAAAGGTACTGCGACTGTATCTTTCAATCGGTTGGGAAATCAACGTGCTGCTGATCGTTATACTTTCAATCCGCATAACGGAGAAATAATCGGAACAACATTCTATGAAGATACGGATAAAGTTAGTAAAATTCGTGGTTGGATATATTCGGTTCATGTAGGAAATTGGGGAGGCCTGTTTACTCGTATACTAACATTTATAGCAGCCTTAATAGGTTGTACACTTCCGTTGACCGGATATTATTTATGGTTACGTCGGTTGAGACAGAGACGCGGTAAAATGTTGTATAAAAGGACAGGAACAGAACAATAAAATAAATGATGATAACGATATCTTCCGAATGATGGCAATAAATGAATAGATAAGCAAGGTTTATTGGTTAATTTCCATTTTCTTTTTACTTTTTTGTGATTCGATGTAACATAGGTTACCGTTTGCGCAAGATAAAACTTTCATCTAAGAAAAAGCAAGTATAAACTTTAAAATGTATAGAGATTATGGAAATGAATATGTTTTGCTATCAATGTCAAGAAACGGTTAAAGGAACAGGCTGCCTATTTGGAACATACTATGCGGTTGGGGTTTAATGATGAAAAATATTCATATTTTTATGCAACGTACATTGCCATTATCTATCGATTATCCTCTTTATCTCTTCTTCTGTACCACAGAATGGTCCGTGTGACTGAAGTTTGATTGTACACATGGCAGCTGCAAAACATCCTGCTTCTTCACAAGAGGTACCTCTATTACGCATATATAGATATCCCACCATATAAGTGTCACCACATCCCGTTGCATCTACTATTTGCATGGCAGGGTAGGCAGGTATTTCATAGAATTGCCCTTTAGTGTATATCAGTGATCCTTTATCTCCCAATGTGATCAATACTTCTTTCACTCCCCAATCCGCAATTAATAATGCAGCTTCCCTAGGATCGGAACAATGCGTGAGAACTTCCATTTCGGACTCGTTGGCTTTCAATATATGAATATATTTAAGGGCTTCTCTTTTTTCAGACCAGTCTACCGGTAATACTTTTTCATTGTCTACTTTTCGCAGAAAGCCTTGTACATCAACAGAAAGTAGTCCTTTCTTTGATAAAAACTTGATGAGCTCTAATGAAAAGTCATCGGCTAACAAGCTACCTAAATGAATGATTTTTGCATTAATATTCTGTAATCCCTCTACTGTAAACGGGTCGGCTTTGGCCGTTACGCGTTGGGTACGTTCATTCTGATTTTCTCCATATATATTTTCGAAGCATACAGAATGAGTGCTAGGTAAGATTTTTACTTCAATTCCTTCTTTTTTAATCTCCTCTATGACATTCATATCAGCATCAGCCAAAGCGGTTACTAATAAAAAATCATCTGCATTTAGATGTTTGATGGCATGGGCGAAATAGAAAGAAGTACCGCCTGGCATATCTACTGTACTATGGGGGGTAATAATCTTATCTTTAGTGATATACCCTATACAACATAAACTATGTATATCTTTTGTTGCTTTTTCTTCTGTCATAATTGTTTTTCTCATAATTAGGCTGCGAAGATAATGATTTATTGTAATAATATCTGTATCTTGTATACTTGTGAACTAAAAAAGTTAGGCTACATTTGTGCAGAATTAAAGTGGTTGGAAATATGAAATTCTCCATAATTTGCATCCTACTTTGATGATGACTTCGAGAAAAGGACGTTTGGGTACTATGTGGGATTTCTTATTCAAGAAGGAGGAAAGTATACGTCCTGATAAAGAGATTTCTGTTATCAAAACTGATCTTAAGAAGATTGCTGAGGATGAAAATGTTCTCGTATGGTTTGGGCATTCTTCTTGTTTTATTCAGATTGATGGTAGGCGAATTCTTGTAGATCCTGTATTTTGTACAGCTGTTCCTGTTTCATTGATTATCTGTTAATCACACACGATCATTGGGATCACCTTGATTATTATGCTGTCTTGAATGAGAGGTTTCCAGGTATCAATTTAGCCATTCTGGAGAATGGACAGTATAATGAAGATTGGAAGTATATCCATACATTACCAAAGTACTTGGGACAAATTGCCCGTGATTTGAATGTTGAAAAAGTACTGACTGTTCATCACTCTAAATATGCATTGGCGAGACATCCTTGGAATGAACCACTAAAAAATGTAATAGACTTGGCAAAGAAAGGTTTATTGGATGTTCTGATGCCGATGATAGGTGAGGTGGTCCGATGGAATTGATTTTAGAAAATTAGCGGGATTACCCCGCTAATTTATCATTTATTATTTTCTACTATTTTTTTTCATTGTTTCATTATATTTTTTTCATCGCTTACTTTTTTCTTCGGCTGCTGTATAAGCATTCTCAGGTGTATACTCTTATCTATATCACCGAGCCTACTATAGTATCTCTGTCTACATAAATCCTTTAAAACGAACGTCCTTTGAAAACACTGGATTGAGATAATGGTACCAAATTACCGTTCAATGTTAAATTATTGGAATGAAAGTTCGGACTAATTCTTGCTGACGCGCTATTACTGCCACGAGTCAATGTAATATGGACTTGCGCTGATATTCCAACACCTTGTACATTAAAACTACAGTTCATATTTCCTTTTTTGTCAGTAGATATTTTTAATCCTCTTACATTACCGTCTACAGTAATTCCACCTATTCCGTTAGGCCCGGCAATAGCACTATTGGAAGCTACTTGGATTGATGCGTGATTATCATCCATCATTACGAAATTTGTGATTGATGAAACAAATGCACTTCGTCCTCTTTTGAAAACCAGCTGGTCTGCCTCCAACACAAACTTTCCATCGTGCAATGCTTGTGAAGCCATTGCATATGCACGCTCTTCCTGGGCTTGGATACGCGCCTTCTCAGCATCACGCTGTGTTTTACGTTCTATACGTTTTACTTCACTACTGCTTTGTGCATAGCTCACGGTCGATAAACTTACTAATATAAATGTTAATAATGTAATAATTTGTTTCATAATTGTTCTTTTTTTATTGGTTCAAACTCTTTGGATAGTTAACAATCTGGAAGTAAAAAGTATGCAATAGTATTCTTAAATAAATGTAAGAGTTTACGCTTCTATATCAAATTCTATCAAAATGTTTTGGAAAAAAAAGTTTTAACTTGTTTTCTATTATTGTTTTTCTTATCTTAGAAACGTAATTATAATATTGGGGTACTAAATAAGTCCTGCCCCACAGGCAACGATTATGAGAATACAATTTGAGATCAAAGAAAAGCTGTCAGACATTGTTGATGAAATTCTGCAGTGTGACAGATGGACGACTGTTATAAAGGAAGAACTCTCGGGTAGGAAAGTGGTTGTTATCCGTGATAGGGATTACGACTCGGAAGCATCCGTCGAGATTTATGCCCGTGAGATTAATATTAAAACAGCATGGTCCAGTTATACGTACCGTTTGTTTACGATTGGAGATTGTGTTTGGTGTGAGTATAATGGTGCTTATCGCGGGTTGTTGGAACAGAAACTGTTACCTTCAATTACCCCTAAAGAAAGCCTGTTGGATTCTGAAGTATTGGATAGTTCTCTGTATGGGCGCGAGAAAAAGAAATTAAGGGAATATGCCGAAGATAATGTAAAGTTAAAACAGTTTCGTCGTCAGAACTTTAACGAGGATAGGATAGGCGTTGCTCCGTTCGATCATCCTAAAAAAGTGTATGATGAATTTATTAAGGAAGATTATATTTCTCCGTTGAAAGATAAAGAATAAACCAAAAAGCTCTGAAATTGTTTTGAATTTCAGAGCTTTAAGCGGTGCGTACGGGACTCGAACCCGTGACCCCATGCGTGACAGGCATGTATTCTAACCAACTGAACTAACGCACCATAATTTCATTTTATCATTGCCATCTCTCTCGATTGCGGTTGCAAAGGTAGGTATTTCTTTGAAATCTGCAATAGTTGTGATGAACTTTTTTTCAAGAAAAATAGCTGTATTTGTTTTATAGTCTCATTCTGAGAATATTGTAAAATAAAAAAAGTTTGTGATTGCAAACTGCCTTTTCTATTGCATGTAAGTGTACCACGATAGAAACTGAAAGATACTTTTTGAAGAAAACGAAACTTTTTAAGCCTTCTTTTAAACTTCTTGCTCGAAAACTTCGTTCTTTTGCAATAAATCGTTATTTTTGCGAACTCAAAACGAGAATGTTGTAATTAGATAACGATAAAAAGAGATTTTAGGATGATGAAAACAGCCAAACTGTTGCTTCACTGTCCCGACAAGCCGGGTATATTGGCAGAAGTGACAGACTTTATAACGGTGAATAAGGGTAATATTATCTATCTGGATCAATATGTAGACCATGTGGAGAATATCTTTTTCATGCGTATTGAGTGGGAATTGGAGAAATTTCTGGTGCCGCAGGAAAAAATAGAAGATTATTTTGCGACATTGTATGCTCAGAAATACGGAATGAGTTTCCGCCTTTACTTCTCAGATGTAAAACCACGTATGGCTATCTTTGTATCAAAGATGTCCCACTGTCTGTTCGACCTTTTGGCGCGTTACACTGCAGGTGAATGGAATGTGGAAATTCCTCTTATAATCAGTAATCATCCCGATTTGCAACATGTGGCAGAGCGTTTTGGTATTCCTTTCTATCTTTTCCCGATAACAAAAGAAACCAAGGAGGAACAAGAACAGAAAGAAATGGAACTTCTGGCTAAGTACAAAGTAAACTTCATTGTGCTGGCGCGATATATGCAAGTCATTTCGGGGCAGATGATTAATGCCTATCCCAACCGTATCATCAATATTCATCACTCTTTCCTTCCTGCATTTGTGGGAGCGAAACCCTATCATGCAGCTTTTGAACGTGGTGTGAAGATTATCGGTGCCACCAGTCACTATGTAACTACCGAACTGGATGCCGGGCCTATCATTGAGCAAGATGTAGTTCGGATTACTCATAAGGATACGGTACAGGATTTGGTGAATAAAGGCAAAGATCTGGAGAAAATAGTGCTTTCGCGTGCCGTTCAGAAACATATTGAACGTAAAGTTTTAGCCTATAAGAACAAAACCGTAATATTTAATTAATGGATAACTGATAATGGATAATTCATTGTTGTTTATTATCAGTTGTTGATTATCGATGATTAATTGTTAAAATGAAGGTTGCAATCGTTAAATATAATGCAGGTAATATACGTTCGGTCGATTACGCTTTGAAACGTTTGGGGGTAGAAGCTGTGATTACATCGGATGAGGCAGTGTTGTGCGCCGCTGATAAGGTAATCTTTCCAGGTGTGGGTGAAGCGGAAACAACTATGAATTTTCTTCGTTCCAGTGGTATGGACGTGCTGATAAAGACATTGCGCCAACCGGTTTTGGGCATTTGTTTGGGCATGCAGTTGATGTGCAGGCATTCAGAAGAAGGGGATGTGGATTGTCTTGGTATTTTTGATGTTGATGTCAAGCGATTTGTTTCCCGACGGCATGAAGACAAAGTGCCTCATATGGGTTGGAATACATTGAAAAAGACCAATAGTGAACTGTTCGAAGGTTTCACAAAGGAAGAGTTTGTTTATTTTGTCCATAGTTTTTATGTTCCTGTCAATGACTGTACGGCTGCCGTCACAGATTATATATTACCGTTCAGCGCTGCCTTGCACAAGGATAATTATTATGCCACGCAATTCCATCCCGAAAAAAGCGGGAGTGTAGGCGAACATATATTACAAAACTTTCTGGACCTATGATAGAACTTATTCCCGCTATTGACATCATCGACGGAAAATGTGTACGCCTTTCCCAAGGTGATTATGACAGTAAGAAGGTGTATAATGAAAACCCTGTCGAAGTGGCCAAGAAATTTGAAGACCATGGTATCCGTCGTCTTCATGTGGTTGATCTTGATGGCGCTGCCTCCCATCATGTGGTAAACTACCGTACGTTGGAACAGATTACTTCCCGCACTTCCTTGATAGTAGATTTTGGTGGTGGGGTAAAGAGCGATGAGGATTTGGTAATAGCTTTTGAGAGCGGAGCGCAGATGGTGACGGGCGGCAGTGTAGCCGTTAAGAACCCCGGACTCTTCTGCCATTGGCTCGATTGCTTTGGTGCGGGAAAAATCATTCTTGGTGCCGATGTAAAAGAGTATAAGATTGCCGTTAATGGCTGGAAAGATGAAAGCCCCTGCGAGTTGTTCCCTTTTTTGAAAGACTATGTAAACAAGGGTATCCGCAAAGTTATCTGTACTGATATCAGTTGCGATGGTATGCTTCAAGGTCCTTCGCTTACATTGTATAAGGAGATATTGGAAAAACATCCGGACCTTTACCTGATTGCCAGTGGAGGAGTGAGTTGTGCCGATGATATCCGTAAACTTCAGGATACAGGAGTGCCTGCCGTGATCTTCGGTAAGGCTTTGTACGAGGGACGTATCACCTTTAAAGATTTAGAGGACTTTTTATGATGTACAAATCATAATCTTAAACGATAAATAAATTAAGAGTGTTAGCAAAGAGAATTATTCCCTGCCTTGACATCAAAGATGGGCAGACCGTAAAAGGAACCAACTTCGTGAACCTGCGTCAGGCAGGTGATCCTGTGGAATTGGCGCGTGCCTACAGCGAGCAAGGGGCCGATGAGTTGGTGTTTTTGGATATCACTGCCAGTTTTGAAGGCCGTAAAACTTTTGCTGAACTGGTAAAGCGTATTGCCGCCAATATAAGTATTCCTTTTACTGTAGGGGGCGGTATCCATGAACTGGGCGATGTAGACCGTCTTTTAAATGCCGGTGCCGATAAAATCTCTGTCAATTCTTCCGCTATTCGTCGTCCGGAGTTGATAGACGAGATAGCCAAGAACTTCGGCTCTCAGGTTTGCGTGCTGGCGGTAGATGCCATGCAGACTGAAAAGGGGTGGTGGTGTTATCTGAACGGCGGTCGTGTGGAAACGGATAAGGAACTCTTTTCGTGGACAAAAGAAGCCCAGGAACGTGGTGCAGGAGAAATTCTTTTTACCAGTATGAACCACGACGGTGTAAAAACAGGATATGCCAATGAAGCTCTGGCAAACCTTGCCGACAGACTTTCCATCCCTGTCATTGCGTCAGGTGGAGCAGGTACTAAAGAGCACTTTCGTGATGTCTTTCTGCAAGGAAAAGCAGATGCTGCCTTGGCAGCCAGTGTTTTTCACTTCGGAGAAATTAAAATTCCCGATTTAAAATCGTATCTTTGTGCCCAAGGAATTGCGATGAGAAAATAATAGAGTAAATCGTAAATAGTTAAATCGTAAATAAAATGGATTTTGACAAAATGAACGGACTCATTCCGGCTATTATACAAGATGCAGACACCGCTAAGGTGCTGATGTTGGGTTTTATGAATCAGGAAGCATACGATAAGACGGTAGAAACCGGAAAAGTGACTTTCTTTAGCCGTACGAAAAACCGTCTTTGGACGAAAGGTGAGGAGAGTGGCAACTTTCTGAATGTGGTTTCCATGAAAGAGGATTGCGACCAGGATACATTACTTATTCAGGTACATCCTGTGGGACCTGTCTGTCATACCGGTACAGATACTTGTTGGGGTGAGAAGAACGAGCAACCCGTCATGTTCCTGAAAACTCTTCAGGATTTCATTGAAAAACGTCACCGTGAAATGCCCGAAGGGTCTTATACCACCAGTTTGTTTCAGTCGGGTGTCAACAAGATGGCCCAGAAAGTAGGCGAGGAGGCTGTTGAGACTGTTATCGAGGCCTGCAATGGTACAGACGAGCGTTTGATTTACGAAGGTGCCGATTTGCTTTACCACCTTATTGTGTTGCTTACTTCCAAAGGTTATCGCATTGAAGACCTGGCACGTGAGTTGGAAGAACGCCATAGCGTAAACTGGAAGAAACACTAAATTAAGGTATAGATCTATCATGATGGACGATACGCTGATAAGATATAAAGACGTAGATATACACCAGCAGGAGTTGTGTGTACTAAACGGTGTGAATCTCGAACTGCACAAGGGAGAGTTCGTATATCTCATTGGTAAGGTTGGTTCCGGCAAGACGAGCTTGCTTAAAACTTTTTATGGAGAACTTGATATAGCTTCGGGCGAAGCCTGTGTGTTGCACTATGATATGTTGCACATCAAGCGTAAGCATATTCCCGAGTTGCGACGCAAGTTAGGCATCGTATTTCAGGACTTCCAGTTGCTTACCGATCGCACGGTGTACGATAATCTTGAATTTGTACTTCGTGCTACAGGTTGGAAGAACAAAGGGGAAGTCAAAGATCGTATTGACGAAGTGCTACAGTTGGTGGGAATGGGTAATAAGGGATATAAGTATCCCAACGAACTTTCGGGTGGAGAACAGCAACGTATTGTGATTGCCCGTGCCGTGCTCAACTCTCCGGAGATTATTCTTGCCGATGAGCCTACGGGAAATCTGGATGTGGAAACCGGATTTGCCATCACCCAACTATTGCACTATTTGAGCGCTGCCGGTTCGTTGGTGATCATGACTACCCATAACATGCAGTTGCTTTGGGAATATCCGGGTCGGGTATACCGTTGTGCCGACCATCAGATAACGGATGTAACGGATATGTATACCACACCGGGAACAGCAGAAGAAAAATAAATAAATTTATATAACATTTTAATACAGGAACGAAAATGAAAGTTTTAAAGTTTGGAGGTACTTCAGTAGGTTCGGCTCAACGAATGAAGGAAGTGGCCAAATTGATTACCGATGGTGAACGTAAGATTGTGGTTCTCTCTGCCATGTCGGGTACCACAAACACATTGGTTGAGATTTCGGACTATCTGTACAAGAAAAATCCGGAGGGTGCCAACGAGATTATCAATAAGCTGGAGACTAAATACCGCCAGCACGTTGACGAACTCTATGCTACACCGGAGTATAAACAGAAAGGTCTGGAACTTATCAAATCTCATTTTGATTATATCCGTTCTTATACCAAAGACCTCTTCACACTGTTCGAGGAGAAAGTAGTATTGGCACAGGGTGAGTTGATATCTACCGCTATGATGAACTACTATTTACAGGAATGTGGTGTGAAGTCAATCTTGCTTCCGGCTTTGGAGTACATGCGTACTGATAAGAATGCCGAACCCGATCCTGTATATATCAAGGAGAAACTTCAGGTTCAGCTTGAGTTGCATCCCGATGCCGATATCTACATCACGCAAGGTTACATCTGCCGTAATGCATACGGTGAGATAGATAATCTGCAACGTGGTGGCAGCGACTATACCGCTTCTCTGATCGGTGCGGCTATCAATGCTTCCGAAATTCAGATTTGGACTGACATTGATGGTATGCACAACAATGATCCGCGTATTGTAGACAAGACGGCTCCCGTACGTCATCTTCATTTTGAGGAAGCGGCGGAGTTGGCATACTTCGGCGCAAAAATCCTGCATCCCACTTGTATTCAGCCTGCCAAGTACGCCAATATCCCTGTACGTTTGCTCAACACCATGGATCCTAAAGCTCCGGGTACACTGATCTCGAACGATACGGAGAAGGGCAAAATCAAGGCGGTAGCTGCTAAAGATAATATCACTGCCATCAAAATTAAATCCAGCCGGATGTTGCTGGCACATGGATTTTTGCGTAAGGTGTTCGAGATTTTTGAAAGTTACCAGACCTCTATCGACATGATTTGTACTTCCGAGGTAGGAGTATCCGTATCTATCGATAACACCAAACATCTGAATGAAATCTTGGATGATCTGAAGAAATATGGCACTGTGACAGTAGATAAGGATATGTGCATCATTTGTGTGGTAGGTGACCTTGAATGGGAAAATGTAGGTTTTGAGGCTAAAGCACTCGATGCGATGCGTAACATACCTGTACGTATGATTTCCTTTGGCGGTAGTAACTACAATATTTCTTTCCTAATTCGCGAATGTGATAAGAAAATAGCGTTGCAGTCGTTGAGCGATGCGTTGTTCAACGGAAAATAAAATATCTTTTGATCTTTCGGGCACGGATTATGTATGCAGATTTCACATGGATAAAGAATGAAAAGAAACTGTGAAATCCGTGTAATCCGTGTCTGAAAGAAATTATAAATAACTTCTTTCACACCCTTTTTTACTAAACAAAGATTACATCCTGTTATATGAAAGGAACATTCCCTATTGATAAATTCCGTGAACTGAGTACCCCTTTCTATTATTACGATACAAAGGTATTGCGTGATACCCTTTCTTGTATTCGTACCGAGGTTGCGAAGTATGAAAATTATTCGGTGCATTATGCGGTGAAAGCCAATGCCAATCCTAAAGTGCTCACCATCATTCGCGAAAATGGTTTGGGGGCTGATTGTGTGAGTGGTGGAGAAATCCGTGCTGCTATTAAAGCTGGTTTTCCTGCCGGAAAAATAGTGTTTGCCGGAGTAGGTAAAGCTGATTGGGAAATTAATTTGGGTTTGGATTATGATATCTTTTGTTTCAATGTAGAGTCCATTCCTGAACTTGAAGTCATTAACGAACTGGCGGCAGCCAAAGGTAAAGTTGCCAATGTGGCTTTCCGTATCAATCCCAATGTCGGTGCCCATACCCATGCCAACATCACTACCGGATTGGCGGAGAATAAGTTCGGTATCAGTATGGAAGATATGGATCATGTCATCGATGTAGCTCAGGAAATGGGAAATATCAAGTTCATCGGTTTGCACTTTCATATCGGTTCGCAAATTCTTGATATGGGCGATTTTGTAGCCCTGTGTAATCGTGTCAACGAGTTGCAGGATAAATTTGAAGCGCGCCGCATCCGTATCGGGCACATCAATGTAGGCGGTGGTCTCGGTATAGATTATGCTCATCCCAACCGTCAGCCTGTTCCCGATTTCAAAAAATACTTCTCTACCTATGCCGAGCATCTGAGACTCCGCTCTTATCAGACGCTTCATTTTGAATTGGGGCGTGCGGTAGTGGGGCAATGCGGTTCTCTCATTTCGCGTGTGCTCTATGTGAAGCAGGGTACCAATAAGCAATTTGCTATTCTCGATGCCGGCATGACAGACCTGATCCGTCCTGCTCTTTATCAGGCATTCCATAAGATAGAGAATATCACCTCCGATGCTCCGGTGCAGACTTATGATGTGGTAGGTCCTATTTGCGAGTCCTCCGACGTTTTTGGTAAAGCCGTCGACTTGAATGCCGCACAGCGTGGCGATCTTATCGCCCTCCGTTCCGCCGGCGCATATGGTGAGATTATGGCTTCGGGTTATAATTGCCGCCAGTTGCCGCAAGGCTATACTTCGGAAGAACTGGTGTAATAGGATAATGATTATCCCTATACTTGCTATTTGTGATGAATAATCGTACATTCGGATTTTAATTCTTGAATTCTCAACTGTTTTGTAATCATGTTGCGAAGATACGGCACGGTAAACGCAAGATTGTCTGTTTTTGTCTGTTTTTGTTCGTTAGGGTTCGTTATAGTTGGATAAATGACTGAAGAAGACTGAAAGTATAGAGGGTACGATGGTTAAGCACTACGGTTCTAATGTTCTACTTGGCAGTTCTAATGTTCTACATTAGAACCGTGAAGTAGTACTCTATTTTCCGAAAAAATGCAGTAAATGCAGAAAATGCAGTGTACTCCTTTCCTCACACACACGCGCACGCGTATATATATAATAGCTGCTATTCAACAGGAGTATCTCGGCAGGAGTATTTCATCAACTTTTACAGTAATGGTCTTCGCTTGCCGTTTCATATGTTTCCTCGTGTCCTGACAGGCGGCACAGCCGATCGTTCCCGACCATTTGTCTTCATCCGCATTAATAATGTACGCGCGTGTGTGTGAGGAAAGGAGTACACTGCATTTTCTGCATTTACTGCATTTTTTATGTTTTGAACAAGATGTGCTTACTTAATTATTGAAGAGATTTATTTCTGTAAAAAATGTTATAGAACGAACAATTTAAAGACATCTTTGTTACATTTGTAATCATTTCAATTTACTTAATAAATACAATTATGATAACAGAAAAATTACAGAATGCAATTAATGAGCAGATTACGGCTGAGATGTGGTCATCTAACCTTTATTTGGCAATGTCTTTCTATATGGAGAAAGAAGGTTATTGCGGTATGGCTTCCTGGTTGAGAAAGCAGTCATCCGAGGAGAAAGACCACGCTTGCGAAATGGCATCTTACATCATTAAGCGTTGCGGCAAGGCCAAATTGGATAAGATTGATGTTGTTCCTAACGACTTCGGTACTCCGTTGGAAGTATTTGAACAGGTGTACGAGCACGAATGCCGCGTATCAAAAATGATTGATAATCTTGTTGATATTGCCGCTGCTGAAAAAGATAAGGCCACTCAAGATTTCTTGTGGGGTTTTGTTCGTGAACAGGTAGAAGAAGAAGCTACTGCCGCCGGCATCGTAGATATGATTAAAAAAGCCGGTGCTGCCGGAATTTTCTTTATAGACGCAAAACTGGGCGAACGTAAATAAGAATAAAAAGTGATACAATGATAAGGTGATAAAGTGATAGAGTAATATCGTTTTATCACCCTATCACTTTGTGTATCTATATTACTCTTGTTTATTTCAGCACTCCCAATTCTTTTCCTACCTTGATAAACGCCGCTATACACTTATCCAAATGTTCTTTTTCGTGTCCGGCAGAAATCTGTACACGGATGCGTGCCTGATCTTTGGGAACCACGGGGTAGTAGAAGCCGGTAACGTAGATACCTTCTTCTTGCATGCGGGCGGCATAGATCTGAGACAGTTTGGCATCATATAGCATAACGGCGCAGATGGCGCTTTGGGTAGGTTTGATGTCGAAGCCGGCAGCAGTCATCTTATCACGGAAATAGTTGACGTTCTCCATCAATTTGTCGTGCAATGCATTGCTCTCCTTCAGCATTCTGAATACTTCAAGGCTGGCGCCGATGATGCCCGGAGCCAATGAATTGGAGAACAGGTATGGACGGCTACGTTGACGCAGAAGGTCTATGATTTCCTTACGACCGGTGGTAAATCCACCCAAGGCGCCGCCAAAGGCTTTTCCTAAAGTTCCGGTGTAGATATCTACACGGCCGTATGTCTTATACAGCTCGCTTACGCCGTGTCCGGTAGGACCTACCACACCGGCAGAGTGAGACTCGTCCACCATGACCAATGCATCATATTTCTCGGCAAGATCGCATATCTTATCCATTGGGGCAACATTACCGTCCATAGAGAATACACCGTCCGTTACGATAATACGGAAACGCTGTGCCTGGGCCTCTTGCAGGCATTTTTCCAGTTCTTCCATGTTGGCATTGGCATAACGGTAGCGTTTTGCTTTGCAAAGACGTACACCGTCGATGATGGAAGCGTGGTTCAATGAATCGGAAATGATGGCATCCTCGTCGGTGAACAACGGTTCGAATACGCCTCCGTTGGCATCGAAACAGGCGGCGTAGAGAATAGTGTCTTCAGTTTTGAAGTAATCGGAAATGGCAGCTTCCAGTTCCTTGTGGATATCTTGTGTTCCGCAGATAAAGCGTACGGAGGACATTCCGTATCCGCGGCGATCCATCATCTTTTGAGCGGCGGCAATCAGGTTGGGGTGATTGGATAAACCCAGATAATTGTTTGCGCAGAAGTTCAGAACTTCTTTGCCTTTCACTGTGATAGCAGCTTGTTGTGCACTCTCGATAAGGCGCTCTTCTTTGTAGAGTCCGGCCTCTTTAATTTCAGCAAGTGTGTTGCTGAGGTAGTCTTTCATTTTACCGTACATAGGATTTAATATTTAATGGTGATACATGTTTATAACATGCTCTGCAAAGGACACTATTTTTATTGGAATAAACAATATCTTTTTGATAGAAAAATGAAAAAAAAGTGTGTATATTTGCGCCTTAGTAATTATAAACACCTTATTTATAAGTCGAATGAAAAATATTTTGGTAATTGGAGCCACCGGACAGATCGGTTCGGAACTCACGTTGGAACTGCGTAAACGTTATGGTAATGATCATGTTATAGCCGGATATATTCCGAGTGCTATGCCTCAGGGGGAGTTAAAAGCATCAGGACCTTCGGCCATTGCCGACGTGACGGATCGCCAGTCTATTGAAGTGGTAGCAAGACAATTCAAGATTGATACAATTTACAATCTGGCAGCATTGCTTTCGGTTGTAGCCGAAAGCCGTCCCGCCATGGCTTGGAAAATCGGTATAGATGGCCTATGGAATGTGCTGGAAGTGGCACGCGAATATGGTTGCGCTGTGTTCACTCCGAGTTCTATCGGTTCGTTTGGAGAGTCTACGCCACATGTGAAGACACCTCAAGACACTATTCAACGTCCACGTACCATGTACGGTGTAACAAAAGTGACTACTGAATTGTTGAGCGATTATTACCATACGAAATATGGCGTGGATACCCGTGCGGTGCGTTTTCCGGGAATTATTTCCAATGTAACTCCTCCGGGTGGCGGTACTACCGACTATGCAGTGGATATTTTCTATTCGGCTGTGAAAGGCGAGAAGTTTGTGTGTCCTGTGAAGGCAGGTACCTATATGGATATGATGTATATGCCTGATGCCCTGAATGCGGCTATTACGCTGATGGAGGCTGCTCCGGCACGTTTGAAACACCGGAATGCATTCAACATCGCTTCCATGAGTTTTGACCCGGAAGAAATTTACCAAGCTATCAAGAAGCATGTGCCCGGCTTTGAAATGGAATATAACATCGATCCCCTGAAGCAATCGATTGCTGATAGTTGGCCTGACAGTCTGGATGACTCTTGCGCTCGCGAGGAGTGGGATTGGAAACCCGAGTTTGATTTGGAATCTATGACGGTGGACATGCTTGAGAAGTTAAGAGCTAAACTAAATAAGTGACCATAGAGGTCCGTAAAGGATGAAAAAATTAGTAATGGGATTTTTGTTACTCGCTTTATGCGTTTCTTGTGGAAACCGTAAAGTGAAAATGGATCCCTTCTCTACTATTACTGAAATGGTGGATTCGGCCAATCATAAGGTCGATACACTACAACAGGTAGAGGTAAAGGAAGAACCGAAACCGCTGGAAGCTGACGAGTTGTTTGATGATTTTATCTTCAACTACGCTACGGACGATACCTTGCAAAAGCAAAGGACGGTTTTTCCTTTGCCTTATTATAACGTTGATACCCCATCGAAAATCGAAAAGAAGTATTGGAAACATGATTATCTGTTTGCGAAACAGAACTATTATACATTGCTTTTCGATAAGGAAGCCGATATGGATATGGTGGGGGATACGGCGTTGACATCTGTACAGGTGGAATGGATTTACCTCAAAACCCGTATGGTGAAGAAGTACTACTTTCAGCGTATCAAAGGAATGTGGATGCTTGAAGCAATCAATCTGCGCCGGATAGAAAAGGGGGAAAATGAAGACTTTGTAGACTTTTATACCCGTTTTGCTACAGATAGCCTGTATCAGAGCCGGCACATTAGTGACCCATTGCAATTTATCACCATAGATCCTGATGATGAATTTGCTATCCTGGAAACTACGCTTGATGTAAACCAGTGGTATGCTTTCCGCCCGTTGATGCCTGTTGATAGACTTTCCAATATCAATTACGGACAAAAGAACGAAGACCGGTCGACCTCCAAAATCCTGAAAGTGAACGGTATCGGCAATGGTTATTCCAACATTTTCTATTTCCGGAAACGGGGAGGGGAATGGGAAATGTATAAATATGAAGATACAAGCATTTGATTTTAATAAAGAATTTGATTAATAATGATTTGCAGAAGAAAGAATATACCTAACACATTTGGATTTGATGTGAAAGCCGCCACTTTTGTGGAGTATGGTTCAGTAGAAGAATTAAAAAAACTGATTGATAATGGGTATGTTACTTCTCCTTTTCTGCATATCGGGCAAGGCAGTAATCTGTTGTTTGTTGGCGACTATAAAGGTACGGTGCTACATTCGTGTATACATGGGGTGGAAGTAACGGCGGAGGATGAAGTCAGCGTATCGGTGCGTGTAGGAGCCGGTGTGGTGTGGGATGATTTTGTGGCTTGCTGTGTGGAACACGGATGGTATGGTGCCGAAAATCTTTCGTTGATACCTGGTGAGGTAGGAGCGAGTGCGGTACAGAATATCGGAGCTTACGGTGTGGAGGTGAAAGACCTGATTGCTTCGGTGGAGACTGTGAACATTCAGGGTGATAAACGTGTTTATTGTGTGGACGAATGTGAGTATGCTTACCGTAAAAGCCTTTTTAAACGTCCGGAAATGAAGTCGGTATTTGTCACCCATGTCAATTTTCGATTGAGTAAAAAAGAACAGTATACGTTGGACTACGGTACTATACGTCAGGAGTTGGCGAAGTATCCTGCAGTTGACCTGAAAACTTTACGTAAAGTGATTATCGATATCCGTGAGAGCAAGTTGCCCGACCCGAAGATACTGGGTAATGCCGGGAGTTTTTTCATGAATCCTATTGTGTCTCGTGCCCGATTTGAGGAATTGTTGCGTCAATATCCGGCAATGCCCCATTATGATGTGGATGCCGGCCGTGTGAAAATACCTGCGGGGTGGATGATAGATCAATGTGGCTGGAAAGGTAAGGCGTTGGGATCTGCTGCCGTTCATGATAAACAGGCATTGGTACTGGTCAATCTGGGTGGGGCGGAAGGAAAAGATGTGGTAGCCCTTTCGGATGCTGTGAGAGTGTCGGTGAAAGCGAAGTTTGGTATTGAAATTTATC
Organism: Bacteroides sp. OM08-11; assembly: GCF_003438665.1. Lineage (NCBI taxonomy): Bacteria > Pseudomonadati > Bacteroidota > Bacteroidia > Bacteroidales > Bacteroidaceae > Bacteroides > Bacteroides sp. OM08-11. Next base: position 188,060 of record NZ_QSTJ01000006.1, read on the forward strand.
CGGAAGTTTGTCTGATTGAAAGTTGATAATGGATAATTGATAATGAACAATGAAACTGAGAATATTAGGGAGCGGAACTTCTACCGGGGTGCCGGAAATAGGTTGTACGTGTCCTGTTTGTACTTCTGCTGATCCTCGTGATAACCGTTTGCGTGCATCGTCTCTGCTGCATACGGATGATGCGGTGATATTGATAGATTGTGGTCCCGATTTTAGGGAACAGATGTTGCGTACCTCTTCTTATGAGAAGATTGACGGTGTGCTCATTACACACGAGCATTACGACCATGTGGGCGGTTTGGACGATTTGCGCCCTTTCTGCCGTTTCGGGGAAATACCTGTTTATTCGGATACTTATACGGCTACTCATTTGCGGGCAAGAATGCCCTATTGTTTTGTGGATAAAATATATCCGGGAGTACCTCGTATTTATCTTCAGGAAGTAGAGGCGGGTAAATCATTTTATATTCATAATACGGAGGTGATGCCTTTGCGTGTGATGCATGGTAAATTACCGATATTGGGATATCGTATTGGCGGATGTTTGGGATATATCACGGATATGCACACGATGCCCGAAGAAGCTTATGAACAATTGAAAGGATTGGATGTTCTCGTAATGAACGCTCTGCGTCCTCAGCCGCATCCCACACATCAAAGTATATCCGAGGCGCTGGTAGCTGCGGAACGGATTGGAGCGAAAGAAACCTACTTCATCCACATGAGCCATCATGCCGGACTGCATGCTGAAATCAGTAAGCAACTTCCGTCTCATGTTCATTTTGCTTATGATGGCCTTGAAATAGTTTTCTAAACTTTTTAAAACATTTGTTTTGTTTTATTAGTAGAAATGTTTATTTTTGCCAGATGTTGATGAATTGAATACCATGAAGCTCCGACTCCTTATACGAATAGCAGTCATTGTATCCGTACTTTTATTATGTACGGGTTTCGGTGTGTATTCGTTTTATCGCTTGAATGCAGTAGATAATCAAAAAGATTTCAATCTTTATACTTTAGTTCCGCAGGATGCTGTTGCTGTACTCGAAACCGATCGGGTATCAGATTTGGTAGAAGATATCAATCAGCTGAATTGCAGTAAGGACAATCATTTCTTATATGTATCCGAACTTTTTGTTTATCTGAAGAATTATCTGCATACGTTGGCTGGAGATATTCCGCATGGACTTAGTAAACAGATGAATAAGGTACTTATAAGTTTCCATGAGCCTGATACACCTTTGAACCAAGTGTTGTATTGTAGTTTGGGATCGGGCGATTACGGGTTGGTTGAGTCATTTATTCAGAAATATTGTTCCAGTACATTCCCTTCTAAATACTTCGACTACGGGGGCGAGGAAATACGTATCTATCCAATGAATGACGGACGTTTTCTTGCTGCATATTTTACTGAAGATTTCTTAGCCATCAGTTTTCAAAAGCGTTTGATAGAACAGGTTATCGATGCCCGTCATTCTAAAAAATCACTAATGGATGTTTCTTCTTTTCGTACTATGCATGCCGGCAAGAATAGTAATGTGGCAGCCACCGTTTATATGCGTATGAAGGAGGTTGATATGGGTAAAGATACAGATGGTATCCGTGCTCAAACTCATCTGGGTAGTTGGGCGGAATTTGACATGAAGTTTAATGAGGGGGCTATCTATTGTTCGGGCGTCAGCCATGGGACGGATAGTACTCAGACGTTTATCAATGCGCTGCGTAAACAAAAACCAATAGAAGGCTTTCCGGGTGAATGGTTGCCTGCATCTACTTTCTTTTACGACCAGTGGGCTATTTCGGATATGGAATCGATGTTTAACTTCACTGCGCGGCAGGAATATGCAAAGGCCACGTATTCTGATTATATCAAGCAGAGAGATGAAGAGTGGATGCATTTTTTTAAGGAATATGCTGGAGAAAATATCATGTCCTGTCTTTTTCAATCGAAAGATACAACGGATGTCCATCCTTGTGCGGTGATGAGTATTCCGGTGAAAAATGAGAGTAGGGCGGAGCATCGCCTGCAAAATTTATTGTATGTAACTCCGAAAGAGGAAGATGCTCCGACTGTACCTAAATCTTTGCCGAAATATGCCTTGTATCCTCACGCAAGAAGGTTTCAGCAGTATTTGTTACCTCGGAATACGATGTTGACACAACTCACAGGTATTACAAAATCCGCTCTTTACACTTATGCTTGCTTCTATCGGGGGAACTTACTGTTGGCGCCAGATGCGCAGAGTCTTTCGGCCTATATCGATGCGATAGAAAGTAATGAAATTTTGGATGGAACTTCAGTTTACGAAGAAAGTGCAGGGAGTCTTTCACCGGTTTACAACTTTGCAATGATGGTGGACATGGAGAAAATGATGGACCAGCCTGAAACTTATGTACGGTTAGTGCCTAATTTCTTTTTTCGTCAGGCAAAATTCTTTCGTCATTTTATGATTGCCGTACAGTTTACGTGTGTGGAAGGAGTGGTTTATCCGAATATCGTGTTGCTTTATAAGAACTGAAAAAGGATAATGTAATCTATATTATCCTTTTTCAATTATCAGTTAAAACGGCAGGTCGTCCTTGACGTCTCCAGCCAGAAATTCCGGTGCGGCAGTTGGTGCCGGCGGTGGAACAGGAGCGCCTGGTGCAGGTGCGGCGGCGTTTACGCGTTCTACTTTCCATGCACGGATACTGTTGAACCAGCGATCTTGCCATTGGCGTGCATCTACGTCGAAAGAAACGGTCAATTCTTCACCCATCTGGATGTTGAATTGATCAATTTTGTCTGCTCCGAAAACATCGAAACACATTTTGCGGGGATATTGACCATGATCTTCAATCACGTATTCCTGTGCCTTCCATTCGTTACCCGTCTTTGAAACTCCACCTCTGGGCTGGAGTATAGCGATAATCTTTCCTGTAAATTCCATTGTTCTCTTTTTTAATGATGCGGCGAAGTTACAATTTTTTAGGAATATGAGACGAATAAACGACTGTTTTTTCTTGCTATTTCTTTGTCATAGGGAATTCTTTTTTTAACTTTGTCCGTTAGTTAACAAGAAGGATAAAATTAAAACTTAAATATACAGAATATATGAAATTTATCGTTTCGAGTACTGCGCTCTCCAGCCATTTGCAGGCTATCAGCCGCGTGATTAATTCAAAAAATGCGCTGCCTATTTTGGATTGTTTTCTATTTGAACTACAGGATGGAACTTTGTCAGTAACTGTTTCCGATAGTGAAACGACCATGGTTACTACGGTTGAAGTGAACGAAAGTGATATGGACGGACGTTTTGCCGTAACTGCCAAGACATTGTTGGACGCTTTGAAGGAAATTCCTGAGCAACCGTTGGCATTCGACGTTAATCCGGAATCATTGGAAATAACAGTACAGTATCAGAATGGTAAATATAGTCTGGTGGGGCAGAATGCTGATGAATTTCCGCAATCAGCGATGTTGGGTGAAAATGCCGTACGTGTGGAAATGGATGCACAGATTTTGTTGGGAGGTATCAACCGCGCCGTATTTGCTACGGCTGACGACGAACTTCGTCCGGTGATGAATGGTATTTATTTTGACATCACGACAGAAGATATTACGATGGTAGCTTCCGACGGCCATAAGCTGGTACGTTGTAAAACGTTGGCTGCCAAAGGTAACGAACGTGCTGCTTTTATCCTTCCCAAGAAACCGGCTTCATTGATGAAGAATCTGTTGCCGAAGGAACAAGGTGCGGTAGTTGTTGAGTTTGACGAACGTAATGCGGTGTTTACGTTGGCAAGCTACCGAATGGTGTGCCGCCTGATTGAAGGACGTTATCCGAACTATAATTCCGTAATTCCGCAGAATAATCCTTATAAGGTGACGATAGACCGCCAACAACTGGTTGGTGCATTGCGCCGTGTATCTATCTTTTCTTCACAGGCAAGCAGTCTTATCAAGTTGCGTATGCAAGAGAACCAGATTGTAATTTCGGCACAGGATATCGATTTCTCTACATCCGCTGAAGAAAGTTTGATGTGCCAATATGCGGGTAATCCGATGAGTATCGGTTTTAAATCTACTTTCCTGATTGATATTCTCAATAATATTTCTGCCGATGAAGTTGTTATCGAATTGGCCGATCCGTCACGTGCCGGTGTCATCATTCCGGTAGAGCAGGAAGAAAATGAAGATTTATTGATGCTGTTGATGCCGATGATGCTGAATGATTAATAATAATTTATCATCACAAGGACATTAGTTCATTGAACCACAGATTATACAGATTTCCACAGATTATTTTCCAAATATATGATTTATCTGTGCTAATCTGTGTAATCTGTGGTTTCAAAGTTTTCATGTACTTGCAGTGAACTTATATAAAGAAATACATAATGAAATTAAACTTGAAGAACCCTATTGTCTTTTTCGATTTGGAAACTACGGGTACCAATATCAATACAGACCGGATAGTAGAAATTTGTTATCTCAAGGTATATCCCAACGGTAATGAGGAGTCCAAGACTATGCGTATCAATCCCGAAATGCATATTCCTGCCGAGGCATCCGCCGTTCACGGTATCTATGACGAGGATATAGCAGATTGTCCTACTTTTAAGGAAGTGGCGCGAAACATAGCGAATGACATTGAGGGATGTGACCTTGCCGGTTTCAATTCCAACCGTTTCGATATCCCTGTGCTGGTCGAAGAGTTTCTGCGTGCCGATGTGGATATTGATATATCTAAACGTAAATTTGTGGATGTGCAGGTTATTTTCCATAAGATGGAACAGCGTACTTTGTCTGCCGCTTACAAATTTTATTGCGGTAAGAACCTGGAAGATGCCCACACTGCGGAAGCCGATACCCGTGCTACCTACGAAGTACTGATGTCACAGCTTGACCGTTATGAGGAATTGCAGAATGATATAGCTTTCCTTGCAGATTACTCCAGTTTTAATAAAAACGTAGATTTTGCCGGTCGTATGGTCTATGATGAAAAGGGTGTGGAAGTCTTTAACTTCGGCAAGTACAAAGGTATACCCGTATCGGAGGTGTTGAAGCGTGATCCCGGTTATTATAGTTGGATACAGAACAGTGACTTTACACTGAACACCAAAGCTGTGCTGACCAAGATCCGTTTGCGTGAGATGACTCAAAAATGACAATTTTTTATCTTGGTAGCATTTTTACATCAATTGAAGACAGTTCACGCAATTAGTAATTAGTAATCACATAATTTTCATGGCAAATACTCTGAAAGGAAAGAAAATCGTATTGGGTATCACAGGAAGCATCGCCGCATACAAGGCCTGCTATATTATTCGCGGACTGATAAAACGGGGAGCAGAAGTGCAAGTTGTAATAACCCCTGCCGGTAAGGAATTTATTACACCTATCACTCTGTCCGCCCTGACCAGCAAACCTGTTATTAGCGAGTTCTTTGCACAACGTGACGGTACTTGGAACAGCCATGTGGATTTGGGACTGTGGGCAGATGCCATGTTGATAGCTCCTGCAACCGCTTCTACTATCGGAAAAATGGCAAATGGCATTGCCGACAATATGTTGATAACCACTTATCTTTCGGCAAAGGCTCCTGTATTCGTTGCTCCCGCCATGGATTTGGATATGTATGCCCATCCCTCCACACAGAAGAATTTGGATATGTTGCGTTCTTACGGAAATCATATCATTGAACCGGGTACGGGCGAATTGGCAAGCCACTTGGTTGGTAAAGGACGAATGGAGGAACCGGAGGTTATTATCCGTCGTTTGGAAGAATACTTCGCAAAGACAGAAGGTGATTTGTTAGGAAAGACCATTTTGATAACTACCGGACCGACTTACGAGAAAATTGATCCGGTACGTTTCATCGGTAATTATTCTTCCGGTAAGATGGGGTTTGCACTTGCCGATGAATGTACCGGCAGAGGCGCGAAGGTTATATTGGTGACGGGTCCTGTCCAGCAGCAGACACATTATCCGGTTTTTATGAGGCAGGATGTGGAGTCGGCAGAACAGATGTTCAATGCCGTCACTTCATTGTTTGGCAATGTGGATGCCGCTATCCTGACCGCAGCTGTAGCCGACTATACACCGGAACAGGTGGCAGATCAGAAAATCAAACGGGAAAAGACAGGTGAAATGACATTGAACCTGAAGCCTACGCAGGATATAGCTGCTTATCTGGGAAATCTTAAAGCGTTGTATCCGGAGAAAGTATTGGTAGGTTTTGCTCTTGAGACAAATGATGAACAGCATAATGCGGAAGATAAACTGAACCGGAAAAATCTGGATTTTATCGTACTCAACTCTTTGAATGATAAGGGGGCGGGTTTCCGTTGTGATACCAATAAAGTAAGTATCATAGACCGGAAAGGTAAGACGGACTACCCTTTGAAATCCAAAGTTGAAGTGGCTGCTGACATCATAGACCATCTGGTAGAGGTACTGAAGAGTAAATGATCAATTAGTATATCATTAAATTGTAAATGTAGCCATGTTGTGTTCACTTTACATACAGAATTACGCTCTTATCGAGAAACTCGATATAAACTTCGGTAGTGGTTTCTCCGTGATAACAGGAGAAACAGGTGCCGGAAAATCTATTATTTTGGGTGCCATCGGTTTGTTGCTGGGACAACGTGCCGATGTAAAATCCATCCGTTTGGGTGCTTCAAAATGTGTGATTGAAGCTCGTTTCGAGATAGGCGCATACGGCATGCGTCCATTCTTTGAGGAGAATGAACTGGAGTATGAAGACGAATGTATTCTTCGTCGTGAAGTTTATGCTTCGGGCAAGAGCCGTGCTTTTATCAACGATACTCCCGCTTCATTGGTGCAGATGAGGGAACTGGGTGAACAACTGATCGATGTCCATTCACAACACCAAAATCTGTTGCTGAACAAAGAAGGCTTCCAACTCAATGTGCTGGATATATTGGCGCACGATGAAGAAGCCTTGTCGGCCTACCAGTCTCTCTATCGGGAGTGGAAGCAGACGCAGCAGGATTTGGAAGAACTGATTGCACGAGCCGAGCAAGATAGGGCGGATGAAGATTATGTCCGTTTCCAGTTGGAACAGTTGGAAGAGGTACATTTAACTGCTGGTGAGCAAGAGGAACTGGAACAGGAAGCCGATACCTTGAGTCATGCAGAAGAAATAAAAGCAGGTTTGTATCGTGCCGACCAAATTATGATGTCGGACGAAGGAGGATTGCTTTCTGCTTTAAAAGAGTGTCTGAACACGATGCAAGGTTTACAAAAAGTCTATCCGTCGGCAGAAGAACTTGCCGAACGGCTGGAAAGTACTTATATCGAATTAAAAGATATTTCCCAGGAAATTTCCGATAAGGGAGAAGAAATAGAGTTTAATCCTGTCCGTCTGGATGAAGTGAATGACCGGCTTAATTTGATTTATTCGTTGCAGCAGAAACACCGGGTATCTACGGTAGGCGAGCTGTTGGCTTTGTCAGAAGAATATGCAGCCAAACTTTCTAACATTACGTCTTCGGATGAGCGGATAGAAGAACTGAAAGCCCGTTGCGAATCTCTATATAATAAAGTGAAAAAACAAGCTGCCGTATTGACAAAAGCCCGTACTGCTGCAGCCTGTGAAGTTGAGAAGCAAATGGCGGCGCGTCTGATGCCGTTAGGCATGCCCAATGTCCGTTTCCAAGTAGAAATAGGAGTGCGTAAAGAACCGGGTGTGCATGGTGCGGATACAGTGAACTTTTTGTTCTCCGCCAATAAGAACGGAACTTTGCAGAGTATCTCCTCAGTGGCTTCCGGTGGTGAAATAGCCCGTGTGATGTTGTCAGTCAAGGCAATGATAGCCGGAGCGGTGAAACTGCCTACTATTGTGTTCGATGAAATAGATACCGGAGTCTCCGGTGAAATTGCCGACCGTATGGCAGATATCATGCAGGAAATGGGTGATCATGACCGTCAGGTTATCAGTATTACTCATCTGCCGCAGATTGCTGCGCGTGGACGTGCTCACTATAAAGTGTACAAACAAGATAATGAGACAGAGACAAATAGTCACATCCGTTGTTTGACCGATGAAGAGCGGATAGAGGAAATAGCCCACATGCTAAGTGGTGCTGCTTTGACCGAAGCGGCTTTGAATAATGCGAAAGCTCTGTTGAAAATCAAGAGTTAAGAATTCATCGTTGAAAAGAGATTGGAGTTGGTATTAAGAAATAATCCCAATCGTAAGTTGTAAATAGTAAAATCATAAGTAAAAAGATGACAGATAAAAGTGAAATGATTTTCGGCGTTCGCGCTGTGATTGAAGCCATTCAAGCAGGGAAAGAGATAGACAAAATATTGGTTAAGAAAGATATCCAAAGTGATTTATCCAAAGAGCTGTTTGCTGCTTTAAAGGAAACTTTAATTCCGGTGCAACGCGTTCCGGTAGAACGTATCAACCGCATTACACGTAAGAACCATCAGGGAGTGATAGCCTTTGTCTCGGCCGTTACTTACCAGAAGACGGAAGATCTGGTTCCGTTCCTTTTCGAGCAAGGCAAGAACCCCTTGTTTGTTATGTTGGATGGTATAACAGATGTCCGTAATTTTGGTGCCATTGCCCGTACGTGTGAATGTGCGGCGGTGGATGCGGTGATAATTCCGGCCAAAAATAGTGTGTCGGTGAATGCTGATGCGATGAAGACCTCGGCAGGTGCGTTGCATACATTGCCCGTTTGTCGTGAACAGAACCTGAAAGACACCTTGCAATATCTCAAAAATAGCGGTTTCCATATTGTGGCGGCTACTGAAAAAGGAGATTACGATTATACAAAGGCAGATTATACCGGTCCCATGTGTATCATTATGGGGGCTGAGGATAAAGGTGTTTCATACGACAATCTGGCATTGTGTGACGAGTGGGTGAAAATTCCCATGCTCGGTTCCATAGAGTCGCTTAATGTGTCTGTTGCAGCAGGTATTCTGATTTATGAGGCTGTGAAACAACGTATTACGGTCTCTTAGAAATAGATGATGTAAATACATGATACATTTACTTCAAGTGTATATACGATATAACAATGAATGAAATATGAGAAAAAAAGTATTCTTGATGCTTGCCCTCTGTCTCTTGGCTCAGTGGAGTGTAGCTCAATCGCCCAAATGGGTTGAAAAAGCCAAGCGCGCCGTTTTTTCGGTGGTGACATACGATGAGAATGATAAAATACTGAATACCGGAAACGGTTTTTTCGTCACGGAAGACGGTGTCGCTTTGTCCGATTATACACTTTTCAAAGGTGCGCAGCGCGCTATAGTAATGAATTCGGAGGGTACGCAGATGCCGGTAGTTTCTATTATGGGAGCAAATGATATGTATGATGTTGTCAAGTTTCGTGTAGGTATTACTTCCAAAAAAGTTCCCGCACTGGCCTTGGCAACTGTAAATCCTCCTGTTGATGCCACTGTGTATATACTTCCATATTCCACACAGAAAGACCGTTCTTATACTTCCGGCCAGGTGAAAGCGGAAGATAAGTTTTCTGATAAATACTATTATTACACGCTCAATGTACATCTGAAGGATAAGATGGTAAGTTGTCCTGTGATGACTGAAGAAGGGCAGGTGTTTGCATTAACTCAGAAATCCTCCGGTAAAGATACTGCCACAATATGTTATGCGGTAGATGCTAATTTTGCAATGGCACAGGCTGTGAATGCATTCTCCTTCAGTGATATGTCTTTGAAGAATATCGGCATCAAGAAAGCTTTACCCGATACCGAGGAAACGGCTTTGGTTTTCCTTTATATGGCTTCTTCACAGCTTTCTCCTGAAAAATATTCCCAATTGCTGGATGATTTTGTCGCTCAGTATCCGAATAGTGCGGATGGCTATGTCCGTCGTGCCACGCAGCAGATATACGTGTCCCAAGATGAGGCTTCCATGGCTAAAGTGGTAGCTGATATGGACAAGGCTTTGGACGTGGCAAATAAGAAGGATGATGTTTATTATAACCGTGCCAAGTTGATTTATAATTATATACTGGGACAGCCGGAAAAGGTATATAAAGATTGGTCCTATGATAAGGCTTTGGAGGAAATAAAGAAAGCAATAGCCATTGAGGAACTTCCGGTCTATGTTCAGTTGGAAGGCGATATCGAATTTGCCAAACAGAATTATGCTGCAGCACTTGTGTGCTATGAGAAGGTAAACCAAACTAATCTGGTATCGCCGGCTACTTTTTTCAGTACTGCCAAGACTAAAGAACTGATGAAAGCTCCCGTTCAAGATGTGTTGGCTCTGATGGATAGCTGCATGTCACGTTTCACAGAACCGTATACCACCGAAGCTGCGCCTTATTTATTGGAACGTGCGAGAGTTCGTATGGATGCAAATCAAGCCCGGGGAGCGATACTTGATTATGACGCTTATTATAAAGCCGTGAAGGGTAACGTGAATGATGTATTCTATTACTATCGCGAACAAGCTGCTATGAAAGCAAAGCAGTTCCAGCGTGCGTTGGATGATATGGCGAAAGCTATCGAGCTAAATCCGAAGGAACTGACCTACTATGCCGAATTGGCAGTAGTTAATATGCGTGTAGGACGTAATGAAGCGGCCTTGAAGGCTTTGCAAGATGCTTTGGCAATAGATCCTAAATATGCCGAAGCTTATCGTCTGATGGGAATTGCCCACTTGCAGATGAAGAAGAAGCAAGAAGCTTGCGAAAATTTTGCCAAAGCGAAAGAACTGGGTGATCCTAATGTTGATGAGTTGATTCAAAAACATTGCAAATAAGAAGAGAAAGTATAAAAAAGATAAAGGCTCTGTTTTCGCAAGCAGAGCCTTTATGTGGGGAAACTCCCCCCTACTGAAATAAAAGTTAAGTCTAGGTATAACAGGTTATGAGTGAAATTTCTTTTGTGTATTTGTATAGTAAATGCACGGATTTCATGAATACTGCATCTATTGACAGATTTTTTTTGAATATAGTGAAAAATGTTTTTGAGGTATAGCATATTGGCTTTTTACTGTAGTCAAAAAAATATGATATACCTGATATGAACCGATAAAAGAATAAAAAGATTATGAAGAAAGTAATTTGTAGCCAAAAGGCACCGGGCGCAATAGGCCCCTACAGTCAAGCGATTGAAGCTAATGGTATGGTGTTTGTATCCGGTCAGTTACCTATTGATGCGGCGACAGGAGTGATGGCGGAAGGAGCCGAAGCACAAGCCCGTCAATCTTTAGAGAATGTGAAGCACATTCTGGAAGAAGCAGGACTGAGCATGGCAAATATCGTGAAGACTACCGTTTTTCTGGCGGATATGTCTTTGTTTGCAGATATGAACAAGGTATATGCCACTTATTTTGACGGTGCTTTTCCCGCTCGTTCGGCTGTTGCTGTGAAAACGCTTCCGAAGGATGCCTTAGTGGAGATTGAGTGTATCGCGGTTCGCTAACAAATCCGCAACAATAAAACTGCTGCCTCCTACAAAGATAAAATCTTCCGGGAGGCTTTTTTCTTGTGCAGCCTGTACGGCAGAAGGTACATCCGGATAGCAATCTCCTTGTAATCCTACATAAGAAGCAAGTTTATACAACTCATTTTCGGGTAACGCACGTTTTACACTGGCTTTGGTGAAGTAGTAGGTAGCATCCCGAGGCAGTAACGCCAGCACGCCACTGATATCTTTATCATTCACCATACCTATTATAATATGTAAGTGACGGTAAGGCTGTTGTTTCAATTGTTCCACGATATATGTAATCCCTCCGACATTATGACCGGTATCACAAATCAGGGTAGGAAATTCCTGTAACTTTTGCCAGCGTCCCATCAACCCCGTCAATTCACAAACCCTGGCAAATCCGTTGCGTACGATTTGTTCATCGATACGGTAACCTGCTTCTTTTAATAAAGGTAGGGCAGTGAGGAGAGTACGGGTATTTTTCTTCTGATACAAACCTTTCAATTCGCTTTCCACACCGGGATAATCTTCACGGTCATTTTCTTCAGCGAGGAAAATCGGTGCGTTTACCTCTCGCGCTTTGTTCAGGAATACAGGTTTGGTTTCAGGAGTGGTTTCTCCGATAACTACTGGAATACCACTTTTGATGATGCCTGCTTTCTCTCCTGCAATCTTGGCTAATGTATTTCCTAAGTATTGCGTATGGTCAAAACTGATATTGGTAATGATACACAAGTCCGGCCGGATAATATTAGTACAATCCAGTCGGCCTCCCAATCCTACCTCAATGATGGCTACATCTACTTTCTCATCAGCGAAATAACAGAATGCCATAGCGGTGGTCAGTTCGAAGAAGGAAGGATGGAGCGGTTCAAAGAAACTACGTTCATTCTCTACGAATCGTACGACGTATTCTTCCGGAACAGGTTGTCCATTGATGCGTATCCGTTCGCGGAAATCTATAAGGTGAGGAGAAGTATAAAGTCCTACACGGTAACCTGCTTCTTGTAGTATAGCCGCTAATGTGTGCGAACAAGAACCTTTACCATTGGTGCCTGCCACGTGAATACTATGGAATGAGCGATGGGGATGTCCGAAGTGTTCATCTAGTACCTTGGTATTTTCCAATCCTTCTTTGTAAGCAGAGCCACCCACTTGCTGGAACATAGGTACACTGTTATATAAGTAAGTTAAAGTGTTCTGATAGTCCATGTTTTATGAAAATTAACAAGAAAGCAATCTTTTCTTTCTTTTAAATTGTTATCTTAGGAGCAACAAAGATATAAACAATTTAAATCTAACGAGTATGGGAACAAAGAAAAACTTTGTGATTGATACAAACGTTATCCTTCACGACTATAACTGTCTAAAGAATTTTCAGGAGAATGATATTTATCTTCCCATTGTAGTACTTGAAGAGCTCGACAAATTCAAGAAAGGCAACGAACAGATCAATTTCAATGCCCGTGAGTTTGTTCGTGAACTCGACCAGATTACCGACGATAGTCTTTTTACGAAAGGTGCTCCGTTGGGTGAAGGGTTAGGACGTCTTTTTGTTGTTGCCGGTGCCGTAGATTCTCCCCGTGTACACGACTCTTTCCCTGAGCGTATTCCCGATCATCAGATATTGTCGGTTGTAGATTGGCTCACTGAAAAGAAACCGAAAATGAAATCTATCCTTGTCACCAAAGATGTCAATCTGCGTATGAAAGCACGTTCTATCGGACTTTTGTGTGAAGACTATATAAATGATAAGGTAATCAATGTAGATATATTCGAAAAATCCAATGAAGTGTTTGAAGGTGTGGATCCTTCTTTGATAGATCGTATCTATTCATCCAGGGAAGGGTTGGATATCAGTGAATTTGACTTTAAAGATATTCTTCATCCTAATGAATGTTTTGTATTGAAGAGTGACCGTAGTAGTGTGTTGGCGCGTTATAATCCTTTTATTCATTCTGTATGCCGTGTCAATAAGACAAAGAATTACGGGATTGAACCTCGTAATGCTGAACAGAGTTTTGCTTTTGAAGTGTTGAATGACCCCAATATTAAATTGGTTGCTCTTACGGGGAAAGCGGGAACTGGTAAAACTTTGTTGGCTTTGGCTGCTGCGCTTGGTAAATTGACCGATTATAAACAAATTTTGTTGGCACGACCTATTGTTGCTCTTTCCAATAAAGATTTAGGCTTCTTGCCCGGTGATGCTAATGAAAAAGTAGCTCCTTATATGCAACCATTGTTCGATAATTTGAATGTCATCAAGCATCAATTTGCATCCAATTCAAGTGAAGTGAAACGTTTGGAAGATATGCAGAAAAGTGACCAACTCGTTATCGAAGCATTAGCTTTCATTCGTGGACGTAGCTTGAGCGAAACTTATTGTATTATTGACGAAGCACAAAATCTTACTCCACACGAAATCAAAACCATCATTACACGTGCGGGAGAGGGTACTAAAATGGTATTCACGGGAGATATCCAGCAGATTGACCAACCTTATCTGGATAGCCAGTCCAATGGACTTGTCTATATGATAGACCGTATGAGAGATCAAAATTTATTTGCTCATGTAAATTTGGTAAAAGGAGAACGTAGCCAGTTGAGTGAATTGGCAAGTAATTTAATGTAAAATTTTATCTATTTCTTATTCGCTTTGATAAAAATAGTGTATCTTTGCGATGCCTAAAACAAAAACTGTCAAACGAAATGAAGCGAAACTTTTTTCATCGGTACCTTTCCGCGAAGGTATTGCCGATATGGACTGTTCTATTGATTGATGTACTTATTATTGTTGTATCCAGTTTATTGGCCTATGCGCTGCGATATGATTTTAGGAGTCTTTTTATGGAATCATCTTCCATAGATACAACGATTGTATGGACTGTCATTGTCAATTTAATCTTTTTTAGGGTATTTCGTACATACTCTAATGTTTTGCGCTTCTCATCGTTTGTCGATATCATGCGTATTTTTGTATCTCTTACGGTATCTTACGCTTTGCTGTTGATATCAAGTGTGCTGGTTAAGAGTTTTATGGGAATAACATTTGCACCTGCTACGGTATTGTTTATGTCCTATATTATCAGCTTTGCTATGATGGCATGTTCTCGCGTTGTCGTAAAGATATTTTTCGAAGCTTTGAATTTTGATGGTTCACATAGTGCCAATGTTTTTATTTATGGAGCTAAAGAAGCCGGAGTAAATATTGCAAAGTCATTGCGTGTCAATTTGCGTAACCACTATCGTTTACGCGGTTTTATAGCAGATGAGTCGGAACTGGTTAATAAAGTGATGATGGGTGTCAAGGTCTATCCTAATGACGATACATTGATTGACAATCTGGAAGATCGTGATGTTCATACTATAATCGTATCTCCTGCCAAGATGGAAGCGTTGAAAAAGTCTGATATGGCAGACCGCTTGTTGGCACACAATATCAAACTGCTGACCGCTCCTTCATTAAGTGAGTGGAACGGTCAGTTGTTGAATCGTACCCAGTTGAAGGAAATACAGATTGAAGATCTTTTGCAACGTAATCCCATTGAAATAGATATTCATAAAGTTGCTTCCCATTTGGAAGGTAAGCGTGTGATGATTACCGGTGCTGCCGGTTCCATTGGTAGCGAAATCATGCGTCAGGTAGCTTCTTTCAATCCTTATAAGCTAATTCTGGTGGATCAGGCAGAAACTCCTTTGCATGATATACGTTTGGAGTTGCAAGATCGCTGGAGGGATATAGATGCTGCAACTATCATTGCTGATATTTCCAATGCAACTCGTATGGAAGATATTTTCAAGGAGTTTAAGCCGCAATATATTTTCCATGCCGCGGCCTACAAGCACGTACCGATGATGGAGGATAATGTATCGGAATCCATTCAGGTGAATGTTTTTGGAACACGTACAGTGGCTGATTTAGCTGTGAAATACGGTGCGGAAAAATTTGTAATGATTTCTACGGATAAAGCGGTAAATCCTACCAATGTGATGGGGTGCTCCAAACGTATCTGTGAAATCTACGTGCAGTCATTGGCAAAGAAGTTACAACAGGAGGGAAGACATGCTACTCAGTTCATCACTACGCGTTTTGGGAATGTATTGGGTTCTAATGGTTCTGTTATTCCTCGTTTTCGTGATCAGATACAACGTGGTGGTCCTGTGACCGTGACTCATCCCGAAATTATAAGGTATTTTATGACTATTCCTGAGGCTTGTCGCTTGGTACTTGAAGCCGGAAGTATGGGGAATGGGGGAGAGATTTATATTTTTGATATGGGTAAACCGGTGAAGATTGTAGAACTTGCTAAACGGATGATTAGTCTTTCGGGACGTATGGATGTGAAGATTGAATTTACAGGTTTGCGCCATGGTGAAAAGTTGTATGAAGAATTGCTTAACGTAAAGGAACTTACGAAACCCACCTACCATGAGAAGATTATGATTGCCACCGTGCGTGAGTATGATTATGATGAAGTGAAGGAACGTATCCAAAAATTGATTGATGTCAGCTATACTTATGATCAGATGAAGATTGTGGCTGCTATGAAAGATATCGTTCCCGAATTTATTAGTAAAAATTCTTGTTTCGAGGCGTTGGATAAAAAGAATTGATAAGATGTTATTATAAGGAAATCACTTATAAATATAACGCCCCGTAACAATATTATGTTACGGGGCGTTGCTTTATTTTTTAGTCTGCTTCTTATTTGTGTGATGAGAAATATTTCAAGAATTGTGTACGTTCGAATGTATTTATACCATTCAGGTCGTTTACATTCAACATTCCCTTAAATTGTTTGATATTCTTCATGCCTTTACGTTCCATCCAGTCATTTAAGAAATGGATAGTTTCGTTAATAGTACCGTATGAATTTTGGTATAGTACACTACAAATCTCCACAGCTGATGCACCTGCAAGTATAGCTTTTACAACACCTTCAGGGCTGTGTATACCCCCTGATGCTGCATAGTCCAGTTTATCCACAGCGGCTGAGGCAATACCTATCCAGCGCAAAGATTTAGCTAAATCACTTTCATTGCTGAATACATTACCTGAAGTCTGAACTATTTTTTCAATATCGATATCAGGTTGGTAAAAACGGTTGAACATGACCACTGCTGCAGCTCCATTAGCGTATAACTGGTCAATGAGCGCAATCGGATTAGTCAGGTTGTCACCCAATTTCATGATAACGGGGATATTGATTGTTTTTTTGATATGACTGAGTATATCAATATGGCGTTGTTCAAAAGTACCGTATGCATATTGTATGTCAGTTTGCAAGGCAAGTATATTAACTTCCAGGGCATCTGCACCGGCTTCTTCTATTTTCTTGGCAAATTCAATCCAGTCATTATTCTGATAGCAGTTGATACTGGCAATAATAGGAATATCGCAAACCTTTTTGCTTTCCTTAATCAATTCCAGATATTCGCCCAGCTTATGTTCACGGATGTATCCCACCAGATAATCACTGCCTTCCGGATACATATTGGGATCACCAAGCCAATCGGCTTCCAACATGATTTGCTCTTCAAAAAGAGATTTTAGTACGATAGCTCCTGCACCTGACTCATAAAGTCTTTGATTCTTCGCAGCACTGTCGGTCAGTCCGGAACTGCTGATAATAATCGGGTTTCTAAGTTTTAACCCGGCAAAAGTAGTTTCTAATGTTGCCATGATAATTAGGTTATTAATAGTTTCTTTCTCCAAAAATCTTACTTCCTACGCGTACCAATGTACTTCCGGCGGCAATAGCTTCATGGTAGTCGTGCGACATTCCCATAGATAATTCACAAAAAGTCTTTTCGTTGATGAACCACGTGGACTTTACTTCATTGAAGAAGTTACTTATAGAACAAAATTCAGCTTTGATTTGTTCTGTATTATCCGTATTTGTAGCCATACCCATCAATCCACATATCCGAATGTTTTTGAGCTCTTTCCACTCTCCGGTTGTCAGCATTTTCCTGCATTCGTCAAAGCTGAAACCGAATTTAGTTTCTTCCTGAGCGATATGTAGTTGTAACAGACAGTTTATAGTTCTGTTTACTTTCGCAGCCTGTTTATTAACTTCTGTGAGTAGTTTATAGGAATCAATACCATGAATCAGACTTACATATGGCACGATATATTTAATCTTGTTGGTTTGCAGATGCCCTATGAAATGCCATTCAATATCTTTGGGCAGACTCTCATACTTGGCAGTCATTTCCTGCACCTTACTCTCTCCGAACACACGTTGCCCGGCACGATAGGCTTCCTCTATCGCCTCGTTAGGGTGAAATTTGGAAACAGCAACCAATCGTACCCCTTCAGGCAATTCGCTCAATACTTGTTTTAAATTCTCTGCGATCATCTTATTAAGGTATAAAGCATGAGGGATGAAGTATAAAGTATAAGTTGTGAAGATGTATTAAGTCATAAATTGTGTGGTATACATATACACTACATCGCAATTCATACTTTATACCTCATATCTGCTCTTAAACTTCCGGTTTGTCATTAGGTTCCGCACTATACGGGTATACATCCATGATGGCTGTTTCAGCTACCGATGCAATCTGATAATCAGCCATTGTACCCTTCATACCCTCATCCAGTTTCTTCACTGCATCCCGCAAGTCGGCAGCTTGTACAAGTACTTGGGTAGATGTTTTCTTTTCAGCCCCACTCTTCTCGTCCAAAGTGATGAACACCAGTTTGCATTTAAACCAGCGGTCGGCAGCATCTTCTTCTGAAGGGAACAACTCACTGTAATTAGCCCGTTTGATATCCGATACCGTAAATTCACCGGAGATAAACGGTGTCATTTCTTCTATAATACGTGCTTCTGCTTCTGTAAAGCTGAGTGCATCTACTAAATATGGTTCGGTAACTTTCTTGTTCATTCCGTTTTCCATTGTTTTCTCATAACGGATTTTACACTCAAACCAAGTATGCATTGCCATAATCTTCTGATTTTTAATTAATAATGTTTGTTGTTTTTTGACATATAAGATTACTTCTCCTTGCTTGAAAATGACAGTTCCATCTATCATGCTGAACTTGTCGAAGCATCTTCTTCTTTCTTAAATCAAGAATGAATGTACAAAGATAAATGAAAAAGAGGAAAAAATACTTTTTCTGTATAAAAGAAGATTATGTTTTTGAAGAACTTTTTGTTGGGTGCCGGGTATTAAAGTTTAATTCATAATTGATACTGATAGGCATTACCTATCATTCCTATTTTTTTATTATATTTCCTAATTCAAAATTGAGTAAACGAAAAACACATCCTTAGTTCTGAATAATCCGACGGGACTATACGTTGGCGTTTTTGTCGGAATAACCGTTCTTTGGCGGCGTAAAACCAATAAAACAACAAAATTATGGCAGTAGTCGCTTATTTAAGAGTGAGCACGGAAAAACAGTTCCTGGAAAACCAACGTGCAGAGATTTTACGTTTCGCAGATAGAAACGGTTTGATTATCGACAAATGGTACACTGAGACAGTCAGTGGAAGTGTGAGTAGTAAGAATCGAAAATTGTCGGGAGTACTGGATCGTATGAAACCCGGTGATTCGTTGATTGTAACTGAAATTTCGCGTTTGAGTCGTACATTACTTGAGATTATGACTATCCTTAATTCTTGTATTAAGAAAAGAGTGGTATTGTATAGTACCAAAGAAGGATACATCTTTCAAAATGATATCAATAGTAAAGTACTTGGATTTGCTTTTGGATTAATGGCGGAGATTGAACGTAATCTGATTTCTATGCGTACAAAAGAAGCTTTGGCACGCAGAAAGAAAGAGGGGGTATGTCTGGGACGTAGAAAGGGGGATGCGCCAAAGATGAATATGCTCATCGATAACCGGCGTTTGGTGATGATGGAACGAAGAAGGGGAGCATCCTGTTCTGCTCTCGCCAAACAAATGGGAGTGTCTAGAACAACGATGTTCCGCTTTCTGCACAAAAGGTAAAACGTGATTGTTATTCGGGCGAATTATTATTCGCCTGAATTTTATACAACCGGTATTTCTTTGTCATCTTTTCCCATTTTGTATTTTTCTGTTACTCGTTTATGAAGGTTTTTCAGTTCAAAGGAGAGCATGATGCGGAAGAAACCGATAATCAGGAAAGCAAACGAAATCATATAAACTGCATAGATAGCGCCTACTGCCGGTTGCCACAGGATAATGAATGAACAGATGATGGCAAGGATACCGAATGCGATATACCATCCCCAGTCTTTGGTTCCATATCTTTTTAAATCCATAGCATAACCTACAGAAGAGAACCCCCGGAACATTAACCAGAAAGCGATGATAAATGGAATTACTTCCATACTCAATAGAGGATAAGCTATTAGATAGAAGCCCAAGATCATGTCTATGATACCTCCTGCCAGATACCATCCCCAACTTGATATCCGTTGCCGGTTGCTCACAGCAAAGGAAATCTCCAGCAAACCGCTGAACAACATGGAAATGCTGAACAGAACGCTCAGGATTGCATACCCGCTGAGCGGGGCGAACATTAGGCACAAGGCCACTACGATATACAGGATACCGAGAATAAGTGAAATCCACCAATTTTTCACTTCCTGTTTCATTTCATCAAAAATAGTTTTCATGTGAATTTTTAATTTTAAATGATTGTTATAAATTGATTAGTGAAGTAACAACTCATTTATAGAAAAAGTTTTTGTTGAACTTTTCCTATGTTTAATTTGTTATATTGGTATATAATTTGATAAAACTATGGCTACAACAAAATTTAAAGGTCAACCGGTAAAGGTTATCGGTGAATTTATAAAGGTGGGTAAAGCAGCGCCCGACTTTGAATTGGTAAAGACGGATTTATCTTCGTTTTCACTGAAAGAACTCAACGGAAAAAATGTAATCCTAAATATTTTTCCGAGTTTGGATACTGGCGTATGTGCAACTTCAGTACGTAAGTTTAATAAACTGGCTGCTGGTTTATCCGATACGGTAGTATTGGCTATCTCCAAAGATTTGCCTTTTGCACATGCCCGTTTTTGTACTACAGAGGGCATTGAGAATGTGATTCCATTGTCCGATTTCCGTTTCTCTGATTTTGATGAGAATTATGGGGTACTTATGGCCGATGGTCCATTGAAAGGTCTGTTGGCACGTTCAGTTGTGGTAATCGGTAAAGATGGGAAGATTGCCTATACGGAACTTGTTCCCGAAATTACACAGGAACCTGATTATGATAAAGCTATTGAAGCGGTAAAGAAATAACACTAGACTTAATGCGATAATGAAAAACGGTGAGTAAGAAATAAATCTGCTCACCGTTTTTTCGTATTGATATCATCGCTAGTTTATTTCTTTTTCTTCATCCCTTTATACACCAGAAAGGTTATAACCAACACTACGATTATTATGATGGCATAACCGATTTCATGGCTGTATTTAGTTGCCATGATGTAGACATCATTAGTCGTTTTTAGGTCTGTAAAACGATAAATAAGATAACCAAGCAGTGCAAGTATCGAATTCCATATTCCTGCACCAAGTGTTGTGTATAGCAAGAAAGGACCTAACTTCATACCGGCCAGTCCTGCCGGAATACTGATAAGTTGGCGTACTGCCGGAATGAGACGCCCCAAAAATGTAGATGCCGCACCGTGTTTTCTGAAGTATTCCTCGGCATGGTGTACCTTTTCTTCATCAATGAGACACATGTGCCCCAAACGGCTGTTGGCAAATTTGTAAACAATAGGACGACCTAACCAACGGGCTAGATAATAATTAATCAATGCCCCCAAGTCTGCACCGATAGTGGCAAAAATGATAACCAGAAATATATTCATACTCTCGTCTGCCATAGACTTCCATGCGGCTGGTGGAACAATTACCTCTGAAGGAAATGGGATGAATGAGCTCTCAATAGCCATAAAAAGCGTGACTACCCAATAGTTCAGGTTTTCTAATACCCATTTGATGAGTTCTGCTGATGATTCCATTTTTTGAATTTACTTTTTTTATTGTATTGCACTTATAATATTCTTCATCATTTTTGCCAATTCATCTTTGTCTTCCCCTTCCAGTACTTTCTCAATCTTTTTCAACTCTTCCTGGTCGAGCGGATGTTTACAAAGCTGGTTGTACTTCATAAAGTTCTCTTTATCTCTGAGGAGTACGTAGAGTGAAGCCAGTCTTTCATTAATTTTTTCAAAACCCGGTTCCATCTCTTTGACACGTTCAAACGCTAGTTTGGCGTAGCTTAATTGTCCCATTTCCATGCTGTACATCCCTATTTCATTCCAAGTATCAGCGTATGGTGCAATTTTCAAGGCTTTAGCCCATTTCTTCACAGCTTTTTCGTAATCACCATTTTCCATAAAAGCACGGCCTTCCAGCAGATAAGGATCAACCTCTTCCGGACCTAACTCATGAGCTTTTTTGAAGTACTGGGATGCCTTGCGTTTTTTCCCTAATTTAAAAAGGCAGAGTGCTGTATGAGCATAGAGTGAAGGCATAATAGGAGAATCTTCTTCCTGAATTTCTAGGGCTTGTTCCAAGTGACTGTATGCTTCTTCCCATTGATTGGTAGCCAATTTACTAAGCCCCATGAACATATGTAGGAAATCTGAAGAAAGAGCGTGATGTTTTTCTGCCAGAGTATAATTCTCATATGCACTTTCTTCATTTCCGAGTTGGTAAAAGGCATGTCCTCTCATCATGTAGGCATCTGCGAATTCTTCATCCGCGACAATGGCATAGTCGCATGCTTCAATAGCTTTGTCGAACATTTGCTGGTCAAAGTAACAACGTGCCAGCCCCAGCCAATAAGAAGCCGAATAAGGATCCTTGTCAATCAGCTTATTATAAAAGATAGCAGCTTTTTCTGTCAATCCTTGTGCATAGAAACAGTCAGCGGTGACAGCGGTAAATGCTTCATTTTCCGCATATTTATCGAGTCCACGGTTTAGCCACTCCAACGCTTTTTCAGGATATCCCATATCAAGGTACATATAGGCCACGTCCACGATATTAGCCAAATCTTCCTTATCCTCTATCGTGTCAAGAAGTTGCTCGGCATCATCTATTTTACCTTCGTTCAGCATGAGGTTAGCTTTCAAAACCTTTACTTCAGGTGAATAATTATCAGAAATCTGGTCAATGACTTCCTGAGCTTTATCTTTGTTATGCGAATCCATTAAAAGATAAGCTTGTTCTACCAACAATGCCGTATTGCCAGGGTGCAAGTTTAAACCGTATTCTACGACTTCATTGGCTTGTTGTACTTTATTATGGACAGCATACCAATCTGCCAAGTCTGCAAAATCATCTGCATCCGCATAGAAAGGCTGATTGTTTTCACAGGCAGCTTCATAGTTTTCCGCCAGTTCTTGCAATTCCCTGTCTCTACCGGACAGCAGGTTTTTTTTACTCATTTATTTTTTTTACTCCTTATGCTTTATTTGTTGATTTTGCCCCAAGTATCTTTCAAACTTACTGTACGATTGAATACCATTTTCTCCGGTGTAGACTCGCGGTCCACATTGAAGTAACCGATACGCTGAAATTGCAGGTAGGTAAGAGGTTTCATACCGGCAGCATATTTTTCTATGTAGCAACAAGGTAATACATGAAGAGAGTCGGGGTTAATCATTTCCTTCATGGCAGTCAGTGCATCACAATTCTTTTCTTCACGGATGGCAGCAAGTTCATCGCGTGGATTTTCCACTTTCCACAGACGGTCGTAAAGACGTACTTCGGCCTGTAGGCAGTGAGCGCAACTTACCCAGTGAAGCGTACCTTTTACCTTACGGTTAGCTTCTGGCATGCCACTCTTGGTATTTGCATCGTATTCACAATACACTTCTTCAATCTCTCCTGCGTCGTTCTTCTTGCAACCTGTACATTTTACGATATAAGCATTCTTAAGGCGTACTTCCTGCCCTGGAGTCATACGGAAATATTTCTTCGGTGCATCTTCCATGAAATCATCGCGTTCCATCCACAATTCACGGCTGAATTCTATGATGTGGTTACCTTCTTCCGGACGCTCCGGATTATTGATAGCTTCCAATTCCTCAACCTGTCCCTCGGGATAGTTGGTGATGATAAGCTTCACCGGATTTAGTACGGCGGATATACGGGTGGCACGGGTATTTAAGTCTTCGCGAACTGCACTTTCCAACAACGCAAATTCGTTGAGGGCATCGTAGGTGGTGTAACCTATTTTATCGATAAATTTATGTATAGACTCTGGTGAATAGCCACGACGTCGGAAACCGCAGATAGTCGGCATACGGGGATCATCCCAACCCTTTACCAAACCTTCTTTTACCAGTGTCAATAGATTACGTTTACTCATCAGCGTATAACTGAGGTTTAACTTATTGAACTCATACTGGTAGGGGCGGTTGTCATTCAAATCCTTGCCTTCCTTTACCCAATCTACAAAAAGATCGTATAGCGGACGGTGGGGGACAAACTCCAGCGTGCACAATGAGTGTGTCACACCTTCAAAGAAGTCACTCTGTCCGTGGGCAAAATCATACATCGGATATGCTTTCCAAGTGGTACCCGTACGATGATGCGGATGATTTACCACACGATAGATAATCGGGTCACGGAAGTGCATATTAGGACTTGCCATATCAATCTTGGCCCGTAATACCATGGCACCTTCTTCAATTTCTCCGCTGTTCATCTTTTGGAACAGTTCAAGGTTTTCCTCGATAGGGCGGTTGCGGTAAGGGCTTTCCACACCCGGTTGAGTAGGAGTACCTTTTTGAGCGGCAATTTGTTCGGATGTCTGCTCGTCTATATAGGCTTTACCCTCTTTGATAAGACGGATGGCAAAGTCCCATAATTGTTGAAAATAGTCAGAAGCGTAATACTCGTTACCCCATTGATAGCCTAACCATTGGATATCTTCTTTGATGGCTTCTACATATTCCACATCTTCCTTGGTGGGGTTAGTATCATCGAAACGTAGATTACAGATGCCACCATGTGCAGCTGCAATGCCAAAATCAAGGCAGATGGCCTTGGCGTGTCCTATGTGAAGGTAACCATTAGGTTCCGGCGGGAAACGTGTCTGTACTTTACCTCCGTTTTTACCTTCTTTCAAGTCGTTTTCTACTATTTGTTCAATGAAGTTCAGGCTCTTCTTTTCACCTGTTTCTTCGTTCTTAATTTCTGCCATAGTGCTATCAATTATTCGTACGTGGGGGCAAAGATAGTGCAAATAGAGGGCAGGACAAAATGAAATCCTTCATTTTTCAATTCACGGGGATATATCCGCTCTTTTTGATGATTGCTTGTCCTGCGGGAGATAGTACAAACTGTAAAAGCGGAGTAATATTTTCGATATTTTTTTTGTTATAATAATAGTACAGCGGTCGTACGATAGGGTATGATTTATTGATCGCATTTTCAAGGGTAGGGGTGGCATAAAGTTTGCCGTCGTATGAAATGGCAAGTGTCTTGATGCGGGGAGAAATATATGCAAGTCCCACATATCCGATGGCGCCTATCGTTTGGCTGACTGACTGTATGATGGCACCCGTTGCCGGCATGGAAAGGCTGCTACTCATATAGTTCTTGTTTTTCAGTACACTTTCTTTAAAAAATTCGTAAGTACCGGAAGAAGTCTCTCGCGAATAAACTACAATTTTCCGGTCATCACCACCTACTTGTTTCCAATTCGTGATTTTCCCTCGGAATATATCTTCCAATTGTTGTCGTGTGAGCTGATTCACCGGATTGGAAGGATGAACCACTACTGCAAGGGCATCGTAGGCTATGGGTACTTCCTCCAATTCTTCGCCGGCAGTTTTGGCTTTCATCTTTTCACTGAACTTAATCCCCCGTGAAGCCATGGCGATATCAGTCGTTCCGTCCAGTAGGGCAGAGAGTCCTACTCCTGTTCCTCCACCTGTGACAGTGACACGTGCATCAGGATTTAATATCATAAACCGTTCGGCTGTCTGTTGGGCGATGGGAAGTACTGTGTCGCTACCTTTGATACGTTGCGCTTGTATATCGGCAGAAACTATTCCTAATATGAAAGTGAGGATGATAATTTTAGTTTTCATTATGTTCAACGTTTCTATTTGATAATTCTATTTCTTTTGCTTTTTTATAAAATCTCAATTCAATGATTGGTTTCTATTCATACTTAACAACCTGAACAGTATTTGTTTTGCAAAGAAAACAAATTGATGTTACATTTGTTTTACAAAACATAACAATGTGATCTTGTAATGAAAATGTAACATTTTTGAAATGTTTCTTTCAAACGGTAGTCACATCGCCTTAACATCAAGCGGTTTTCTTTGCATCAGAAAATCAATTAAGTAATTATGAAAAAGCTTTTTGAGAAGATAATAGAAGGTATTCTGGCTTGTAGCGGTTTTGTAACAAGTCTTACCATCGTACTTATCGTCTTATTCCTTTTTTCAGAGGCGTTGGGTTTGTTTAGTAGCCGTATTATTGAAGAAGGTTATGTGTTGGCTTTAAATAAGGGGAATAAGGTTTCTGAACTAACTCCTGTCCAGATAAAAAATATTTTCGACGAAGAGATAACAAACTGGAAGGAAGTCGGTGGGGAGGATCTCCCTATCCGGCTTTTTCGTTTGGAAAACATTACACAATATTATACAGAAGAACAGTTGGGGGCATCCTACGAGAATGCAGGCTCCTGCATCACGGAACTCGTAGAAAAGACTCCGGAAATCATAGCCTTTGTTCCCGGGCAATTTATAATTCATCCCGACTCTGTTCATTTGTTAAAAGATAATACCATTTCGGTGAAAGATGTTTTTGCCGGTGCCGAGTGGTTTCCTACAGCAACCCCTGCACCTTTGTTTGGCTTTCTGCCGTTAATTACGGGTACATTGTGGGTAAGTTTCTTTGCTATTCTGTTTGCATTGCCTTTTGGTTTGTCAGTATCTATCTATATGTCCGAAGTGGCAAATTCGAAGATACGTAATATGATGAAACCCATCATTGAACTATTGAGCGGTATACCTTCCGTTGTTTATGGCTTCTTCGGGCTGATTGTTATAGTTCCTATTTTGCAGAAAGTGTTCAACTTGCCGGTAGGCGAGAGCGGATTGGCGGGGAGTATCGTACTGGCGATAATGGCATTGCCAACTATCATCACGGTGACGGAAGATGCCATGCGTAATTGTCCCCGCGCCATGCGTGAAGCCAGTTTGGCTCTCGGAGCCTCACAGTGGCAGACTATATATAAGGTGGTGATACCTTATTCCATATCTGGTATTACATCAGGAGTTGTACTTGGAATCGGGCGTGCTGTTGGTGAAACCATGGCAGTACTCATGGTGACGGGAAATGCAGCAGTCATTCCTCATACTATTTTGGAACCTTTACGAACTATTCCTGCAACGATTGCCGCCGAACTGGGTGAGGCCCCTGCCGGTGGCGCGCACTACGAGGCATTGTTCCTTTTGGGAGTTGTATTGTTTTTTATCAGTCTGTTGATAAACTTCACGGTAGAAGCTGTATCTTCGGGCAAGAGAAAGTAAGCGTATGATAAATAGAAAACATCTTTCACAAAACATAGCATTCGGCTTGTTTCGTTTGCTGAGTCTGAGTGTAGTGCTGATACTCTTTGCTATTCTTGGTTTCATAGTGTATAAGGGTATCAGAGTTGTCAGTTGGGACTTCCTTACTACCGCCCCTGCAGATGGGATGACTGGAGGAGGTATTCTACCAGCCATTGTAGGTACTTTCTGCCTGATGATAGGGAGTGCGCTATTTGCTTTTCCGGTAGGAGTGATGAGTGGCATTTATATGAACGAATATGCTCCCAAAGGATGGATAGTACGGTTTATCCGCATGATGACGAATAATCTGAGTGGTATTCCTTCTATTGTTTTTGGTTTGTTCGGTATGGCGCTGTTCGTCAATTATATGGATTTTGGGGATAGCATTTTGGCCGGTTCGCTGACTTTAGGTTTGTTAAGTTTGCCATTGGTTATCCGTACTACAGAAGAAGCTTTGAAAGCTATTCCCGATAGTTTGCGTGAAGGTAGCCGTGCTTTGGGAGCTACCAAATTACAAACTATCTGGCACGTCATTCTTCCTATGGGTATGCCTAATATTATCACTGGATTGATTTTGGCCTTAGGACGTGTGTCTGGTGAAACGGCACCAATCCTTTTCACTTGTGCTGCCTATTTTTTACCACAACTTCCCACTAGTGTTTTTGACCAGTGTATGGCATTACCCTATCATTTGTATGTCATTTCTACAAGTGGTACGGATATGGAAGCCCAACTTCCAATAGCATATGGCACAGCTCTGGTATTGATAGTTATTATCCTTTTGGTAAATCTTCTGGCCAATATTTTGCGAAAATACTTTGAGAAGAAAATAAAAACAAACTGATATGATAAATAAAATAGAAACACGTGATGTAAACTTCTGGTATGGCGATTTTCATGCATTGAAGGGCATCAGTATGGATATTGAAGAGAAATCCGTGGTTGCCTTTATCGGTCCTTCAGGATGTGGTAAGTCTACCTTTCTTCGTTTGCTCAATCGGATGAATGACTTGATTCCTGATACCCGTTTGACCGGTGAGATCCGTATTGACGGACGAAATATTTATGGGAAGGGGATACAAGTTGACGAGCTACGCAGAAAAGTAGGTATGGTGTTTCAACGCCCAAATCCTTTTCCTAAAAGTATTTTTGAAAATGTGGCATACGGGCTTCGTGTAAATGGTATTACTGACAAAGCCTTTATCCGTCAGCGGGT
Source organism: Bacteroides sp. OM08-11 (assembly GCF_003438665.1). NCBI lineage: Bacteria > Pseudomonadati > Bacteroidota > Bacteroidia > Bacteroidales > Bacteroidaceae > Bacteroides > Bacteroides sp. OM08-11. Next base: position 216,252 of record NZ_QSTJ01000006.1, read on the forward strand.
AGAAGAAACTTTGAGAGGTGCCGCCCTGTGGGATGAGGTAAAAGATAAATTGAAAGTTTCTGCATACGCCTTGTCCGGCGGACAACAGCAGCGTCTTTGTATAGCCCGTGCCATGGCAGTGGCTCCTTCTGTCTTGTTGATGGATGAACCGGCTTCAGCACTCGATCCTATCTCTACAGCGAAAGTGGAGGAACTTATTCATGAGCTTAAAAAGAAATATACCATTGTCATTGTCACTCATAATATGCAACAAGCGGCTCGTGTCAGTGACAGCACTGCTTTTTTCTATATGGGAGAAATGGTAGAATTTGGTGATACGAAGAAGATATTTACAAATCCCGAAAAGGTAGAAACACAGAATTATATCACGGGACGCTTTGGATAAATTCACCGAAAAAGATATAGTGATTATTCAAACTTAAAATATAAAATTATGGTAAAGTTTATCGAATCGGAACTCGTCTTGTTGAAAAAAGAAATAGACGAAATGTGGACTTTGGTTTATAATCAGCTTGATCGTGCCGGAGAAGCCGTACTTACTCTTGACCGGGAACTGGCGCAACAAGTATTGGTACGCGAACGTCGCGTCAACGCTTTCGAGTTGAAGATAGATAGTGATGTGGAAGACATCATAGCACTCTATAATCCTGTTGCCATCGACCTGCGTTTTGTACTCGCCATGTTGAAGATTAATACGAATTTGGAGCGTTTAGGCGACTTTGCGGAAGGTATTGCCAGGTTTGCTCTCAACTGCAAAGAACCTGTGTTGGATGGTGAATTGGTTCAGAAGCTCCGTTTGGGAGAAATGATAGCCGAAGTACTTTCAATGCTCGAATTGGCTAAAAAGTCACTTCAGGACGAGAGTCAAGAATTAGCGACATCAGTATTTGCCAAAGACAATCTGTTGGATGAGATTAATGCTGATGCTACTGTTATCCTTGCTGATTATATTAACAGGCATCCCGAAAGTGCCCTCTCTTGCCTGAATTTAGTGAGTGTATTCCGTAAATTGGAGCGTTCCGGTGACCATATCACCAATATAGCAGAGGAAATAGTCTTCTTTATTGACGCAAAAGTGTTAAAACATAGTGGACGTACAGAAGAACGCTATTTGAATGAGGAAAAATAAGTGGATTTTTAGGATAATTTTAGTGTTTCATGGAAAATAACTCTATATTTGTCCACTGAAAACGATTGCGGATGTAGAAAAGTGCTTTGAAATGATAATAAAATCAAAAGAAATTTCAAAAAGATGTTATATGACATGTTTTTTAATTTGGTTAGTATCACGAAAAGCGCCTATATTTGCAACGTTATCCTGAAAACAATCTTTTTACCTTAAAAAAAAACTAATACCTATTGAAAACTGAAAAAGGAGGCTTTGTGAAAAGCTTCCTTTTTTTGTGCCCGTATGTGGGCGGTTTTTATCTTTTATTTCATATTTGTAAATCAGTGTGTTAACGTTTTATCGAAATGAGAGCATATTAGTGGAATACCGTTTTAGAACCATATTTAGAACCACTTTTAGCACCTGATTTAGAACGGTATGGATGAACAGATTTTTCTTGATTGGCAGGTACATTTCAATCTGCGGAAACCTAATAGCCGTAGGGCAACTCTTATTTATGCGGTGGCAACGCTGTGGGGGCAGCAGATAAAAGTCAGTACGGGGGTTAAGGTCTATGCTTCCCATTGGGATAAGAACAGACAGATTGCCCGTATGGGTGGCGGTTTGAGTGGTCTTGATAGCCGAAACAATGCCATAGTCAACACCAAAATAATGGAAGTGACTGTTCAGATTGAAAGGTTAAAACAGTATCTTTGTGAGCATGTAGAGTTGTTGACCGATGAGGCTAAGGTCAAATCTCTATTTGTAGATTGCGTTAACCCAACTATTAAGAAGACTATGGCGGCAAAGAAAAATACGAACCCACTAAAGGCAACTGCGGTGTTTACCAAAGTAATATCAGACCATTGGAATTACGAGAAACAAGGTACGAGGCAAAAGATAGCTATTGTTCGGGACTTCTGTAAGTGGTTGGAAAGTAATGGCGGTGATACACTTGAAAACGTAAGTAAAAAAACATTAGCACTCTATGAACGGCATCTGAATATTACCCCTACAACGAGGTCAAAGATAGGGGCAGAGTATAAGACCGTCAAAACCAAAATGGGGCATATAATGAGTGTAATACGTACAGCAAAGAAATTTGAAGACTTTCCAAGTAATATTAATGTGGGAGTTGAAAATTATGAACTTCAAACTAAGAAACTGAAAGATGATGATTTAAGTCGGAGTTTTGCACTGGCGTATAGTGAAGTTGAACAGTTGTATGCTTGTCAAAACTTATCGGATATTGATACGGAGATTAAAGATTTATTTGTATTGCAGTGTGAAATGGGGCAGCGTATCAGCACGATGTTACTATGGCTGAAAGGGGAGTATAAGGAAACTGATGATTTCTTTGATATGATTTCAACCAAGACATCCAAAGGGGTATCTATTCCCATTACTGCGAGAATACGCGAGATACAAGAGAAATATAAGGGCGGTATGAAGTTGATGGATAAGGAGAACGAAGATACCATTATTAATATCATAGACCGTAACATTAAGAAAATTGCCAAAGTTGCAGGATTGGCAAGATTGCACACATATCAATCGCAGATAGGTGATAAAACGTATGACCATACCGAGCCTATTTGTGATTTGATGCGCAGCCATATTGCTCGCCATACTTTCATTACCCAACGACTGCGTGAGGGTTGGACTAAAGATGAGGTGAAAATTGTATCGGGGCATGATAGTGATGATATGATAGACCGCGTATATGCCCATTTGACGAAAGAGGACAAGAAACGACAACTGACTAAGCGTATTAATAAGGTAGAAGAAACGGGTAAATGTAGCGGTACTGTCAATGTGGGGTTAGGGTGTTCTAATAGTCAAACGCTAATTGATGAGGTAAAGAGGCAGGCGGTGGATATTTACGAAAAGGAGCAGGCGATACAAGAGCAATCAGAGCGGTGTCGGCAACTGTCTGATGTGAACGCAGTGGTACAGCAACATGATGAGTATATAACAGCCCGTTTCCAAGAATTGATTGAATATGGGTCTCTTAGTGGGTTTGATGATAATGAAGTTGATGATGATTTGGATGTGGATTTATCCGATAGAGGACTGAAATAACACTGTTAGATAGGTGTGTCTTATTTAAAATTGTGCGGTTACAGAATTTATCAAAATCCCCTTTTGGCATATTTGTAGCTTGGTTTATTAGAGTTAGGAGAGGTTAAAAATGAAATAAGAATACGCAAGTATGGTACTATGTATCCTCGCTCTTAAAATTGGCGTATGTTTTAACTTATCTACCTTACAGCCGTTTGCCATGTGTATAAGATTTTTTCCAGAAAAAAAATAGTGGGGCTAAATATTGACTTTCCTACTTATCTAACTACTTATTTATATATAATATAATGAGTAGTATATGAAAGAAGAAACCAAAAAGAAAATTAGTATGCGCCTGCGAGGACGAAAGAAATCGGCAACCCATTGCAAAAACATTTCCCAAAGTCTTCAATGCTTGAAGAAGACTAAGGAGCATAAAGAACATCTTAGTGCTTCCCTAAAAGAATATCATAAAAATAACAGAGTAAAATCAGAAAGGCATGAGAAAGAAAAAGAGTATAATAAGCATTGATAAGTTGACCCTTTGCTATCGGGCAACGGATGAAGTTATAAGGAAATTGAATGAATATGATAAATTGGAAGACAGTGATAATAGTTTTACGCTTGTACGTGTGCCAAGTGATGAGGCTTTGTTTGCCAATAGTTTTCATGTAATGATTAAGTTTCCTTTCGGCGAAGCCGGACACGGCTTCGTTGAAAGGAAATTCGCTACATTAAAAACAAAACTGCGTAGCATGGGGGATGATAAAGTTAACTATGTGTGGTTATACATAGAGAATTGGGCCTTCTATGAGGTATTTGGCATATATGACAGTGGTAAATGTAATTGGTTGGCTTGTGTGGACTATATTGCGGATGAATTAGGATTAAGCCTCAACAACATTACGGATTTGCACGTGGCATTAGATACAAATATTAATTTTGCGAAGAAAATCAAACATGCGCAGTTTAATGATGATTATGAGGTGATATTAAACGGAAAGGCGCGTTTAGACAAGAAAGAAGTGTTAGATGAAATTTTGCACATACAAACGGGAGACCAATGTCGTTTAAGGACTTTAACTATTTGTATAAATCCCAAGAAACAAGACGGACTATCATTAAAAATATATGATAAGAAGAGAGAGTTGGAAAAATCAAACAAAAAGTATATACCGCAATGGAACGGGCTTAAAGATAAAGACTATCGGGTAGAGTTGACGATAAAGAATGAGCATTTGAAAGAGTTTTATCAATGGAAAGGTGAAGCTGTCCCCGATGAATTACTAATGGCTACGTTGGCATCACAATCGCAAAGTCAAGATTTGCTCTTTGATATGCTATATTATTTTTCCAATAGATTATTGCGTTTTCGCTATAATGGAAAGGGAGTATCAATTTTTCAACTTTGATACTAAGGTCGCTTTTGATGGGGGTATTAGCAAAGCCCCCTGCAAAAGTAGCCTTTCTTGATTTAATTAATTATAGATTAAAGTTTTATATGGTACAAAATGCGTAGCATTATATTATTATGTATTCAAATAATAATTGTATTCAAATAAATCTATGATGATATAAAAGAATACATTTAAATTGTATTCAAAATATTCTTTGATTAATTTGCATACAATAAAGAAAAGAACTATTTTTGTGGTATAATTAAAAAGTCAATATATGAGAGCTATAATATATGCACGTGTTAGTTCAACTACTGATAGACAAACCACCGATAGACAAGTGGCAGACTTGAAAGCCTATGCCGAATATGCTAAAATGGAAGTTGTAAAAATATTTAAAGAAAAGGTAAGTGGGGCAAAGAAAAATGCGGAACGCCCTGTTCTCGTTGAGGCTTTGGAGTATTGTCAGACGGAGCATATTGATATGCTGTTGGTGTCGGAGTTAAGCAGATTGGGACGTAATGCCTTTGAGGTGTTGGAAACCGTTAAAGGGCTTGTGGATGATAAGATAAATCTTTTCATGCAGAAAGAAAAGTTTACACTGCTTGATGATGATAAACAACCGTCCATGTTTGCGCCCATTATGCTTGCAACCTTGTCAACCTGTGCACAATTGGAGCGAGAGAACATTAAATTCCGTCTTAATTCGGGACGGCAGCAGTATATTGCCAAAGGTGGGCAGCTTGGACGGAAGATAGGCAGTACGAAAAGTGTAGACAAAAAGAAAGAAGAGTATAAAGAGGTGATTAAATTGCTTCGACAAAGCTTATCAGTGCGAAAGGTGGCGAAATTGACTGATGTGTCAGCCTCAACAGTTCAGCGTCTTAAAAAAGAGTTTGGGTTATAAAAAAAGTCTCCATTTGGAGACTTTTTGTGTTATACTTTAATCGGGAATGTATTGTATTGTTCCGTTGATTATTGTTTCGGCTTTTGCCCCATAGTTGGTAAAACTAAAGTTTTTAAGTTCAAGTGTTAAGTTTTTACCATTAATACTCTTTACGATTATGTCTCCGTTGGGCTTTGACGCGCCATAGGTTTCTTCATCACTCATGCTTCCTTCTAAAAAGTAAAATAGACGCTTTGTGGAAACAACTAAGTGAGTACCTGCTTTTAAGTCGCTTATGTTTGTAAATTCTTTGATTTGATTACTTTCTGTGTCTTTGTATTGTTCAATGTGAAATTGAAAATAATATCCCGTTAAATCATCTTTATCCTCTGAAAATACGGTTCTAAAAGTAATTTCGTTACTCGGAGCAATTGAACTCGCTGAATAGTCCATGTAATCGGCTCTGATAACATGATAGTTGTTGATTGTACCCGTAGCGGCATGTTTTACAGACACCATACTGCCATTATTATCTCCCTCTGCGTCATCATCGCTACTACAAGCCGTAAATGTCAGTGCAATAAAGGCTGCAATAGCCATAAATGACATTTGAACCACATCAATAAATTTCTTTTTCATATAAAATAAGATTTTGTGTGTTCGACAGACCCAACCGAACGATTAATATAAAAAGAAAGAGCGCAGGCACTGTTAATATATCGGTATCAAGCATCGCCAAACGCTCCTATCACAATACACAACAATAGCCCACGCCCCATATAGGTGCGTGAGCATTTAGTGTATCCTTGTGATAGTTTGAAATTGGCGATTTCGATACCAAGGATTATACTAAACGCTCTTCGTTATCTTAAAATGTTGGCACAAAGGTACGAAGATTTTTTAATATAAAAGAAAAAAACTCTATCTTTGCCATATAAACGGACACCGTTATTAGCACCATTTTTGTTAAAATATTGATTTTAAGTATAGGAATAAAAGCTTCCTTTTTTTCTTTATATGTAATTCCCTTTTTCGTATCTTTGCCAAAAGATTTTCTCAATTGTAATACAGTTCAATCATAGATAAAGTTATGTTTTCCGGAATAGTAGAAGAATGTGCTACGTTGGTGGCGATGGTTAAAGACCAGGAAAATGTGCACTTCACTTTCAAGTGCTCATTCGTAAATGAATTAAAAATCGACCAGAGTGTTTCTCATAATGGTGTATGTCTGACTGTTGTCAGCATGACGGATGACACTTATACAGTGACGGCCATGAAAGAGACTTTAGACCGTTCCAATCTCGGCTTATTGAAAGTAGGGGATAAAGTGAATGTTGAACGTAGTATGATGATGAACGGTCGTTTGGATGGGCATATCGTACAAGGACACGTAGACCAGACTGCAACATGTATTGATATAAAGGATGCAGAAGGTAGTTATTACTTTACTTTCCGTTACGCTTTTGATAAGGAAATGGCAACGCGAGGTTATATAACTGTAGACAAAGGCTCTGTAACGGTAAACGGTGTCAGTCTGACGGTATGTAATCCTACGGACGATACTTTCCAGGTCGCTATTATTCCCTATACCTTTGAACATACTAATTTCCATACTTTTAAGATAGGTAGTGTGGTAAATCTGGAGTTCGATATTATTGGTAAATATATCAGCCGGATGATTCAATATAAATAAAAAAACTTGTCTCATGACCGATTTTTTGCAATTAGCCGTCTCCCGGCAGAGCGATCGTGCTTACGATATGTCTCGCTCTGTAGAAATGGAGAAATTGGAACGCATATTGGAGGCTGCCCGTTTGTCACCTTCTGCTTGTAATGCCCAACCTTGGCGGTTTGTGGTAATTACAGATCCGGAACTTTCTGTCAAAGTGGGTAAGGCTAGTGCTGGTTTGGGAATGAATAAGTTTGCCAAAGAGGCTCCTATCCATATTTTAGTAGTAGAAGAATCGATGAACGTCACAGCTTTTCTGGGTGCTAAAATCAAGGATAAATATTTTCCATTAATAGATATAGGTATTGCTGCTGCGCATATTACATTGGCGGCGGAAGATGAAGGGTTAGGATCTTGTATCATGGGTTGGTTCGATGAGAAAGAGATAAAGAAACTCACCGGCATTCCAGTCCATAAACGTTTGTTACTCGATATAGCTATCGGATATCCGTTGAAGGAAAAGCGGAAAAAGTCACGGAAACCGAAAGACAAAGTTATTTCATATAACCACTATTAGGGTTTTATAAGTCCTTCAGTAATACCTGACTGGCGCTTTTGTAATATTCTTCCCGCGCTTTCATTAAAATATTCCATTGACCGTGGAATTCTTCATCTATATCGATCTTGAAGTCTTCCGAACCGTGTGTATCCAGCCTGTCTATAAGGAGTGCCACATTCAGTTTATTGATATCCATAGATGGTTGATAAGCAATATCTTCGCTCTTTTCATCAGTTACCACTTCGTGTATCAGGTTGATTTCCTGCAACTCATAGAGAGTTTGATTAGTCAGGCGTATAGGTATCTGGCATTCTTCGGATATTTCTTCGGCGGTATAGGGTGGTTTATCTTTTCCAAAGCGTTTAGCTATGAGTGACATGATGAGTACGGAGATAAAATCGCGATAACGACGGCTGATATTACGTGTATCTTTGTCGAAACTGAAGTTCTTGATGTTCTGTCCGGCATACGTCAGTTCTGCACCGAAAAGACAGATTGTCCAGGAAATTTGCATCCACAGCAGAAACATGGGGAGAGCTGCGAAACTACCGTAAATGGCGTTATAACGCGATACCCACAACTGGCTACTGATATAAAGGAACTGGAAAGCCTGATGTGCCGTACCGGCGAGGATACCCGATATAAGTGCATGTTTCAGTTTTACTTTTGTATTAGGCATAAAGACGTACAGGGCAGTAAACATTAACCAGGTCAACACAAAAGGAATGAGGCGGATTAAGAACTTTCCGATAGGGGCGAGTAGGGTGAAGTCTTCTACATTCTTCAACATCGTACTCATGAATATGGAAAGACCTCCGGATACTACCAATAGAATAGGTATCAACAGAAGCATGGACGAATAGTCGGTAATTTTGCGATACATGCTACGTGCTTTCTTTACTTGCCAGATACGGTTAAAGGTGATTTCCATGTTGTTAATCAGATTGAGTACTGTCCAAAACAACATGATTAAACCAACTCCGATGAATACTCCGCTTTTTGTTTGCGACAAATAAGAGTTGACGAACTGGAAAATTATCTCCGTTGTTTCCGACGGACCGCCAAAGCCGATAATGATTTGATTTTCCATCAAATTATCAAAACCGAAACCACGCGCAATGGCAAATAGGATGGCTAAAATAGGGACAATGGCAAGTAGTGTACTGTAGGTCAAAGCAGAGGCTTTGTTTACAATCCGGTCTTTCGTGAAACGGTTGATACAGAGATAAACAGTCTTGATAATATTATATAAGGAGAAGGTCGTTTTGTTGACTTCATCTTCCGTGATACGCCAAATGTCGTAAGTCAGGAACTTCCAAAGGGCTGCAATACGCTGGTTCATAGTGAAGCAAATTCAAATTACTTTAAAAGAAAAAGCAGTCGGTCTGTAAGCCGGGTTCTGTTCTTCTGTTCATAAAGATGTCTTTCTTTGGAATTATTCATTCTTAATTATTACATTCTTCATTGAAGAAGTGTCTGTCATTTATCTGAGCCGCATGTCACCATACAGGCTTTAGCGGTCTACCCTCCGACATGGAGCGAGCAACTCTCATTACGCCGGTTTACATGACCTTACAACTCCTAAGACATACAGCCCTTGTGTCACCACAAGACTGGTAGGCTCTTACCCTACCTTCTCACCCTTACCATGGCTCGAAAGCTCTGGCGGTTATTTTCTTCTATGTTACTCTGCCCTCACGGACAGCTTTCTGTTAGGAAGTAGGATGCTCTATGTTGCCCGGACTTTCCTCATACGTACGAGACGCAAGCGACAGACCGACCAACTGCTTTATGGGATGCAAAGATAGCAATTTTAGATTAGAGGACGAAAAACTTTCGGATAATTCGTGAGTTAATTCCTTACCTGCTGAGTTATCGTTGTCTTGATTTTATTAATTGTTTAAAATACTTGAAAATATGTATATCTTCCGGAGTATATTTGTAGCTTTGCTAATACTAATAACTCCAAATCAATTGAATTAATGAAAAAACTATCCTTTTTTTTCACCGTATCACTGTTTATTTCCCTTTTTGCTGTCGCATCAGAAGTTGGTGATCGTACAATTCCTGTGGAAGTAGCTCAACTTTCTGACAGTTTAAAACATAAATTCGCACCGGACAAACGTGTAGCTTTGTTTGATGTAGACTATTCTTTCTCGGGAAAGAATGTGATGTTGCGCGGTGTTACAACCTCTCCTGAGGCGAAAGCGGCTTTACTTGATGGATTGGCGAAAGCAAATTACAAAGTGATGGATTGTTTACAACTACTTCCTGATGAAAAAGAATTAGAAAGCAAAACCTATGGCATTCTCAATATATCAGTCTCCAATCTTCATATTAAGCCTGACTTCTCTTCAGAAATGGTGACTCAGGGATTGATGGGTATGCCGGTACGTATCTTGCAACGTGATGGTTGGTATCGTATTCAAACACCGGACAATTACATCGCGTGGATTCATCGCGTTGGAGTTCATCCTGTAACCAAAGCGGAACTGGCTGTCTGGAACAGTGCGGAAAAAATCGTAGTAACTTCGCATTACGGTTTTGTATATTCCCAACCCAATCGGGACTCCCAAACCGTTTCTGATGTGGTAGCCGGTAATCGACTGAGATGGAAAGGAACAAAAGGTGCTTTCTATAAAGTGGCTTATCCTGATGGTCGTGAAGGATATATCCCCAAATCTGTTTCCATGCCCGAAAACAAATGGCGTGCTAGCTTGAAGCAGGATGCCGGTAGCATCATTCGTACATCTCATACCCTGATGGGGATACCTTATCTTTGGGCGGGCACTTCTTCCAAAGGTGTAGATTGTAGTGGTTTCATACGTACCATTCTTTTCATGCATGATATTATTATTCCCCGTGACGCTTCCCAGCAGGCATATGTGGGTGAACATATCGATATAACCTCCGATTTTAGTAACCTCCAACCGGGAGATTTAGTTTTCTTTGGAAGTGAGGCAACCCCTGAACGCAAAGAACGCATCATACATGTCGGAATGTATATCGGTAATAAACGCTTCATTCATTCTCAAGGTGATGTGCATATTAGTAGTTTTGACCCGGCTGATGAGTTGTTTGATGGATACAACCTCAATCGCCTTTTGTTTGCAACACGCGTATTGCCGTTTATAAATAAGGAAGTGGAGCTTAATACAACGGATACTAATGAATATTATAAATGAGGACGCTATGTCCCTAATTTATTATTTATAATTCAATCAAGAACATGTATGTTATGCAAAACAGAAGAGATTTCCTGAAGACCACTGTCTTTGCCGCACTTGGTTCCGGCATGGTTGTTCATAATATCTTTGCCGGAGAGAATAAAGGTTCCGCTTGGTTCAATATCAACCGTAAATCCGGTGTGATACCCAAGATGAAATTACGTTTCTTCCCTTATGAATTGAAGTTACGCCATGTATTTACCGTTGCCACTTACTCACGAACTACTACTCCCGATGTGCAGGTAGAAATAGAATATGACGGTATTATTGGGTATGGTGAAGCTTCCATGCCTCCCTATCTGCAACGCGAATTGGGTACGATGGATAGCGTGATGGCCTTCCTGAAAAGAGTACAGAATCTTATCGGACAATTTTCAGATCCTTTTCAACTGGAAGATATCCTTACTTATATAGATAGTCTTTCACCGGGTGATACCGCCGCAAAAACGGCGGTAGATATTGCTCTGCACGATCTTGTGGGTAAGCTATTGCAAGCGCCGTGGTACAAAATCTGGGGGTTGGATAAAGATAAAGCTCCTTCCACTACCTTTACTATCGGTATAGATACCACTGATGTGGTACGTGAAAAAACAAAAGAATGCGCCGGACAATTCAATATTCTCAAAGTGAAGTTGGGGCAGGAGAATGATAAGGAAATGATCGAAACCATTCGTTCGGTCACCGATCTACCCATTGCCATTGATGCCAACCAAGGCTGGAAAGATAAGCGTCATGCTCTCGACATGATTTATTGGTTGAAAGAAAAAGGTATTGTCATGATAGAACAGCCGATGCCGAAAGAACAGCTGGATGATATTGCTTGGGTGACACAGCAAAGCCCGTTGCCGGTGTTTGCCGATGAGTCTATCCAACGGTTGAAAGATATTGTCGCTCTGAGAGGTGCTTTTACAGGCATCAATATCAAACTGATGAAATGTACGGGTATGCGTGAAGCTTGGAAGATGGTGACTCTGGCACGTGCATTGGATATGAAAGTGATGGTGGGGTGTATGACGGAAACATCCTGTGCCATTTCTGCGGCTTCACAATTCTCTCCGGCTGTAGACTTTGCTGATTTGGATGGTAGTCTGCTGATTGCCAATGATCGTTTCAAAGGTATGGAGGTGGTAAGAGGAAAAATAACGTTACCCGATTTGCCGGGTATTGGGGTTGTGAAATTACAGTAGTTTTTTTATGTCTTCAATGTCAGTCTTTTAACATGTCAGTAATCGTACATAAATGCTAATTTGTCAGTCCCTGCCGTTAATCGCTGTTAAGCTCTAAATATCCACTGTTAAAAGAGAACAAAAAAAAGTGACAAGCTGAATAACTGAATGATTTTTGTCGTTATTTTAACGTCGAAATGTTAAATGAAACTCGAATATTAACAGTTTAAAAAGAATAGAAGTAGTATGAAACAGACAACAAAAAACATCCTTGGAGTTGCAGCAATCGTAATCCTCAGTTCGGGGGTAGCAGGTGTCACCACCTATAAGATGCTGCAAAAGGAAAGCCCCGCTGCTTTCAGCGAAATGTTTGAGCAAAACCCCAGTGTGCGTTTGGCTTCTTATAGTGCGAGCGATGCCCAACCGGTGGATTTGACACAAGCGGCAGAAAATTCAGTTCATGCTGTTGTACATATACGCTCCACTCAGGCTTCCAAAGTACAGGAAGTAGAGGTAAGAGACCCTTTTGCAGATATCTTCGGTGATTTCTTCGGCGGGCGTGGCGGTACACAGAAGCGTCAGATACAGACTCCGGAACGTACCGGTTTCGGTTCAGGTGTCATTATCTCTAAAGACGGATATATCGTAACGAACAATCACGTGATTGCCGGTGCAGATGAAATCAGTGTAACCTTGAACGATAACCGTCAGTTCAAAGGGCGTATCATAGGTACGGATGAAGAAACGGATTTGGCTTTGATTAAGATTGAAGGTGATGATTTCCCGACAATTCCGGTGGGTGATTCGGATGCTCTGAAAGTAGGAGAGTGGGTACTTGCAGTAGGTAACCCTTTTAATTTGACCTCTACTGTAACTGCCGGTATCGTCAGTGCAAAGGCACGTGCCTTGGGTATGGGAGACAAGAGTATCGAATCTTATATTCAGACAGATGCTGCCATCAATCAGGGTAATAGTGGCGGTGCATTGGTAAATGCAGCCGGTGAGCTGATTGGTATCAATGCAGCTTTGTTTTCTCCGACGGGTTCTAATACCGGTTATGGATTTGCTATCCCTACCAGTATCATGAAAAAAGTAGTTGCCGATATCAAGCAATTCGGTACTGTGCAACGTGTTAAGTTAGGTGTAAGTGTCACTACCCTTACCGAAGAACCGGGTGATACTCAGGTTGCCGATAAAGATGGTAAGAAATGGAGCGAGATAAAGAGCGATGCCCGTAAGAGATTTGGTGTAGTAGATGGTCTTTGGGTGCGTGAAATTGTTGACGGTGGTTCTGCTGCCGGTTCGGATATCAAGGTAGACGATGTTATCATCGGTATAGACAATAAAGCTATCCATAAATTCGCCGATTTGCAGGAAGCTTTGGCTAAATATCGTCCGGGTGACAAGGTGAAAGTTAAACTGATGCGTGACAAGAAGGAAAAGACTGTAGAAGTTACATTGAAGAACGAACAAGGTACGACGAAAGTTGTGAAAGATGCCGGTATGGATATTCTTGGTGCAGCATTCAAACCCGTATCCGATGATTTGAAAAAACAACTCAATTTAGGTTATGGCTTGCAAGTTACCGGTGTTTCCAATGGTAAGATGGCAGATGCCGGTATCCGTAAAGGGTTTATTATCCTGAAAGCTAACGGCCAGCAAATGCGTACCGTAGAAGATTTGGAGAATGTGATGAAGGCAGCTGTGAAGTCTCCCGATCAGGTACTCTTCCTCACGGGTATATTCCCTTCAGGTAAACGTGGTAACTTTGCGGTTGATTTGACTCAGGAATAAAAAGTTTTACGATTTGATGATTTACGATTTGATGATTGAAGTTCGTTTTGATTTATGAAGTGTAAAGTATTAGGTATTAGTATAAAATATAATGTGGTAACTTTAATCGTAAATCGTACATCGTCAAATTGTAAATTATTCAATTGTAAATCCAAAGGGTTGTAATAATCGCAAACAAAGACGAAAAGAGAGGATGCCGGTAAAACATTTGCCGGCATCCTTTTTGTTATGGGTGATTAAGATATAAATAAGGTGAAAAAGTTAGGCTAGGATTGTTCGTATCAAAATAAATTGTCGTAACTTTGTCACCCAAATCTGTTTTATAAGAATGAGACAACTAAAAATTACAAAAAGTATCACTAACAGAGAGAGCGCTTCTCTTGACAAGTATTTGCAGGAAATCGGCCGCGAAGACCTCATTACTGTCGAAGAAGAGGTAGAGCTCGCTCAGCGCATCCGCAAGGGTGACCGTGTTGCACTGGAGAAGTTGACACGTGCCAATCTGCGTTTCGTTGTATCTGTAGCCAAACAGTACCAGAACCAAGGTTTGAGTTTGCCCGACTTGATTAACGAGGGTAATTTAGGACTGATTAAGGCTGCCGAAAAGTTCGATGAAACACGTGGCTTCAAGTTCATCAGTTATGCAGTATGGTGGATACGTCAGTCCATTTTGCAGGCTTTGGCAGAACAGTCGCGCATCGTGCGTCTTCCGTTGAACCAGGTAGGCTCGCTGAATAAAATCAGCAAGGCTTTCTCTAAGTTTGAGCAGGAAAACGAGCGTCGCCCGTCTCCCGAGGAACTTGCCGATGAACTGGAAATCCCTGTTGACAAAATCTCTGATACGTTGAAGGTTTCCGGACGTCATATTTCGGTGGACGCACCTTTCGTTGAAGGAGAAGACAACAGTCTTTTGGATGTGTTGGTCAACGACGATTCTCCTATGGCTGATCGCTCTTTGGTGAACGAGTCTCTTGCGAGGGAAATTGATAGAGCTCTTTCTACGTTAACCGATAGGGAAAAAGAAATCATACAGATGTTTTTCGGTATCGGACAACAAGAAATGACATTAGAAGAAATCGGCGACAAATTCGGTCTCACACGTGAGCGTGTCCGCCAGATTAAGGAAAAAGCAATCAGAAGATTAAGACAAAGTAATCGTAGTAAATTGCTCAAATCTTATTTGGGATAAATAAGAAATATCAGTTTTCGACAAATAGAAGAAATCTAAAAACCGGTCTGTCTTTTAAAGATAGCCGGTTTTTTTTCTATCTTTGCAACGAGTTAATATGCTGATATGTCAATGCTCGGTTGGTAATTCTGTATTGTGGCGTAGCAATTAGCACATTATCGCATCATCACATTAACACATTATTATTATGAAGTACGTAAAAATAGTATTTGCAGTAGCGCTTGTATTCACTTTGTGTTCGGCTTTCACTATGAAAGGAGGTCATAAACCGGTCTATGCTTTCGGGGTAGCGGCATCTTTCAATGATACAGTAGTGTATTATACTGAAATCCAGCAGTTGGACAGTGTTTCTTTGGATAAGAATAATTTTTTACCTAGACGTGAGATGTACAGCTATCAGCTGAAGAACTATCTGGAATATGATTTGAATAAACCTGATTATACTTGTATGATTTATTTTGCCGAAAGCAAAACTAAACTAGAGAAAGAAGCCGCGAAAGTAAAGGCAAAATATAAAAAGACTACCTTGTCTCTACAAGCTATTGATCCGGCGTCATTCACCTTTAAGAAACCTGAAGAATAATTCTTTATTCCTCCTGTTCCCATGAAGTTGCGTATCTGTTTCTTTTTGTTGTTAGGGCTGACATTTTTTCTGTCCGCGTGTGATAATGATGATCCTGAACCGGGAAAGGGGAAAGGTACGCGAACTGTTTTGGCGTATATCATGGCGGATAACAATTTATCGAAGTTTTCTGCTGATGATATCAATGAAATGATGGAAGGGATGAAACAGGTCAATGCATCCGGTTGTAATCTTCTGATATATACAGATGAACAATATTCTACTCCGGCGCTTTATCATATCTACAAGAATAAGAAAGGAATAGTACAGAAAGAAGCGATCAGGGAATATGAAGAGCAGATATCTACAGATGCCGCGGTGATGCAGGAAGTTATACAACGTGCGTTCTCGGAATATCCGGCTGACAGTTACGGGTTGATAATTTGGTCGCATGGCGAAGGTTGGATACCCAGTCCTCTGCCTGTAAAGAAGAATGTCTCTACGCGTTGGATAGGGCAAGATACCACAGATGGCACTCACTATCTGAATATAACCGATATGGCTTCTGTATTCGAAACAGTACCTCACCTGGATTTTATATTATTTGATGCCTGTTTCGGTCAGTCAATAGAAGTTGCTTACGAACTGCGTAAGTATACTGATTATATCATTGGTTCACCAACAGAGATACCGGGACCGGGTGCCTCCTATGATAAGGTTGTACCTGCTATGTTTAAGGAAGCGAATGTCGGTATAGAGATAGGAAAAGCCTATTATGAACCTTATGAAGCTAAATATACAGGAGCTATTCCGAGTGATAATTCCAACTGGACTGGTGGGGTTTCAGTTTCTGTAATAAATTGTGCCGCTTTGGAAGAATTAGCGTCCGTGACGAAACAAACCCTTACCGAAGTGGAGCGGAATACGCTTTTAGACGGCAACTTGTTTGATTATGATAAACGTAGCAAATATAGTTCGGGGTACGTAGGATACTATGATATGAAGCAGTTGATGCAATACCTTTCGGCTGATATGAATGCATGGACTTCTGTTGCTGATGATGTTATTATCTATTGGAGGTCTACCCCCAAAAATTTTTCCGGTATCATACAATCTATGTTCCCCCTTCCCCAAGAAGCTACCTGTGGTATGTCTCATTATATTCCTGTTTTCCCCACATCTGCCGCCACTACTGCTTATCGCTCCACTGCATGGTATGAAGCTGCCGGCCTTTCCAAACTGAATTGGTAATATCCCTGATTTCATTGTAAATTACTTGTTTAACATTATTTTCCAATGGAAATTATTGTATATTGGAAAATATTGTTTCCTTTGTATCATCAAATTTAAAACAAAGAAGTATGAAATATGTAATTATTGGTGGTGTGGCAGGTGGTGCAACGGCTGCTGCCCGATTAAGAAGAGCGGATGAGCAGGCTGAAATCCTTTTATTAGAAAAGGGGAGGTACATTTCTTATGCCAATTGTGGTTTACCTTACTATATAGGTGGGGTTATAACCGAGCGGGAAAAATTGTTGGTACAAACCCCTGAATCCTTTGGCAAACGTTTTCGTATTGATGTACGTGTACAGAACGAAGTAATTGCTATTCATCCGGAAAACAGAACTTTGGTTATTCGTAAGTCCGACGGACAAGAATATGAAGAGACTTATGATAAGCTTTTGCTTTCTCCGGGTGCCAATCCTGTGAAACCTCCTTTAGAAGGTATTGATTCCGAGGGTATTTTTACTCTTCGTAATGTAGAAGATACCGATCATATCAAGGCTTATATCACAAACAAGCAAGTAAAACGTGCTGTAGTGGTAGGTGCAGGTTTTATCGGATTGGAAATGGCTGAAAACCTGCACCATGCCGGTGTTACCGTCTCTGTCGTCGAAATGGGAAATCAGGTCATGGCGCCTATCGATTTTTCCATGGCCACCTATATCCATCAGCATTTGACGCAAAAAGGCGTTTCCCTTTATCTGGAAGAAGGTGTCACACACTTCGAGCGTACAGAAAAAGGAATAACTGTTTTCCTGAAAAGTGGCAAGACAATTCCTGCCGATATGGTATTACTCTCTATCGGTGTACGTCCGGCGACGGCATTAGCGCAACAAGCCGGTTTGAAACTCGGTGAAACAGGCGGAATTTGGGTAGACGAACATTTGGAAACCTCTGTAAAGGATATCTATGCCGTAGGTGATGCCATTGAATACCCTCATCCGTTGACCGGAAAACCATGGCTCAATTATCTGGCCAACCCCGCTAACCGTCAGGGGCGTATTGTTGCCGATAACATGGCATTCGGTAATACTGTTTCATACGAAGGTGCTGTTGGGACCTCCATTGCTAAAGTTTTTGATATGACTGTGGCATCAACGGGACTTGCCGCCAAGCGGCTCAAGCAATGGGGGATGGAATATCAAAGTTCTGTCACTCATTCTGCCGCTCATGCCGGTTACTATCCCGATGCGTTACCATTGACATTGAAACTTACTTTCCATCCCAAAACCGGTAAAATCTATGGTGCGCAATGTGTAGGATACGATGGGGTTGATAAGCGTATTGACCAGATTGCCATGCTCATCAAACATGGTGGAACAGTTTATGATCTGATGGAAACGGAACATGCCTATGCACCTCCTTTCTCATCTGCCAAGGATCCTATTGCCATTGCCGGATATGTAGCTTCTAATATAATCAGTGGTGCCATGCCTGTTATCTCCTGGCGCGAACTGGTAGCAAAAAAGAATGAAGTGATGTTGATCGATACCCGTACTCCTGAGGAGTTCTCATTCGGTACAATTCCAGGGGCGATCAATATTCCCCTGGACGAGATGCGTGAACACCTATCGGAAATACCTGCAGATAAACCGGTTGTATTGTTTTGCGCTGTCGGTTTGCGTGGCTATCTGGCACAACGGATTTTGATTGGACGAGGCTATAAAAACACTCTGAATTTGATTGGTGGTTATAAAACCTATTCCACAGCAGTGGCACCGGTGGAGACAGTTGAGGTTTCTCCTGTTTCTATGCCGAAAATTCCGAATAACTCCACTAAAGAACCGTTGAAGATTAATGCATGTGGCCTGCAATGTCCGGGTCCCATTATGCAGGTGAAAAAGGCAATGGACTCTATATCTGTAGGAGAACGTGTGGAAATTATTGCAACCGATGCCGGTTTTGCCCGTGATGCTTCTGCTTGGTGTGATACCACCGGAAATAAGCTGATAGAGAAATATGAGGAAAAAGGACGTTACACGGTGTTGCTCGAAAAAGGAGATAGCTCTTGTGTCTGTTCATCCGGTATGCCTTCTGCAGGAGGACGGGGAAAAACGTTGATTTTGTTCAGTGACGATTTGGATAAAGCATTGGCAACTTTTGTACTTGCCAACGGTGCAGCCGCAACGGGACAGAAAGTCACGGTCTTTTTCACATTTTGGGGATTGAATGTGTTGAAAAAAGTACAGAAACCCAAAGTAGCGAAAGATTTTTTTGGAAAGATGTTCGGTATGATGCTTCCGTCGAGTTCTCTGAAGTTGAAACTGTCGCAGATGAATATGTTCGGCATGGGTAGCCGGATGATGCGTTTTCTGATGAAAAGGAAAGGTATAGATTCTTTGGAAGCGTTACGTTCACAGGCATTGGCTCAAGGGGTAGAATTTATAGCATGTCAAATGTCTATGGATATGATGGGCATCCGGCGCGAAGAGCTCCTTGATGATGTTACTATCGGTGGGGTAGCTACCTATATGGAACGTGCGGACAAAGCGAACGTAAATTTATTTATATAAGAATGATATGGAAACTTTATGTAGGATACGTGATATTTATCGGGCTATTGCTGAGTTTGAAACGCAATTTATGCATAGCTATGATCTTTCGTTGAACGAGGGAATGTTACTTTGTACTTTACTCGACCATCCCAAACTGACTTCCAGTGAAATAGCGGAAGCGTTGGGCTTGTCGGCATCCAATACTTCCAAAGTTATTCGTTCGGTAGAGGAAAAGAAACTGGTCGCTCGTTTAGTAGGTAAGATTGACAAGCGTCAGATGCATTTTGCGTTGACACCCGAAGGCAAGGAGCGTATTATGGCAATAAAGAGTGATACTCCTGCGATACCTCCTTTATTGCAATCCATAGTCTCTTGATATCTGGGTTCATTCATGGTGATAGGGCCCCCCATTCAGTATCGTCATGGCGCGGTATAACTGTTCTACGAAAATGAGCCGCACCATCTGATGTGAAAACGTCATACGTGAAAGAGACATTTTCTCGTGTGCGGCTTCATATACTTTGGGGGAGAAGCCGTATGGCCCTCCAATGACGAAAACGAGCCGTTTGTTTACGGTATTCATCTTGCGCTTCATATAGTCTGCAAACTCTATGGAGCGCATTTCTTTTCCTCCCTCGTCCAGCAACACCACTACATCTCCCGGCTGAAGCGCCTTCAATATCAATTCACCTTCCTTTTCTTTCTGTACTTCCATAGAAAGGCTTTTAGTATTTTTCAGTTCAGGAATAACCTCCATCTCAAACGAAAGATATCGTTTGGTACGTTGTACATAGTCATTGATAGCTGTAATAAAGTGTTGCTCTACGGTTCGTCCTACGACGAGTAAGATCGTTTTCATGTGATTTTGCTTATTTTTCTGCAAAAATAGTTCTTTCTTGTGATAATTTCATTTTTAAGCATATTCAATTGCTCCATCCTATTACCGGAATGAAGTTAACTTATCTATGTGTAATTAGTTAACTCCTTACTGTCTATTAAGTTAACTTGATAGTATTTATTAAGTTAACTTCCTTACACTTATTTAGTTAACTTCCTTCCCGTAATGATGTTAACTTCCCGTTTTCTTCCTTTCCTTCACGAGTGCCGATACCATGTATTTCCCTTTGGCAATCACTTCTCCCCATCTTGTGGAGTGTATCACCTGCCATACATACCCTCTCAGCCTTCCGTAATCAGACAGCCTGAGTATTGCATTAACCTCTTCCGGGTTGGTAATACGCATTTGCTGCAGAGTGAACATCAGCCCGTCATAGTTATGGGTCTGCCTGTTGTATGCATATCCCGGCGGTGGCAGGAAAGGACTCCCTGCAGGACTTCCTCCTTCCCTGACTGCTATGCTTTCCTCTACTTTACTTTGCTTTACTTTACTTTGTCCCGGATTGTCTTCATTTGCGGGTGTATTGTCTTCATGCTGCATGCAATTTTTCTGATTTTGCGCGCATCCGTTTCCTTTTCCCTGTTTATTCCCCCCTCCGGTCTGCTTGTTTTCTTCTCCCGTTTGGTTGCCTTCCTTTTCGGTCTTGGCGTTATTATCCTCCCCTTTACCTCCGTTGTCCTTTTCAACCAGCAGATAGGGTAGGGAACCCGTCTCCCTTTTCCTCCGCTTGGTGGCCTCCATCCATATCTTCTGTATCCCCGCCGAAGTCAGTACATGCTGTTCCTCATAGCATTCCCTGTCGAAGAACCCTTTCTCCACCAGGATATTTACAATACTCCCCATGTGTTTTTCCTCAATCCCCGTCTTATGTGAGAAGAGCGTGCATTGCTCTTCCCCCCACGGGAGGTAATATCCCTTTTCCTTGTACATCTTGCACAGCAGCTTCATTACCGCCGCTTCCCCCTCGAGCCCGTATTTGGCTTCCACCAACTCGATGGGGCCGTCCTCAAAGAAATTCACATTCAACGGGAAATACATGATTCCCCCATAATTCATTGCCATACTTCAACTCTTTATTTTTTGTTTTCCATTCTATAATCCGGTTCGTTACTTTCGTCTTTCCATTTTCAACCGGCTACCTGTCTCCACTCCAGGAAGTTCTCTATCAGGAAGCTCCTCCATGCCTGCAAGTCTATGTCCCAGTATACCACCGTTCCCGTCACGTTCAGTATGTCATACTCTTTCCTGAACGCTTCCCTGTAGGGAAGCAGCGTCGCCTTCACCAGCTTGAACGTGCCGTCCTGCCTGTGGTACGCCACCAACGCGCACCCGTATTGCATGTAGTCGATGAGTTCCTCGACCCTCTGCACCATCCATCCCGCACAGTTCTCCGTGTATCCCTTTTCCGTCATGATACGTATTTTCCAGAGTTTTCTCTTTGCCCCGTGAAGTGAGGCTTTCTTTTTACTCATTGCCATTCTCTCAATTTTTAGTTGTTTATAAATCGGTCAATTAATACTTGTTTAACAGGTGTTTGGCAGTACACAAAAAAAGATGCCGCCTTGTTTTGGAAGAAGCGGCATCTTTTCTTGGTTTGGCCTTATCCCTGCAACAGTGCTGCAAAGATACGTCCCTTTCGTGACAGGTTGTCCACCGATATTTACGGGCGGTTCTATAGGTTGTTTTTGTTATTTCTTTTTATTGTTTTCCTTTGGTTTCTTACCGGTTTTTTCCCGCAGTAATTCCTTCCTTATTTCCGTGATGTCCTGCTTTATGGTGTTGTACGACAAGGGTTTCCCGTTCCTGGTCTCCAGAATTTTCAATCCGGTGAGGAACCTGCATAGCGTTGCCGTCCCATAACTTGGGTCCACTCCCATGTCCCCCGCAAGGAATGAGGCCAGGAATTCCCTCTCTATCCTCGTCCGTTCTCCGCATACTCCTGTGATATTCCCTCCCGGTGTGGGTCCGGGTCTTGTGCTAACTTTTTGTTTGACAGTTCCATTACTCTTGTTCTTTTTGTTTACAGCCGTTTTTTTTACTTGCTGTTTTCTTGATTTTCTGTTTCATTTTTAAAGTCTTTATGCCGGTATTTACCGTTGGATAAAGTGTCATTAATAACGAAATTACGGCTAATGGCCGGAATACGCAACAAAAGGGGGATTGTTTTATTGTAAAAATCTTGTAAGATGTTGTATTATAGGATGGTATGTGCTAAATGCAGGGGTGTCTTTTAAACGTTCATTTAAAAAACGTCAGGATATTTCAATAAAAAGAGAGAAAAAAAACTGATAAAGAAATGGAAACCGGGGAGAATATTTTTAGATACATATATTGTTATATATCAATTATTTACAACGAAATATTAATTGCGATAAAAATATTTTTATTAAACATTTTGCACAGTTCGGAAATACCCCGTATCTTTGTGGACATTAAATGAACGATTAAAAAACGTTTTTCCGTTTCAACTCGTTTGTTTACAGTAATTTACCCATGTGGTAATGTACAGTTACAGAAACTCAGTTGGCAAGAGGGGCTCAATACTTGCCGTATTTTACATGAGGTGTCCGCAAGTGATTGAAATTCAAGCTTATGCAAGTGTTTCAAAGCCCCGAGAGAATACCCTTTTCTGAAATAATCCGTATTGGTCATTATAATGGACGCAGATAAAGAGACCGCACTATGGTATGCCATGCGTGCCACCTACCGCCGTGAGTTGGACGCCGTTCGCCTGCTCGAGAAGGAACATTTGGGATGTTTTGTTCCTATGCAATATAAGGTATGTATCAAGAAAGGTCGTAAAGTGCGTATTCAGGTTCCGGTAATCCGAAACTTGATTTTTGTTCATGCCTGTTCCTCCGATTTGAAGCGTGTCAAGTCCAAGGTCGGTTATTTACAATATATCACTGATACCCGCAGTGGTCAGAAAATTATCGTTCCCGATGTCCAGATGCAACGTTTCATAGCCGTTGCCGGTACTTACAACGACCATCTCCTGTACTTCCAGCC